>NZ_JAYMGY010000006.1:0-193462 GCF_037078445.1 Haloarcula sp. CGMCC 1.2071
ACACAGTATCTTAGAGCATTTCAGCTACGCCGAGAGCTGTTTCGGAAACCCGGCCGAGATGCTCTCAAATACGCTGTTCGAGCAACTCTGTGAAATCAACAATGTGCTACGGATGAGCGTACTCTCTTTTACCCGTGATCGTTACGCTTGAAGCTCTAAACCGAAAATGCCTCTCAAATGGCGCCACCACGTACTTCAACCGCATTCAACACTTGAGTAAAAGGCTCAGCTACAACTGCTCCACATACCTTTCGAGTGGTAAGCTCCGCTATGGCGGAATAACACGACTATAACAATACACCCCTGCACATAAGATACTGGTGGAGAGGGCAGTTACCCGACACCCACAACACCGGCCCAATCCTTACCACCCCCCTCAGGGACGCTCGTGCCCTGTTAGTCGCTGTCGACTCGGATCGCTCTCTCCACTTTGATAGTGAGCCGGAACGGCTTCGGTCACACCGTCCTTTCCGGCTCACTCCGGTCTTGACTTTTTAGCTATGACGTGGATTCTAATCCTTTGCTAAGGCTTCGCCGATTCTCCGAACTAATTGTGGATACACTCCAGACGTCCTTAACTTAAACTTAGGTCATCAGAAGTCATTGATGCCCAGCAGACACAGCGAAACTGCATACCAGAATTTGTGACCGAGTAACGGATGTTATGATTGCATTCAGAATCCCCGATAAACACTCCTATAGCCGATATCTGGGTGAGTACTTCTGATAGTTGCAATACCCGGAGGGGTTTTACAACAAAATTCCTAAAGCTCAACACTAGTATACCCCGGACATCGACAACTGGCAAGCGTCTATAGTAGCGATTGGATCAATGCACACCTGCTCGCACGACGGCAGTGCGATCAGTGTGTACATCGTTTCAATTGTTACTATAGAAGTAGCCGACTACCTCAAATATGAACTCAATTACTAAACTGTAACAGTTACACGTAGCGGTGTATGCCGGAACATATCTCCGACAGCGAAATGGAACGGATTTCGGAATTCGCGAGCACTCCGATGTACAAACGGTCGCCCGATCAGTTACTGCCGGACGGTGCGGCCGACGACGAAGAATAACATACCCTTGGGGGGTATTTTCGGTCAGCGCATAGTTCAGCTCACGGCTCGCCGATCTCGAAGGTCTTGTTGTTTTCCCCTCGCCGCCTGGAGACTGCGTGAACAATAGAAAGCACGAGAAATGAACTAATGACGACTAGTCCGATAACTAATGGACTGATTGCACTGAGCGGCGACACACCGACAATTGCTGCGAGGAGTAAAATGGCGTTCAACAGGGCTACGGCCCCATAGTACTGATACCATTTAGAATCATTATCACTATTGCTGATGAATGGTTCAACCTCCGGAGCATCCTCTCGAAGAGCAATCTCGCCCGTATCGGCGTCGTACGTTATTAGCCCTGCCTCTTGAAGCTTCGGAGCATGGGTCTGATACAGCGAGACGTACACCCGCTTTCGCGCCTGCGAGGAGAGTTCTTCGACGGTTGTGTCGTTCTCCCACGCAGCCAACTCCTCAGCTAAGTCGGTTAGCTGGACTGGCTCCTTTTGCTGGCGTAGATAGTAAAGGGTATATCGACGCCTCGAACTGCTGAGGATATCGAACATTTGGTCGCGTGAGAGCTCTGGTTCTTCCTCTACCATCGGTTCACTCATGACCTCGATTGCTGCATTGGTTTGTGTTCAGGCCGCGAGAGCCACATATATACACGAAACCCGGGGTACCGTTTTGTTACACCCCCGTTACCTTCTAATTCCTGAGTAAGAAATAGCTACTTGTATCGCACACCGTACTCCCGTTCTTCACCGACTGACCACAGTCTGTATATAATCCCTCAGTTTGTGACATCCGGAATCATTTGGCGTACTACATGACTCAATCACAATGACCTGCAATAAATAAAAATAAGTCTGCATGTGAAAACGCAGTACAGTGTGTTATTGTTCGGCTCGGTACAAGTCTCTGTTTCATTACTGCGAAACTCCGAACCTTTTCGTATTAGTTTAGATACATATATTAGTACTACGCTATCGAATTCCAGTGAGGATAGACAGAAACTACATAGCATCCTATTAATAACATATCATGAACTCTCCCGGATCTTCTCCACGGCATACTCTCTTACCGGAGGTTCCTCGTTATCCGCTCAGTTAAGAACCAGGAGGAAAGTTCTAGCCGGTTACGTCGGCGTGATCTCGATGGTCTCGCTGTCTCGAATCCGAACGGTGTACCCACTGTATGTGAAACTAATCTGAATGTCGTCGTTGGTCTGCCCTGAGACAATAGTATCAAGGGCGTCCGGGTCGATTCGGTTGTACAACGGTGGGAGACTGGTTTCCGTTACGGATTCTTTAGCTGCTATAGCGGTCACAATCGCTTCACTCGGTGATTCGTACTGGTTTGTCCAAAAGACAGTTTCTGTCTCGTTCCACTCCAGACTCATTGTTCTTTGTATGAACACACTCCCGTATCAGCATATACTCTATCAGACTAGCAAACTCAGACAACAGGTGCTATCTATCTAGATGCTGGGTCGTTCCCCCTTCGCTAAACAACTGTTCTAGAAGCTTCCGGATAGCTACCCGAAGGTGGTGGCTGAACGTCGGCTGTGATATATCGAGTGTATCGGCTATCTCTTGACCGGTCTTGTCACGGGGTGATTGATAGAATCCGCTATAAAAGGCTGCGAGCAGGACTTCGAATTGGCGGGGGGTCAGCTGTGCTGTCAATTCTGAGTGGAACGACTCACGAGTTTGAACACCACGTTCCCGCTTGTGGCGGCCCACGAGTTCGATGTCCGGACATGAACGCCGTAATTCAGCTACGAGCTGGCGAATGTCGACCGTCTGTGGGACCTCAAGCTGAATCTCCAGAGTCTTCCCGTCAGATTGGATTAATTGCGGGGCTCCTCCTTGTTCGGCGACTGTCAGTGCGAGCTGTGTACCCGACACTGTTGCTTCGAACAAACTCGTGTCTTCTGTGTCAGTTAAACACTCTAATCGCTCAATCCGTGGAAGAGTGTCCAAACACGCTTGTAGGTCATCTGGTGGAGCGTCAGTGCTGAAAAACACGATACAGCTGGTATCTCCCTGTGGGACGATACCCTCGAATGTGATTTCTGTATCGACGACGTCCGCAATCCGATGAATGATATCGTCGGATTCCGTTGCTTCTAGCTGGAGTTCGACAGCCCGATCCGCGACGAGCCCCTGCTTCGTCTCAATACTGTTGATGGCGTATCCGACCGTTTCACTCACCTCCTCGAGTACTGACTGTGTCGGCAGATCGAAAACGTCCGGCGTTTTCGCGTACACAGTCAGGATGCCGTAAGAGAGTTGCTGATAGCTGAGCGGAATGCTGACGACTGACTGGAACCCACGTTCCAGTAGCCGCCGTTGCCACCCTTTTCCCCTGAGTCCGTCCGCGATGTTGTTGTTCAGCGTCTGTTCGTTAGTCCGGGCTGTCTGGACTGCTGGTGGAGGCGGTGTCTCATTAGAGGGCGTGCGCGATTCCTCCAGAAAGCCACGGTCGGTCCCTGCCCACGTCCGTGGCGTGACTCGGTCGGTATCGGATTCGTATTCCCCGATCCACGCAAACGAACAGATGTCGGACGCGACCAACTGGTCACACACCGCTTGCTCTATTTCTGAGCGACTGTCTGCCCTGAGCACTCGCTCGTGAATTTTCTGACTCAGCTCTGTCAACCGATTCATCTGCTCGAGCTGAACCGTCTGTTGCTCCAGGTCGCGCTGCCTGTCTTCGAGTTCTGTCTCGTATGTCAGCCTATCGAACGCCGTTCGAATCGTCGCCCCCAGGAGTTCGGTAATTCGACGGGTCTGGGTATCGAACTCGCCGCCGATCGTGTCGCCCGCTCGAAGCACTCCGTGGTCGCCCAGCGGGACAAACACGGCCTTTCCGCCAGTCATCGTGTCCTCGCCCGCTTTCGAGGTCGAGTTTCCGTCGCAAACGATAGTTTCCTCGGTGAAAAAGGCCGAACTCACGAAGCTATCACCGTCTGCTGGGATAGCTTGTTGCTCCTCGGTCTCCGTGGTCGAAAGCGGGCGAAAGGTGTTCGTATCGCTGTCGAACGCGTACAGCACGACCTCAGGGAGACCGATGATATCACGGGTCCGCGAGACGACAATTTGAGCGGCTTCCTCCTCTGAAGTCACACCCAAGAGATCTGTCGCCGTTTCGTACAACTGTGTAAAACCCATCTCAGCCCGCTGCGTCTGTAGTTCGTTTCCGATCCACTTGCTCAGAAGGTCTACGAGTGTCACGTCCCAGTCCGAGAACTCTGATCCGCCCGTTCCGGACCCATAGAAACAGAGCGTCCCGTATATGCTCCCACCCACAGTGAGTGGCGTTCCGAGATACCGATTGACTTCGTCATCCCATATCTGATCTCGGTCAGCGTCGCCGCATTCGGCATCGACGTCTGTCATCACGACCGTCTCCTCGTTCGCGATAGCTTTCGCACAGGGGGTTTCCGACAACGGAACCGTTCCGCCTGAAAAAATCGTTTCGTCGGGTGTCTGGAGCACTTCGAAATCGTATTCCATCCCGTTGACGCGAGAGAGTGTCGCGTACTCGGTTCCAAGCACGCTGCGACCGACTTGCATGAGATCCGCTATCTGTTCCCGGAGCGCCCCGTCCCGCGATGTGAACACTTCGGTAATTGTTCGCAGGACTTCTTCCCGCATTTCGAGTTCGGCACGCGTTGCGGTTGAATGGAGGCCATCGGCGACAATCTCCGCAAGCTCTGTCAGCACTGCCTGCTCCGCCTCGTCGAACGCGAAAGGCGTGTCCGCGTATATCGAAATCACACTCTGTACTGATCCCGTGTACTGGATCGGGAGAACGATCATCGACCGGAACCCGTACTCCGATGCGAGTTCGTGCCAGGGCTGGACAGACGATCCAGTCCGGATATCTGACGCTACTTGATGTTCACCGGTTTCGATCGCGTGACCGAACGGCCCGTCATCGAAAACTGAGCGGCCGTAGCGGGAGAGCATCGCTTCGACGTATTCGAGTGCGTCGCCACCGCCCGCGGTGGGGACGATATCGCCTGCCTCGTTTTTTTCGCCGATCCAGGCGAACTGGTAGGCATCCGAACTGGTCAGGATTTCACAGACAGCCTCTTTGATTTCCTCGGCTGTTGACGCCCTCAGCACTTGGCGATTTATTTCCCTGAATAGTGAATTAATCCGCGATAGTCGCGCTGTTTCTCGGCGGAATCGGTGTGATTCCACCGCGTTCTCTATCCTGTTTGTGAGCACCGCGTACTGCTCTGGCCCGCCGCCCTTGACGAAGTAATCGGTGACGCCGGCTGAAACCGCTTCGCTGGCGAGTTTTTCGCTTCCTTGGCCTGTCAACAGGATAAATGGGAGGTCTCCGTTAGACTGTCGCACCGTTTCTACGAATTCAATCCCGTCTGCTTCGGGCATCTCGTAGTCACTGACGATACAGTCGATCGACTCGGAATCGAAGTAGCTGAGCGCATCCTCGACGCTTGCGGCCTCGATGACCTCGATACGGTCGTTCTCGTGTTCCAGCAGTTCCGCTGTCGTCCGCCGGAACTCTCCGTAGTCATCGACTAACAGCACCTTGATTTTCGAGGCTGCCGTTCCACTATCCGTTGGTGCCGGTCCAGTCTCACCGGCCAACTTCCGCATACTACACTACTTACGCGACAGTCCGTATAAACGTTTGACTTGGTCCCAACGCTGTATGGTTCTACGTCTGTTAGCAGTAACGCTTCTCGCGAGGAATTCGGTCTGCTCTCCAAATTAGTAGATAGCTCATATTTTAGAATGTATGCGGATGCTGCGCCCTCTGCGATAATACATCTCCTATTTTACAGGAATGTTACATATATTGGAAATTTGTGTGTTTTGAAATACACTTTTTAGTTACACTATTCTACAGATGTGATACGTTTTGAAACGCCCATTATCGAAGATTTGCCTAGAAACTCGACTTTAGTTCTGCGTGTGATCATCGTAGAATAGTGTATTTGATATATCAGATGGCAATACAAACATCTTAAGTATCGTAAATATGACAGTATATTCGTTTTACAAATACACTCTCTGTTCAACCCTGTTGTCCATTTCTAAAGAACACGCTTAGGGTGTATATTGTACAGGCCACACCTACACTGTGCGTACACCGGCCGTCAAAAACTATTACTGAGCAGGCCGAAAAAACCGGACAATGGCTGTTGACTCCGGTTGCAAAGTAGACGCGGTTATCGACAAGTACGGGTTGGCATCAACAGACCCAGTCTACGACACCCTTGATGATGGCCTGCTCGCACGCTGGACGGGCGCTGATGACCGAACCGAAATGGGGTATCGGTCGCTGACAGCGTGGTTCAACAAACGGCTGCTTAAACAAGTCTATACTGAACACGGGCGTGAAACCCTTGACACGCGTGTAGACAGCGATTACGACACGTTGCGTGGCGACGACGACTTGCGACGGGATGAACTCATCGAGCGACTGCAAGCTACGGGTATCCCGGGAGCGTCGCTTCACGACGATATGGTGTCGTGGGGAACGATGCGAACGCACCTCAACGACTGTTTAGACGGTGAAAAAGAGCCCAGGAAGGCGACAACTAACTGGGAGCAGGAGAGCGTGGCAACGGCCAAAACGGTCGTCGAACGGAAGGCCGAAACGGCACTGTCCTCGCTCGCGAAGAAGGGCGATATCGACGGCGGTGACACCGCGGAGATAGAGGCCCAGATACAACTGGGATGCCCGGACTGTCCGACCCGTGTTCCGTTCGACGTTGCACTCGAACGTGGGTACGTCTGCAAGCAACACCGGAGCGCGAACTTGTCAACACACAATTCATGACCTGGAACATCGAAATCGAACGAATCGCGGGTATCCTTGACGGGTCGGCGACGGTAGAGCCGGGATTGAACGTCGTCCGTGGCTCGAACTGGCAGGGGAAATCGAGCTTCATCGAATCCATCAAGACGGCCCTTGGCACCTCCACTGAACTGACTGAAGGAGCAGACAGCGGTGCGGTGCATCTCGAAACGCCAACCGGTGTCTACGACGTGACGCTTACCCGAGAGAACGGTACCGTAGTCCGGCACGGCGAGCCGTACCTCAGCGACGAGTACGACGTGATCCGCGCTGAACTGTTCGCGTGTTTGGACGAGCGTAACGAAGTCCGTCGCGCTGTCCGGACAGGAGAAAATCTCGAGGACGTACTGTTACGGCCGCTCGACTTCCAGAACATCGACTCGCAGATCGAGACGTTACAGCGGGAGCGCGAACAGATCGAAACGGAACTCACGCAGGCGCGCGAGGCGAAAAAGCGGATTCCCAGCGTTCAGGAGAAAGTGACACGACTGGAAAACGAGATCGAAGACCTGCGGGCCAAACGCGAGACGATCGACAGTGAGGCAGGAAGCGACGACAGTTCGGAGTCGGTCCGCCGCAAACTCAGCCAGGCTCGGACTGAACAGAACCAGGCGAAAAACCGCGTCGAACGACTCGAGCAAAGTATCGAGCGGACGGAACAGCGTCTCTCGGAGCGCCAGGACGCTCTCGACGCTCTCGAAATACCGGAGTACAATGATGTTGCGGACAAACTCTCGGAGGCCCGCGAGAGCCTCTCGCAAGTGGAGCGAGACGCCGAGGTACTCCAGTCCGTGTACTCGGCCACCGAGATGGTACTCAGCGAGGATCGGCTTGACCTGCTTACCGAGGTGGAGCGCGATATCGACGGTGACACCGTCGCCTGTTGGACGTGCGGCAGTGAGACGACACGGGCGGACTTGGCTGACCAACTGGACGCGCTCGGGAACGAACTCACGGCGCTTCGGGCCCAGAAGGAGACCTACCGAGATACTGTCGAGGAACTGGAAACACAGCGCGAGGAGATCAGCCAGGCCCGCCGTCGAAAGGCCGATCTAGAGGAAGACATCGCTGAGCTAGAGGCGACGCTGGCCGACCGGAAACAGAGCCTCGACGCAGCCAGAAACAGGCTCGAACAGGCCCAGGCGGACGTGGAGCAGCTTTCCGACCACGTTGATGCGGCCGTGGCGGAGCTTTCGGACGTCGAAAGTGAGATCAAGTACCGCGAGGCCGAACTCGAAGACACCGCCGACGAACTGGCTCACCTCGAAACGAGAGCGGCCCGCGTCGACACGCTCGAAACCGACCTCGAATCCGTCCGTGACGACCTCGCTGAACTTCGAAACCGGAAAGACCGAATCAAGCGTGAGGCACGGGAAGCGTTCGACACCGCGATGCAGGATATCCTCTCCCGATTCGGGACGGGGTTCGAAACGGCTCGACTCACCGCTGACTTCGATATTGTGGTCGCCCGCGACGGCCAGGAAGCGAGCTTAGATGCCCTCAGCGAGGGTGAACTCGAACTCATCGGCTTTGTGGCAGCGCTGGCCGGTCGGCAGTCGTTCGATGTCGACGACGCTGTCCCGCTCTTGCTCGTCGACGGCCTAGGCGGCCTCGACGACGACAATCTCCACACCCTGATCGAGTACCTGCAGCAGGGCACGGAGTATCTGGTATTTACTGCGTACCCGGAGTACACCGCGTTTGACGGACGCGAGATCGACCCGACCCAGTGGACCGTTGTGAACGAGAAAGAGGCCTCGGCTGACTGATAGCGACTGAACTTGAGTGTCCCCGTCACTGACGCCGATACCCTTAGCTGCAGGTCTCTGGTGTCTGATAATGGAACAATCGGATAGGTATAAGTTCACTTTTAGGACAATAATACAGAAATAATATTAGCAAAGCCGGCTTTTTCAAATCAGATGGCAAATATCCGGGTCAAGGATTGGACGAAAGATAAATTGAGGAAAATACGGGATGCCGAGTCACACTCATCGTATGATTCAGTCGTCAAAACACTACTAAAAGACCGTAAAATTGCGAAGTACGCGGACGACGCCTCTGATACCGTGACTGGCGAGTCCGTCCAGTCACAGGACGCTGACATCGACAAGCCGTTCGACGATCTGACTGTGCTGGCGGAACTGACTGGTAACCACGACGACGTGTTGTTCCTGTGGTGTCCGAACTGCGGGAACGAACTCGTCCACCTCACGGTCGAGCGGCCGCTTGGCTGCTCCGTGTTTGAGATGGAGTGCCAGCGGTGTCTCACCCATCTCGACAGCCAGGCCATCGTCGCTATCGAACTGCAGTATCCAATCGAGCAGAAGATGATCGAGGGACAGCTTCAGGCGGATCTCAAAGCCTGCGTCATAGATTACTGGGACCGGACGTTGCGGGCGGCTAACGGCACCCTCGACACGGAGGCTCCCGCCGACCGTCTCGTGTGGCAGTTCGATCAGTACCACGAGCAGTTCGCCTGGGACTGGCCGACTGATGTCCCGACTGTCAGTTTTGTCCCCGGCGTCACGTATCGCAACACCGTGACTGACGAGCGAATCGAAGTCGTCGAAGCTGTCTCCGAGAACCGGAACGCGATGGATGCGTACACAGTCAGACGCTACACTGCAGACGGCGATGTCGTCTCGGACCAGCTAGACAGCAGTGCAATCGTTGACCGGATCGTCAACCGGGAACTTGTCGTCGCCGAACAGGCCGTTGAATCGACCAAACCCAAGACGTGATGATCATGATGCCAACCGTCTTGGGTTATTTCTGGTGAACGTGGTCTGCCTTTCAGAACACGGTTTGGCGTGCCGAGATGAGCGGTGGAGTATATTTTCGCTCTGAAAGCGCCGTTTCCCTCTCAGCAAAGATTTAAGGACTGGACGATATTCCGGGCGTAGTGAATTGTATGCCGGGTTACAGCCACAAGAATATTGTGATATTGGGTAAATGCCCGGATATAGTTTTGGATAACTGAAGATAATATATAAGGTGTATCGAGGCTACCGAAGACACTCATGACGTTTGTCGACAACAGTTATACCACACCAGTGACCTACGTTGTAGTATGATTAGGCTGGTTGGATGCGTGCGTTTCGGTAGTCGCATCTCCGAGCGTGCCTTGGGTAGCGCGGGAGGAGAGTGTCCGTGAGTAAAGCGACGCACCCTCACACGCTCAAACTCCCGCGTGAGGACCACGGATTGGCGACGTCGAAGGCAGCGACCAGACGGATACAGGGCATTCTTCCGGTGTTCTTGGAGAACAGGATCACGGAGGCGGAAGCTAACGGACTGGTCGTTCCGCTCGACGGCAGCATCGAATCGACAGTTGCGGCGGCGCTGGCTGTCGACGGCATTGGGGCCGACTACGTGACGGGACTGGTGATGCCGGTACAGCTAAGCGACGAGGGGCCTGCTCGGACGGCTGAAACCGTTGCGTCGCTGCTTGATATCGACTGTCACCGGCTCAATCTGCAGCCAGTGCTGACGGCGTTCCAGCGAGTCGTCGGTGAGACCGGTGGGCCGACCGACGACCTCGTGGCGATGCAAAACGCCGGCGAACGCTTCCGGATGGCGTGTAAGTACTACGTCGCAAACACCAGGAACGAACTCGTTGTAGGGACTGTCTCCCGGACTGACCGACTGCTGGGCTCCGTTGCGAAACACGGCGAGAACGGCGTGGACCTGTCGCTGTTTGGCGACCTCTATAGAACTGAGATCGAGGCCCTGGCTGATGCACTTGCGGTTCCATCGGACCTCCTCGACCAGTCACCCCATCCAATGGAGCACACTGGGGCAACTGATGCGGCGGAACTGGGTATCGACCAGCGAGACCTCGACAGCGTCCTCCACTTCGCGATTGATAGAGGCTGTTCCGCGTCGGTGGTTGCCGACAAGGTCGGCGTCAGCGAATCTGTCGTTGAGCGTACGGTTCAGTGGTGTGCCAGTACGCGCCACAAACGACACACGCCACCAAAGCCATCGATGGATAACTGACACTGTCGGCTGTTCGTCTGTGGCGTATTTCGCCACCCCTGGGGAGTCACAAATCTCTCGCAAGAGGGACAGCCAACAGTACGAGCCAAACGTGGTATTTCTGTGAGCAAAGCAGTTAACAGCCACACTCCGCGATTCTCACACCCATGCAGGCCGACCCTCAGGAGATAATCGACATCGGCGACAGGCTACTGTCGGAGTACCCCGAACTGTTTACTGAGCAGTACGAGACAAACACTCGTCTCGTTCAGCGACTCGCCAGCGTGGATTCGTTTCGTACCCAAACCAGACTCACCAGATACATCACCCATCAAAAACGGACACGGAACGGCTCGGAAAGATGAGGCCACTGCGAAGCATACGCGACACACGGAGTGCCACACGTCTGTGGCCGGGTTGTCTGCACTCGGCGGTCGTCTCGATATGAGGACCTTCTTTATGTAGAGACCGTCTTGCAGGACGTATGCTACTCACTGGGACTGTCGTTGCGGACTCTGAGACCGTCCTGCAAGACGGGGCGGTCGTCGTCTCCGGGGACCGTATCGAGGCTGTGGGTTCACGTGCCGAACTCGAATCGCAGTACGCCGACCACGAACACCAGTCCTACGACGTGCTGTTGCCGGGACTCGTCGGCGGCCACATCCACTCCGTACAGAGCCTTGGCCGTGGCATCGCCGACGACACGGAACTGCTCGACTGGCTATTCGACTACATTCTGCCGATGGAGGCCTCCTTGACCGCCGAGGAGATGGAAGTCGCGGCGAAACTGGGCTATCTGGAGATGATCGAAAGCGGGACTACGACCTGTATCGACCACCTCTCGGTCGCCCACGCGGACCGCGCCTTCGAAGCGGCGGGCGAGATCGGTATCCGTGGCGTGCTCGGCAAGGTGCTGATGGACCAGCGCTCGCCGGATGGGCTGCTGGAGGATACGCAGGCTGCACTGGAGGAGTCCGAGCGGCTCATTCAGCAGTATCACGGTGCCTACAACGACCGGATTCGGTACGCTGTCACCCCGCGATTCGCCGTCTCCTGTAGCGAGGCCTGTCTCCGGGGAGTGCGCGAACTCGTGGACAAATACGATGGCGTCCGCATCCACACCCACGCCAGTGAGAACCAGAGCGAAATCGAGACGGTCAAAGAGGATACCGGGATGCGCAACATCCACTGGCTCGACGAGGTGGGTCTCACCGGCGAGGACGTCGTCCTTGCGCACTGCGTCTGGACCGAAGAGAGCGAGCGCGAAGTCCTCGCAGAAACGGGGACGCACGTCACCCACTGCCCGTCCTCGAACATGAAACTCGCCAGCGGCATCGCGCCGATCTGGGACTACCGTGACCGCGGTATCAACGTCGCCATCGGCAACGACGGACCGCCCTGTAACAACACGCTCGACGCGTTCACCGAGATGCGACAGGCGAGCCTCCTCCAGAAGGTCGACCAGCTAGACCCGACGGTGACGCCGGCGGCCGAAATCTTCGAGATGGCGACGCGCAACGGCGCGAAAGCCGCCGGCTTCGACGAACTCGGCGCGATTCGGGAGGGGTGGCGCGCCGACATCGTCGGTCTGGATACGGACCTTACGCGGGCGACGCCGCTGCACGACGTGCTCTCCCATCTGGTGTTTGCGGCCCACGGCGACGACGTCCGCTTCACGATGGTCGACGGGAACGTGCTCATGGAACACGGCGAGGTAACCACCATCGACGCCGACGCCGTGCGTGAAGAGGCCTCGACTATGGGGCTTGAGATGGACCTCGAAGACGAACGCAAGTCCGCACAGGAACAGAAGCCCTGAGTGGCCCTTGGCGGTGCCCTTACTCGCTCGTCGCGATTGCTTCGATTTCGACTCCCACGCCCTTTGGCAGGCTTGCGACCTCGACCGCACTCCGGGCCGGCGGCTCGTCGTCGAAAAAGCCGGCGTACGTGTCGTTCATCGACTCGAAATCGTCGATGTCGTCCAGATAGACGGTCACTTTCAACACGTCGCTCATCTCCAGTCCCTCCGAAGCTAGCACCGCTTCGACGTTCGATAGCGCCTGTTCCGCCTGCGTCGCTATCGGTTCGTCGTCCAGCAGGTCGCCGTCTGGCGTCATCGGAATCTGGCCCGCGGTGAACACGAGCGAGCCGTTTGTCGTCGCCTGGCTGTACGCGCCGACCGCATCGGGTGCATCGGCCGTGCTGATGGTCCGTTTCATCAGTCGAGTGTTCCACCATCAGTGTCTTAAATTTACAGGCTGTCGCGGCGGTCCGCGAACTCGGCGAGGTCAGCATCGGTATCGATATCCCAGTGGACGCCGGGGTCCTCGACCTCGATGAACGCTGTCCGCTCGGTGGTCTCGATGATATCCCGACCGCCGCGGTCGCCGGAGACTGAGGCGAGCGAATCGAAGTGGCAGCCGTCGAATAGCACGGGGTTGCCCCGCGTCCCCTCGTGTTCGGGGACGACGACGGTTGCCGTCCCTGTACGGTACGCTTCGATAAGCACCTCGATAGTTTCGGGCCGGACGAAGGGCATATCGCCCAGCAGGAACAGGGCGGCGTCCCAGCCGGATTCCTGTGCATAGTCGACTCCATGTCGAACCGACGCACTCTGGCCGGTCGCGTAATCGTCGTTATGACGAAGCGAAACTGAGAGCCCCTCCAGTGCCTCAGCGACGGCCACGCCCTCGTACCCGAGGACGGCGACAAGGTCCGACAGCGATGACTCGCAAGCGGTTTCGGCTACCTGTCGGACGACTGCCCTTCCGCCGATGGTCGCCAGTAGTTTGTTACCCGGATCGTACCGTGAACTCCGCCCAGCGGCGAGGATGACGCCGCCGACTTCGGTCCGGTGCTGCCCGCTCATCGTGGGCCTCGTTTCACGACGATACTGAGTAGTTCACCGACGTTCGTCACCGCTGGGCCTCCTGCACATCCGTCGCAGCGACGACCTCACAGATCTCCGACGTGAAAGACGTAATCACGCCCCGAGAACACCGCTCTGTCTGCGACAGTGCGTGGCTGAGCACGTCTCTGGCGGTACACCGCTGTGATTCGGTATCCGCTTTGTTGACTAGCGGTATCACAGACGCCTCGGCTGGCGCGTTTCGGAGCCCACCCTCAGGATGTGTGAGCACTGTCCCGACAGCCTCCGCCGTAATGGTGTCGCCCACATCGAGGTCTGAGATGTCCGCTACCCGCTCCGGCCGGTGGACCACGTCCGTCGTCAGCACTTCACCGACGGCGGCGACCGAGGCGACCGGAACGACGTGGCTCGCTGTCCCCGGGACGACCGGTTCCCCATCACCGGGCGCTTTGAACTCCCGCTTGCGGGCGCCGTCAGCCTTGACGAGCAGCCAGTCGAACAGTCCGACCTCGGATAGCTGTGACACCATGTCCGCCTCGAACCCACGAACTTTCCGGTCGACTCGCGCCGGATCGGCTACCTCCTCGCGAGCGAAGGCAACTGGCAGTTCGTGTGCGTGAAGGTCGGCCCGCCACTCGTCCGGGCCAGTGAGCGTCAGCGGCAGGTCAGGCGGCGGTGGCATCGCTGTCGTTGTCGTGTAACCCACGTCGTACCCCCTGTCGGTCCCTTCGGCGGTCAACTGTCCCATCGCAGTTTTCTTCCCACCGGCCCCGACAAAGGCGACGGCGGCGCTAGAACCCAGGCCCAGCGCACCAGCCAGATGCATACGGTCGCTCCACGGGAGGCACAGAAATAGCTTACCGGGGCAACGGACGTGTGTCGCCGACAGCGTTTTTGTGACTTAGTAACACACGTATCCGTATGCCCCGCGTAGACGTTCGTGGTGAAATCTGTCCCCGGCCGGCGCTCATTGTCCGACAGGCGCTTTCAGACCTCGACCCTGGGGAGACGCTCGTCGTTCGAGGTGATTACCCACCGGCCGAAGAGAACCTTCGGCGGATGTGTACGACTCACGGCATCGACGTGACGACCGCGGAGACCGCCGGCGAGTCCGATGAGTTCGAACTCGAACTCCAGGTGACCGAGATGGCGTCGCTATCGGAGGCCTGAGTGTGGGGACCGATACAGAGATTGATCGAGACGACGAGACGGCTTGCCTGACGGAGTACACGGAACTCCACGGCTGTTCCTGCAAAGTCGGCCAGAGCGACCTCGATTCGCTGCTCGCCGATGCCGGCCTCACGGGTGACAGCGACGCGCTGTTGTTCGGCATCGGTGAGGACGCCGCTGCCCGGAAACTCACTGACGACCTCGCGCTGGTCTCGACGGTGGACTTCTTCACGCCTATCGTCGATGACCCGTACGACTTCGGCCGTATAGCCGCCTGTAACGCCGCCAGCGATGCGTTCGCCACGGGGGCGGTCGAGAACGTCGCCTGTCTGGTCGTCCTCGGCCTCCCACGAGAACTGACCGACAGCGCGTCGCCGATCCTCGCCGGCATGGCCGACGCGCTGGACGCGATGGACGGCGTCATCGCCGGCGGCCACACCATCATGAGTCCGTGGCCGTTCGCCGGCGGTGCCATCTCGGCGACAGCACGGCCAGACGCCCTGCTCACTTCGCAGGGAGCCAGCCCCGGCGACCGGCTTTACCTGACCAAACCGCTCGGGACACAGCCGGCTATGGGAGCGACTCGCGTGACTGACGAGCAGTTCGTCGGGACGGTCCGCGAGGCCGCTGACCGCCCGCTCGGCCGGATTGCGTCCGAGGCCGTCGGGTGGATGACGACGCCGAACCGGGACGCTGCGCTCGCATGCCGCGAATACGCGACCGCCGCGACCGACATCACCGGCTTCGGCCTCGCCGGGCAGAGCCGCGTGGTGGCCGCCCGCTCGGACGTCGGTATCGAACTGACACACCTTCCGGTCATCGCGGGAACGCCCGCCCTCTCGACGCTTTTCGGATACGGGCTAACTGATGGAGAGAGCGCTGAGACCAGCGGCGGCCTGTTCGTCTCCGTCCCGCCGGCTGCGACCGATGTCGTCGAATCGGCGTTCGACGACGCCGGCGTGTTCTACCGAGCTATCGGGCGTGTTACGGCTGGACGCGGCGTCACGCTCGACGACCCGACCATCGAAGAAGTTCGTCGCTAACGACGATTAGGGATGTTCTACCGCAATCGAAGCGTCGCCTCCAGCACACCACCACCGAGACACAGCGCCTTGTCGGAGATCTTCGCTGGGTCGACGGACTCACCGCGGGGGTCGACGTCGCCGAGCTTTGTGCCCTCGCTGACGCCGAGGCCGCCGTGGACCAGACCGCGAACCAGCCCGTCTATCTCGGTCTCGACCGGCCGGTCGTCGACGGTGCCGACCACGTCGCCGGCTGTGACACTGTCACCGATAGCGACTGCTGGGGACCAGTTACCATCGACCGGCGCGCGAAGCACCCGTTCGTGGGTGTAGCCGCGCCGTTCTCCGGGCTCGCCGTCGTACTCGCTTGCCGTTCCGTCGTAGAACACGCGGCCGAGTTCGTGCCCGCGGTCCGTCTCGACGACCGCGTCCACGTCCTCTCCGGCCTCGAAACCCGGCCCCATCCCGACAACCACGTCGGCGTCCCTCCGACGCGTGCCGGTGTCGAACTTCCCTTTCGCCATAATGGCATCGACCAGTACTGTAGCGTCGAGTTCGTCGGCGACGGTCGCTTCGGAGTCGACGAGTATCGGAACGACATCCTCGGCGAGCAGTTCGAGTGCCTCGTCGATATCTGCCGCTGTCCGGCCAGTGACCCCTTCAACCGTCACCTCGTCCTCGTACAGCGCCGCCCCGAAAGCGACTGCTCGCCGGACCACCGTCGGCTGTTCGACTTCGGTGACGATGACCGGGAAGCCGGCCTGCTGGAGCCGGTAGACGACACCGCTGCCGAGGTCGCCGCCGCCACGGACGACGACGAGATTTTCGAGGTTTAGCCGCGTCGCCCGCTCGCCGGTCGTGTCGTGGCGGTCCATGCTGACTTCGGCGAGAATCGATAGCGCGACGGCGGCCGGGCCGCTCCCGCCGAGGTCGAGCCCCACCGGCGTCCGGATCCGGCTGAGGTCCCGACGGGCGTACCCCGACTCGGTCAGCGAGTCGAGGACGTGGTCGGCCTTCGTCTCGCTGGCGACGAGGCCGACGTAGCCAGCCTCGCCGTCCAGCGCCGCGGCGACAGCATCCTGGTCGAACGTCCCGCTCCGCGTCGCGACGGCCACGGCTGTCTCGGTCCCCATCGGCAGGTCGCCGAGCGCTTCGTCGTAGTCGCCGTGAATCACGTCGGTGTCGTCGGGGAACTGCCCCGGGTCGGCGTACGCCTCGCGGTCGTCGACCACGGTCACGGCGTAGCCCAGTCGCTCCGCAAGCGGGGCCAGTTCGACGCTGATGTGGCCGCCGCCGGCGATGTAGAGCCGTGCTTGCCCGCGAACGCGGTCGATGAACACGTCCATCTCGCCGCCACAGACCATGCCCGTGTTGCCGCCGCGTTCGAGTTCGTACGTCCGGACGCCGGGGTCGTCGGCTCCCGAAAGCACTGATCGGGCGTCCTGAACGGCGAGGTGTTCGACCGTGCCGCCACCGATAGTCCCGTACTCCTCGTCGGCGGTGACGACCATCTTGTCGCCCACCTCCCGCGGCGCGCTGCCGTCCTTGCGGACGATAGTCAGGAGCGCCGCCGGTTCTCCCTGCGCGGCCAGTTCGTCGAGCTGTTCGAACAGACTCATACGAAGGTTCTGACCTCCTGTTCGACGAGAATTTCGATCACTTCGTCGTAGGATATCCGGTCGATGTCAGGCGGTAGTGAGACGCCACGAACGTCGACGTCCCTCGCGACTGCCGAAACAGGTGCGTCGATATCTGGTTCGAAGTAGACGCCGTCCTGAATGAGGATGACGTGTGCCTCCGGGTCCCCGTCGGCAGTTCGGAGTCCGATCTCAGCCATCGGCTTGTCGATGAGATACAGCATTGTCAGAAGTCAAGTGTTTGATCGGCGTCGCGGATGCGGGCGGTGACGCGGTCGTCCGACCAGACCGTCACATCGTCGGCGATTTCGGCCTCGTCGACGCCGCGCTCGGCCATCGCCGCGCTGTCCGCGACCATCTGTCCGTCCTGTTCCGCCAAGTCGGCGACGTGTCCGCTCATGTTGAGCGCCTCGCGGTCGACAGCGTCCCGAGCGCCGTACACGCCGTCCTGGGTGAATATCACGGTCACGTCGTGCATATCGAAGCCAGCCGCGACGCCGCGGGCGGCACGCAGCCCCTCCGGGATGTGGACTCGTCCGTACGGAGCGCGGGTGAGTAAGACGACGACGTCTCGCTTCATAGCGAAACCACCCGGTCGGCCTCGCCGATGATGTCCGCGAGGTCCGGAAGCAGCCCGACTTCGACGCCCTCGGGGTAGTCGGCCGGCGCATCGATTCCCCGCGCGTCGACACAGAGTCCACAGCAGATGACTTCGGCACCATCCGCGATAAGCTCCTGAAACTTCTCTGTGGGCATCTCGTCGTACAGTCCGCTGTCCGAACAGCCGGGGAGGGTCTGGTCGGCGACGGGGACCAGCGCGCCGTCGAGGTAGTGGAAGTAGCTCACCTCGTGGCCCCGGTCCAGCGCCGCTCGCCCCAGCTCGTAGGCGGTGCGCCACCGCTCGCTGTCGAAGGGACCGCCTGTCAGCAGAAACCCGATGTACGCCATACTGTCGAAATTTTGCCGACCTGCTCTTAATAGTTTGCTCGACACAACAAAAAACACTCCATGTGTGATATTAATCGGACGAAAACTGTTCGAAACCAACTCACTCATCGCCAGCAGACTGCTCGTGGAGTGCCGCCGTCACGTCCTCCGCAGTGAACGGTAGGTCGGTCAGCCGAACGCCGACGGCGTCGCGGATGGCGTTCGAGAGCGCCGGCGGGACACCGTTCGTCGGGAGTTCCGCGATAGACTTCGCGCCGAACGGACCCGTAGGCTCGTGGGTTTCGACGAGGATGGTCTCCATCTCAGGGTGGTCCGTCGTCCGTGGCATCCCGTACTGGCGGAAGCCGAGCACTTCCGGGTTGCCGTCCTCGTCGAAGGTGAGGTCGCCGCTGGTGGCGTATTCGAGGCTCATGTGCTCGCCGCCCTCGATCTGCCCCTCTACCAGCGCGGGGTTGATGGCGACGCCGCAGTCGGCCGCAAACACCAGCTTGTTGAGTTCGTACTCGCCGGTCTCCGTATCGACGGTCACGTCGACGAACTGCGCGCCGTAGGGCGGCGGGCTCTCGTCGGTCGAGTGGTTCCCGTCTCCGAGGATGTGTTCGCGCTCGTCATCGCCGTAGGTCGCTTCGTAGCCGATCTCCTCCAGCGAGACTCGGTTTCCGCTCCGCTCGCTGTACACGCCGCCGTCGCCGGTGTCGAGCACGTCCGGCGGCTCGTCGAGCAGGTTCGACCCCCACTCCAGCAGCCGCTCTTTGGCGTCTTCGGCGGCGTTCTTGACCGCGCGGCCGCTGATGTACGTCGTCGAGGAAGCGTACGCACCGTAGTCGAACGGCGTCAGGTCGGTGTCGGCGGCGATGACAACGATATCCTCGGGAGTGCAGCCCAGCACCTCGGCGGCAATCTGGGAGAACATCGTGTCCGCACCTGTGCCGGTGTCGACGCCGCCGACCTGCAGGTGGAAGCTCCCGTCCTCGTTCATCTGCACCTGCGCCGCGCCGAGTTCCTTGCCTGCGACGCCGCTGCCCTGGGCGATGAGCGCCATTCCGACCCCGCGCTTGCGGTGGTCTTCGTCGGGCTGTTCGAGGTCGTCGTAGCCGATAGCCTCCCGTCCGCGTTCGACACATTCGCGGATGCCACACGAGCGGATCTCCCGGGTGAAGCGGTCGCCGTCTTTCAGAATTGCGACGCTCCGGTCGAGGTCGCCCTCTCGCACCGCGTTCTGCAGGCGGAACTCGATGGGGTCGAAGTCGAGGCGGCGGGCCACCTCGTCCATGTGTGCTTCGACGGCGAAGTGCCCCTGTGGCGCGCCGTAGCCCCGCATCGCCGCGCCCATCGGGAGATTCGTGTGTACCACGTCCCCTGAAAAGCGGACGTTCGGGACCCGGGGATAGATGGGGAGCGGCTTCGTCCCGACGTTGTTCGCGACGGTCATACCGTGGGTGCCGTAGGCCCCGGCGTTCGACAGCGTGTAGAGGTCCATCGCCTCGATGTCGCCGTCGTCCGTCACCGCGGTCCGCATCTGCATCCGCATCGGGTGGCGAAAGCGAAGCGCGGTGAACTCCTCCTGACGGCTCATCTCCAGTTTGACCGGTCGGCCGGCCGCGAGGTGCAGCGCGAACGCGATTGGTTCTATCGCCATCTCCTGTTTCGACCCGAATCCCGCGCCGATACGCGGCTTCTTCACCCGCACGTCGCGGATGGGCACGTCGAACAGGTGGGCTATCTGGCGGCGGGTGTGAAAGGGGACCTGTGTCGCCGTGATGAACGTGTGTCGGTCGTCCTCGTCGGTGTAGGCGATGGTCGTGTGGGGTTCCGGGACGCAGTGGGACTGGTACGGCGTTTCCCACTCCGTCTCGATGACGTGCCGCTCCTCGTCGTTGCTGGCCCGTTCGAACGCTGCCTCCACGTCACCGAGCTCCCCCTCGAAGTGTGATTCGAGGTTTCTACTGTAGTCCGCGCCCGACTGCTTGTTCTCCACGTCGTCGGCCTCGAACAGTTGTGGCGCGTCATCGTCGAAAGCCTCCTCGGGGTCGAACACGGCGTCCAGTTCCCGGTATTCGACTTCGATTTTCCGTGCGGCGCGGTCGGCCGTTTCCGGGTCGTCTGCCGCCACGGCGGCGACCGGGTCGCCGACGAATCGGACGTGCTCGCGCAGCACTTTCAGGTCCCACGGGCTCGGCTCGGGATAGGACTGGCCCGAACTGGAGTACAGTTTGTGCGGGACCACGTCGTCGAACGGCGTGATGACGGCGTCGACGCCGTCCATCGCCTCGGCGGCGCTCGTGTCGACCGATTCGACGTACCCGTGGGCGATGTCGCTGCGAACTACCTTCCCGTGCGCGAGGTCCGGAAACCGGTCGCGGTAGTCCGCCGTGTAACGGGCCTCTCCGGTCACGATCTTCCGCGCGTCGTCTTTCTCCTCGTCTACGGTAATGGCGTCGCGCTCGGATTCGGGCTTCCGGTCGGGTTCGCGTGCCACGTCCGCCTCTGACTCCTTCTCGGCTTCGGCAGGGGCCGCGTCTTCCACCCCTGTCCTGTCGGGCTGCTCGCTCGTCTCCCGAGCCCGGTCGGAATCGCTCACTGACCGCCCTCCATGCAGTCGCAGTCGTTGACTGCACACTCGGTCGAATTTGCGACCCTCTCGTTGCCTTCGACTGCCTTCCCACCGTCGGCGGCGACTGTCCCACCGTCCATCCGCTCGGCGGCGTCTAGCACCGCTTCGACGATCTTCTTGTAGCCGGTACACCGACAGAGATTGTCCGACAGCGCTTCCCGGACTTCCTGTTCGGTCGGGTCCGGGTTCGTCTCTAGCAGCGCCGTCGCGCGCATGACCATCCCCGGGATGCAAAACCCACACTGCAACGCGGTGTTGTCGACGAATGCCTGCTGGACCGGGTGCAGGTCGTCCTGTTCGCCCAGCCCTTCGATTGTCTCGATGGACGCGTCCCGCACTTTGGTCACCGGCTCGACGCAGGATTTCACCGGCTCACCGTCGACGTGCACCGTACAGAAGCCACACGCGCCGGTGTCACACCCCCGCTTCGCTCCGGTGTACCCGTTCCGCCGAAGGACATCGAGAAGCGAATCGGATTTCGACGCTTCGACCGTCCGTTCCACACCGTTTATTTCCAGTTCGATTTCCATATGGCTCATCAGCTCGGTGGCTATGTCAGCAACGTGACGAACAGAACGGTAAATAGCTATCGCGGATTTGCGATATGCCACGCCGCCACACCGGTTCTGTTGCCGTGACTGTCACAGGTCTCCGAGTCTGGCTTCGCGCTCGTCCAGTTTTGCCTCGATTTTCTCGGCGGTAATCGGCATCTCCCGGATACGGACACCGACGGCGTCCCGGATGGCGTTAGACAGCGCCGGCGGGACCGTGTTGGTCGGGACCTCGGCGACCGATTTCGCACCGAAGGGACCGGTCGGCTCGTGGGTTTCGACCAGAATAGATTCGATGGGCGGCGTCTCGGTCGCCGACGGCAGGCCGTACTCGTCGAAATCAGCTACCTCTGCCCGTCCCTCGTCGTCGAGCGTAATCCCCTCGCTGACGGCCATCTCGTAGCTCATGTGGTTCGCGCCCTCGATCTGTCCTTCTGCCATCCCGGGGTTGATGGCGACGCCGCAGTCGACCGCGACGACCAGTTTGTGCACCTCGAACTCGCCGGTGGTCTCGTCGACCGTCACGTCGGCGAACTGCGCGGCGAACGGCGGGGGACTCTCCTCGGTGCAGTGAGTCCCCTTCCCCAGGATGTGTTCGCGCTCCTCGTCGCCGTACGCCGCCTCGTAGCCGATCTCTTCGAGCGTGACCGAATCACCGCTGGTCTCGCTATACACCGTCCCGCCGCCGGTTTCCAGAGCCTCGACTGGTTCGTCTAGCAGTTTCGATCCCCAGTCGAGAATCCGCTCTTTCGCGTCCTCTGCGGCCTTCTTCACGGCCATACCGCTGATGTACGTTGTCGAGGAGGCGTACGCACCGTAGTCGAAGGGCGTTACGTCTGTATCGGACGATTTGACGATTATGTCGTCCTCGTCACAGCCCAGTACTTCCGCGGCAATCTGGAGGAACGCCGTGTCAGCGCCGGTCCCGATGTCGACGCCGCCGACCTGCAGGTGGAAGCTCCCGTCCTCGTTCATCATTATCTGGGCGGCCCCGAGTTCGTCGCCGGCGACGCCGGTCCCCTGCGCGGACAGCGCCATCCCGACACCGCGGTGCAGGTGGTCGTCGTCGGGCTGTTCGAGGTCGTCGTAGCCGATAGCGTCCTTCCCGCGCTCGATGCACTCGTCGAGGCCGCACGAGCGGATACGGCGGTTCGCCCCCTCACCGCCCATCATCCCCGCAATCTCGTCGAGGTCGCCGACCTCCATGTGGTGCCGTCGCCGGAATTCGATAGGGTCGAGATCGAGATCGCGGGCCACTTCGTCGAGGTGGCCTTCCAGCGCGAGCGTGCCCTGTGGCGCGCCGTAGCCCCGCATCGCGCCGGTCTGGGGCGTGTTCGTGTGGACGATATCGGCCTCGAAGCGGGCGTTGGGGACCTTCGAGTACAGCGGCATCGGCTTACTGCCAACGTTGCCCGCGACGGTCATGCCGTGGCTGCCGTACGCGCCGGTGTTCGACAGCGCGTACAGGTCGATGGCTTCGATGTCGCCGTCGTCGGTCACGGCCGTCCGGGCCCGGACTTTCATCGGGTGGCGCGAGCGCATCGCGTAGAACTCCTCTTCGCGGCTGGCTTCGTACAGCACCGGGCGGTCGGTGGCGAGCGACAGCGCGAGCGGAATCGGCTCGACGACCATCGCCTGCTTGCCGCCGAAGCCGCCGCCCACCCGCGGCTTCGTCACGCGAATGTCGCGGATCGGGATATCGAACAGGTGGGCGAGCTGGCGGCGTGTGTGGTTCGGCACCTGCGTGCTGGTGATGAGGACGTGGCGGTCGTCCTCGTCCGTGTAGGCCAGCGAGGTGTGTTTCTCGACGTTGGCGTGGGACTGGCGAATCGTTTCCCATTCGGTCTCGTGGACGTGGGTGTCGCCGTCGAGTGCCGCGTCCACGTCGCCGAGTTCGCCCCCGATGTGAGCCATCCGGTTACGGTCGTAGTCGTGGCCGACAATCTCGTTCTCGACCTCGCCGTCCTCGAACAACTGCGGCGCATCCTCGTCGAAGGCGTCCTCGGGGTCGGTGACGTAGTCGTCCTCCTCGTAGGATACCTCGATAGCCTCGACGGCGGCGGTCGCGGTCGACCGGTCTTCGGCCGCGACAGCGGCAATCGGGTCACCGATGTAACGGACGTGCTCGTTCAGCACGCGCATGTCCCACGGGCTCGGCTCGGGGTAGGACTGCCCGGCACTGGTGTATTTCGTGTCCGGGACCGCGTCGGATTCCGGCGTCAGGACCGCGTCGACGCCGTCCATCGCCTCGGCCGCGCTCGTGTCGATATCGGTTACGCGGCCATGTGGGATTTCGCTCCGGACGACCGCTGCGTATGCGAGGTCCGGATACCGCGCCTCGTAGTCGGCGGTGTACTTCGCCTGCCCGGTGACGAGCTTTCGGTCGTCGTACTTCTCCGTCCGGTGGGAGACGCTGTCGCGCTCGTCGGGGGCCTTGTCGTTGTTGTCGGGTTCGTCCCACTCCAGCGGGTGCTCCTCGTACCGCTCGTCTTCGACGGTCTCTGACTGCGAGGCCGTGCCGCCGTCGGCCTTGGCTGTCTTGTCGTCGTCACTCATCGCACTCACCTCCACAGCAGCCGGTCGACTCGGCTCTGCGCGGGGCCCCATCGACCGACCGGCCGCCGTCCGCTGCCACCGACTCCTCGCCCCGCGTCCTGCCCGCCGCGTCCAGGACGGCTTCGACCGGCTTCTGATAGCCGGTACAGCGACAGACGTTGTCGTCCAGCGCCTCACGGACTTCTCGCTCCGTCGGGTCGGGATTCGAATCCAGCAGCGCCACCGCCTGGATTACCATCCCTGGGATACAGAACCCGCACTGGACGGCGAAGTTGTCGACGAACGCCTGCTGGACCGGGTGCAGGTCGTCCTGTGTTCCGAGCGCTGCGACGGTCTGTATCTCACTCCCGTCGGCGTCCGCCGCGGCCATTCCGCAGGCCATGCGCACCTCGCCGTCGACGAACACCTTCGATGCACCGCAGGCTCCGCCGTCGCAGCCACATTTCACGCCGATGTAGCCGTGTTGTCTCAAAACCGTCGCCAGGTCCTCCGCCGACCCGGCTTCGACTCTCGTTCGCTCGCCGTTGATTGTGAGTTCAATATCCACAGCGTACCCTCCGGTTTTCGGTATGTGCTACGTACACACGCCTGTCAGTGAACAGGTGTGCAACACTCTCTCATATATGTATGCTTCACAGGTGTCTGAACGCAATATTGCCAGACGATATCACGGGCACGGCCCACTACACGGCACTAGGTTGACACAGTCGCGGCAGATGCGCTAGTCAATGTGTGACGTTTGGCAAATCTGTGACACCTATTCTCTGAGAACGGAACTAGTCACTCGGCGGCCTTCGCCAGCACGGCGTTCAGCAGTACCTCTGTCCCGGTGACGATGTCGTCCCACTCGGTGAACTCGCTCTCGCGGTGGCTGATCCCGTCGACGCTCGGGACGAAAATCATGCTCGTCGGGGTTATCTTGTTGAGGTAGTTCGCGTCGTGGCCCGCGCCGCTGACCAGTTGCGTGTACTCACAGCCGACCGTCTCGGCGGCCTCGACGACCGTGTCGATGCAATCCTGGTCGAACGGGTCCGCGTCGACCCGCATTATCTCCTCGATCTCGTATTCGAGCCCTTCGCGCTCGGCCGCGTGGGCGACCTCCTCCCTGATCTGTTGGACGGCCCCGTCGACCACCGCGTCGTCGTACGAGCGGAAATCGAGCGTGAACTCGACCGTCTCGGGGATGACGTTGATGGCGTTCGGCCACACGTCGACGCTGCCGACCGTGCCGACGAGGTCCGTTCCCTCGGTCGCCGTGATCCGTCGGACCGCGCGGGTTACGTCCGCCGTCGCCACGAACGCGTCGTGACGCATATCCATCGGCGTCGGTCCGGCGTGGTTGGCCTGCCCCTCGAAGGTGACGTTCAGCCAGGAAAAGCCGAACACGCCTTCGACAGCGGCGACGGGGATGTCCTGCTGTTCGAGAAACGGCCCCTGCTCGACGTGCATTTCGAAGTAGCAGTGGATGTCGTGCGGTTCGCAGGGAGTCTCGCCTTTGTAGCCGATGCGTTCGAGTTCGGCGCCGAACCGCTTGCCGTCCTTGTCCTCGCGCTCGTACGCGTAGTCGAGGTCGAAGATATCACAGTAGACGCCGCTGCCGAGCATATCCGGCTGAAAACGGACGCCCTCCTCGTTGCTCCAGGCGACGACCTCCAGCGGGCGCTCAGTCGTCACGCCGGCGTCGTTGAACGCCTCGACGACCTCCAGCCCGCCGAGGACGCCCACGACGCCGTCGTAGCGCCCACCGTTGTACTGGCTGTCGATGTGTGACCCGAACAGGACCGGTGCGGCGTCGCTGTCAGTTCCCGCTCGCCGACCGAAGATGTTGCCCATCGTGTCGATACGGACTTTCAGCCCGGCCTCGCGGAACCACTCGACGAGCGTATCACGGGCCGCCTTGTTCTCGTCGGACAGGCTCGGCCTGTTCACCCCGCCCCGTTCTGTCGCGCCGATCTTGTTGAACGTATCGAAGCGCTGTCTGAACCGCTCGCTATCGAGATTGACAGATGGCATTGGGTAGCTGTTCCGCGGTGTCGTATTGAAGATTGGGTCGGGGTAGTGCCACACAGGCTGACAGACATGTGTGGCACGCGCTCGCCCGCCGTCACACACGGTTGAGACCACCGAAAGAGCCAAACGACCGTTCCGCGAGTCGGCAGACATGACCGAACCGAGTGCCGCGTCTATCGCGTTCCGAGACGCGCGGGTGCTGGACGGGAGCGGTCGCCCCTCGTTCACTGCGAGCGTGCGTGTCGCCGACGGCCGAATCGAAACAATCAGCGAGGCCCCCCTCGACGCCGACCGCGTGGTCGACCTCGACGGGTCGTATCTCGCGCCGGGGTTTATCGATATGCACGCGCATTCCGAGCTTCGACTGTTCGAGCATCCCGATGCGGAGGAGAAACTGACGCAGGGAATCACGACGGAAGTCCTCGGTCAGGACGGGGTCAGCGTCGCCCCGGTGCCACCGAACCTTACCGACGAATGGGCACAACGGGTCAAATCACTCGACGGCACGCTCGGCGAAACGTGGCCCTGGCACACCGTTGACGGCTACCTCGCGGCGCTCGAATCCGCCGACTCAGCCGTCAACTGTGCGTACTACGCCCCACACGGCAACATCAGGTCGATGCTGGCCGGGTTCGAGGACCGCCCGCTCGGCGGTGAACACGTCGTCGCCGCCGGGCCAGTCACCAGTCGACGGCTGGACAGACCAACGTCCGACCACGACACAGCGCCTGGTGAACTCGACGCCATTCGACAGGAACTCGAAGTGGCACTGGAACAGGGCGCGTTCGGTATGTCAAAGGGGATGATCTACCCGCCGAGTTCGTACGCTCGCGACGACGAACTGGTGGCGCTCGCGGACACCCTCGCCAAGCGTGACTCCTTCATGATTTCCCACGTCTGGAACGAGACGGACCGCGTGGTCGAATCTATCGACCGGTATCTCGACATCTGTCGGCGCGGCGGCTGTCACGCCCATGTCTCCCATCTCAAAGTCGGCGGCCAGCAGAACTGGGGCGATTCAGAGGCCGTGCTCGACCTGTTCGACGACGCTGTCGACCGGGGCCACCGCGTCACCTTCGACCAGTACCCCTACACGGCCGGCTCGACGATGCTCACCGCGCTGTTGCCGCCGTGGGCACGGCGGGGCGATTCGGAGGCCATCCGTCACCGTCTCAACTCCGCGGCAGTTCGGGACCGCATCGCCGCTGACATCTCACAGCCGGGGGACTGGGAGAACCTCGCGTACGCCGCCGGTTCGTGGGATAATATTCTCATAACGCGGACGGGGAGCGGTCGCCACCAGGGTGACACCATAGAGGATATCGCCGCTGAGATGGGCCGTGAGCCGGTTGATGCGATGTGTGACTTGCTCGTCACCGAAGAACTGGACGTGACGATGGCCGACTTCGTGATGGCCGAAGACGACATCGAACGGTTCCTCGCGGACGACCGCGGTACGTTCTGCACGGACGGTATCTTCGGTGGAAAACCCCACCCGCGGGCCATCGGGGCGTTCAGTCGCATCCTCGAACGGTACGTCCGCGAACGGGACGTACTCCCGCCGGAACTGATGGCGTACAAGGCCGCGGGCAACCCGGCTGATATCCTCGGCCTCAGGGACCGCGGATACGTCCGGGAGGGGTACGTCGCGGACCTCGTGGCCTTCGACCTCGATTCGGTGTCGGCGAACGCGACCTACGAGGACCCGTTCCAGTTCTCCGACGGGATGGAGTACGTCCTCGTTGGCGGCGAGGTTGCGGTCCGGGACGGCGAACTGACCGGCGAGCGAAACGGCACGGTGCTTCGGAGCTATGAGGAGTGGGGTGGTGCGTCCCGTCCGGCACTCGACCGTGCTGCTGATGACTAGATGGCCGCCCTGTCGGCACCCGATTGATTGGCCGACTGCTAGCCACCGCTGTGGCAATCCGTGGCTGAAATACGACCGCTGAGGTCGGACTGTCTTACTCCGGCACGTCGGCGTCGACGGCGTCGATGAAACTGTTCATCTCCTGGAAGAGGAACTCGTCGCTCTCGCCCTCGAACTCGGAGCCGGCCCAGACGTCGAGTTCGCCGTTGACGATTTGCTCTTCCGTCTCGGCGACGGTGTCTTTGACTTCCTGTGGGACCTCCGGTCCCCACTCGTCGAGTGCGGGGAGGTTCGTCTCCATGCCGCCCCAGAAAGCGTCGGATTCCCAGGTCCCGTCCCGGACTGCGGAGATGGTCGGGTCGTAGATCTCTTCCCAGTTCCACACCGGAGAGACGAGGTAGTTGTCGCCGCCGAACTCGCCCATCGGCGCGTTGTAGCCGGAGGCCCACACGTCCGCCTCGTTGGCCGCTCTGACCGGAGCCGGGGAGTCCTGCTCCTGTGAGATAACGTCACAGCCCTCGTCGATGAGCGAGTTGGCCGCCTGCTTGGAGGTCTGTGGGTCGAACCACGCGTTGACCCACCGGATTTTGAACGTCGCGTCGGGGTTCACTGACCGCGCGCCGAGCGCCATCGCGTTAATCGAGCGGATGACTTCGGGAATCGGGAACGCGGCGACGTAGCCGATGGTGTTGTTCTCTGTCACCATTCCGGCGGCCTGTCCGGCCAGATACCGGGGCTGGTAAATCCGGCCCATGTACCGCCCCATGTTCTCTCGGGTGCGGTAGCCGGTCGCGTGCTCGAAGTACGTGTCGTGGTACTGTTCCGCGATGGTGAACATCGGGTCCTGGTAGCCAAACGTCGTCCCGAAGACGATGTCGGCGTCACCCTGCGCGTACTGCTCGAAGACGCGCTCGGAGTCTTCCGGCGCGACAGCCTCTGTGTACTCGGTTTCCAGCCAGTCGTACTTCTCGTCGACCGCCTTTCGCCCCTCGTCGTGTGCATGGGACCACCCGAGGTCGCCGACCTCTGAGATGTACACCCAGGCGGCGGTGACCGAATCGGACCCGGAGCCTCCGTCGCTACCGGTCGTAGTGCCATCAGTCGAATCACCGTCGTCGCTCCCGCTGTCGCCACCACTACAGCCGGCTAGCGCGGTTACCCCTGACGCCCCGAGGGCACCCAGCATCTCTCGCCGCGATATCGTTCGGTTGGTATTCACCATTACTGAACTGGGTAGACGTAGCGAAAACTCCTACTTAAGAGATACCATCTTTGACCTTACAGCGAACAAATATATTCGGATGAACGTGCCCGAAAATCGTCTTCGTGGCTCGATACTACTACGACCGTGGTCACAGCCGTCTGAAAGGTCCCAGCAACTGCAGATGAGTACGTCAGCTGTGTGCCGCTGACAGGATCAGTCCGGGACCTCCCCCTCGACGGCGTCGACGTAACTGCTCATCTGCTGGAAGAGGAATTCGTCGCTCTCGCCTTCGAACGCCGAGTCGGCCCAGACATCCAGATCCCCGTCGAGTATCGCCGACCGTGACTCCGAGACGGTGTCCTTCGCTTCCTGAGGCACGTCCGGTCCCCAGTCGTCAAGACTACAGATGCCTGAATCGATTCCCTCCCAGTACGCGTCGGACTCCCAGGTTCCGTCCCTGACAGACTCGATTGTCGGGCCGTAGAACTCTTCCCAGTGCCAGATCGGGGAGGTGAGATAGTTCTCGCCGGCGATGTCGCCCATGGGAGCGTCGTAGCCAGTCGCCCAGATACCCGCATCGGAGGCCGCTCGGAGCGCGGCGGGGGAGTCCTGGTGCTGGGCCATCACGTCGACGTCCTCGTCCAGCAGGGCGTTCGCCGCCTCGCTTTCGGTCGGCGGGTCGAACCAGGAGTTCGTCCATCTGACCTTCAGCGTCGCGCTGTCGTTGACAGACGCGGCCCCGAGCGCGTAGGCGTTGATGCCACGGATGACCTCGGGAATCGGGAACGCCGCCACGTATCCCAGCGTATCTGTCTCCGTGACGGTACCGGCGGCCTGTCCGGCGAGATATCGAGGCTGATAGATCCGGCCCATGTACCGGCCCATGTTCTCCATCGTCAGGTAGCCGGTGTTGTGTTCGAAGTACGTGTCGGGGTACTGCTCCGCGACGGACGCCATCGGGTCCTGGTACTCGAACGTACAGCCGAAGATGATATCGGCGTCTCCCTGTGCGTACTGTTCGAACACCCGCTCGGAATCGGCCGGGGCGACAGCCTCGGTGTACTCCGTCTTCAGCCAGTCGTATTCTTCTGCGACCGCCTCCCGACCCTCGTTGTGGGCCCAGGACCAGCCGAGGTCCCCGACCTCCGAGTTGTACACCCAGGCGGCCGTGACCGAATCCGTTCCGGACCCGCCGTCACTACCGGTTGTGGTCCCGTCAGCAGCCCCGCCATCGGCGGTGTCGGTGGCTGCTTCGCCATCTCCCCCGTCACCCCCACCGCTACAACCGGCGAGTCCGGTAATTCCTGCTGCCCCAAGTGCTGTCAGTAGCTCCCGTCTCGATTTGGTGTGTTTCTTGTCAACCATTCACTATCCGGGTGCCCATTGCAGAAACAATCACTTAAATTGCCCCGTTCGTGCAGCTTTTTCTACCCTATTATCAACATATACGCCACAAAACCAGATTTATCATACGTAATCTGGTGACTATCTGCAGCATATGTTCATCCTACCGGTTGTCACGACAGACTGGATGAGCGTCGACAACGGACGCTAACACACAACAACTGATACTTGGCAAATGTCCGGCATTTCCCGTTCTGGACGGCGAATATGGCTACCTTTGGAAACAATTATGCCACTACATTGTTGATACCCGGCCAAGATCAGAGAGCATGTCCGAACACACCACGCTCAGGATGGAGGGGATTCTGAAGGAGTTCCCTGGGGTCGTCGCCAACGACCACATCGACCTCTCCGTCGAGCGCGGGGAAATCCACGGCCTCCTTGGTGAAAACGGCGCGGGAAAAAGCACGCTGATGAAGATTCTGTATGGGCTCTACTCTCAGGACGACGGCGATATCTATCTCGACGGCGAGCGACTCGACCTGGAGTCGCCACAGGACGCTATCGACGCCGGGATCGGGATGGTCCACCAGCACTTCATGCTGATACCACGCCTGACAGTCGCCGAAAACGTCGTGCTCGGTGAGCGTGAACCGGCCACGGCGTTCCGCAGCGATGCCGAGGGCAGCTGGCTCCCGGCGACGGTCCGGAACAACAGCCTCGTCCAGTCGCTGGCCGGCCAGTTCTCGCTCGGCCTCGACGTCCCCGAGCAGCGGATCCAGGACCTGGCGGACCAGTACGGGTTCGACATCGACGTGAGCGCGAAGATCTGGGAGCTCGACGTCGGCCAGCAACAGCGCGTCGAGATACTCAAGGCGCTGTACCGGGATGTCGACCTCCTGATTCTCGACGAACCGACGGCAGTCCTCACGCCGACCGAGGCCGAGCGGCTCTTCGACTCGCTCGAACGGCTGACTGACGAGGGACTCTCGATAATCTTCATTACCCACAAGCTCACGGAGGTCGACGCTATCGTCGACCGCGTAACGGTTCTCCGGGAGGGGCAAAACGTCGGTACCGCCGAGGTCTCGTCGGTCTCCCGTGCGGACCTCGCGGAGATGATGGTCGGCCGCGAAGTGCTGTTCGAAATCGACAGGGACGCTGTCGACCTCGGTGAGCCGGTTCTGCGCGCACGCGGGGTTGAGGCCACCGACAACCGAGATATCGAAGCGCTCTCCGGTATCGACCTGACGGTTCGGCAGGGCGAGATCGTCGGTATTGCGGGCGTGAGCGGCAACGGCCAGAAGGAACTCGCCGAGGTCATGGCTGGCATCCGGGACGTGACGGCCGGTGAGCTAGTGGTCAACGGCGAGGACATCACCGGCGCGAAACCGAAGACGTTCGTCGACAGCGGCGTCTCGTTCGTCCCCGAGGACCGACTCCAGTACGGCTGTGCCGAGGACCTCTCGGTGATGCACAACGCCACGATGAAAGACTTCAGGGACGGCCGGTTCGGCGACCGGCCGTTCCTGGACTACGGGGAACTCCAATCGTACGCCGAAACACTGGTTGAGGAGTTCGACGTCCGCGGTGTCAGCGACGTGACCGAGACCAAGGCCGGCGACCTCTCCGGGGGCAACCTCCAGAAGCTCATCTTGGCGCGGGAAATCTACCGCGACCCGGACCTGCTCATCGCGAACCAGCCGACCCGTGGCGTCGACGTCGGCGCAATCGAGTTCATCAGGGAGACGCTGCTCGAACAGCGCAAGGCGGGCACCGGTATTATCCTGCTCTCGGAGGATTTGGACGAGCTTTTCGACCTGAGCGACAGAATTCTCGTCGTCTACGAGGGCGAGTTCGTCTACGAAACGACACCGGCCGAGGCCGACCGGGAACGGATCGGTCTGGAGATGACCGGCGGTGGTGGGGACGACGGCGACGAAACCGGTGTCCCACCGCCCCAGTCCGGGGTCACACAGGAGGGTGAGAGCTGATGAACGTCGCAGTAAACGTCGACGCACGCGAGGACATTCCCGTCTGGCTGGCGTACGGGACGCCCGTGTTCACCGTACTGGCCGCGCTGGCAGTGAGCGCCATCGCGCTGGTCGTCCTCGACGTGAACCCCGTCGCGGCGTACACGACGATGTTCGTCGATACGCTCTTTACCGAGTTCGGTCTCAGAGAGACGCTGACGAAGGCTGTACCGCTGATTCTCACGGGCCTGGCGGTGTATCTCCCGTTGAAGGCAGGACTGTTCAACATCGGGGCCGAGGGGCAACTCGTCGCCGGTGCGCTTGCCGGAACCTGGATCGGGCTGAACGTCTCGCTCCCGGGGCTCGCACTGGTCCCGCTGATGTTCGTCGCCGCGGCCGTCGCCGGCGGTATCTGGGCGGGCATTCCGGCCTACCTGCGCGCGAGATGGGACGTCAACGAGATTATCACGTCGCTACTACTGACGTTCGTCGCGCTCGAAATCCAGAGCTACCTGCTCAGGGGACCGATGCAGGGCGGGACGGGGAACTTCCCGCAGTCCGAGCGGTTCTCCGAGGCCGCGACGATTCCGGAGCTGTTCGGCGGCGTCCACGCCGGCTTACTCGTCGCCGTCTGCATGGTCGTGGTGACCTACGTCCTGATGACGAAAACGCGACTCGGGTTCGAAATCACGTTCGTCGGTTCGAACGACGAGGCCGCCCAGCAGGCGGGCATGAGCAAGTTCTACGTGTACCTCCTGGTATTCGTCGTCGGGGGCGCGTTCGCTGCCATGGGCGGCATCAGCGAAATCGCCGGCGCACAGGGTCGCTACCGCGCCGGGTTCGAACCGGGGTACGGCTTCACCGCAATTCCGATTGCGCTGCTGGGTCGCAACAGCGCGTTCAAGGTGATGCTCGCGGGGCTGTTCTTCGCTGTGCTGTTCGTCGGCGGGTCGAGCATGGAAGTGGCCTTTGGCGTGCCCGCGGCGCTGGTCGAGATCATCCAGGCGCTGGTCATCCTCTTCCTCATCACTGCGGAGTTCTTCAAGAGCTACCGTGTCGGCATCGACGTAAAACGCGGGCCAGCGGAGACACCGGCCCAGCCACAACGGGGTGACGACTGATGGTGAGTTTCATCGCCGGACTGCTCGATGCCACCGTTCAGGCGGCGACGGTGCTCCTCCTCGCCGGGATGGGGGAACTCATTAGCGAGCGGGCGGGCGTTCTCAACCTCGGCGTCGAAGGGATGATGCTCGTCGGTGCGCTCGGTGGGTTCATCACTACCGTCCTCACGGGGAGTCACTGGCTCGGGTTCGGCGTCGGTATCCTCCTCGGGATGGTGCTCGCGCTGGTCCACGCGTTCCTCTGTATCACGCTGAAGTCGAACCAGGTCATCAGCGGCGTCATGCTGACACTGCTGGGGACCGGTCTCACGACGTTTTTCGGTTCCGGCTGGGTCGAGGAGTCCATCGACGGCTTCCCGCAGATGACGCTCCCGTTTGTCGGACAGTATCTCGTCGATATCCCGGTCATCGGTGAGGCCTTCTTCCGGAGCACGGCGACGGACTACCTCGCGCTCGGCTTGCTGGTCGTGGTCTGGTACTTCCTGTACCACTCGAACCTCGGACTGGAGATGATAGCCGTCGGCGAAGACCCCGAGATGGCGGACACGATGGGTGTCTCCGTGTTCAGACTGCGGTATCTCGCGGTACTCATCGGCGGCGGGTTCGCCGGCGCGGCCGGGGCACACCTCTCGCTGGCGTTCTCACAGCTCTGGGTCCCCGGCATGACCGCGGGCCGTGGCTGGATCGCCGTCGCGCTGGTCATCTTCGCACAGTGGCGGCCCCGCCGGATGCTGGTCGGAGCCTACCTGTTCGGCCTGCTCGACGCGCTCCGAATCCGCTCGCAGTCCATCTCGCTGACGGTGGGTCCTGACGCGCCACTCGCCGGGGTTATCAATCCCATCGTTGAGTTCCTCATGAACCCACAGATCATGGGGACGTACCCGTATCTGGCGACGATTCTCGTACTGGCTTACGCCGTCATCCGAACCAAGAGCGACCAGCTCGCGGTCCCCTCGGCGCTGTTGCAGTCCTACAGCCGCGAGACGGATTAACGGATAGTCGGGTACGGGCCGAATCGAGCGGCCACACCTGCCACAGACCGTGTGTGTGGCCAAATCTATTTATCGGCATTCGAAGAATTCAGCATGTCTCATGAGCGCCAATCAGGTCTTCGAGAGAGGCGACCGTGTCGGGATCTACTTGCAGGACAAACACTCGCTGGAAGAGAACGTGGAACTCGTACAGTACGCGGAGGAGCAGGGTATCGACGAGATCTGGCAAGCCGAATCGCGGCTGGCACGCGACGCCGTGTCCCCGCTCGGCGCGTACGCCGCGGTCACCGACGACATCAAACTCGGCACCGGCGTCATCAACAACTGGACGCGTAATGCGGCGCTCATCGCGCAGACGATGAGTACGCTGGAGGAACTCGCCGGTCCGGACCGTATCATGTGTGGCATCGGAGCCTGGTGGGACCCGCTGGCGGAGAAAGTCGGCATCGACCGTAGCGGCGCACTGCGGGCGATGCGCGAGTGCGTCGAGGTGACGCAGGACCTGCTCGATATGGAGAACGTCACCTACGACGGGGAGTTCGTCCAGATGCGCGACGTGGAACTGGACGTGGTCCACGGCGACGACGGGCCGCGCACTGTCCCCGTGTACGTCGGCGGGACGGGATTCAAGATGCTGGAACTCACCGGCCACTTCGCCGACGGAGCGCTGCTGAACTACCTCGTCAGCCCGGAGTACAACGAGAAGGCCCTCGACGCACTTGAGACCGGGGCAGAGCGTGGCGACCGCTCGCTCGACGACATCGACCGGCCCCAGTTAGTCGTCTGTTCGATGGACCACGACGAGGAGAAGGCGCTGGACAACGCCCGCGAACTCATCACGCAGTATCTCGGACAACAGCCCCACATTATGAAAGCCAGCGGCGTCAGCCAGGACCTCATCGACGAGGTGGGCGAAACCATCGGCGGGTGGCCGGCCGACAAGGACGACATCAAAGAGGGGATGCACCTCATTCCGGACGACGTAGTTCACAAACTCACCGCCAGCGGCACGCCCGAACAGTGCCGAGAGAAAGTCCGGGAATACGCGGAAACTGGCTGCCAGTGCCCAATCCTCTATCCGCTGGGCGACGACCGGCGGCTGATGATAGACGAGTTCGCGGACGGCTACCTGTAGGCTGTTCTGGACCGACCCTCAATCGTCGTCGACCGGCGGTGCGCCTGCGCCCGCCTCAGCCACCTCGGGTTTCAGCCCAGCGGTGTATTCCGTCGGTCCGGTTCCGACGCTCCCACCGGGGAACACAATGTTGAGAATGAGGGCGGTCATCCCGCCCGTTACGAGTGCGGACCCGAACAGCGTCTGCACCTCGGACGGGAAGTTCTGGAGAATCTCGGGGCGGAAGGCGACGCCGAGGCCGAGCGCCATCGACATCGCCAGGATGGTCGAGTTGCGGTGGTCTAGCTCGACGTTTTGCGTTATGAGGCGCGCCCCGGAGGAGAATATCATCGCGAACAGGATGAGCGCACCGCCGCCCAGCACGGCGTCGGGCATCGCCGAGACGACCGCGCCTACCTTCGGGACGAACCCGAGTGCAAGCAACACGACGCCCCCGATGCCGGCGACGTATCGGCTGGCGACGCCGGTGAAGTTCACGAGACCGACATTTTGGGAGAACGACGTGTTCGGGAGCGCGTTGAACACCGCGCCGAAGACGCTCATCACGCCGTCGGCGACGAGGCCGCCGCGGATTTCCTCCCGGGTGGCGTCCCTTCCGGTTGCGGACACCGTCCCTGAGATATCTCCAATAGTTTCCATCCCAGTGATGATATAGAGGAAGGCCACGGTGACGATGGCGCTTGGTTCGAACACGAGGCCGTATTTGAGCGGGACGGGGACCGTCACCCATCCGGCTGCGGCGACAGCTGAGAGGTCGACCACGCCCAGCGCGAGCGCAACAGCGTAGCCGACGATGATGCCAACGAAGACGCTGATGACGCGAAGGAACCCCTCGAAGAACTGGTTCAAACCGACCGTGACAATCAGAACGAGCCCCGCGAGTCCGAGATTCACGACGGAGCCATACCCTTCCGCCGACGGACCGGCGGACGCGCCTGCGGCGTAGTTCATTCCCGTCGGGATGAGCGTCAGTCCGATGAGCATCACAACGATGCCGGTGACCAGGGGCGGGAAGTACTGCCGAAACCGGTCGAACGAGACACCCATGATGACCTCGACCGGCGCAGCAAGCAGTGACGCGCCGAAGACGGCGGCGATACCGAACTGGTTGCCGATGCCGATGAGTGGGCCGAGGAACGCGAAACTGGTTCCCATGACGACCGGGAGCCGCGCGCCGACGGGACCGACCGGGTACGCCTGAACGATGGTCGCGATACCGGCGACGATGAGTGCCATCTGGACCAGGAACGTCGTCTCTCCTGTGATAGAGCCGACGGCTCCCGCGAGGATGAGCGGGGGTGCGACGTTACCCAAGAACATCGCGAGAACGTGCTGGATGCCGAGGGGGATTGCCTTCCCCAACGGCGGCTTGTCTTCGATATCGTACAGTACGACTGACTGTTGTTCCGCCTCTGGACCGGCCATGTGCCGCCATCCAACGGCCTGTCTTTTCAAACCACCTACTAGAATCCTAATACCAATATATGTGTTTAATTTTGCCTACGAAACACGTTCGTATGTCTCACCACTCTGAGGTAATCGTGTGAAACACAGTCCGGCGTCTCATCGAATTGCAAACCCTTCGACTCGACAGTGTCTCGAAACTGATTGCAAAATAAGTAGCGGGCTGGCCCGTGACAAATCAGCCCTCTAGTGGCGTTAGTCGTCGGCTGTGGCTTCTTCGGCAGTGCCGTACAGGCTTTCGACTTCCGCGATGTCGGGGTCGATTCGGTCGACCCCGCCGGTTGCCTTCTCGGCGCTTTTCGTGTCCTTCAGGCCGAAGCCGGTAGACACCACGACGACGGTTTCGTCCTGCTCGATGATCCCACGGTCGAGCGCCGTCTGGACGCCGGCGACGGGTGTCGCACCCGCCGGCTCGGAATAGATTCCCTCGGTGCTGCCAAGCAGTTTCTCTGCCGCCAGAATCTCGTCGTCAGAGACCAGCACGCTCGTTCCGCCGCTCTGTTCCAGCGCGCGGCAGGCTTTAATAGTGTTCCGCGGCCGCCCGACCGCGATTGAGTCAGCCAGCGTTTCGGCGATATCGTCGATATCGTCGTGGTCGTGGAAGGCGTCGTGGATGGCCGACGCGCCGTCGGCCTGGACCCCCAGCATCTTGGGGTGGCCGTCGACGTAGCCGAGGTCGTAGAACTCCTTGAAGCCCTTCCATGCCCCGGCTATCGTACAGCCGTCGCCCATCGAGAACACGACCCAGTCCGGGACGTGCCCGCGGGCGATAGACTGGTCTGCGAGTTCGTGGCCGACCGTCCGCTTGCCCTCGACTTGGAACGGATTGATGGCCGCGTTGCGGTTGTACCAGCCGTACTTCTCGGTCACTTCGACGCTGAGGTCGTAGGCTTCGTCGTAGCTGCCGTTGACAGCGAGGACGTCCGCGCCGTAGACGAGTGGCTGCGCGAGCTTGCCCGTGGGGGCATCACCGGGGACGAAGATGCGACAGTCCATCCCCCCGCGGGCGGCATAGCCCGACAGCGACGCGGCGGCGTTCCCGGTCGAAGCGCAGGTGATGATGTCGCGGTCGGCGTGTTTGGCCTTCGTGACGGCGATAGCGCTGGCGCGGTCCTTGAAACAGCCCGTCGGGTTCCGCCCGTCGTCTTTGACGAGCGTCTCGACGCCCAGCGCGTCACTGAGGTTCGGCGCATCGAAGAGGTCCGTCCCGCCTTCGTTGAGCGTCACGATGTCGGCGTCCGCTGCGACCGGCAGGAACGCCTCGTACTTCCACTGGCTCGCTATCGGCCCGCCGAGGTCGCCGTCGAACGCGTCGTCGATAGCGTCGTAGTCGTATGTCACTTCGAGAATTCCCTTTACGCCCTCGTGTTCGGGACAGGTGTAGATGATCTGGTTCGGGTCGTACTCCGCCCCACAGAGTGTACACTCGAGGGTTGTGACTTGCGTCATGCCCATATTACTCCCTGAGTACAACTGGGTATAAAACCGTACTGCGGCTTTAGCTCGATTGTGTGGTGACCCTCCTCTGTCGTGGCTGACACACATTCACACACGGCCAGCACACGTCACACATCTATTTGTGAACCATCTATCAGGTCAATGGAGACCAAAACCGCTACAGCGGGCGGTCCAAGAACTGGCCACGGCCCGCCGTTGACTGGACCTCGTGGTCCTTCGCGACGATCTCACCGCCGGCGACGACCATATCTACGCGCGCGCTCCAGTGCTGTCCCTCGTACGGCGTCCAGCCACCGATGAACGTATGCTCGTCGGCGGTGACCTCGTACTCCTCGGTCCGGATGAGCATCACGTCCGCGTCCGTTCCGACTTGCAGTGAGCCTTTCTTGGGATAGATGCCAGCGTTCTGGGCCGGTGCCGCACACACGAGTTCACGTAGTCGCGGCCACGAAATCCGATCCTCGTGGACGCCCTCGCTGACGAGGAACTCGACCATCGTCTCGACGCCCGGGAGGCCGGCGTATGGCTCCCAGATGTCCTCCCAGCCGACTTCCCGTGTTTCTCGGTAGGTTGGGAAGTGATCCGTGCCGATGAGGTCAATCGTCCCGTCCCGAACTGCGTCCCAGAGCCGCTCCCGCTCGGCGTCGGATTTGAGGCTGGGATTCACCTTCAGGAACGGCCCGTGTTCAGCAACGTCTCCCTTCGAGAAGGCCAGATACTGTGGACAGGTCTCCAGTGTGACCGGGATTTTCGCTCGGGATTTGAAGCGGTCGCCCTCGCGTGCGCCGCTCCCGCTTGAGATGTGGACGACGTGCAGCGGACAGTCGGCGTACTCCGCGAAATAGCCCGCCCGGGAAATCGCGTCAAGTTCGGCTTCGAGCGGCCGTGAGTCCATGTACACGTCGGGCTCGTCGCCTTCGGTAGTCGACCGCGCATCGTCGAGCAGCCCCTGCGTCTCGCAGTGAACGCGAACCGTTCCATCGGCATCGCCGACGCGCCGCATGAGTCGGGCGATGGACGCGTCGCTCGCCAGATACGGGTCGGCGGTGAACGTCTTGAAATCCGCCGTTCCGGCGTCCATGATGCCGGCCACGTCGATGTCTGGCTCTTGGACATTACCTGCGACAAGGCCGAAATCGACGTGTGCGAGCGCCGAGCACGTCTCTGCTTTCTCCCGCAGTGCTTCGGGAGTCATGACGGGTGTCTGCGTCGGTAACTCGATGACTGTCGTCACCCCGCCGGCGACCGCACTCGCGGTCTGGGACGCAAAGTCGATCCCGTCCGGAAACAGTTCGTCGTCGTGCATGTGGGTGTGCACGTCGATAGCACCCGGGAGCGCGACCATGCCGTCCGCGTCGATGACGGTGTCCGGGTCACTGGGAGCCGGGACTGACGACGCCGGACCAGCGGCGTCTATCGTTCCGTCGGAAATCGCGATCTCACCGTGCTGGACGCCCGACGCCGTCACCACCTCTGCGTCTTTGATGTGAGTCTCTGTCATGCCAGTACGGCCAGGGCGAACCACGAAAACAGTTAGTGTGTGAGACGCCACATACGGCGCACACTGTGGTTGTGATAGAATGGCCGCTAAGGCCGTTCTGGGGCGGAGTAGCTTTTAGTCGGTTGCCGGTATCGCCCAACCTGTGATACTGAACGCAGGGACGCTCATCACGATGGACGATGAGCGTACGGTCCGGTCCGAGGCACACGTCATTGTCGAGGACGGTGAAATCGTCGCTATCGAGGACGGCTACGCGTCCGGTGCTGACGTGATCGACGCCACTGACGAGGTCGTCATCCCGGGACTGGTGAACTGCCACACCCATATGTACGCGCTCCCGATTCGCGGTGCGCCGCTCGCTGTCTCACCTGAGAGCTTTTACGAAGCGCTCGTTGACATCTGGTGGAACGTCGACGAAGCGTTCACCGAGCGTGACGCCCGCCTCTCCGCACTGGGGTCCTGTGCCGAGATGCTTCAGAGCGGCGTCACAACCTTCTGTGACAACTACTCCGGGCCGAACACGCTGCCGGGCGGCCTCGACGCCGTCGCAGCGGGCGTCGTACAGACGCCGATCCGCGGGATGATTACCTTCGAGACGACGGCCCGAAACTCCGAGTCCCAGGCCAGAGACGGCATCGCGGAGAATCAGCGATTCATCGACGAAGCGGAAGACGAGTACGACTCCGTCTCCGGCCACTACTGCCTCCACACGCTGTTTACCAACACCGAAGATATCGTTGCGGAGTGCGTCAACCGGGCTACCGACGACGACCGCCCCATCCAGATACACCTCGAAGAGGGTCTGATCGACGTTCACGAATCTATCGCCGACTACGGGAAACGACCGGTGCCAGCGCTCGAAGACATGGGCTTTTTCGACGCCGAAATCATCGCCGCCCACTGCGTCCATTCCACCGAGTCCGAAATCGAAATCCTCGCCGAAAACGACGTCAACGTCGCACACAACCCCTATTCCAACATCAACAACGCCGTCGGTATCGCCGATGTCGAAACGATGCAAGCCAACGACATGACGATCGGGCTGGGTGACGACGGATGGGACCCGGATATGTTCGAGACCATGCGCTCGGCCGTCGGTATCCACAAACTCAAGCAGCGCAACCCGAGCGGCTTCGACATGGCGACTGCCCTCGAATGGGCGACAATCGGCAGCGCGGCAGTGCTGGGGATGGACGATGCTGTCGGCAGTATCGAGGTCGGCAAACGCGGTGATTTCGTCACGCTGGATCTGGGGCCGAACCCGGTGTTGGAGGGGAGTGCGCCCTACTACGTAGTCAGCGCCGCAAGCCGTGCGGACGTAACTCGGACGATTATCGATGGAGAGACTGTGTACGACCAGCAATCGGGTGTCACTGGAGTCGATGATTCGGACATGACCGCCGTCGGCGATGCGAGTGCCGAACTCTGGGAACGGTTGTAGGAGTTACCGGCTGTGAATGACACCTGTTCGACTGCCGCAAATATATACACTCTAAGGGTGTATATTAACTTCTTCTGCGAATTGCGGAGAGTCGCCCTTTCCGGCCACGGAAACTAACACTCTAAGGGTGTAAAAGACCGGGAGATATCTCGATTTCACCGTAGATGTGCACATTCTGTACACACGGTATTTCGACCGCAGCGAGGTTGACGGACCAAATCTGTCTATGCAGTGTGTTGTCGCAAATGTTTCCGGTTCCCGTATGTAATAGTGGGACTGTGTGCGTGAGTGTGATATGGTAGTTAGTGACGCCTTTGAGACGTTCACGCAGGTGCTCGAGTGTCTAGATTCGTCTGACACTGAGGTCAAATCGGTCTCAGTCAGGGGCCAGACGACAGCGGATAACGACGAAATCAGTGCTGACCTGACACTCGCGACGCCGGTATTCGGTGGCGTATCGATACACGACGACGTATCTGTCGAGGCTGAGGGGTTCGATTTGACCGATAAGCGGGTTGAGATTGACGTGACGGTTACCGTCCCTGTCGGAACTGACATACCAGTACCATCAGACGATCAGGGGGGCACGTCCAATGAACTGGCAGAGACCCTCTCGCAGTCGGATTCCGTGCCAGCATACAAGGACCCCGAGGCACTTCAGGCGGCTTACGAGGCCTGCGATACGTTCCCGGAGATGACCGAAGCGCTTGACGCCGACGTGACGTCCGAAACTGTGCGCCGATATATGGTGGAGTACGATATCCACGACCCGACTGATACGACGCCACAGGCAGGCGGACTCAGCCTTGCGGACGTGCAGACAGATTCGGATACCGACAGCGACGCCAGCTCCCCGGTCGAGTCGGACCCTTCTGAAGACAGGGTGGCCGACAACAGCCAACCCGAAGGACCGGACGGATTGGGGGCCAGATCTGTCGCCGACCTGCTCGCTGAGGCGGACTCGCAGGACAGCGACGACAATCTCGTCGCGGATGGAATCGGTATCTCTCAGGACGTGACTGTGGCCGACCTCGCACAGACTGTTACCCAGTCCACCTCACTGGACGAGGTGACCCAGCGTCTCGATTTGAGCCAGACACACGCCCGGAGATTACTGTCGGAACTGGACCTCCTCGACCTCGTCACCCATCGGCTGGCAGCCACCCAGATACGTGTCTCGAACGCCGAAATCAAGCGCCGTATCACTGCTGCCAGTCGGTAACTGATCTCTACATGGTGGTTGTGTGCGAAGATTAACCTTCATTATAAAAGGAAAATGTTTTTGTAGCCCGGTTTGAATGTGTGATAAATGGCAACTATACGCGTACGTGATTGGACGAAAGAACAGATAGAGAAGATACGTGATACGGAGTCTCACTCCTCGCACGATTCGGTTATCAAGTCGCTGCTGAAAGACCGAAAGCTGGCCAAATACGCGGACGATGCCGCAGAGGCCGTTCCGGAGTCGGAATCCGATTCCCTGACGACCGATCCCGACACCGCGTTTGATGACCTGACTGTGCTCGGCGAGTTGTCCGGTGCAGACAACGGAGTGTTGTTTCTCTGGTGCCCCAGTTGCGGGAACGAACTGGCGCACTTGACTGCGGATAACCCACTCGGCCTGTCCGTGTTCGAGATCGAATGCCAGCGCTGTCTCACCCATCTCGACCGACACGCCATCGTTGCCATCGAAATCGGCTATCCCATCGAGCAGAAACTGGTCGAGGACTGTCTGCAAGACGATCTCAAGGACTGCGTCGTCGACTACTGGGACCGGACACTCGACTCGGCCGCCGTGGGAGCGCTCGACGACGATCTCGACCCGGCACACCTCGTCTGGCAGTTCGACCAGTATCTCCGGCAGTTCTCGTGGGAGTGGCCTGCGGATGTCCCTGTTGTCGGTTTTGCCACGGGAGAGACCTATCGTAACACCACCACCGACGAGTACCTCGAAGTTATCGAACCAGTCTCGGAGAACCGGAACGCGATGGACTCGTTCAAGATACGGCGGTACGCCGGCGACCCGGAAACCCACGACGGTGAGACGGAAATTCTCGACAGCACTACTGTCGTCGATCACATCGTCAATCGGCGACTGCTGCTCGACGAACGCACCGACTCGGCGTCACTTCCCGAGTCGACCGAACCGACAACGTGACCAGTGGGCTCAGCCTGTCTGGATCTCTTCTCTCTAATCCTCTATTCTTACTGGACTGAGTAACTCCGGATCTGCCTGTAATAGAGGTGCTGCTGTCAAATCGGATAACACAGACTTCAGATGGCTTTTTATAGGGCACTTATAATAATGAAAAGTCGAAATATGGATACACAATACCGACATTTTGACCTATTCTGGAAACAGATGCTGTGTATCAGTCTGTTTCGGCTGTCGGACGGGAACACCGCAGACAGATGACACTCTCTGCGACCCAGTTCACATCTGTCGAGCCACAGTGCGGGCAGCGGTGGTGGTCCGTGTCGTACTCTGTCGTCCCGCGAGGGGCGGCAAGGAATCCGTCGGTAATCACTTGCTGGACGAGGCTGGGGAACCGTTGCCGTTTGACGACGGCCCGCTGTGCGAGGAACCTGCCGGGCTCGTCCGGGTCTGTACCGTGGAGGTCTTCCCAGGGAAGAGCGATTTCGCCGTTGGCAGGGCCACGAGCGACTTGGTGGATGAGGGTCGCAGCGGCCTCGAACAGCGGCGTCGTCCCCCACGCTTGCGGGTTGTCGACAGCACTGCCAGCGTCCTTGTAGGCCGATTCAGCTTCGCGGTACGCCGCCTCGACATCGTCGAGTCCTGCGACTGTTCGGAAGTCTCCGACGAACTCCTTGAGGCAGGCGTGCTGAACGGGGTGTTCCAGCCCGTTGGTCAAATCCTGGGCCACGGCGACGCCCTCGACGCCGCGGCGGGTGGCGCGCGTGTCCGTTCCGGCGACGCGGTAGCAGACCGCGCTCGTCGCGAGGTACTGGAGACCGTCACCGACCCATCCCTTCTCGTCGGCACTGAACGGCTCGATGCCTTCCCGCGGGTCCGAAAGAACACGCCACCCGGCCCGCGTGTACTCGTCACCAGCGCGACGGTACTCCCGGTCAGCGATGGCGGCGACTGCTGCCGCTCGGTGTCCCGCGTCCTGTGTGCGCATAGCGTCACTACGGCGTACGGCCTCACAGGCTTTCGCACCCAACAAATCGGTATCACTGTCGGCCCGAACCGCCAGACAAAATACGGCCCAGTCCCGCCAGTGACACATAGAGCCGGTAGTTCTCGTCACGACGCTTACGGTGTCACTCCGGTTTGTTGTCGGCGTGGCCGCCGGTGTCGTCGCGACGATTGCGATGGACCTGGTGATGGCCAGACTGCCGGAAGGCGAAACGCCGCCGTTCATTGCTTCCGGTGTATTAACGGACAGCGCCCCGGACGACGCTCCGGGACGCCTCGCGAACGTCGTCCATTAGATCGCTGGCTGACTGGCCCGCTGTTCGTCTGGCTGCTTCTCACCAGCGAAGGGCTCGTGGGCGGGCAGTCGATACTGGCAACAGTGGTCGCCGCTGCTGTCCTCTATATTCTGATGGTCGGCTTCTTCGTCTTTATCGTGCTCCCGCGGTCCCGACTGCCGTCGGCTCGAATAGCGGCTATCCGACGCGACTGGGCGATTTCGGCGGCTGCGTACCTACTCGTTCTCGTGCCACTCGTTGCACTTGGGTCTCGCCTCGTCTGACCCGGCCCGAACAACGAAAACGTTCTGGTACCTAGCAAACGCGAGACTGGCAGCACTCACTCGGCGAGCGACAGTTCCCCGTCCGGCCCCACCTCACCGACTTCGCCGGTGTGGTACCAGTCGTCCCGGAGCGTCTGTGCGCCAGTCTGGTCGCCGTCGAGGAACCCACCGAGGACAGTCGGGCCACGGACCAGTATCTCCCTGCTTTCGGAGACGGCGAGTTCCACGCCCGGCATCGGGTCGCCGATTGACTCCTCAACGAAGGACGCAGCCGGATTCAGCGCGCCGATGCCGGCTGTTCCGACGGAGCCGTATAGCTCGCATATCGGAACGCCCAGCCCCCGGAAGAAGTACAGCAGATGATCGTCCAGCCGGCCTGTCCCGGAGAGGGCGTAGGTGAGGTTTGATAACCCCGTTTCTCGTCGCAACGGCTTGTAGACGAGCCGCTTGGCGGCCCTGTACTTCAGCGGTGTCCCCCGCCCCTCGACGATACCCTGCCCGTAGGACGCCACTCGACCGCCGACCTTCCGCTTCATCCAGCCCATGTCGCCGAGACGGTCCTGTATCGTCCCGTAGAGCTGCTGGTACATCTTCGGGACACCGACCAGCACGTCGGGCTTGATGGCCGCGAGCTGTTCCACGAACTCCTCGGCCCCGAGGTAGGCGACGGCGCTCCCGGTCGCCCAGAGATAGTACGTCGAGACGCGCTGATAGATGTGTGCCAGCGGGAGCGAACACGTCCCGGTCGCGCCGGGGCCGGTGGGAAGCTCCTCCCGGAGACTCTCTGCTGCCGCCAGTAGATTCCGGTGTGTCAGCGCGCAGCCGGCCTTCTCCGCAGGGGCTGCCACGTCGAACGCGACTGTCGCAACCTCGTCACCGTCAGTCTGCAGGCCGGGGAGCACTCTCGCCTCAGCAGTCGGTAGCGCCTCGAAGTCGAGCACGGTTTCGACGGCCATCGAGAGATCCCCGGCCTCGTCTCCCGTCGCCACGAGTCCGGTCGCGCCGGTCCGCTCGATAATCTGAGCTGCCCGGTCGTCACTCGCAGACGGGTAGAGTGCGACCGGGACGATTCCGGCGAAATGACAGGCCAGGTCGAGCACGGACCACTCGTACTGGGACTGGGCTCTGATGGCCAGTCGATCCCCGGGACGCAGTTCCGTCGACAGGAGTCCGCCCGCGACCGCCTTCGCTCGCTCGGCCATCTCCTCGAAACTCCGTTCGACGAACTCGCCGTCGTCCCGGACGAGCGCCGCGGTCCGGTCCCCGTGGTCCGAAACGATGTCTTCGAACCAGGCCGCGACCGACCCCTCCGGGACCGAAAGCGAGCCGCCGCCGTAGACGTCGCTGTCGAGGCGTACGCCGGCGTCTTCGGGCTGCCGGTCAACTGGCACGGGGTCCTCCGACGTTGTTCGCTCCTGATACAGCTGTCCGGGTTCGTACTCGTAATCGTCGCTGACCTCGCTCTGGAAGTAGTCAGCGTAGTTCTGGTCCTCGTCGCCAGCGGCGATATGCGCATCGAGCCAGTCCCGGGCGACTGTCAGGACCTCCATCGTGACGTACTCCCCGTTCTCGTGTTTCTCGCGGAGTTCTTGTACTTTCCCGGCGAACTCCTCGTGCATCTCACGGTGATTGTAGAAACAGTCGCTGCAGTCCATGGCGTAGCCACAGTTCTGCATGAACTCCTCTTCGTCACCGAAATGGTACTCCGTGTAGCGTTCGAGTTCGCGGAGAATGTCACCGACCTCCTCCTCGGAGTGGCCCTCGTTCATCGCCGTGTGGAGGTCGTTCAGCAGCCCGAACAGGCGCTTGTGTTGCTCATCGAACCGCTCGATATCTGTGCTGTACCGTTCTTCGTCCCACTCGGCAAACTTCCCCGTCGAGTCTGTGCCCATACCTGTTCTGTTACCCATTATTTGAAAAGTAACTCTCACGTTCCCACCGAGTGAAAATGCGGTCTGCATCCCAAGTAGTTTCCAGTTAATATCGCAGTCGAGATGCGAGAATTACGTGACGAGACGGTCGTCGACGTCCTCACGAACAACGGAATCGGTGTGCTGGCACTGTCCGGTCCAACGGGGGCGGCCCCGTATCCAATCCCGGTCGCGTTCGGATACGACCCGGCGACGGATAGTCTGGCGTTTCACCTGTCAGAGAATGACGACAGCCAGAAACACCGTTATTTGACGGCGGACGCCACCGTCGGATTCACCGTCTACGAGGAGACCGAACCCAAATCCGTGTGGCGAAGCGTCGTGGTTACAGGCGAGTTGGTTGAGACGACCTACAGCGAAGTAGAGCCGGCCCTCGCCTCGCTGGCAAGCAACACACAGTTCGCCCCTAATCCAGTCAGTTGGGACGATACATCGACGACAACGCCGTACGAACTCCGAATCGACGACTGGTACGGACGGGAATTCCGAGTCGGGTGAAACCGGTCTCGCGATTCACCGGCTATACCGGTTACCGGACCCGCTTCGACGCTACAATCACGGTTGTTCGCTCCGGTGCGCGTTCTCACTCTGTGGGAACCAGCGCCCCTGATTATGGGCTGAGACCCGTAGCTACACATAGAGGTGTCCCAGATGCTACTAACAACTGCGCTACTCCAGCATGGACCGATGGGGCCCCACGGAGGGGCAACGGGCATGGGAATGGCCCCGGGCGGCTGGTGGCTGCTGCTCGCAGCGTTCATCATCGCCGTTGTGGCAATCGGTGTCCTGCTGTACGTGCAGTTACAGCGCGAGGCGACCGCTGAACCGGATTCACTGGAGACCCTCAAACAGCAGTACGCGTCGGGCGAGATCGACGAGACGGAGCTTGAAACACGGGCTGACCGGTTGCTCCAGCACGAGTCGTAGGACACGACACTGGCAGTTTCATCATCTGTCCGTCTGGTGGGACACTCATCCGTGACTTATGACTCCCTGACTGCGTCCGCGGCCCGCCTGACACACTTCGTGGTACATTTATTCCGCAACGGTGTACGGTGGGTATGGACCCGGACGACGTTCGCGACGACTGGGCCTCCCGCTCCGGGAAGTTCTCGCCGGCGTACTACGCTGAACTCGGGCCGAACGAGGTGAGTGAGACGCTGGTCAACGTGCTCGACCACTACGTCCACGACGACGCCCGAATCATCGAACTGGGATGTGGCTCGGGCCGCCATCTGGCACACCTCCGGACCAACGGGTACGGGAATCTCACTGGTATCGACATCAACGACGAGTCCTTCGACGTGATGGCCGAACACTACCCTCGGCTCGCTGATTCGGGGACGTTCCACACCGGTGCGCTGGAGGACATCGTTACCGAGTTCGAGGACGACGCCTTCGATGTCGTCTACTCGGTTGAGACGCTCCAGCACATCCACCCGGACGACGCGTGGGTGTTCGAGGAGATCGCTCGCATCGCAGGGGACCTCCTCGTAATCGCTGAAAACGAAGGCAACAGTCCCGAACGTGGACGCGAAGACACTGACGTGAGCTACGTCGACGACGACTTCCCACTGTATCACCGCAACTGGAAGCAAGTGTTCTCAGAGCTCGGGTTCGCGCAACTTATTCGAGAACCCACGTCTCGGGACACCATTCGCGTGTTCCGTGCACCGTAGCCCGCACCGCTATTTGTCACTTTTCGCCGGTCTTGTCGTCGGATCGCCACCCGCCGGTAACTTCAGAATCGATAACCGGGCAGCAACTATTTGTGTCATGGTATCATGCGTCAAGTTGGATCGCTATGCAACTGTGCCAAAACTGTCAGGCGGCTATCGACGAGTACCTCTTGGACAAACAACTCGAACCCCTGCGAGACCTCACAGTCGACGACTTCAATCTCTGTGCCGACTGCGTGACCGTCGTCGCGGACGCCTGTGTGGAGTGTGACGGCGCGGTGTACGTTCCCCGGTCCGAAACCGCTGTCCCCGACTGCTGTCCGGCGTGTCGGTCCGAGCACATCGACGAAACCGGGACCGACCCGGGCTGGCACTTCGACACGATGTCGACCTGACCCGGGTCATACACTTGGGTGACCCGGAGCATCCACTCGGGGATGCCGACGTGGGCATCGTCCTCGTTTTCGACGCTACTGACAGTGAACTGGGAGACCGAACGGTGACCGAATGAGAACTCCGTGTCGCGTACTGGAGTAGAACGAGACGTCTCGGTACAACTGGCTTCGATAGCACTGCGGACACACACTGTTTCCGGGAATTTCTGAACGGCAGGCGAGGCCGTAGAGTCCGTGTGTGTGCGTCACAGTGGCGATAGAAGCTTCATACTCCTCCAGCACATACGGTAGGTCTCTACTGGAATGACACGCTCGACACGACATATTGGCTTGCTGTTTGCTGCGCTCGCACTCATCTGGGGACTTTCCTTTGTGGCGATCAAGACTGGTCTCGAAGGCGTTCCGCCGGTGCTGCTGGCAGCTGTCCGACACGATATCGCTGCGGTTGTACTGCTCGGTTATGCCCTCTGGCGTGGCCGGTCACTGCGCCCACAGACCCGCGATGACTGGTCACTGATTCTCATCGGCGGCACCGTCCTCATCGGCGCACACTTCGCGCTCCTGTTTCTCGGACAGCAGTACGTCCCGAGTTCCTTCGGCGCGATCCTGCTCAGTCTCACGCCGGTAGTGACGCCGGCGTTCGCATCGACGCTGATACCGAGCTACAGGGCCCGTCCGCACGAACTCATCGGCACCGTCTGTGGATTCATCGGTGTAGTTATCATTGCGAACCCCACACCGGGAGCGGTCGGTGGCCGACTGCTCGGCGTCGCCCTGCTCATCAGTTCGGCTGTGGCCTTCGCCGTCGGTGCAGTCCTGACCGAACGCTACACCAGTTCGCTCCCGCTCGTGAGCCTCCAGGCCTGGATGACGTTGCTCGGTGCCGGCATCCTGCACGCCGTCAGTGCGGGGCTGCCCTCGGAACGGCTCGGAACAGTCACAGTCGGGTTCGAACAGCTAGCGGCAATCGCGTACCTCGGCATCGTCGCCAGCGCGATCGGGTTCCTCCTCTACTTCCGCCTGATCAGCACAGTCGGGGCCGCTGAAACCAGTCTGGTTTCCTACGTGGTCCCGGCAGTGACGGCCATCAGCGGCTGGCTCCTGCTCGGTGAAACACTCGGCCCGGTTACCGTCGCCGGCTTCGCCGTCATCGTGGTCGGCTTCGCGTGGGTGAAAGCCGACGTGCTTCGGTCGTTACGCCGCCGTCACACTGGTTCGCTGCCCCATCGAACACAGACTCCACGGGACGACTGCGTCGTCGTTAGCGGAAACGCGTACTCGACGCAGGACTAACACGGATTGGTGGATCGATGTATCGGTATGCGCCGACTCCGGGGTCAGAGCTATCCGGGCATAACCTCCAACAATCCGTATGATACCCTGATCAGGGGCGTCAGGTCTTAGCCGTTGCCGTCCGTTGCCACGGTATGGCTTCCCATCCCGGGTTCCACTCGCTGTACGACGAGACAGCGGCATCGATTTCCGTGGCCGGTGGCCTCCCGGACTGGCTCTGTGGCAGTCTCGTCCGGAACGGACCCGGCGCGTTTTCCCTCCCGAACGGCAGCAGTGTCGACCACTGGTTCGACGGGTTCGCGATGCTGTACCGGTTCACCTTCGACCCGGACGGCGACGCCGTTCACTATCGGAACCGCTTCCTTCGAACGGACGCGTACGAGGCGGCGACGAGTGGCGAGTTCGAGGGCGGCTTCGCAACCGGCGAGACGACGCTTCGCTCGCGGCTGGCGACGTTTCTGACAGACCCCTACGACAACACGAACATCATCGCTGAGCGGTTCGGCCGGGAGTACGTCGCACTAACCGAATCGCCACGGAAGGTGCGTTTCGACCCGAACACGCTCGAAAAGACGGGTCACGTCGAACACGACGACGGCGTCCCGACCGGCCAGCTATCCTGTGCCCACGTCAAACGCGACCCGACGAGCGGCGTCCTCGTCAACGTCGACACGGCGTTCGGACGGACCAGTCAGTACCACGTCACTGCCATGTCGCCCGACGGGTCCCGGCGACACGTCGGGAGCGTCGACACCGACCAGCCGGCGTATATGCACAGCTTCGCGCTCACGCCTCGGTACGTCGTGCTGACGGAGTTCCCGCTTCGACTCGACCCGCGACGGTTTCTCAAGCCCGGCCGGCAGGCACCCTTCATCGAGCAGTTCGAGTGGGACCCAGACCGCGGGACCCGAATCGTTGTCATGGATCGGACCACCGGGACGGTCGTGGCGGAGCCGGTCATCGACGCCGTGTTCGGCTTTCACCACGTCAACGCGTTCGAACGAGCCGGCGGGAGGGAACTCGTGTTCGACCTCGAAACAGTACCAGACGCGACGACTATCGACTCGCTGTATCTGGACAATCTCCGGGCGGGCGAAATGGGCGCTATCGTCGGCCGCATCGAGCGGTTCACTGTTGACCTCGGTACCGGAAGCGGTGTGCCTCGCTACGGCGACGTTGACGCGACGGTGTCGCGCGAGATGGTGTACCCCGACGGCAGCGCGCTGCCGACCGTCTCACCGGCTCGGTGGTGTCGTCCGCATCGCTACGTGTACGCGATGGGGATGGACACCCCCGTCACCGAGTGGGCCCGTCGCGTGCTGAAACTCGACACGGACACGGGGGCTGTCGAGACGTTCGACGATGGCGGGGACTACTTCGGTGAGCCGGTGTTCGTCCCCGAACCCGATGGCGACGCTGCGGACGACGGCGTGGTGCTAGTCGTTGCGCTGGACGCGGACGCCGACCGGTCCCGGCTACTCGTCCTCGACGGTCAGACGTTCGAGGAGCGCGCCAGGGCAACGCTCCCCCACGCAGCCCCGTTCGATTTCCACGGTCGGTACTTCCCCGAACTCAGAGTGGCGACCGGTGACTGAGCCCGTGGGGGTTTAATCATAGCAACGAGTACGAAACTACTGACGTAAACTTCGGCCCGCCTAAATTTCGAAAACGCTTTATCCATTTAGGCTGGCCTAAACAGTATGTTGAACGAATCGATCGACACCTCCGAACCGTCACACCGGCTGTCGGTGTCACGGACACTGGACGGAGCGTCGTGAATATGGTGGCAGTGGGGAACCTGACGGAGACGACGTTCGACCACGATGTCATCATCGTCGGGGGCGGTCCAGCCGGTTGTTCGGCGGGGGTGTTCACGGCCAGAGCGGGCCTCGATACGGTCATCTACGACCGCGGCCGGTCGTCGCTCAAGCGCTGTGCCTACCTCGAAAACTACCTCGGTTTCCCGGCCGGTATCGACGTAGAGACGCTGTACAACCGCATTCAGGACCACGCCGAAACTGCCGGTTGTTCCATCGTCTCCGAGCTGGTCGAATCGCTCGACAGAACCGACGCCGGGGAGGGATTCGTCGTCGAAACGCAGGACGGGGAGACCGCCACGACTCAGCGGGTCATCGCGGCGACTCGCTACGACGGCGAGTATATGCGTGGCCTGGACGACGACGCGGCGATGTTCGAGACCCACGAATACGGCGGCGAGGCACACGAAACCTTCGACAGCACGTATGCCGATGCGGACGGTACGACACCGGTCCCGGCTCTCTACGTTGCGTCACCGTCCGAGGCGGCGGATCTGCAGGCCATCATTGCGGCCGGTCGGGGCGCACGCGTCGCACGCCGGGTAATTGCGGATGCGAGAATCGACGACGGCTGGTGGGAATCTGTCGCCGATGGCGTAGACTGGGTCCGACGGAAGGCTGAACTCGACGACGAGTGGACCGAACGTGCGACCTGGGTCGAATATTTCGACGACCGGTACGCTTCGGATGCTCCTGTCGATCCGGATTCGGGTCGGTTCCAGCGAGTCCGCGAGGCGGTCCTCGATGAGCGGCGGTCGTCGTATCTCACGTCCGACGAGATAGCCGACCGAGTCGAAACAGGGCAGGAAGTACTGGCGGGCTACTTGAGCCCCGAAGCGGTCGTTTCGGGGCTGGATCAGACCGCCGTTCTCGATGCGATAGATGACGAAACGATCCGTGACTACGTCACTGCGACCGACGGACTCGCGGAGGTGGGCGAGTAATGGCCAGCGAGACACGGGGGGCCACCGACGTGTTGTCACGGGCCAGGACCTGGCTCGGAACTTTCGACGGGTCCCTGATCGGACTGTGTGTCGCGAGCGTCGCCGTCGCCTTTGTGGCCGGGCTCCTGCAGGTGAGCTTCGGGGCGTACTCGATGACCATCCTCGAGGCGTGGCAGGCCGTGTTCGACCCGAAGGTACTGTTCAGTGTCCAGGCATGGCAGTCGTTTTTCTTCGGGACTGAGCTGCCCGAACTGCCGAAACGGACGCTCATCGTCTGGAACATCCGGATGCCGCGGGTAATCGTCGCCGTGCTTGCGGGGATGTGTCTCGCCGTCTCCGGGGCGATATTCCAGGCTGTGACCCGAAACGAACTGGCGAGCCCGTTCATACTGGGCGTGAGTTCCGGGGCGGGGCTCACCGTACTGCTGACCCTCGTTCTGTTCAGTAGTCTCGCTCCGTTCCTGCCGTTGTTTGCCGCGATCGGCGGCTCCATCGCGTTCCTGCTCGTGTACATGATCGCGTGGAAGGGCGGAACGAGTCCGGTCAGACTGGTCCTCGCCGGTGTCATCGTCAACATGGTGTTTACCTCCCTCCAGCGGGGGCTGTTCTTCTTCGCCGACGACCTGGGCGTTGTCCAGTCGGCGCTGGCCTGGATTACCGGTTCGCTAACAGGCGTCGGCTGGGAGGAGTTCCGCATCGCTGTCAGCCCGACGCTGGCCGCCACGCTACTCGCGCTGGCGGGCGCACGACAGCTGAACCTCCTCCTGCTCGGGGAAGAGACCGCGAATTCACTCGGAATGAGTGTCGAGCGGGTCCGGTTCATGCTGTCCGCGGTCGCCATTCTGGCGGCCAGTACGGCCATCTCCGTCGCGGGCATCATCGGCTTCTTCGGCCTCGTGGTCCCCCACATCGTCAGACTCATCGTCGGGAGCGACTACCGCCGGCTCCTCATCGGCTGCGTGTTCGTCGGTCCGGCGCTGATGGTTGTCGCGGACGTCGGTGCACGGCTGGCCCTGAACCCCGCGCAGGTTCCGGTCGGCGTCGTCACTGGCGTCGTCGGCGGACCGTACTTCCTCTACCTGATGCGGCGACAGGAACAGATGGGTGAGATCTAATGTCACAGGACAACTCCAACTCGGACGGTATCGCTACGGCAAACGACACCGCTGCTGGTCCCCAGTCCGGTCGCCGGGACCGGCCGCTGGTCGGCGACGATGTGGTGCTTTCGTACTCCGGGACGGATGAACCGGTCATCGACGGTGAATCGATCACCGCCGAACCTGGGGCCGTGACTGCGCTCGTTGGCCCGAACGGGTCGGGCAAGAGCACGCTGCTGAAAGGCCTCGCAAATCAGCTCGAACCGGAGGCGGGATCGGTGTTGCTGGACGGGCAAGACATCCAGACGATGGGTACCAAAGCGATCGCCCGGAAGCTCGGCCTGCTCTCTCAGGAGAGTACGTCGCCAAACAGCATCTCGGTCGAGGATCTGGTGTACCACGGTCGGTACCCACACCGGGGGTTCTTCGACAGTGTCACCGAGGAAGACGAGGCCGCCGTCGAGCGGGCGATTGACCTGGCCGGCTGTGGACACCTCCGTGAACGTGAAGTCGGTAGCCTCAGTGGTGGCCAGAAGCAACTCGCCTGGATCGCGATGGTCCTCGCACAGGACACCGACGTACTATTGCTCGATGAACCGACGACGTTCCTCGATCTCCACCACCAGCTAGAGGTGATGGAGATCATCGAGACGCTCCGGGACGAGAGCGACATCACCATCGTGGTCGTCCTGCACGACATCGAGCAGGCGGCCCGCCTCGCCGACCGGATGGTCGCACTCAAAGACGGCGAGATACAGGCCCGGGGACGACCCGAAGACGTCGTGACCGAGCAACTACTCGCGGAGGTTTTCGAAATCGAGGCGGAGGTCTCGGCTACGGCACAGGGACCGCGCGTGAATCCAATCCGTGCCCGCCACGACGGCGACGAACACGCTGCTGGTGACGATAGTGCGGAACCGGACCGCGCCGAGGAGATCGTGGCGGAATAGGGGCCGTTAGACTACCACGAAATCGCCCTCTGCCCCACGGATCCTTCCCACGGACGCCGGGCTCTGCGCTTGATACTGGACTCTTCCCACGGACGCCGGACTCGGAGCTTGATACTGGATTGTTCCGGGTCGGTGAACCGGAACATCTATATAATTTTTAGGCTAGCCTAAAATAATGGCTGACGACACCACTGACATCGAGTCACCGACGCGGAGAGAGTACGTCAAGTATGGGGGCACGGTTCTCAGTGCCGGGTTGCTAGCGGGATGCAGCGGTGATGCCGAGCGGGGAACCGGCTCCGCGCCGACGGAGGCCGTGACGGAGACAGACACAACCACTGCGGACGAGTCGCACTCCGTGTCGATGTCCCCGATGGGAGAGGTGACCTTCGACTCGCCACCGGAGACCGTCTTCACGCGGCTCACGCACCACGCAGACATGGCGTTCGCCCTGGGACGTGGGGATACCGTCACAGCCATGCACGCCCCGGATTACTACAGCGGGCTGTGGAACCAGTTCGTCGAACGGTTGCCGGGCGTGTCGCTGGACTGGACCGGACTGTACTCTTCGTGGGAACCGAGCAAGGAGAAACTGTACGAACTGGACAGCGATATCCACCTGGCAGACCCGGCCTGGATCGCCAAACAGGACAACTGGGGCCGGACGGACTTCGAGGAGATCGCTACCAACGTCTCGCCGTGGTTCGGCAACTCGCTGAGTGACCGACACGCCGAACCACCGTCCGGATGGGGGGACTACGAGTACTACACTCTTTGGGAGCAGTTCGAACTCGTGGCCGAGGCGTTCCAGGAACAGGCCCGCTACGAGGCGCTCGCGGCGGTTCACGACGAGATGCGCTCGACCATTGACGCGAACCTGCCGCCCGAGTCGGAGCGGCCGTCGGCGGTCCTGCTCGCCGCGGCTGACCTCGACGAGATATACGCCTATACGCTTGACAACCCCGGATTCCTGACTGCACACACCCGCCCGTTCGGAGCGCGGGACGCCTTCGAGGGCTCGGTCGAGACGAACTCCGTGGTCGACTTCGAGACGCTGCTTGCGGCGGACCCGGACGTCATCCTGCACCTCGGCGGGTTCGAGCCGAACACGAGCCTTCCGGAGCGACGGGAGGCGTTTAAATCCGACCCGGTTGGGTCGGAAATCACGGCCGTGCAGAACGACCGGATCTACCCCCAGGGAGCGAGGTATCAGGGCCCGATACTGCATCTCTTCCAACTGGAGATGACCGCAAAGCAACTGTATCCCGAGCAGTTCGGCGAGTGGCCGACGTACACTGAGGGGCCGTATCCCGAAATCCCGGCCGAGGAACAGTTATTCGACCGCAAGCGGGTCGCGGATATCATCAACGGGGAGCTTAAGCCATGAGCGACCACGACACGGCAGCCGACGCACGGACACTCGGAGCATACTATCGAATAGGCCCATTGTGACAGCTACACCCCAGATATGGATGAATAGTCTACTATCGTAGTAACTATTGGCAGTATATATTGAATATAAGGATATAGTGGCTTATTTGTCCAGAAAGAATTTATACCTCCCTGTCATCATCTCACATATGTTAGTTCACGAAGGAAACACGCACTCTTACACCACCGGCTCCGACCGATACTGCCGTCACTGCAACGACGTTGCGTTAGCCTACGACCCGTCGGCTGACCGCCCTCGCTGTCGGTCGTGCGGAAAGCTAGTGTAGCAGCGTCTCTGGCCTTTAGCTGAACCGCCGCTGACCGCCAGTATCGGCCGATCCGAAGCCTGGTTCGTGGGAATTCTCCGAAACTAGTCGCAGAACGCGTAACGAGCTACTCTGTGGGTTGTGTGGCTGACTGCCAGTGCAGACCGACTACAGCTTGACGAGAACTTTGATCGCTTCACGCTCGTCCATCGCCCGATACCCCTCGGGAACGCCGTCGAGGTCGACGGTTTTCGTGAAGATCGGCGACGGGTCGAGTGTGCCCTGCAGCACATCGGCCAGCAGTTCGTCGGCGTAGGCACGAACCGGTGCGACGCCGCCGTTGAGCGCGATGTTGTCGCCGAACAGCGAGAACACATCCAGTCCGGAGTCGTCGACGCCGTGCGGGACACCGACGTAGCCGACGGTCCCGCCCGGCCGACAGACGTCGATGGCGGTCTCCATCGCCGAGGCCGCACCGACACATTCCAGGACGTGGTTCGCGCCGCCGTTGGTCAGGTCGTCTGCCGCGTCCACGGCGTCCTGACCACGGGCGGCGATGGTCTCGGTCGCGCCGAACGACTCCGCGAGTTCGAGACGGTCCTCGTGGTGGCCCATCGCGATAATCCGCTCCGCTCCGAGACGGCGGGCCGCGAGTACGCCACACAGTCCGACAGCGCCGTCGCCGACCACGATACAGGTGTCTCCCTCGTTGACGCCGGCGCTGACTGCCGCGTGGTGACCGGTCCCCATCACGTCCGTCAGCGGGAGAATCGCTTCCAGTGTGTCCTCGTCGTCGGCGTGGCGGTCGGGAACGCGGACGAGCGTCCCGTCGGCTTCCGTCGCTCTGACGTACTCGCCCTGGCCGCCGCCGTTGTCGCCGCCCCAGGAGTCGCCGTTGACACAGGACGTGTGCAGTCCCTTCCGACAGAACTCACACCGGCCACAGCTGATGACGAACGGGGCGAACACCCGGTCGCCGGGCTCGACTGAGCGCACGTCGTCGCCGACGTCCTCGACGATACCCATCGGTTCGTGGCCGACGCGGGACCCTTCCTCTCGGTCGCTCTGACCGCGATAGAACCACAGGTCGGAGCCACAGACGGCGGTATGGGTCACGCGGACAATCGCGTCGGTTGGCGATTCGATCTCCGGCCGGGGAACTTCTTCGACGGTGATCTCGCCGGGGCCACGGTAGATGGCTGCGCGCATGCGTTTGCTTCGGCTCGGCTGTGGAAAACCGTTCCCATGCCACTTCGGTACGTCACCTTCGCTGATCGTATTGGATGACAACAATTACCAGTGGTGAGACAGAACTAGATGGCATGACGGATGTTCTCGTCGTCGGCGGCGGCCCCGCCGGCTTGAGTGCGGCACTGTTCACACAGAAAAACGGCCTTGAAACGACAGTCTTCGACACCGACGGAACCTGGATGCACAAAGCGCACCTGTTCAACTATCTCGGGGTGGGCTCCCAGGACGGGTCCGCGTTCATGGAGACTGCTCGTACACAAGTCGATAGCTTCGGCGTCGACCGAAAGCAGGGCACAGAGGTGACCGACGTGCGGCAAACCGACGCCGGATTCGAGGTTACGACCGAGGACGACACGCATGAAGCACCCTATCTCGTCCTTGCGACCGGGGCTAACCGCGACCTCGCTGAGACGCTGGGCTGTGACATGACTGCTGAAGACGTCGTCGACGTGGACGTGACGATGGAGACGAGTGTCGACGACGCCTACGCGACGGGTGGTATGGTCCGAGCCGAGGAGTGGCAAGCCGTCATCTCCGCCGGCGACGGCGCGGCGGCGGCCCTGAACATTCTCACGAAGGAGAAAGGGGAGCACTTCCACGACTTCGATACGCCCGCCGACGCGGACGCGCTGTTCGGTCCCGGGGAGTAGGCCCCGAAGCGACTCCGGACGGGTCTATCTCATTGCTAACCACTGAACACCGTGTTACTGGTCACTGCCCGGCGAATACGGACTGCATTCGACGGTAGGCAAACCCGGGCCGGATGAGGCTAAGCAAGTGCGTAATTTGTGGCACCGCCGCCTTTACCACGTTACTGCAGTCGGTTTGGGGTTCTGAAACCGACCGACAGCATTATCGACTGATTCACTATGGCATCACAGAGCCATGTGTTCTCTGTGAAGGAGTTCGAGTTCAACATCAGGTTCACTGCGGGTGCCGACCCGGTAATGGACCTGTTTCACGAGTACCCTACGCTACGACTCCGGAACGCCACATGTACTGTGACCGAAAACGCCATGTGGCGTATCGACCACGTCGACGGTCCCGCTGAATCCATCTCCGCGTTCGATGAGGTGTTTCTCGACGACGAAGGCTGTAACGAGTGTCTCGACGAGCACCGCTGTTCTGGGACGCGGGAGTACCAGGTTCTCGACCGCCGACCGACCGCCAGAACGGTATATACGTACCACGCAGACACTGACCGGTGTCGTGCAGTACCCACTATCGTCACCGACCACATCGGGGATGGTGTCGTCTTCGAATCGGAACGCACCGGCAGTACGTATCGGTGGCGGGTGTTGTCGCCGGTCGAGGCGTCGCTCGATCCGCTGTTCGATCATCTCGAATCAACACTCCGAACTGGAGTACAGCTCGATGTCGACCACCTAGGAGGCGCTGAACCATGGCGAGACAAGACACAGCCCGTGTTCCCACAGTGACTGTGCAGGGTCCACGGCTGTGCGTATTCGTTGTAATAGGGTGTAAACACGAGTCGATTAAATACGACGCCGCTAAACCTGACGCCGAAATCAGTGGACCGACCGCTCGTCGCTTTCGTCGATGGCTTCAATCGGATCGGCGTTGCCAAACGATGGCTCCGGACCGTCCCCGGCCGCGGCCCACTCGCAGGCATTGGCGAGGACTTGCTGGATCGCTTCGTTGTGGTAAATCGGATAGGTCTCGTGGCCCGGCCGGAAATAGAAGATTCGGCCCGCCCCGCGGCGGTAGCAACACCCTGAACGGAATACCTCACCGCCCTCGAACCAAGAGTTGAACACGAGCGTCTCCGGTGCCGGAATGTCGAACCGTTCCCCGTACATCTCGGTCTCCGGGAGTTCGATGTACTCGTCGACGCCGTCGGCGATGGGGTGACCGGGCTCGACGACCCACAATCGCTCGGTTTCGGCGGCTTCACGCCATTTCAGACTGCAGGTCGTCCCCATCAGTTCGCGGAAGATCTTCGAGTAGTGGCCCGAGTGGAGGACGATGAGCCCCATGCCATCGAGAACCCGTTCTTTCACTCGGGTGACCACCTCGTCGTCGACCTGGTCGTGGGCGGCGTGGCCCCACCAGGTCAGAACGTCCGTTTCTGCCAGTACGTCCTCGGTAAGCCCGTGTTCGGGCTCCTGCAGCGTCGCGGTCTCCGTGTCGAATCCGCGCTCCGCAAGGGCTGTGGCGATAGCGCCGTGAATCCCGTCGGGGTACAGGTCCGCGACCGCTTCGTGTTCCTGCTCGTGGACGTATTCGTTCCAGACTGTAACGCGTGTCATACTCGTGGTTTCCACCTCCGCCGTAACGGCGTTGGCCAAGCGGCAATCCGTACGACTGGCGGACGCGATACGTTTTCGTCTTTACCGGGTATTCCCCGGGAGACCCCTCCAACACATCCATCTGGCTTAGATACTGTCTTGTGTCGGCCAGCGCCGAGTGTCAGGTTCACCTTCTATCGCGCGCCAGCGTCGTCCCAGCGATGGGACGACACCCTCGATTTTGAACCCCGGTACGGTCCGTTTTCCAACTGCGTCCACAGGACTGTGAATAACGCCCTGAAACCACCAGATACAGACGACTGTAAGGGGCTCGCGTGAGAGTACAGTCGAGTGAAATCGGGGCGTAAAGCACCGTTATACCGGATACACACGACTGTACCGCATTTCGGCCGCTCGTACAGAATAAGGCCTGTTTTTTTGACCATCAGCGCTTCTCGCGTCCGTTCCGGCGCTATTCTGGGTAGACGATAATGTAAACAGTAGATAGGTATAAATACTCCCTGCCAGACGACGTGACTGATGCACCCTACCAGAAACCGCTGTATCGGAAGGTTTCGACCGATAGAGGCCTGTACCGAGGTGTTTCAGAAATGAGAGCGCGATACTGTTTCCCGGGGCACGTAGCTGGTGACAGTGGCGGCACGTCTCCGGACGAACGGATTCCGGTGGTGAGAACCCATGTCTGAGCACACGCTGGTGCTCCTGGCACTGCTGCCGCTGGCGACGATTGCGGTGTTGATGGTCGGGCTGTACCAGCCTGCGACACGGACAATGCCCATCGCATGGGCGGTGGCGGCTATCGCGGCCTTCGTGGGCTGGCAGATGTCCCCTACGCTGATCGCCGCCGCGTCGATACGCGGTGCGCTGACAGCGACCAGAATTCTGGTCATCGTCTTCGGGGCGATACTCCTGCTGTACACGCTGAAACAGTCCGGCGCGTTCGAGGTCATCAACGCGGGGTTCTCCTCGATCAGCGACGACCGGCGCGTGCAGGTCATCCTGCTCGTTTTCCTCATGGGGTCGTTCATCGAGGGCGCGGCCGGCTTCGGGACGCCCGCGGCCATCGTCGGCCCGCTGCTGGTCGGCCTGGGCTTCCCGCCGCTGGCCGCGGTGGTCGTCGCGCTTACGGGAAACATCCTCGCAATCACGTTCGGGGCAGTCGGAACGCCGCTGATAATCGGACTGCGTGACGTGGTCTTCGCAGAAGGGACCGGCGCATCACAGCAGGTGCTTCAGCAGGGCGGCTTCGAGAGCGTCGGCGCGTACGTCGCCCAGATCGGTGTGTGGGCGGCGCTCATCCACGCTATCGTCGGCATCGCTATCCCGTTCATCGGCGTTGCGATGATGACACGCTTCTTCGGCGAGGAGCGGTCGATCAAGCCGGCGCTCGAAGTCCTGCCGCTGTGCCTCTTCGCGTGGGCTTCCTTCGCAATACCCTACGTCGCGACCGCGTACTTCCTCGGTCCGACGTTCCCGGCCCTGCTCGGTGCGATGGTTGGCCTGCTCGTGGTCACGACCACGCTACGGGCCGGTTACTTCCTCCCAGACGACGAATGGGACTTCGGCCCCCAGGAGCAGTGGCCGGACCACTGGATCGGCAGTATCGAGCCCGGAGAGGGCGTCGGCACCACGACGGGTGACAGTCGAGAGGGAACCGTCGCGGCCGACGGCGGCACGGCAACGTTTGAAGAGTCCCACTCGCAGGACATGTCGCTGGGCATGGCCTGGCTACCGTACCTCCTCGTCGCCGCGTTGCTCGTCGTGACCCGCGTCGTCAGCCCGGTTCAGGAGTTCCTGTCGACGAACGGCGTTCTCCTGTGGAGTAACATCCTCGGCACGCCGTTCTCGGAGGGCGTCGAGATGTTCTACCTCCCGGGGAGCCTCTTCGTCCTCGTCGCCGTGATCACGTACGCGCTCCACGGGATGGACGCTGACGGAATCAAGGCTTCGTGGAGCGAGGCGCTCCGGAACATCGCGCCGGCTGTCGTCGCGCTGTGGTTCGCCGTCGCGACGGTCATGATCATGCAGCGGACCGGCAGTGCCGTCGTGCTGGAGGCCGCGCCGATCAACTCCGGAATGCTCGGACTGCTGTCGGAAATCACCGCGAATGCGACCGGCCAGATGTTCCCGTTCTTCTCGGGCTTCATCGGTGCGTTCGGCGCGTTCATCGCCGGCTCGAACACGGTCAGCGACATCCTGTTCGGGCTATTCCAGTTCCAGGCCGCCCAGCAGATCGGTGCGCCGACCCAGATCGTGGTCGCCGCACAGGCGGTCGGTGGCGCAATCGGTAACCTCATCGCGATTCACAACGTGGTCGCCGCCCTCACGGTGGTCGGCCTCATCGGCGAGGAGGGACGCGTCATCCGTCTCGAACTGATACCGGTGCTGTACTACGGTGTGTTCACGGGCATACTGACGCTCATCCTGGCGTACGTCGTGGCACCGGCCGCGTTCTAACTCGTCTCACTCCCCACTTTCCTACTCATGGCATACGACTCCCGACCCCCCGAACAGCGTGACCCGGCGACAGTCCCGAGCGCGAACTACGATTACCAGGACGACAGCGTCAACCGGCCGGACCTCGTAGCGGCCCTGGAGCGCCGCGTAGACGGCGACGTGCGCTTCGACACGTACACCCGTGAGCTGTTCGCGACCGACGCGAGCGCCTACGAACAGCTCCCCATCGGCGTCGTCTCGCCGGTCTCGACCGAGGACGTGGTCGCGGTGATGGAGTACTGCGCCGCGGAGGATATTCCGGTGCTTCCACGGGGCGGCGGGACCAGTCTCGCCGGGCAGGCCGTCAATGAGGCGGTCGTCCTCGATTTCAAGCGGTACATGGATGAGCCGCTGTCGGTCGACCCAGATGCACAGCGGGCCCGTGCGCAGGTCGGCATCACTATCGCCCGGCTTAACGACCGGCTCGAACCCCACGGGCTGAAGTTCGCGCCGGACCCGGCGTGGGGTGATAAGAGCGTCCTCGGCGGTGCAATCGGGAACAACACGACCGGCGCACACTCGCTGAAATACGGCAAGACAGACGCCTATATCGAGGAGTGTGAGGTCGTTCTCGCGGACGGAACTCGGACGACCTTCGGTTGGGTGGACGTCGAGGACATCGAAGCGCGGGCAGCCGAGGTCGGCCCGGACGCCGACCTCGAAACCCGGATTTACGCCGAAGTCGCGAAGATCCTCTCGAAGGACGCGACGGAGATAGACGCCAGATATCCGGAGCTCAAGCGCAACGTCTCGGGATATAATCTGGATGAACTGGTCGACAGCGCTAGGGAACGCGGCGAAGTCAACCTTGCCCGCTTGCTCGCCGGGAGCGAAGGGACACTGGCTGTTATCACTGAGGCGACAGTCTCGCTCGAACCCGTTCCCGACGCTACGGCCATCGCCATGCTGACCTACGACGACATCATCTCGGCGATGCAAGACGTCGCCCCGATTCTCGACCATGACCCATCGGCTGTCGAGGTGATGGACGACGTGCTTCTGGACCTTGCCGCGGAGACGCCAGAGTTCGCCGACGTCGTCAGTATGCTCCCCGAAGAGACGGATTCGACGCTGCTTGTCGAGTTCTACGCCGATTCGCCCGATGATGGCGCTCAGAAGGTCGCCGACCTGCTCGCCGACCGACTCCCGGGCTACGACGCCAGAGAGTCCCCGAGCGAGGAGGCGAGTTCGGTTACCGATGCCCCAGTCCACGCTGTCGACGCGCTGGAGGCATACGACGCGGACCGGCAGGCGAAGTTCTGGAAGATGCGCAAGGCTGGGTTGCCGATCCTCCTGTCGCGGACTGGTGACGACAAGCACTGGCCGTTCGTCGAGGACACGGCGGTTCCGGCCGAGAATCTCCCGGAATACATCGCCGACATCCGGGAGTTGTTCGACGAGCACGACACATTTGCCTCCTACTACGCCCACGCCGGCCCCGGCGTCCTGCACATCAGGCCGCTATTGAACCTGAAGTCCGGGGATGGCATCGAGACGATGGAGGCCATCTCCGACGCTATCACTGACCTTGTCGTCCAGTACGATGGGTCCGTATCGGGTGAACACGGCGACGGTCGCGCCCGAACCCAGTGGAACCGCAAGCTCTACGGCGACGACCTCTGGGAGACGTTCCGGGATCTGAAGACGGCCTTTGATCCAGATTGGCGGCTGAACCCGGGCAACATCTGTGGCGACCACGACCCGGCCGAAAACCTCCGGTACGACCCGGACTACGAGTTCGACGCGGGCTTCGAGCCCACGCTCGACTGGGACAACGAGAACGGGTTCCAGGGGATGGTCGAACTCTGTCACGGCTGTGCGGGCTGTACCGGCCACCAGGAGACCACCGGCGGCGTCATGTGTCCGACCTACCGCGCCGCCGAGGAGGAGATCACCAGCACGCGCGGCCGGGCCAACATGCTCCGGTCGGCGATGGACGGTGACCTCCCCGACGATCCCACCGACGAGGAGTTCGTCACTGAGGTCCTCGACCTCTGTATCGGCTGCAAGGGCTGCAAGAAGGACTGCCCGAGCGGCGTCGACATGGCGAAGCTCAAGGCCGAAGTTGTCCACGAGCACCACCAGCGGGAGGGCATCTCGTTGCGAGACCGACTGTTCGCCAACGTCGAGACGGTGCTCTCGCTCGGGAGCACGTTCGCTCCGGTGTCGAACTGGCTGATGGACCTGCCGGGCTCGGGACTCCTCATGGAGCAAACGGTCGGCATTACGGAGGAGCGGACGCTGCCCGCCTTCCACCGGACTACGTTCCGGGACTGGTGGGCCGACCGCGGCGGCGCGCTTGTCGCGGCGAGCAGAGCCGACCGGAAGGCGCTCTTGCTCGCCGACCCGTACACGAACTACAGCCACCCCGATGTCGGGAAAGCGGCCGTACAAGTGCTGGAATCGGCTGGCGTCCACGTAGTTGTGCCTGACGGTGTGACCGATAGCGGCCGTCCCGCGTTCTCCAAGAGTATGCTGGACCACGCTCGCGAGACGGCACGGGCGAACGTGGACGCGCTCGCACCGCGAATCCGCGACGGCTGGGACGTGGTCACCATCGAACCGTCCGACGCGGTGATGTATCAGGTCGACTACCGGGACCTCCTTTCCGGTGACGACGTCGACATCGTCGCGGAGAACGCGTACGGCGTCTGCGAGTACCTCGACACGTACCGGCTGGGGGAGCGTCTCTCCTTCGACGAATCGGGCGACTCGCTGGCGTACCACGGCCACTGTCACCAGAAGGCGACCAAGAAGGACCACCACGCCGTCGGCGTCCTCCGCCGTGCCGGCTACACTGTCGACCCGCTTGATTCGGGGTGTTGCGGGATGGCAGGGAGTTTCGGCTACGAGGCCGAACACTACTCGATGAGTGCGGGCATCGCGGACCTCCTGCTGGGACAGATCGAGGACTCGCCCGCCGAGCAAGTCGTCGCGCCCGGCGCGTCCTGCCGGTCCCAGATCGACGACTTCGGCGACGGTTCCGCGGAACCGCCACATCCTATCGAGATGGTCGCGGCGGCGCTACAGTAGGTCAGCTCGCGTTGCTGGCTCCACGGGGCACGGCGTCAGATTCCGATGCCGTCCCGCTGTTGTACCGTCACGTCGTGCCCGTCTACCGTCGACCGAAGCGCCTGCGTGAAGGGTTCAGCGTCGAACTGGCCGTGGACTCTGACCGTCGTTGCGGAGCCTGTCCGGGGTTGCGCTGTGATCTTCGGCCGACCGACCCGGCCACCCGTGTGAACCTCGACGCTATCGAGTGTGTCGTACGACTGTGTCTCGACCTGTTCCGCGGTCTCGATAGCTGCGGGGACGCCCTCCTCGATCACTTGTGACGCGAACGCGGCCGCCCGCTGGTCCGGCGACCCGAACAGCAGGTCGACGGGCGTCAGGTAGTCGTACTCGACGAAGTAGGCCCGCTCCGTACAGAACAACACGTCGACCAGCCGAAGCGGGTACGACCCACGCATCGTGTAATGCAAGTGAACGCGGAGTTCGTCAGTCACGAGAACCACCCTTTTGCGGTGGCGGCATCAGTGACTGTCCCGTCTGCCGCGACCTTCGCACGCCCCACCCGATACATCGTATACGCCTGAACGAGCAAGCAGATCGCCCAGAGGGCGTACCCTCCCGGTGCACTGCCGAGCACCGTCGTCTGGACGGCAAACGCCTGCAATCCCAGCCGTGTCGCCAGCCCAGTCCCGATCAGGAGGACGCTGAAGTAGCCGAAAAACGCCGCGGCGACCCACATCGCGACGATGCGACCCCAGCCCGGCATCGTGTGCTCCGGCAGCCGGACCGTGTTGACGAGTTGGACGATAACGATGTACGGCCACATCAACAGACCGGACATCGCCGCTCCGACGACCAGAAGCCCGAAGGGATCGGATATCGATATCGGGAGGGTGAGGATGAAGATGCCCCAGCCACAGAAGACGGTCAGCAGTCCCCAGAACAGCCGTGGCAGGCTCCAGCCCGCCTCCCGACCGTACAGCTCGTAGATGATGTCGGAGCTGTTCCGGACGAACGACTCGATGATCGCGTATTCGGTCGTGAACAGGGCGAGAAACAGCGTGACGTAGATGACGCTCGTCGTGAACCCGCCGACCGACGGTGCGATTTCGATGAGCCACATATCGACCGCGTCACTCGTCGCTCCCGGTGCCTGTGACACCGCGATGACGACCAGCACCGTCGTGACGAGGAGGAGGCCCAGCAGGAAGGTCAACAGGTGTTCGAGCTGTGTCACGCGCCACCAGCCCCGCCACCGTTTGAGGTTCTGCGTGTCCGGGGTGAACGTGAACCCGTCCTCGTGGACCGTCTCGGGGTCGTCGCCGGCGAAGGGGTTCTTGATCCGGCCCTGGTACCGCCCCATCCCGTAGCCCTTCTCGCGTATCCAGAGGCTCTGTGAGAGGTTGAGATAGCCGCCCGCACCGGCGTAGGCCAGCGCCCCGACCAGCACGGCGATGGTCCCGACCGGCGAGTAGTCGCCCACCTCCGTCAGACTCCCCGGGACGCTGATCAGAACGTCTAAAGAGCCTATGAGAACGAACAACAGCAGCGTAAACGCAATCGACAGCGCCACCAGAACGAGCTGGAGGCTCTCGACGACGTTGTACATCAGCGGCGTCACTTGGTAGGTCACCCAGATGAACACCATGAGCGCGATGCCGAACAGTCGCCAGCCGACGATGTCGACGCCAGCGACGTCGTACGTGCCGAGTCCGAGGCCCTGCGCGCCGATCTGCGCGGCGCTCGCGGCCCACCCCGGCCAGCCGAGGCTGATGAACCCGCCGACCAGCATGGCCAGCGGGAGGACCGGATGGACCCGTTCGAACGCCCGGAACACGCTCTCACCGGTCGCCAGTGTCCACCGCTGTATCTCCGTGTTGATGACAAAGTGGAGACAGACAGCCGCGAGGAACAGCCAGTACAGTCCCCACCCGTAGCTGGCGACCAGATGCGGCCAGAACAGCGTCTCACCGCTGCCGAGCGACGCCCCCAGCATGATCGCGCTGGGACCGACGACGTGGCGGAGTTTCGGCACTTTCGGCAACGAGAGTTCTCTGAACCGCCCGCCCGTCCCCGTGTCCGGATGGGCCTCGCTCTCCGGTGCCGCCTCGAGGTTGTCGTACGCGACTGGGGTGTACGACGAGATGGGATACCGCTGCTCTTTGCGAGAGGCGTACACTTCCGATGTCTCTGACTCCGCGTCTTCCGCTACGTCCGACTGTTCCGTCGGCTTTTCCTCTGGCATCGGTGAACTCACCCACCGACGTAGTGCCAGACGTGCTCGTGGTCGGCAGCCAGGTCGACCTGCGGGAGGTCTTCGAGCGCGGGTCCGATAGCGTCCCACCACTCGTCAGCGGTCTTGTAGCCCGCCGGATGCTCCTGAAACACCTCGGTAATAAGCTTCCCGGCATCCGTGTCGGGGTTTTCACGGAGGTAGTCGTACGCGGCCCTCAGCGCCGCACGTCGATCGTCGAGTACCTCCCCCGTCCCCGGCAGGTCCGCGTCGGCGATACTGTGCTCGACCGGCGGCTCTCGCTCCTGTTGTGATTGCGTGCCCGAGCCGACGAGCTGGGGGAACGGGATCCACCAGACCCGACTCCGTGCACCGACCTTCCGTGTTTCCAGCTCACCCCGTTCGACGAGTACTTCGAGCTTGTTGTGTGCCGTCTTCCGGGAACAGCCGAGTGCGTCCATCACATCGGTTGCCGTCAACGGCTTCGCCTGGTCCGCTCGGTCTCGAAACACCGAGAGCACTCGCTCCGGTGTGAACTCTGCCGTGGACGGTGGCGATCCATCAGCCCGACCATCGTCCGCGGTATTGCTCATACGTAGCCATTACAGTCGTATGTAATAGACTTTTCTGCAGAGAACTCCGATCCGGGAGCAAACGATCTGTCTCCGTCCGACGCCCGACAGGCCTCAATCTCACACGAGGGCAAGGACTCGACTTTTCAGTCGACCACCGACAATAGCCGTTGCAGATCTCCCAAATCCGGTCCACTTCCGACAGCAGCCACGTTCCCGTCGGACCGGCCCATCCCTTACTCGGCCGGTTCCCGCGGCGGCACCGACTGCTCAGTTTCCACGACCGCACGGTCGGGGAGTTCGGGGTTGGGTGTCCGACCGACCGTCAGCAGGCGTTCGGTGAGTGTCAGCTCCTCCGGACTGGGGCTCGGTTTCTGGACTTCCTCGTAGTCGACGACCACCTGCCCGTCTTCGGCCGTAATGCGCACCGCACAGAGCTGGTAGGAGGGGTAAAACACCGGGGGAAGGAGCCCGATGATGCCGTCCCGACGGTGGAGGCGTTTGAGCCAGGTCCCGCTGTTGACGACCAGCCCGCCGTCGACCGACTGCACGCTCGGCCGGTGCGTGTGACCGTAGCAGAAGACGACCGCGTCTTCCTTTTCGTCGAACACTTCCCGGGCGGCTTCCTTGTACGGCGTCTGGGTATCGACCGTGAGATCGGTCTCGAAGACCCCGAATCGGTTGATCGTCTTCTTGATGTCCTGGCGCAGAAGATACAACGGGATGCCCACGAGCAACAGCAGCCCGGCCAGCGACGCGTTCACGACAAGCAGCAGCCAAATGGCGGTGCCGACCGTGCCGAACTGGCCCAGAAACGACGTCGTCGTTTCGACCGGCGCGGACCAGACGCCCAGCAGGTTCAGCGCCGCCAGAATCGCCAGGATGGCGCTGATGTTGAACAGCAACAGGAACGGGACCAGCGCGTACCGCAGCAGCGGGTTCATCTCCCGGTAGAAGTACTTCGAGAGCATCCACACTGGAACCCGCTCGGTCGGCGTTACGGCCTGTACGTCCTTGAGCCAGTTGTACCGGCCCCGGTCCGAAAGCTGGCCGGCCCGACTCGTCACGAGTGTGTTGTAGTAGTAGCCAAGCGGCGTCACGTTGGTATCCCCCCAGTCTTCGATGCGGTTGTTGGGGTCCTGCTGATTGCCGTGTTCGAGGTGGATGGCCTGGTCCCCCACCGGACGGGTAATCGACTTCGACTGGACAAGGTCCACGTTGTACGCCGCGAACCGCTCCACGTACTCGTCGTAGGCCGCGAGTTCGTGGTCGTGGTTGCCCGGTATCAGCGTGATCTGGATGTTCTCGCCGGTCTTTCGCAACTGCTCGAACAGCGACGGATAGGTCCCTTCGAGGGCGTCGAACTTCTCCAGTCCCGACATGCCGGTGAACTCCCACAGCCCGAACGCGTCGCCGTTGATGAGTAGTTCGACGTCCTCGTCGGTGGTCTCTAACCGCCCCAGAAAACCGAGCAGTTCGTCGAGAAATTCCACGTCCTCTAGCTGCTCGTCGCCGCCGATGTGAAGGTCGCTGATGACGTAGTAGACGCGGTCGTCGGCGGTGCCGTCCATTGAATACGGGTTCTTGACCCACGGACAAAGGCGTTGCTCTCCGGGAAATCACGACGGAAAATTGTGGTCTCAGCCGGGACTGTAGCGTATAGACGCGCTGCCACCGATATCGAGACCTGCTCGATTACAGTTCCAGCACGGCCCGGAACCGCGCTTCGTTGTCGATCATCCGCCCGTATGCTTCGTTGACGTCTTCGAGCGGGTAGGTCTCTATCTCCGGCGCGATGTCGCGGAGCGAACTAAACTCCAGCGTGTCCTGTGAGTCGCGCGCGTGCCCGGAAGCCCAGCCCTCGACGCCGCCCCGGCTCTGGACGAGCTGCTGTGCGCTCACTTCCACTGGCTCGCCGGGGACGCCGACGACTACGACTGAGCCATCGACGCCGATTCCGCTGACGATAGAACTGATAGCGTCACTCGACGGTGCCGTCGCCAGCACGACGTCGGCCCCACCGAGTTCCTGCAGTCGCTGGCCGGCATCCATCTCCGCCGCGTTGATGAAGTGGTCGGCGCCCAGCTCTTTCGCCAGCGATTCCTTCTCCGGCGTTCGGGAAATGGCGGCCGTCTCGAAGCCGGCCGCGTGAGCGTACTGGACCCCGAGGTGACCGAGTCCGCCGACGCCCTGCACAGCGACTAGATCCCCGACGTTCGCATCGCTGTTCCGAAGCGCGTTGAACGTCGTCACGCCCGCACAGAGCAACGGCGCTGCGGCCGCCGCGTCCAGCGCCTCCGGAATCTTGGCGAGCGCTTCCGACGGTGCGGTCATGTACTCGGCGTAGCCGCCATCGTAGCTCAGCCCAGTGATTTCGCCGTTCTCACACTGGAGGAAGTTCCCCTGTCGACACTGCTCACACGTCGAACAGTGGCCGCCGTGCCAGCCGACGCCGACCCTGTCGCCCACGTCCCAGGCATCGACAGCGTCGCCGACGGCATCGACGTGTCCAGCCACCTCGTGGCCGGGAACCCGCGGATAGGAGACGACCGGGTTGGTCCCCTCTTTCGTGAACACGTCGCTGTGACAGATGCCACAAGCGTCGACCGAGACCCGTACCTCGCCGGGGTCCGGTTCGGGCACGTCCCGTTCGACGACCTCGAAGTCTGCCCCTGCCTCAGGCACGACCGCCGCTCGCATTGTGTCTGACATAGCGATACTTCCGGCTCGACGCGGATAAGCGGCCAGTTACCAGAGAGCTGTACGAGAGCGTCGGCTGCGATACAGCCGTGCCGACCGGGTCGGTCCGCCTCCCGATTCATACTGCCGGCTGTACGTCCGTGAAGAATCTCGCCACCTCGGGGTGGCAAATCTCTTGAAATAGTTACAGCCGGCAGTATCAGGATCGGAGCCGCTGAATCCGCTTCTCCGTCGGGGGGTGGGTCGAGAACAGTTTCTCGAACAGCCCCTTGTCGGCGTTGAAGATACAGAGGGCGTTCATGCTATCCTCGACTTTCGATTCGCGTCCTTCAGCACCGCGAGAGATTTTTTCGAGCGCACGGGCCAGCGGCTCGCCGGTGCCGATGGCGCGGCGCGCGTCCGCGTCTGCGACGTACTCCCGATACCGTGAGATAGCCAGCACGAACACCATGACCAGCGCGTTCGCGAGCGAGGAGGCGATCATCGCCATGATCCAGGAGCCGACGTTTCGCTCGCCGCCGAACAGCACCGCGAAGTAGGCGACGTAGCCGACGAGCATCCCGATGGATTGGCCGACGACCATCGTGATGACGTCCCGGTTCTTGATGTGGGCCAGTTCGTGTGCGATCACGCCCTCCAGTTCGTCGTCGTCGAGGAGTTGCATCAGTTCGCTCGACACGACGACGACACCCGCACCTTTCCGTCCGACCGCGAAGGCGTTGGGCACGCCCATGTCCATCACCATCAGCCGGGGCTCCTCGATATTCATATCTCTGCAGAGCCGCCGGACCATCTGGTGGACGTAGCCGAACCGCTGGTCGTCCGGCATATCCTCCGCGCCACGGAGTGCCAGCCACTTCCCGAGTTTGTACTGGATCGCCGGCACCACGAGGATTCCGACGAGGAGCACCGGGACGAGCGGCAGGCCCAACAGCACCGACAGTGCCGTGCCGGCGAAAACGTAGAACGCGAACAGAATCGCACCGACGACGAGCATCCGCACCTGTAATCCAAAGTCTGCCATACAGGGTCAAGTCCGTCCGGCCGTATAAACCGTCTGGCCGACGATGCCGCTCGTGTCACTGGGTTTCGCCGCAGATGTGGTGACGACTCCGAGGAAATTCGCCGGCTTAGTCGGTACAGCGGACGGTCCTTACTCCCTGGAGAGCGCGTAACTCCGACGGTCGTGCGTTTCGAGCGTGAGAGACGCCAGCCGCCAGTCGGTCTCCGCACAGAACTGGTGGACGGCAGGGATGACGCCGTTCACGATTTTGTAGTCGTCGCCCGCGATGTAGCCGCCTGCTGTGACGGCCCGCTGGCTCTCTCTGAGTTCGGCCAGCGTCGCCTCGTACTCGTGGGAGCTGTTGATATACACCCAGTCGAGCGAGTCGGTGTCGGCATCACGAAGCACGGTGATCGGTTCGGCGTCCCGCAAGTGAACGGTGCCCTGATGCTCGCTGAATCGCCGCTTGACAGCCTGGCGCTCCCCGTCACTTGCCCACTGATCGACCAGATAGAGGGTCTTCGGCTGCGTGATCCGGACGATTGATTCGGCGAAGGAACCGTCTCCGGGCCCGAACTCGGCGGCGGTCGCGCTGGTCGGCATGTGTTCGAGGAGGGCCGTCCGGTGGGGGAGGAGTTGCACGTTTTCAAGCTCTGCTGCCGGGAGCGACTCCGGGACGGCTGCCTCTCGGTCCAGAACGGTTGCCGCTGCGGCTCCCCCGGACGTGTCGGGTGGGAACGCGGTCTGGTAAAGTCCGGCGACCACCGGGTAGCGGCGGTCCGGACAGGACTCAGTGATAGCGCGTTTCACCCGCGATAGTGATATTATGATGTCACGATACCGCAACGGAGCCTAAAAGCATGCCGACTCCGACTCTCACTGGAGAGCCGAAAACCTATGCGCTTGGGTTCGAAACGACCCTGGCATGTCTCTATCCCGTTTTGTCGGGCGGTTCCGGCCTTACTCCGTCCCGATCTGTCTGTTTGCCGTGGTGGCTATCGCTGTGCTGTTCGTCCCGCCCCTGGTTCTCGGGGGCGCGACCGGACGCACGTATGCCCTGACCATGGCAGTTCTCATCGTCGCGATCTCGTCGGTCCTTCCGTATGCCGTCGCCGTCGGTGTGCTGACCGTCCCGTTCCTCTACACTGGAATCGGTAGTTACGCGGCCCCGGAGGTGTTGCCGACCGACGCAGAGCCGTTCGGACTGGCTGCAGCACTCCGGCACGTCATCGCTGGCATCTCGTATGTCGTCGCGGCCACCGCCGTCGGCGCTGTCGGCATCGGTCTCGATTTCGCGGCTTCGAGTGGTTCGGACCCGTTTCCGGCGGTCGGTTTCCCGCCGTTTTTGCTGCTCGGCGGGGTGGTCATCGCCGGTGTCTACGTTGCGGTCCAACTGTGGCGGTACGAGCGACCGGTTCGGGGCCTGGGGTGGGATACGGTTCTCGGGACAGGCGTCCTCGGCGCGTTCCTCGCCGCATCGCCCCTCGTCGCGCTCTGGATTTTCGGGTCGTACGGCTTCTGAACGCCCCTGTGCTACCTGTGATAGCCGGCTTCTCCGTATACTACCGATAGTCGGCGCTACCCGCCGGCTTCCAAACGGCTTAAAGTCGCAAGCTCCGGTATCCGATAATGACTCAGCAACAGTCACCGACAGACGGCGGTCCACGAGCGAGCGGCATGCCGATGCTCGGGCTCGGAACGTGGCAGAACGACGACGCAGAACAGTGTGCGGAAAGCGTCCGGACGGCGCTGGAGGCCGGCTACCGACATATCGACACCGCACAGATATACGACAACGAAAGCGCCGTCGGTGACGGTATCGCCGCGGCCGACGTGGACCGCGACGATATCTTCCTGGCGACCAAGGTCTGGATCTCGAACCTCTCGCACGACGACGTGATCGAGACGACCGAGGAAAGCCTCGACAAACTCGGCGTCGATTCGGTAGACCTGCTGTACGTCCACTGGGCGGCGGGCGAGTACGAGCCCGAGGAGACGCTCCCGGCGTTCGACGAACTCGTCGACCGCGGCCTGATTGACAACGTCGGTGTCTCGAACTTCGAACCACACCACGTCGAGACGGCGATGGACGTGCTCGATGCTCCGGTGTTCGCAAACCAGGTCGAGACGCATCCGTTCCTCCAGCAGTCGGAACTCCGCGAGCACGCGGCGGAACAGGACTACGAACTGGTCGCGTACTCCCCGCTGGCACGCGGTGAAGTGTTCGGCCACGATGTCATCGAACCCATCGCCGACGACCACGACGCGAGCGAAGCGCAGGTCAGCCTCGCGTGGCTCCGCGAGAAGGGCGTGACGGCGATTCCGAAAGCCACGAGCGAAGCCCATATCACGGACAATCTGGCGAGTCTCGACCTATCGCTGACAGACGACGAAATCAACCGTATCGACAGTATTGAGACAGTCGACCGACGCGTCGATCCGGACTGGTCGCCCGCCGCCTGGGACTGAATCGATTTCGAGCGTTCCCGGTGGGAGTTGCCGATACGACTGTCGGCCCGTGACACCACGTCTCCCACAGCCCTCTTCACATTTCGACCCGTTACACAGGTTATGAGATATCTTCGCTCTAACGGGTGGTCCAACTGACCTGGCCTATGTTGCGGTCCACGTTTTCCGATCGGCCCTCACTCCCGGCCCGCTATCGTGACAGCGCGTTGTTCGTCCTACTCGCGGTATTGTTCGGCGGCTCGTTCGTCGCGATCAAGACCGGGCTCCGTGAGCTTCCGCCGGTGCTGTTTGCCGGCCTCCGATTCGACCTGGCAGCGGTGACGCTGCTTGGCTACATCGTCGTTACCCGGCCCCGGTCGACGTGGCTCCCGCGGACTCGCGAGGACTTCGTTGGAATCGGGATGGCGGCGCTGTTCCTGATCGCGCTCAACAACGGGCTGTTGTTCCTCGGTCAGGGAACGACGACGCCCGCAGCGGCGTCCGTGATGTACGGCCTGAACCCGATACTCGCCCCCGTGTTCGCCTGGTGGCTGCTGGGCGACCGCCTCTCCTGGATCGGTGCACTCGGTATCGGTATCGCGCTGAGCGGCGTTATCCTCATCGTGCAGCCGTCGCCGTCGACGTTCACCGATGCGAGCGCTATCGGGCAACTTCTGGTCCTCGGCGCGGCCGCGGCCGTCGCACTTGGCAGCGTGCTCCTCCAGCGTGTCGGCCCCCAGATGGACAGTACACCGCTGACTGCGTGGGCGATGGCTGTCGGCGCGGTGCTCCTCCACGTCGCGAGCCTGCTGGTCGGGGAGTCGCCCACGGCCGTCATCGGCATCGGCCCCGAAACGATTGCGAGCATTGTGGCTGTGGGCATCCCCTCGACGGCAGTCGCGTACGCCATCTACTTCGGCCTCATCAAGCGCATCGGCCCGGTCCGTGCGAACTTGGTCGCGTACGTCGTGCCGATTTTCGCCGCGCTCATGGGCTGGGTACTGCTGGGCTCGTCGGTGTCACTGTGGACGCTCGTCGGCTTCTTAGTCGTCGTTGCGGGCTTCGCTCTCATCGAGCGTGTGACCATCCGCATGGAACTGCGCCGGCTCTATCACCGCTTCGAGGAGACATCCTCGTCGAAACAGACGCCGCCGTGTGACGACTGACGTCAGCGGTTGCAGTAGAGCGATCACGATCTGGATTTGACGAAACGGGCCCAGCCAATCATGTACTGGCAGCCCCAAGCCACGATATGGGCTCTTCCGACGTGGAGACGGTGTTCGTCGCCGGAGCCAGCGGCGGGACCGGGCGCGCGACGCTCCGACTGCTCAGTTCGCGCGTGCCGACGGTCCGAGCACTGACCAGCACGCCGTCGAAAACAGACGACCTGCAAGCGGCCGGCGCTGACGAGGTTGTCGTCGACGACTTGCTGAACCCGGCTGCGTTGGCCGAGGCGCTGTCGGACGTTGATGTCGTCCTGAGCGCCGTCGGCTCGAACATCACGGACGTCTGGTCCCGGGACGAGTACGTCGACGGTGCGGGGACGATCAATCTCCTCGATGCGGCCGTCGACGCTGGCGTCGATGCGTTCGTCATGGAATCCGCTATCGGCGTGGACGACGAGCCGGCCAGTCCGCTCGCGACGGCCTTCGACGTCGTCATCCAGCCGATACAACGTGCGAAAGCGGAGGCCGAGGCCGCGATTCGCGACGCTCCGGTTCGACACACGATCCTCCGCCCGGGCGTGCTCACGAACGGACCGCGAACTGACACCGTCTCCGTCGCCGAGCCCGGAGCGAAGCTCTGGGGCAGCGTTTCGCGGGCCGACGTGGCCCGACTGATGATCGCATCACCTGTCACACCGGCGGCCGAAGACCGGACGCTGGAAGTCGTTGCCAGGCCGTCGTTCCCGAACCGCGCGCTGGACATCGAGTGGCGGCTTCCCCGGAGTGGGGGGTCGGAGACCGTGACAGTCGATACCCCGGATGACGACCCGTAGTGGGCAATCCACCCGTGTGCAAATACGCCTCCAGCGTGAAAGGCGGCTGATGACTGACGTGGACCACGCGAACACTGGCTATCGGCGGCTGTTCGGGGGGGACGGCCTCTCGTTCGGCCTCGGGTTCCCGCTCACGGGCGAAACGGAGTCGACGCCGGATATCGACGCGGAACTCCGGCTCGCAAGCCACGCCGAAACAGTCGGCTTCGACGCGCTCTGGGCGCGAGACGTGCCGACGTACTGGCCGCGTTTCGGGGACGCCGGCGGGGCCTTCGACCCGTGGTCGCTGCTGTCCCACGTCGCCGCACACACCGAGTCGGTGGCGCTTGGCACCGCGAGTATCGTTCTCCCGCTGCGCCATCCCATCCATGTGGCGAAATCGGCCGCAACCGTCGACCGGCTCTCCGACGGCCGTCTCGTGCTGGGCGTCGCCTCGGGCGACCGCGACCCGGAGTATCCGGCGTTCGGCGTCGACCCCGAGAACCGGGGCCAATTCGTCCGTGAAAGCGTCGACGCGCTTCGCGCGCTCTGGCGCGAGGAATACCCGACGCTCGATGGCTCCTGGGGCCACCTCGACGGAGAACTCGATGTCCTCCCGAAGCCGACGACGGACACGCTCCCGCTCTTCCCGACTGGTAACGCCAGACAGTCCACGGAGTGGATCGCCGAGAACGGCGACGGCTGGATATTCTATCACCTCCCCGAGTCGACGCTTGAGTCGTACCTCGATACGTGGCGGAGCCACGCGTCAGAGAAGCCGTTCACGATTGCCGTTCAGGTCGAGTTCGCTGCTGATCCGACGGCGGAGCCTGAACCGCTCCACCTGGGCTATCGGGCCGGTGTCGAGTGGTTCCGGGAGTACTTCAGACGGCTCGAAGAGTACGGCCTTGACCACGTTATCGTCGGACTTCGTGCGGCGGAACCAGAGGCGGCGATGACGACCTTCGCCAGCGAAATCATCGACGAACTGTGACTCCAGCCGTCGATACCGTTCCTGCGAAACTCGCGGCGGATGACGCTGCCGTCGTTCCAACTGACTGCCTGCCGTATTCCGGTCTGGACTTCCCAGCAACAGCCCTCTGAGCTGGGCTTACGGATCGAACTCGTTCTGCTTGAGCCCTTTCCGGACCGGTTCGTGTTCGGCGTCGGTCGGCGGCGGTGCCGTCACCAGTAACGCCTCCAGTCGACTCTCCTCGTCCGCTTTGACACCGCGGTCGGTGTCGGCCTCGACGACCACCACGTCGCCCGGTTCGACCGCCCGCTCCGTGTCACCGTCACGGACGATACCGGTCCCGGACTGGACGTGTATCGCGACGTCGCTCGCGGGCGCGTGTACCGGAATAAACTGGCCGGGTTCGAAGTAGCCACAGACGACTTTCATCCGGTCGCTGCGGAACACTTCGACAGCCGAGAACTGGTCGTCGTCGTATTCCCGGACGGCGTCGAAATCGGTCGCTGTCATCGCGCGTCCTCCCGATAATTGTACTCTCGAAGAACTACAGGGCCGAAGTCGCGGCCGGTCGATGCGGACTGGCTCGAACGTCGGCAGGTGCGTGAACTCGCTCGCTGTCGGTTTCGGTGCTGTGGGTGCATCGCGAGGAGTTCCGACCGCACGACGGAAAGCCTCGGTCCCGAACCGCTTCGTCTGTAGTCGCGCCGCTTCGTACTCTGGATGCATATAAACCGTCTCCGAACATCTTCCCGATAAGAACCACGGGCAGTCCGTATAAAGACCCTCCAAATGGTGTCTGTAGGCGCATTGGCGACGACAGTACTGATGGCGGTACTGCTCGTCGGTATCGCTGGGATACTCGTACGGATCGAAGACTGGCGGTCGTATACGATTGCGATCGGTGGCGGCCACGGGACGCACGAACGCACCCACGCGGAGAAGCCGAGCGGGATTCTCCGGTGGCTGACGACGGTCGACCACAAAGACATCGGGATTCTCTACGGCGTGTTCGCCGTCGTCGCGTTCGCCTGGGGCGGTATCGCCGTGGTTCTGATGCGGTTCGAACTGCTGTACCCCGCTGAGGACTTCCTCAGTGCCAGTGCCTACAACGGCCTCCTGACGACCCACGGCATCACGATGCTGTTCCTGTTTGGGACGCCAATGCTTGCGGCGTTCTCGAACTACCTGATCCCGCTACTCATCGGGGCCGACGACATGGCCTTTCCGCGAATCAACGCCATCGCGTTCTGGTTGTTGCCGCCGGCGGCGCTGCTCATCTGGGGTGGCGTCCTCGGCGGGCCGTTCCTCGAAAACATCGAACCGGCACAGACCGCCTGGACGATGTACACACCGCTGTCGATCGAACAGCAGAACCCCGGCGTGGACCTGATGCTGCTCGGCCTCCACCTCTCGGGCGTCGCGGCGACGATGGGGGCGATCAACTTCATCGCGACAATATTCACCGAACGGAGCGAGGACGTGACATGGGCCACCCTCGATATCTTCTCCTGGACTGTCCTGGTGCAGTCCGCACAGATCCTGTTTGCCTTCCCGCTGCTGGGCAGTGCACTGGTCATGCTCCTGCTCGACCGCAATCTCGGGACGACGTTCTTCACGCTGGACGGCGGCGGCCCGCTGCTGTGGCAGCACCTGTTCTGGTTCTTCGGGCACCCCGAGGTGTACATCCTCGTCCTCCCGCCGATGGGACTGGTGAGCTACATCCTGCCGAAATTCTGCGGGCGGAAGCTGTTCGGCTTCAAGTTCGTCGTCTACTCCACGCTGGCGCTCGGAGTCCTCTCCTTCGGCGTCTGGGCCCATCACATGTTCGCGACCGGCATGGACCCTCGACTACGGGCCTCGTTCATGGCGGTCTCTATCGCCATCGCCATCCCGAGCGCGGTGAAGACGTTCAACTGGATGGCGACGATGTGGAACGGCGCGTTACGGACGACCGCGCCGTTCCTCTTCTGTGTCGGGTTCGTCGGGAACTTCATCATCGGCGGCGTTACCGGCGTGTTCGAGGCCGCCATCCCCGTCGACCTCATTCTCCACGACACCTACCACGTCGTCGCGCACTTCCACTACGTCATCATGGGCGGCATCGCCTTCGCCGTCTTCGCTGGCATCTACTACTGGTTCCCGCTGTACACCGGTCGGTGGTATCAGCGGTCGCTGGCGAAGTGGCACTTCTGGCTGACGCTTGTCGGCACGAACGTTACGTTCTTCCCGATGGTCCTGCTCGGCTACGCCGGGATGCCCCGCCGGTACGCCACGTACGCTCTGACCGCTGGCCCGGTGGACCTGTTTACGCTCCTGCACCAACTGGCGACGCTTGGCGTCGTTCTGCTGGTCATCGGCCAACTCATCTTCGTCTGGAACCTCGTGACCTCGTGGCTGGAGGGACCACTGGTCAGGGACGGCGACCCCTGGGACCTGGCGGCGACGGACCAGTTCCCCCGGGAGTTCGCCTGGTTCGAGCGCGAGCGGCTCCCGGCGCTGGCCGACGGCGGCGAAGAACCGACCGGGGATTGATCTCCGAGTTCTTCTGGTTTCCCGTTCGCGGTACCCTTCTTGGTTGTTCTACGGCCACCTCTAGAGTGGTATAGAACCGTTATCACACCCAGTTTGAAACGGTCAATACAACTCAAGCAGTAAATGAGCTTGAGAATTGGTCGGACTGGACGACTCAATATGGGCGGGAAATCTACTATATTTACGGGAATATTTTTATTCTTTCCCACACTATGGCTGAATACGTCATGTCGAAGACGACAGACGAACGAGGACGGATCTACCTCCCGAAGGATGTCCGCGACCGGTTCGGTGACCAGTATCGTATCGTTGAACTCCCGAGCCACGTCGCACTCTTCCCAGTTGACGAGGACCCGCTAGAGGGCCTCCGAGCGGCCGTTGGCGATGCCTTTGCAGAGACAGAGGCCGACAAGCTGAAAACTGAATCGCGGAAGGCGATCTCACGAGAGGTTCAAGAGGAAGCGAAAGATCGGACACAGGATGGCGAGGCGTAAGTCGTGTACGTTGAAACTGACTTTCTCACCGCACTGTTGAAGGACGACGACTGGCTTCAGGACGCCGCAGTCCGCGCCCTCGAAGAACACGATGACATACATACCTCGATACTCGCGTACGCCGAGGTTCTGGTGCTGTTCTACGACCGTGAGGCGGCCGAGTACGAGATCGATGCGCCGCGGGCAATTACCAACCTGCTCGAACTGGTTCCAATCGTGCCGGAAGAGCACGAGGACGTGGTTCTGGCCGCCGCGGCGTTCCTCGACGAGTACGATCTCACCCCGTTCGATGCACTCCACGCTGGACTCGTCACAACCGGCGACGAGCGAGTCCTTTCGACCGAGCAGGACTACGACACTGTCGGCCTCGACCGCACATCGTTGGAACCTGCGCCCTCTGAGTGAAGATGGTAGATACGCAGACCGACTGTGCAGCTTGTTCAGTCTACACTGCCTGAAATCAATAGCCTGTGACGAGTTGTCTGACACCCTGTCTCCGTCTGCTACCCTACTCCGAGATGTCCGGATACGACTGCCGACCGCCCTGTGACTTCCTGGCGACCAGTTGGGCGGTGGCTGCGGTCGTCCCGTCCCTCGTCGCGGTGCGTTCGTCGTAGTGCAACACCGTCAGGTCGAGTCCGGCCCTGAGCAGTTCGTTGGAGGCGAACCGGTACCGGTCCCCGGAGGGGCCGCCGTCCACGTCGTCGGTCGTCCGGAGGTGGTGCTGGATGAACAGACAGCCGCCGTCGGCCAGCGCCTCGATAATGTCGGGGAGGCGGTCGACGGGGCGATAGAAGCTAATGGTGATGAGGTCGTACCTCGACGCCGGATACGCGAACGAGTCGAGGTCCGCCTGTATCCACTCGATATCGTCTTCGACGCCCGCTTCGCGTGCATTTTCACGGGCAATGTGCAGCCCCGCACGCGATTGGTCGACCGCATCGACGCGGTACCCGGCCGCTGCGGCCGGAAGCGCGTTCCGCCCCGTCCCGGTTGCGATATCAAGCGCTCGTCCCGGTGGAAAGGTCGGCAGGTATCGTTCTAACACCGGATGTGGGTCCGGGCGCTGTGGGTACGTACCCGCTCGGTATCGCTCGTCCCAGGTCGTCATGGCTCCGTCAACCGCCCGCGGATACATGAAGTCTGTGGGCTGTAACACAGCTCTTGCGTTGCTTCCTGTTTCCGTCCGCGTCGATCTCAACTGATTTATCGGTGTGCTTGCGAACTACCCACAAGCTACTAGCCATGGACAGTCAAACGGGTGTGACCAGACGGCGGCTGCTCATCGCTCTCGGAAGCGGACTCGGTCTGCTCGGGGGCGGCGGTGCCTACGTGTACTGGTCGCTACAGGGCGACTCGGGCGGGTACACTGCACCGGACTCACAGCCGGTCGTCACTACGCGCGGGCTCCTCGACGCGGCGGAGGGGCCAGCCTTCGAGACTGGTGGCATGTGGTCGTTCGACGACGCGTCGGAGGTGTTCCTGTTCGTCCACGGATTCAGTACCGACGCCGAGAGGGCGCGCGACAATGCCTATACGGCGCAGGTAGCGCTCGACGGAACACGGCCCACACCGGTTATCGCGTACAGTTGGGATTCCGATGTCGAGTGGGTGCAGGCGAAGGACAACGCCGAGGCGAACAGTACCCACCTCGCTCAGTGGCTGGTCGAGTGGGCCGAAACCGACGGCCGGCCGGTCCATTTGCTCGCTCACTCACTTGGTGCGCGGGTGACCGGTGAGACCCTCCGGGAGCTAGCCAAGCGAGGGGTGCCAGACGCGCTTGCTTCGGTGTCACTGCTCGGCGGCGCTATCCCCTACGATAGCGTAACTACAGACGGTCGTTACGGCGACGCCATAGCGGCCGTTGACGCTCCGGTGTCGAACTTCTACAGCCACAACGACAAGGTCCTCTCGTGGGTGTACCGAGCGTCGGACCGGACACACGCTGTGGGCCACGCTGGAACCCGCGATGCGGGGCCGCCTCCCGACGGCTATCAGGACGTGGATGTCACTGATCTCGTAGCCGATCACTACTCGTACTTCGAACCGGATGCGGGCTGTTTGCCGCGGGTCGTCGCCGAACTCGGGTAGGCTGTCGAGGGGAACTCAGCGACCAAATTCGTGTTCCCTGCCGCTCCGGTCACACAGCGAACAGTCGCTATATATCCAGTTTGACCGTCCCGGAGACACTTACCCGTCTACCGAGAGAACAAGGTATGGACCGACGACAGTATCTCGCTTCTGCTGTGGGACTCGGAGCCGGCAGTCTCGCCGGGTGTAACGGCTACTTCGCGGGCGAAACCGGCACCGCCGGGGACGACAATGGCTCGCCCGCACCCCCAAACGCGCTTTCGGCTGGTTCGTATACCGTCACGCTGGCCGACCCACGGGTCCGTGCGTCGATACGTGACGCCGGAGTCCACGTCGATGTCCGTGCTGAGCATGGGAGCCAGTTTCTCGTGCTGGATGCCGAGACAGGTGATGCCAGAGTCGAAGAGATCCCAGTGAGGGTTGTCGCGGACGGGGAGCCGATAACTGACCGGCTGTCACTCGTCGGCCGCCCCGAGCGGAAAACTGCGGGTGTCATCGGGTTCCCCGTTCCAGTGTCGGACTACCGAACCGTTGCGCTGGAGCTCGAATCAGCGGGGGAGACCGCCCGCTGGCGGGTCCCCGATGCCACTGTCGAGATGCTTTCCAGAGCTCCCGAGTTCACCGTAGACGGTATCGAGGCTCCCGACAGCGTGGACGTCGGCGAGTCTTTCGACGCGTCGTTCACCGTCGCCAACGACGGCGACCGCGACGCCCGCTTTCTCGCGGAGTTCGGGCACACGCTCCTCTCCGACACTGGGGAAGTAGAAGTCGCCGTGCCGGCCGGCGAGCGTCGCACGCACACCACCACTATCGACCCGTTCTACGACGAGAGTCCCGCCGAAATCCCGGTGATACTCGATTGGGGTCTTCAGGCTCACCATGCGACCGTTACCGTGAAGCGGGAGACGGCAACGGCCGACCTTCCACCGCGTTCAGATGCGCTCAGCATCGAATCGAGCTATCCCATCGACGGCACGATGGTCAACGTCGGTGTGGGCGGGACGGCCCGCAATACCAGCACGAGGGCGCTTACGAACTGTGTCATCGTGGCCTCGGGCGATGTCGGTGACCAGGGTTTCAGCGCGACCACACGCCGTGACAGGCTCGAATCGGACCAGCCATGGGACTGGGAGGTCGCGTTCGGTGACGAAGCCGACGCACAGCGTGAGCCTGTCAGAAACATCACTATCGAGACCCGGGCAGAACCGTCCGGATGACAACGGCTATACGGCCCTCCATGTCGGTACTGCGTTCGGTCATTGTCGTCATCTGTGGGAAGAAGGCATGAGTTAGCGGTCTGCAGTGACGCCACCAGCATAGCGGCCACAGGTGTCTAACTGTTCATCGTCGGTAATGGTAGCACCGGTGCGCCACTCTGTACTGCGAGGGTCACTGGCTTCGATATTTTCTCCTCTGGGGACACATCGGCTGCCCCCGTTGCGTCTGCGTCTCCGGACGAAGCGCCTGCCGCGGACAACTAACTTTTATTTACTGCCCTTTTCGACCCCCTCGTTCGGGGTTCGACGTGGCTACGTTTCGGGAACCATCGATAGACGAGTCCGGGTACGAGCTCGTGAAGTTCGGTAAGTACGACGATAGCCCCGGCGTATGCGACGGCGACGTCTCGGCCGAATAATGACTACCTCTTGTCACACCGCTGCTACAGATGCATCACATATAAACCGGGAGGCAGTTCCGTCTCGCCTACGGTCTGTGGCAGTCAGCGCAGGCTCGGTCTCTAGCGGTGGGTTCGACATCAGTTGGGGTGATACGTTCGCTCTCATACACCTATATAGGGCTCATATAAAACGCCTATAGCAGATTCACCGACGTACCGTCAACGGCTCCACATCGATGGTCTCACCACCGACGTTTCATCCGGACCTCGGCGCATCACACCAGCGAATCCACGGCGATGACTGGGAGGAGATCTATGTCGTCGGCGACGTCCACGGCTGTCGCCCGACGCTCGAACGGCTCCTGAATCGGCTGGACCCCACAGCGGACGAACTGGTCGTTTTCGTCGGTGATCTCGTCCGCAAAGGGCCCGACAGCGCCGGTGTCGTCGATATCGTTCGACAGCATCCGAACTTCATCACCGTCCGGGGCAACAACGAACAGAAGATCATCGACGGCCGCAAATCCCTTCCCTCGCTGACCGACGACGACCTGTCGTGGATCGCGTCGCTCCCGGTGGCGATATCGTGGGACGATTCGCTGGTCGTCCACGGCGGCGTCGACCACCGAAAGCCTCTCGCGGAACACGAACTGACTGAACTGCTGAATATGCGCTCGCTCGTTCCGGACGGGAGCTACGACCGCCCGTACTGGTTCGAGACGCGCCGCGACGACCCGCGTATCTTCTTCGGCCACACGGTGCTTTCCGAGCCATTCGAGACGCCTACTGCGGTTGGCCTCGACACGGGGTGTGTGTACGGCGGGCAACTGACGGCGTACCAGTGCTCGACGGGTGAGTTCGTCACAGTCGCCCCAGAGACGACCCACGAAGACCGATCGTCCGATAGCATCGTCGACCCAGAGCGCGCACCGCCCACCTCATCGTAATCCGATGAATCAACCCTCAGAACCGGATATCCCCGCATACGAGCCGGAGGATGTCGACCTGAATGACCCGTCGCTGTATCTCAACCGTGAACTGAGTGCGCTCGCCTTCCAGCGGCGCGTACTCCACGAGGCACTGGACGAACGAAACCCGCTGCTGGAACGGGTTCGGTTCCTCGCTATCGTCACCCGCAATCTGGACGAGTTCACAATGAAACGCATCGGCGGCCTCAAACAGCAGATCGAGGCCGACGTGACCGAGACGGCCCCCGACGGTCGAACGCCAGAGGAGCAACTGGAAGCGGTCCACGAGATTCTGCGGCCGATGTTAGCGACGCAGGCCCGTTGCTACCGCGACGCGATTCGGCCCGCGCTTGCTGCAGAGGGTATCGAGATTCTCGACTACGACGATGCTTCCACCACAGAGCAGTCTGAGCTACGAACCTATTTTGAGGAATCCGTGTTACCGACGCTGACGCCGCTTTCGTTCGACCCGGCACATCCCTTCCCGTTCATTTCCAATCGATCGCTCTCGCTCGCTGTCCTCACCCGGCATCCGAACGCCGAGGACCCGACGTTCACCCGCATCAAGATTCCGCCGAACAGGCCCCGTCTGGTCCAGCTCGGGAACGAAACACGGTACGTACTGCTCGAAGAGGTCATCCGTGCGAACCTCGATCTGCTGTTGCCGAACGTCGAGATCGTCGACACGGCCCTGTTCAGACTGACCCGCAACGCGGAGGTCCGGCGGAATCAGGAGATAGCCGAGGACCTCATCGACATGGTCGAGGACGTGCTCGAACAGCGGCGCTTCGCGTCGGTCGTCAGAATGGAACTCGCTCCCGATGCAGACCCCCGTATTAGATCGACACTCGCGACACAGCTCGGTCTCGACGAGCGTGAAATATACGACCTCGCGGGACCGCTGGACTACCGAGACTTTGCGGAGCTGACCGATCTCGACCGGCCCGATCTCTCGCTTGACGAGTGGACGCCACAGCCGCATCCTCGTCTCAACGGTCGCCGACAACAGTCGTTCGGGACGCCGGATACGACGGACCCGAGCGTGTTCCGGCGTATCCAGGATGGCGACATATTGCTCCATCACCCGTACCACGACTTTACCGACACTGTCCAGCGATTCCTCTCCGCGGCAGCCGAAGATCCCGATGTACTGGCGGTGAAAGCAGCGATCTACCGGACTGCAAGCGACTCACAGATCATCCAGTCGCTGATAACGGCTGCGGAAAACGGGAAGCAAGTCGCGGTGATGGTCGAACTGAAGGCCCGCTTCGACGAGCAGAACAACCTCGAATGGGTACGTAAGCTGGAGGAAAACGGTATCCACGTCGCCTACGGAACGGTTGGACTGAAGACCCACACGAAGACGGCACTGGTCGTTCGGGAGGAAGACGACGGCGTCGAACTGTACTCACATATCGGGACCGGGAACTACCACTCAGAGACGGCGAAGGGGTACGTCGACCTCGGGCTGTTGACCGCTGACCGCGACATCGGCCGCGACCTGACGAAGGTGTTCAATTTCTTCACCGGGCCGTCGCTGGATGAGGAGTTCCGCGAACTCCTCATCGCACCGGTGACGATGCGCCAGAAGTTCACCCGGTGTATCCGTCGGGAAGCCCAGCACGCACAGGCCGGCCGTCCCGCACGTATCGTCGCGAAGGTTAACGGACTCGAAGACCCCGCTATCGTTGCCGAACTGTACCGCGCCTCGATGGCGGGTGTCGACATCGACCTCATCGTCCGTGACATCTGTCGCCTCCGGCCCGGACTGGACGGCATCAGCGAAAACATCTCAGTGTACTCGCTCGTCGGACGCTTTCTGGAGCACTCCCGCATCTTCTACTTCGAGAACGGCGCACGGGCCGAACCCACTGCTGAAGACGACTGGGGCGAGCCCGAGTATTACATCGGCAGCGCCGACTGGATGACACGCAATCTCGATTACCGGGTCGAAGCAGTCGCGCCCGTGACCAGCCCCGAGATCCAGCGCCAACTCCGCTTCAATCTCGAACTCGTCCTCTCGGACAACCGCAAGCTCTGGGAGATGGACAGCGACGGCGAGTACCACCAGCGGTACCCGGATGACGGCGAGCGCGTGATCAGCGCACAGGACATTCTGATGCGTGAAGCGCTGAAAGCCGGTCGTTTGGACGACCTCGCCGCAGGAATCCCCGGTGACTATCCGCTAGCTGCTGAGCTCTGTGTCGTAGGCGACGGTGAGCACCAGCCAACTGCGTCAGCTACCCAGTCGGAATCTGCAACCGACACAGGCGGTGCAACTGCGGCCGATCGAGCGTCCTCCGATCCCGATGCCACTGACGGCGAACCATCTGAAGTCACGGACGGTGGAAACCCCGAGGAAATACTGTCTACATACAGCGACCAGTGGTATGTCCCCGACAGTGTCGTGTACAACTACACTGTTCGGACGCCCGATGGGGAGCGGCGCTACCGCAAAACCAAAGCCGGCGTCACTGATCTCCTCGAACGCTTATATAGCGATACGGAATAGCTATTCGGCTATACTATTTCTCAGTTCCTTTTCGGCTCAGTAACTGCGTTGCTCCATCAATATGAGACCACTTCACACAAAATGCGTTTTAATCCTTCAAGAAGTCTATGAGCCTGGCCTGTCCAGTGTCTCGATGTAGCTATGGATTTACAGGAATTCGTCCGCTCCAACGCCCCCGTAGACGGCGGCGATGGGTTCCAGAAGGAGAACAACAGACTGCTCGACATCCCGCTCGACGGAACGGTGATGGTCAAAGCCGGGTCGATGGTCGCGTACACCGGCGAGGTGACGTTCACCGGCAAGTCCTCGGCGGAAGGCGGCATCACGGGCATCGTCAAGGAGGCCGTGAGCGGCGAAGGGACGCCGGTCATGGAGGCCGAAGGAAACGGCCACCTCTACGTGGCCGAGAACGGCAAGAAAGTGCAGGTGCTGGCCCTCGGTGACGGGGAGTCGATATCGGTCAACGGCACCGACGTGCTCGCGTTCGAATCAAGCGTTGACTACGAAATCAACACCGTCGGCAGTCTCTCCAGTATGGCCGCCGGCGGCCTGACGAACGTCTTCCTCACCGGCCCCGGCGAAGTCGCGCTGACAACGCACGGCGATCCGCTAGTGATGACGCCGCCGGTCTTCACCGACCCGGACGCGACCGTTGCGTGGAGTTCGAACCTCTCGCCGTCTATCGAGATGAACAAGACGTTCGAAATCGGCCAGACCTCCGGGGAATCGATACAGATGGAGTTCACCGGCGACGATGGATTCGTCGTCATTCAGCCGAACGAGGAGGGGTCTGTCACCCAGAGCCAGAGCTAACCACCGCCGAGTTATCGCGTCGGCGACGTGGCTCGCTTGCGGAGCCGTCCCCGAACGAACGGACGGATCGGCGTCATGCCGAGATTGAGGCGCTCGATTTCGACGACGTCGAACGACCGGTCAGCGACGAGCCGCGACCCTGTTTGTCGGGTAAGATGGCAACCGCCAGCGAGAGGCTTCCAGAGCGGTGCGAGGGCCGACTGTACCCGGGCGCGCCACCCGTCGTCGATGACGTGCTCGAAGAAACGCAGTTCGCCGCCGGGTTTGAGTACGCGGACGATTTCACTTATCGCGGACTCGACCTCTGGAATCGTACAGAACACCATCGAGGCGATGACAACGTCGAAGCTGTCGTCGTCGTACGGGAGGGCTTCCGCCGGTGCAGGCTCGATACGAATCGGCGTGGCCTGCGCGTTCGCCTTCTCTGTTGCCTGTCGCCGCATATGTGGGTCCGGCTCGGTAGCGTGAAACTCCGTCGCCGCGTTCGCAACGCTATCGAAATACGGAAACATCGCGCCGGTTCCAGCGCCGAGGTCCAGCACTGTGCCATCCAGATTCGCTACCAGATACTCACGATGTGGCCGTAAGAGCGTCCGCTCAACGAGCGCTGTGGCCGGATCGTAAATAGCTGCAAACAGCGGCGACGAGGGATCCTGACTGGCGTTCGGTTCTGTGGGCATGGCAGTAGTAACGGCGGCTCGCCTGAAAGTATTGGTTCACTTGCGGGGTGTCACTCGCTCGCCACCCACCGCTGTCAGTCTCCGTCAGCCGACATCTCGACGCCCGCTTCGTCAATATCGACTTTGGCTTCGGTGAGGTTGCTGTCTCGCCACGTCCCGCGTCGATACCAGCCGTAGGCGATGAGCGCCCCTGCGACGTTCGAGACGGCGAACGACAGCCAGATGCCGGATTCACCCATCGGGCCCGCGGCGAACCACGCAATCGGGAAGCGGATGATTCCGAGCATCAACACCGAGATTGCCGCGGCGGTGAGCGTCTTCCCGGCACCGCGGAAGCTCCCGGTGTAGGCCCGCATAATCCCGATAAACCCGAAGGAAAGCGCGACGTAGCGGAGGAACTGCGTCGTGATTTCGACGACTTCGGGGTCCGTCGTGAACAGGTCGGCTATCGGTGCGGCAATGAACCAGACGAGAACACCAGCCAGGGTGAGCACGCCGAACAGCACCGTCGCCGCGAGGCCGGCCGCTTTCGCTGCCCGGTCCGGTTTGTCGGCCCCCATGTTCTGGCCGGTCATCGTCTCGACGCCGCGAGCGACCGCGATAGCCGGCAGGAAGACGACCGAGAACACGCGCGTTCCGATGCCGTAGGCGGCGACGACCGTGTCCGGGAACATCGCGACGATGACCAACAGCAGGTTCATCGACAGCGCACGCCCCGTCCCCTCGACGGAGGCGGGTAGGCCGATGCGAACGAGACGGCGGAGATACGAGAGGTCCGGGGCCATATCGCGGAGGTGAATCTGGACGCCGCGGTTCCCCCGGAACATGATCGCCAGCCCGACGACCAGCGCCAGCGCCCGGGAAAAGACGGTCGCGATGGCGGCCCCTTCGATCCCGAGCTCGGGGAACGAAATCGTCCCGACGAGCGGCGCGTTCTCGACAACCGTCCAGCCGAATATCAGGAACGGGTCGATGATGATGTTGAGCACGACCGAACCGAACATGACGAGCATCGGCGTTATCGTGTCGCCGTAGCCCCGCATGAGCGCGACGAAGACGAAGAAGCCGAACATGAACAGCAGGCCGAGCGAGATGACCTCCATGTAGCTGGTCGCCATGGGCAGGACGTCTTCGGACGCGCCCATCAGGCTCAGAAACGTATCGACGCCGAAATAGCCCGCGATGCCGAGAACGAACGAGACGATGACGGCGAACGTGACCGTCTGTGAGGCGGCGTACTCGGCGTCGCGCTCCTCGCCCGCGCCGGTGAACTGCGCGACGAGGACGCTGCCGGCGACGGATATCCCCATCCCGAGCGAGATGAGGAGGAACACCATCGGGAACGCGAAGCTGATTGCCGCCAGCGCGTCCGTGCTGTACTGGCCGAGCCAGAACGTGTCCGCGAGGTTGTACGCGGTCTGGAAGAGATTCGTGATGACGATCGGCATCGAGAGGAAGAACAGCGGCTTCCCGATGCCACCAGACGTGAGGTCGAACTCCTCGGGCCCCTTGAACAGCGCACTAACGCGACTTCGAATCCCCATCAGCGGGTCGCCTCCGCTGGCGTGTCCGTCAGGAGATGTGTCTCAGCGTATCGCGTAATCGTCTCTTTAAATCTGTCTATCGAACGGTCTGTGGCGACGTGTCGGGTATGGGCACCTGTAATCGCCGTCACGAGAAACTCAGCTGCGACGGCCGGCTCGACCCTGCTATCGAACTCCCCGGTTTCGACGCCGGCCGCGATGATTTCCCGCAGCCGGTCGAAGAGCACGGCATCGAACCTGGCCAGTTGTGTCCGGAAGGCGTCGTTGTACGGGGCCTGTGCCTTTATTTCGAGTATTGCCGTTCTGAACTCCTGACCGGGCGTCTGTCGCCCATCAGTGAGAACGGTGTCCAACAGCAAATCGAGTTCTTCCCGTGGTGTACTCCCGTCGACCCCCGTAATCTTTGCAGTGTATCGTTCGTACAAGAAGTCCAGAAACTCCGTAAAGAGGTTCTCTTTGCTGTCGTAGTAGTAGTGAATAGACGCTTTGCTCCGGTCTGCCTCGGCAGCGATGTCCTTGACCGTGAGCGCGGCGTACCCGTGCTGGCAGAGGGCGCGGTACGTCGCCTCGAGAATTTCGGTAGCTGTCTCGTCATCCATAGCGGCTGTGACTGTACTTACTAACTAGTTAGTCAAAAACGCTTTGAACTCCACAAAGTGAGTTATAAACGATAATTTAGACCGTTCAACACTCAGAGAACTAACTAACCGATAATTCAACTGCACAATAGTAGGTGGGTCACAACGGTTATCCAACCGTGGGTGAAACCGGTACACAATGGCTGGACCATCGGACCGCACCTTCTCGGACCAGACCGAGGAGATAATGCAGGCGACCTACCGGGCGCTGCGCGAGCACGGGTACGCCGACCTCACGATAAAACGGATCGCGGACGAGTACGGTAAATCGACGGCTGCAGTGCATTACTACTACGACACGAAAGACGACCTTCTTGCGGCCTTTCTCGATTATCTGCTGGAGCGGTTCGTCGATTCGATTCACGACGTCGAGACGACGGACCCCGAAGCCAGACTGGAAATCTTGCTCGATGAACTGCTCGTCAAACCCCAGGAAAACCCCGATCTCTCGGTCGCCCTGTTAGAGATGCGGAGTCAAGCACCGTACAAGGAGGCGTTCAGCGACCGGTTCCGACAGAACGACGAGTACATTCGGTACATGCTCAAGGCGGTCATCAATCACGGGATCGACGAGGGTGTGTTCAGCGACGTCGACGCGGATCACGTTACCCGTTCGCTGCTGACGATCATCGACGGTGCCCGGACTCGCGCCGTGATGCTGGACGACACCGAGGAACTCGAAACAGCCCGACAGACGGCGAGTGAGTACGCCGACGCGATGTTACGGTAACCAGCCACCTTATACCGCCACCGCTCAGCCGCCGTGTATCTGCATCACAGGGTCCTGACGACACCGGCTATCGTTAGCTCGAAGCCTCGGGGCCACAGACGTCACAGCCTATCGACCAGAGGGCGATCAGTGCGATAACGGCCGGCACATGCGCGAGGACTAGCAACGGGACGACGAGTCGACCGAGGCCGAGGGAACTTCCCAGGGTGCGGACACCAGTTCCGAATATCGGGAGCGAGAGCAACGCTCCGAGTGTTATCACGCCTCGTATGGACAGCGACTGTTCGTCGATGACGTGACGGAACTGCCGAATATGGTCACGTATCACGAACACTGCACCTCCTATGTGACGGCTGAGGGAGGGTTCTGGGCTGTGTCTGGCCTCTAGTTTTAGGCTTACCTAAACACATTCAAGCCCGACTGCGACCAGATACAGGAAAATGATTTGCACGAACGTGTTCGACACCTCAAAAATATTGGTTGACAAATCTTGGGTGGAGAGGAGCAGTACTGTAAGGGCTGTCAATCGGCCTTTTGACCGTCAGACTTGGCCCGCGAGCCGTGATTCCACCTGCGGGAACAGGACGTTGTTCTCCTTGTGGACGTGCATATGTGTGTCCTGCTCCAGTGTTTCGAGTCGTTCGAGCAGACTCTCATAGCTCGGACAGGCGTCGTCCGGAACTGCGTACCCGTCGCTCAGCTCCGCAATCCGTTCGAGGTGCTCGGCCGTCGCTTCGTGGTCCGATTCGAGGTCCGCGAGCGCCTCGTCCAGACGCGCTCTTTCCTCGCCTGTGAGTTTGTCTCCGCTGTCGAGCTTCTCGATGACGGGGAACACGTCCTGTTCCTCATCTGTCGTGTGCTGATGCATCTCTTCAGCCAGTTCGAGGACTTCCCGCTCGATGTCCGCCAGCTCTGGGTGCTCTTCCGCGTGGACGCTCCGAACTTTCTCAGCGAGCTGCTTTAGCGCGGGCAGCTCCTCGCGGAGGTACTGGTGATGGGTGTCGACGACGTGTTCGATGAGTGTAGTCATCGAGTCCCATTCGTCCTCGCCGTTTTCGCTTTGTCGGCGCGCCTCGTCCAGTTGCTCCCGGACGGCATCGAGATCGAGGTCCGCTTCGGTACAGGCTGTCCGGAGCATCTGGTCACCGCCACAGCAGAAATCAAGCCCGACTGCTTCGAAGACACGAGCGAACGCCGGGTTCTCTCTGACGAGTGCGCCGAGCGGTCGGTCCGGATCGATTGGTTCAGTCATTGGTAGCTGTTACTTACGTTCGTTGTAGGGCGCGCTCTGTTCCCCCGCTCTCGAAGTTTGGGTCGGTAGTCCATGGTCAGAACGGGACCTCCGTCTCTTCGTCGGCTGACTCGTCGACGGTCGGCTCGGCCTTTCCGATCAGGACTCTGAACTCACCGGGGTCCTGCTGGCGGTAGGTCCAGCGGAACTCCGGGCCCGCCTCGGCCTCGAACTGGTGGTACAGCGGCTTGGGGTCGTGGTCGTTCACCAGCACGAACCCGCTCCCGCTGTCCAGTTCGGCGTACGCCTCGAAGATCTGCTCGTGTCGCTGTGCCGGCGGGAGAGCTCTGACATCGAGTTCGTCGGTAATCTCGACTGACTCGTCGTCAGATGGGGCTGCCGAAACGTCATCGGCAGCGGTATCCGATTCACCGGACTCCCCCGTACTCTCAGTTTTCGTGATCTGGACGCGACAGCGGCCGGGCTCAGATTCGACGACCTCCCAGGCGAACGCGTCGCCGTACCGCTGTCTGAACTCCCGTTGCAGGGGCCGCGGCTCGTGTGGGGCGATGAGTTCCATCGTCCCGCCCTCGGGTATCATTCCGTATCGGTGATGGATCGTCGGATGCCGCTCCCGTTTGGGGATTTCGCGGACGTCGTACCGCGTAACGATGTCTTCATCGGTGGCCTCGGAATCGCCGGTCTTGACGATCTCGACCCGCCATTCGCCCCCGCCCTGACTCGCGTAGTCCCACTCGATTACGTCCCCATGCATCGATTTGAGCTCGTGGTACAGCGGCTTGGGATCGTGGTCGTTGACGAGGACGAACCCGTCACCCGCCGCCAGACCATCGAAGATATCCAGAAGCGCCTCGTGTCGCCGTTGTGGCTTCAGGTCACGGACGTCGATTGTGGGGAGCGACTCGTCCCCGAGCGGCTCGCCGACGGTCACCTGCAGCTCTCGCGGCTCTGCGTCGGGATGTGCGTATTCCCACTCCAGCGACCGGTCCTGTTCCAGCTGGTAGCGCACCAGCTGGGGGTCGATATCCCTGTCGGCCACGACTTCGATGGTATCACCGACCTCGGCTCCCGACAGTACGTCGAAGAGCTGTTCCCGGCGTTGTCCTTCCGACTGGTCTCGCAACTGAATCTCTCTTGGCATCTCTATACTGGATGGTACACGAGTGGACTGATGTCACCTGTCCCGAAGGGGTTCGGCAGCATTCCGATCCCTCTACCGATTGGACGGCAACCTGTCGGGTATCCTGTCACTGTCGTACCCGGTTCGAGACTGAGAACGGGCCGCGGATCCGCTCGCTAATACGTTCGCCGTCACGGTCTTCCGCTGACTTGTTTGACGACGTGGAACGGGCGGTTCCGAACCGGCGAGAGATTCGATAGCGGGTGCTGACGACACTCCCCGTCTATGGAACGCACTGCTCGCCGTCGCCGTCTCCCTCTGGACAGAGGCCCAGACACGCTCCATCCACCTGGCTTCGGAGACGAAACACACCGTTTTTCGGGAGGAGGAAGCCGATATCGAACGCCGTCTCTTCGTCGAGGGTCGTATCTAACACCGATTCGAAGAAGGTGGAAACGACGCAGAAACGCCACCCAACCTCCGTCGCGAGAGCGTCCCCGCGATCCGTGAGCGTCACTCCCTGATATTTTTCGTAGTCCACCAGTCCCCGCTCGTCGAGTTTCGACACCATCTCCGTGACGCTGGCCGGGGTCACGTTCAAGAACTCCTGCAGTTCCCCGGTTGAAACCCGCTCCGTGGGAGATTCCGAGAGGACAGAGACGGCGAAGAGATATCGGCCTGCGCTCCGCTCGATATCGGAAACCGACGGCGTGAGCGACGAAGCGGACCCTGTTTGCGATTCTGAGGACATATCTCTTGGTCTCTCAGCTATTGCGGAAAGTGTAGTCCCGAACCCCTTCGCTCTGTCTCGGGTACGAAACCGACCGAACATCTCCGGCCCCAGGGTTTTGATTAGGTGTACCTAAAACTGATTAGCTTATGGGTACGGGAGAAGGTGAAAACAGGGCAATCTCGTTGCTCGGCCGCACCGTTCCGGTACAGGTACTCAAGCCGCGGCTCGTTTTGGGACTGTTACTGACCGGGTCGCTGGCTGGCATCTGGGTCGCAAATCTGGCTGCCCCGGTGCTGGTTCGGGGTATCAGGTGGGTTACCCTCGCGACGCTCGGTGTTCTTGTCGGTGGGACCTACTGGCGACTCGCTCTCTTCGACCGGTCCGAGTTCGCCGATGACGACACGTACCGGACCGTCACGCACCGGTGGCAACGGATCGAAACACTCGCTGTCGTCGGATTCGTCCTCTCCGGGACTGTCCATCTCGGCCTCGGTGCCCGCGATGGCCAGTTCGGAACCGGCCGTGTGGCTCTCGGTCTCGGCGTCATCTCTGCCCCGGTTCTCTGGGTCGGTATCAGACGTATTGCTGACGGCTCGCCGACTCGCCGGGCGGTGTCGGTTCGGTCCACGCTGCTCCTCGCCAGCCTCGTTTCGCTTGCTGGATTCGCTTGGGTGGAAACGGGGACGACACTCGTGGACTGGGGGGTCCGGCTTGCTCACGTCGGCGCGTTCTCGCTGTGGCTCGGCGGCGCGATCTGGCACAACTTCGTCGTCTTGCCGACAGTACGGTCCCGACCCGACGCTGGCGAGGCGCTGAAACCACAGGCACACGCGTTCCGCCGCCACCTCCCTGTCGTTCTTCCGGTCGTGTTCGTGACCGGCGTTTACCAGACTGCCGGGCTCATCGGGCTGTCCGCTCCAGCGCTACTCGCTTCCCCGGTCGGGCACCTCGTTGCCGTCAAACTGCTCGTCCTCGCCGTCTTGACCGCAATGGTTGCCGCCAGCTGCAAGCGAAACGGGTAGTCGGCTTTACGGACCGCCACCACGGCCGAGTCGGCATCTCGCACCGACTGTCTTCGGGTCACGAGGTCCGTTCGCCGGTAATAGTCCAGAGCGTACTCTGTATCGATTTGCCCACAAAGTACCCGATAAGGCCCCATAGAACGCTACTTTCGACGCCTTGCAACACGGCTCCGACACCAGCACAGAGGACACCGAGGACAACGCCGGGATAGTTCTGTGCAGGCGATAGTACTTCCATAGACCTTTTCAGCTATTTGTGAAAAAGAGCATTCGTCCGAACCTGTTCGTGTCTGCGTTGACAGACCGCTACCGAATTAGCTGTGGCTGCTTGGGATCCTCGTTTTGATGATCATTCAGCCCCCACCGATTGAGACCGGATAATCGTACAGTCAAGCGTCTTTTCCGGGACGACGATGGATGTGCCAGTCTCTCATAGCCATGTTTTCTTTTGTCTCGGATGCTACTCGGATTTATTCGCCAGTATTCACACATATATTACAGGAACTGTCGAGAGACGCTGCCGGGGACACACAGTAGTTCGCCGTCACGAGCGATTACCATCCGGAACGCCCCTCGGACTACCCGCTCTGCTACCGTTCGATACCTGACGCTCAAGCGATAGTATTCTGCCCTGTGGCCGCGCCGGCAGATCTCAGGCAAGCCTACCGGACTGGCGGTATTGGTAATCGCCAAAGCCCAGCAGTGGGAAGAAGAGTATCCCCAGAAACGCGAGCCCGAGCCCGAAACCGATGCCTCTCCCGAATGCTCTGGCCACTCCAGCGTGAATCTTGTACCACGCGTAGATGTTCACGAACGGGACCAGCAACAGCACTAACCACCACCACGCATTCTCGCCGATCTTGAGCATGATGTAGAGGTCGTATATCGGAACAATTGCCTTCCAGCCTGCGTGATCGGCCTTCTCGAATACCATCCACATCCCGGCAATCTGGATACCAGCAATCAACAGATTGAACAAGAGCAGTACGATATTACCACCGCCGCTGTTCTGGAGGGGGGCGGCTAACACTTCAAGCGGGACCATACCGGCACTAGTCCATAGGTATTCAAAAAAACAATGAATCTGTGTCATGACACTACTGCACTCTGGTGTTACAGATATACACTTGAACTGGTGAAAATACCCATCGGTCATCGGTGTCTTTCTGAACTACGGCACAGCGTTCTAAACTCGCAAAATGCACTTTGTAACCCCGTCGCCGCTCGTCCCCATCAGCCAGCGACAATCGAATATACTCAACTACCAACCACATTCGTTTCGGCCCGTTTGAACAGCCGACGGGTCGCCTACGAGTCCACCGTATCGCCGCCGGCGACACTTTGTTCTGTCGGCGGCTGAATGGTCAGATGGTCCCGCTTCGATTCGATGAGGGACGCCGGCAATCGAATGTCGCCGTCGGAATCCCGCTCAACGCCGAATATCTCCTGCACCTCGCTGTTGATGACAATCGTCTGAAGTTCCCCCGTAGCTGTATCGAGCGTAATGTTTTGCAGTGTGCCGACTTCGCGGCCATCAGTACTCACGACCCGGACGTTGGAGAGCTGGTTTGCGAGGACCGTTCGCATACTAGTCACTCATCCCGAAATTACCATAAAAATACTGATCTCTCCCAACTTCCCACGCCCTGTCGTCTCTTACTGCAAAACGACTGCATATGTTGATGGCATGAACATCGTCGACGCCGAAACGGCATAACAGAGATGACCGTTTGCAGCAGAGCGGCTTCGCCGGCTCTCCAAGCTGATTAGTACTGCCGAGTTCAACGTGGTTTTAAGCTATCGCAGACGGTTTTTCAGTCCCACTGCAACTGCCAGTCGTATGCAAGCGAATTGCCCTCCACCTGCAAACCGGTACTGTCTGCAGCATCGCCCTCGAATACATGCACAGTTGCCTGCTCTGCGGGAGGTGGTTCTGTGAGGGTTCGGTCGGTGGCGCTGGCCGCGGTGCTTATCGCCGCAACGGCGACGGCTCCGGGGCTGGCCGCTGCTGAGCAACAGGCCACGGTCTCAGAGGACAGTCTTCCACTGCACTCAGACGAACAGCAGGTGATCACCGGAGAGACCACGCTGGAATCCGGGACTGAGATGACGGTCAGAATCCAGTCAGCTGATGCGTCGAACCCATTCCTTCAGCAAAGACAGGTCAGCGTGCAGCCCAACGGGACGTTCGTCGCCCAGTTCGACATGTCTGGGGTGCCGGCGAACACGTCCTACGAACTGTCCGCTCACGTCGACGGTGACACGCTGTTTGAACGTACTGGAACCGTCGCTGAGTGCGACAGCAACTGTACTGACCCGGTACCGGATATCCAGACTCCGACAGAGACTGACGAGGACGAAAACGTCGTCACGGTCTCTCAGGGAGAAACCGCTGAAATTCCGGTCTCGATGACTGATGGCGGGAACAAAACGCTCTCCGTCGGCAGCGAGGCAGTCAATTATCAGATCAACGCGACTGTCAGCGACGACGACGATGACGGTGAGGTGCTGGTCCTCTTCGACACCGCGGCTGCCGGCACCGACGCGGAGACCCTCAGTGTCGCGGACGACGGCGACTCGCTCACCGTGACTGCGACAGAGCCGGAACTCCCGTCGACGCTTGCCCCCGCCGCGTACACCTACCGCGTGTTCGACGGCACGACCGACGATTCGCCGACTGTCGGGACGCTCGTCATCGAAGCAAACGAGACGGCAAACGAGGAGTTCGAGGTCGAGGAGACTGCCGAATTCGGCTTCGAGGAGTCGGTGACCCGGGCTCAACAGGGCGACACTGGTCGGATTCCAATCGTCCTCGCAACCGCTGACGCGGCCACTGTCTCTATCGGGAGCCCGGCCACCAACTACGAGATCAATGCGACCGTCCGCGACGGGAACGGCGATGATCGTGTCGTGCTCCTGTTCGACACCACGGCGGCCGGCCACGACGAACCCACCCTCGAAACCGCGGCGGACGCCGACGCCGTCGCAGTCGAGTCCGGTTCGGAGGTTGCCCTCGATTCGCAACTCGCCGCGGCGAGCTATGAATTGTCGCTGTTTCGCGGGACCGAGGCGGCCGACGAACCCGATGCGGTCGGCACACTACTGATCACTGATGGCACCAACTCCACTGCGGACGCGTCGTCCGATGGCGTCGATTCAGTTACCGGCGAAACGCCGGCCCCAGGGCAGTCACAGGACGCTGGCTTGGGAATCGGTACTGGCGCTCTCGCCGTCGGCGCAATCCTCGCCATTGCCGGCGTGGGGATATGCTTGCGGTCTATCATGAACTGACGCTGTGACGGGCATCTAACCGTCCGTTTTTTGAAACCACGTCTGGACTGTTCGAGGCGGCTTTTCTGGTCAGACACCCGCTCCCACCGATATAATTACAACTACAACGCCGGGAGCTGGCTCGGTGAGCTATTCGGCCCTGCGCGCTGACCGTCTACAACGGCCGTCTCGTTCTCGGAGCATAGTCTGTGCAACGTCAGTCCTCAGTCAGCAGCGCAGCCATACCGAGAACGGTGAGACAGAGACAGAAAAACAGCACCCCCGGCTCGACGACTTCGAAAACGAACCACGCGAGTGTGCTGGTTCCACTGACCGGTCCTGCCTGCGGACTTGCTGGGGCTAGAACGCCACTACTCCCGGCTGAGTCCGCCAGTTTCTCCGCGCCCCACTGGACGAAGAGGCTCGCGAAGCCGATGAGTCCCAGCCCAGTGACGACATCAGCCATCGACTGCTGGAGACGCGGCTCCAGGTCGCGGTCGCCGACGAGCACAATCGGATCGCTTGCGGGACCGTACACGGTCATCTCGTTGCCCTTCGAGGAGTAGACCGTCTCGACCGGTTCGATGAGCTCTGCGTCTTCGAGATTCGAGACGTGGTAGTGGACGTTCTGGACCGACGTGTCACACCGGTCCGCTATCTCGGACGGCGTTCCAGGCTTGTCGTACAGCGTGCGGAACAGCGACCGGCTGGTGTCCGATGCGAGCGCGTCGAGGACGTCGTCGGTTTCGTTCTCCGCAACACCGAGTACCCGCGGTGATTCGTCTGCTGTCCCGGTCCGCTCCTGTAACGTTTCGATAGGGCTCGACATGGGTCACTGTCGGATATATGATACGGCACTCCCCCAAAGGTCTGTGGCTGGGTTAAAACGAGTTTTAACCATCAGTACGGTTCTGTGCTGCCCGCACCGCGCGGACTGGCTCGACCGCCCCGTGGCCGGTTCCGTTGTCGAGTCCCGGTCGTCCCACGTCTCTCGTGGTCTGTTCCAGCAGGTGTTCGGTTTCGCGGGGGGACAGCGACCCGTTTGCGTCCAGTAGCAAGGCTGCGGTGCCACCGACGTAGGGGACTGCGGCCGAAGAGCCGACGAAGCCGTCAGGTGCTGCGGCGGCGAACTGTCTATCCGGGGCCACGACGTCGACGCCGACTCGGCTATCGACTGTCGGGCCTCGTGAACTGAACGGTTCGAGCTGGTCGATACGGCTGTTGTACGCCCCGACAGTGACGGCTTTCCGGGCCGTGCCCGGAGCCACAATGCTGTTCCGAGTCGTCGTGTGCTGGAGGTCGTGCGTCGGTGACACGAGCCGGAGCCGCGCGCCAGTCGGCGATGCTGGCCCTCGAACGACGAGATAGTAGTCGCCGGGTCTGACGTCGGCAACGATACGCTCGTTTGGTACATCGTCACCGCGGTAGGGCTGTGAGCGGGCGACGAGACGGGAGTCGGTTCCGTTCGTCCGATACAGTTCGACTGTGTACTCCTCGTCTGCGTGGCCTCGGTCCCACGAGAGCCAGACCGTGATTTCGGTCCCGCCTCGAACGTAATTCTCCCGACTCCCGTTGGTAAACGCGACTGTCCGATTCTGGACGGCCTCGGACGTGTACTGCCCCGACCAGTGGGACTGCGCGAGATTACCGGCTGGGGCGATGAACACTGACCCACTCTCCGTCGCTCGCGTCGCACTCCGGGCGACCGGTCCGGTTCCATCGCCTGGCTGCCCGTAGAACGAAACGGGTGCGACAATCACGTCGACGTCCGCTTGAACGAGCCAGTTGACTGCCTGTCGGTAACTGTCGACGCTATCGACCCGGGCGAGATAGAGGTCGGCGTCCGGTGCGGTCCGCGACACGACGGCGGCCGTCGCGGTTCCGTGTGCCTCCCGTGTGTCGTCTACGGACCCACCGCCGAAGCTCCGTGTTTCGGTGACCTGTCCGGCAATCGGTTCCGACTCCGTGTCGAATCCGGTCGGATCGACGATGCCGACCGAGACGTTCGAACCTGTGACCCCGGCCGTGTGGAGACGTGCGAACCGGCCGGCTGCTCCGTCCGACACCGATACTGATGCGGCATCGGCCCTATCCGGACGGGGGTCTGTTGGCCCTGCCACTGCGAGCATTGCGATGCTACCAGTGAGTGATACGATTGCGACGACGGCCAGTAGCAGAACAGTCCGATCACGCACTGCTGACCACCTGCCGCGATACGCCCGTCGGAATGTGGGGCGCCGGCCTCTCAGCGAACACTGCCCGGGAATCGAGTGCCGTACCGAGATGTCCGGCTACTCGGTGATACATATCGTAGAACACGTCGCCTCTAAAAAACGACGCGCGTACATTCACATAGCAACAGTATAACCGGCATACACGTCGTTTCATGGTTACTTTCGGTCTGTGGTGTGGGTCTCAACTGTAGTGCCAACGCACTGTTAATTGAGCAGTCGACAACGGGGAGGGCGGGGTGTGCCCGTTGCCGTGTGGACACCCGGACTGGGATGGATTCCGATTCGTGGAAACCGGCGGCATACGGGGAGGGCGCTGGCAGCCGGGAACCGTCTCAGGCGGTCGCCGGCGTTTGACCCGTCGGTCGGGAGCATACTAAAGCTACCAGAGACTAAAAACTGGTTTTAAACGTCGAGAGCTGTGGGTTGTAGACAACCCACACACCTTGGTACTCGCCGTCGACGGATTTGCACCGGACTGCGAGATGGAAGACAATTTTGGGTCGCCCATCGGATTCCGACTGGATGTTGCGCCCTGATATTGGCCTGCCGAGATTCAGGTGGGGCCGTTGGTTCTCGTTGTAACGTACCTCCTGGTAATTGTCGTCCTCTCCGGACTGGTGATCATCTCCCCCGGCGTATCGCCGCCGCCCGTCTTGGGAATGCTCTGAGGTGTCTTCCTCGTCGCACTCACGGTTGGTGCGCTCAGAATAGAGACCGTCTCACCGCGCTCTCTGCTCCCGCCTGTTCGCACACTGATTCCCGTGATCGGGGTGGTCATCGCGTTCTGGGGACTGTACAACCTCTGGCTCGTCGCCCTGTTCCATGCATCGATGAATCAGCCGCCGGTCGTCGTATCGATAAACATCCCGTCCGAGCTACATTTGGTCGCCAGTGTGATCGAGTATGCCGCCATCGTCTCGCTTGTCTACCTGACTGCTCGCGTGGTAGAACCTGCCGGGACACCGCTGATCTGGTCACGGCGGAACAACCCTGCCTCGACCGGGGACTGATACTGCCGGCTGTACGTCTGTGAAGAATCTCGCCACCTCGGGGTGGCGAATCTCTTGAAATAGGTACAGCCGGCAGTATGAGCAGTCGCTCCGCAGTTGAGGTGTGGTCCGGGCCGTACGTGTTCCATTTTGTGTAGATGGCAACCAACCGTAACAGGCGGAGAGAGACTGGGCTTTATTTCCGCTTCGTACAGAGACGTGACCATGGATCTACAGACGGAAACCTGGACTGATATGGCGGCTGTCGAGACGAGCCTGGCGCTGCTTCCCGTCGGGAGCACGGAGCAACACGGGCCACACGCGCCGCTCGGGACGGACACGCTCGACGCCGAGGCGGTCGCCGAACGCGGTGCCGAGCGGTACGACGACCCCGTCGTTGTCGCTCCGGCAGTCCCTGTCGGCGTCGCCGAGGAGCATCGGGCGTTCACCGGCACGCTGTGGACCTCCGAGTCGACGTTTCGGTCGTACGTCCGGGACATCGTCCAGAGCCTCGCGAGCCACGGCTGGGACCATGTGGTGCTGGTCAACGGCCACGGCGGCAACATCGACGCGTTGCGGGAAGTGTCCGGCACGATAACCCGCCACGACGAGGCCTTCGCCGTCCCGTTCACATGGTTCAACGCGGTCGGCGACCACAGCACCGATATGGGCCACGGTGGGCCGCTGGAAACCTCACTCCTCCAGCACACGAATACCGAAACAGTCCACGAGGACCGACTGGACGAGGCGGCGGCCGGTGGTAGCGACGGCTGGGGGGAGTGGCAAAGCGGCGTCAACCTCGCGTTCGATGCAGACGAGTTCACCGAAAACGGCGTCGTCGGTGACCCGCGCGAGGGGAGCGCCGAACGCGGGGAGACGCTGCTGGAGTTGGCGACCGATTCTCTCGTCGACCTCCTCGATGAGATCGCGGACCGACCGGCCGGACCGCGTGAGTGAGGACTGACAGCGACATCGGTAGCGCAGGCGTGGATAGACTAACTGTGAATATATCTGGACATTTCAAATCTATCTGTCGGACAAGTGTGTGTCAATCGGTTTAGTATGGAGAAGGAAATACGCAGAACTGACGTTTGGAACTAAATCAGACTTAAATATAGCCATATGTGTGAGAGCGGTCAGAATTTGTCCGGCACCATTGACGTTCCCGCGTATTGGCCGGAAGTGGATGCCCCGGTTCAGTCGTCGCCTGCCCCTCGCTTCCGGATCTGTTTCCCGCCGGCGTCTGGCGTCCGAAGCACCGCTTCGTCCGTTTCCGGACCCAGCACCTCCACGCGGACGCTCGACACTTTGTACTCGGGGATGCCGGCGGTCGGGTCGAACGTCTCGCCGGTGAGCTTGTTGACCGCGCCAGCTGCGAAGTGCATCGGGATGAACAGCGTCCCCGGGCCGACGCGCTCGGTCACCTGCGCCTTGACGACGATGTCGCCCCGGCGGGACTCGACGCGGACGTACTCGCCGTCACTGATGCCGAGTTTCTCGGCCGTCTCGGGATGCACCTCGACGAAGCTCTCGCCGACGTGGCTCATCAGCCCCTCGACGCGGCGGGTGATCTGACCCGTGTGCCAGTGATACAGCACCCGACCCGAAGTGAGCGTCAGCGGGTACTCCTCGTCGGGAATTTCGCCGGGGTGCCCGCCGTCGGCCGGAACGAAGCGGGCTTTGCCGTCCTCGAAATTGAAATTGCCGTCCTCGTAATCATAGAGATACGGCGTGCCCTCGTGGCCCTCGTCCCAGCAGGGCCACTGCAGGCCGTGTTCCTCGCCCGATTCGAGCCGGTCGTACGTGACGCCGCCGTAGATGGGCGCGAGCGAGTTGATTTCGTCCATGACCTCCCGCGGGTGGTCGTAGTCCCAGTCGTAGCCCAGCCGACGGGCCAGCGCCTGCGTGATTTCCCAGTCCTGGCGGGCCTTGCCCGGCGGCTCGGACGTGGGGCGGACCCGCTGGATGCGTCGCTCGGTGTTGGTGAACGTACCGTGTTTCTCCGGCGAGGTGGCCGCCGGCAGCACCACGTCGGCGTAGTCCGCCGTTTCGGTCATGAAGATGTCCTGGACGACGAGGAACTCCAGGTCTTCCAGGGCCTCGGCGGCGTGCTGGATGTCGGGCTCTGAGAGCGCCGGGTTCTCGCCGACGACGTACATGCCGCGGAGGTTCCCTGCGTGGGCCTCGGCGAGCATCTCTGGTACTTTGAGTCCGGGCTCCTTGGGCGGGCGCTCGCCCCACGCGTCGGCGAACTTCTCGCCGACCTCGTCGTCGGCTGGGTTCTGATAGCCCGGGAGACTCCCCGGAAGGGTCCCCATGTCGCCACCGCCGCCCTGAACGTTGTTCTGGCCGCGGAACGGCGAGAGGCCGGCTCCCGGCTTGCCGACCTGCCCGAGGACGAGCGCGAGGTCGGCCATCGCGATGAGGTTCTCCGTGCCGTGGCTCTGTTGGGTCATCCCCATCGCCCAGCCGAAGACGACGCTGTCGGCGTCGGCGAGTGTCTCGGCCGCCGAGGCGAGTTCCTCGGGTGACACGCCCGCCAGTTCCTCGACTTTTTCGGGCGTGAACGCCTGGACTTTCTCCTTGACTTCCTCGAAGTTCTTCGTGTTGCGCTCGATGAACTCCTCGTCGTGGAGGTCGTGTTCGATGATGTACCGCATCAGGCCGTTGAGCCAGGCCACGTCGTAGCCGGGGTTCGTGCGAGTGTACTGGTCGGCGTGTTCGGCGATGCCGATCTTCCGCGGGTCGAACACGACGAGGTCGGCCCCTTCCCGGACGTTCTGCTTGATGCGAGTGGCGAGCACCGGATGTGACTCCGTGGTGTTGGAACCGCTGATGAGGTAGGCGTCAGCCTCGCCGATGTCCTCGTTGATACGGTTGGTCATCGCGCCGTAGCCAAGCGTTTGCTGGAGCGCTGCGACCGTCGAGGAGTGGCATAGCCGGGCGCAGTTGTCGATGTTCTTCGTGCCCAGCACCTGCCGGGCGAACTTCTGGACGAGGTACGCTTCCTCGTTGCTGCCCTTCGAGGAAGCGAGACAGCCCAGCGAGTCGATGCCGTGCTGGTCCTGAATCTCGGAGAAGCGCTCGGCCACATAATCGAGCGCCTCGTCCCAACTCGTTGGTTCGAGTTCGCCGTCGTCGTTGCGGATGAGCGGCTCGGTGACCCGCTGTTTGCTGTTGGCGAACTCGTGGCCGAACTTCCCCTTGACGCAGGTCGAGAAGTTGTTCGCGGGCGCGTCGTCGGGGTCATCGACCGGGACGACGCCGAGTGAGTCGCCGTCCTTGCCCCACATCTCGAAGCGACAGCCGACGGCACAGAACCCGCAGGTCGTCTCCTGCTTGTCGATTTTCGAGAGGCGGTAGTCGCTGACCACGCTGGCGATGTCGAACAGCCGGCCCTCGGGCATCGTGTTCGCTGCGATACTCTCGGCGGTGTGTTCGCCGGCGAGGAACGCTTTCTTGCCGTAGTCCTTGGCGATGTCACCGGCCCGCCGTTTCGCCGCAGACGCGAACTTGGCCAGGCCCTTCTTCCCCTTCGGCGCTCTCGGGTCGCCGGGCTCGAACCCGCGGTTCGGAGCGGTGGTGTCGTCGATGGTCTCGACGTCCTCGTGCTCGATGACTTTCCCGATTGAGTTCCGTTGGGTAAAGCCCGGAAGCGGAAGCGTCGCCGCACCGCCGATCCCCTTCTCTGTCAGCGAGCCGGTGGGGCACACTGTCGCGCAGTGGCCACACGAGACACACTCCGAGTCGTGCATGGTTTCGGCGTCGGACTGGAAGCCGATACGGGTGTCCTCGCCGTGGCCCTCGATACGGAGGACACCCTCGACCTGAACGTCGTTGCAGGCGTCGACACAGCGGTTACAGAGGATGCACTTGTTGCGGTCTATCTGGATGAACGAGGAGGTGTCGTCGATGGGTTCGTACTGGTCGCGCTCGTCGAAGACGCCGTAGCGGGGGTGGTCGACGTCTTCGCTGATAGCGGCGTCTTGCAACTCACAGCGGCCGTTCCCGTTGCAGGTGGTACACCGGAGATTGTGGTTCGAGAGCACGAGGTCGAGATTGACGCTACGGGCCTCCTCGGCGTCGGGGGAGCCCGTCGAGACGGTGAGGCCGTCTTCGGCGGGGAACGAACACGACGGGACGAGGCCGTGTTCAGCCGTCTCGACCATGCAGGTGCGACACTCGCTGCGCGGGCCGATCTCGTCGCTGCAGTCCCCACCGCGGTCGTAGTAACACAGCGCCGGCACGTCGGCGTCGTCTTCGACGCCGTCCGCGCCGGGGTCGACGCTGACGACGTCGTCATCGAGGTCCTGTAGGGCGTCGATGATGGTCGACCCCGGACCGACGGTGACGGAGTGGCCGTCGACGGTGAGCGTCGTCGGGTCGTCCGTGTCGGTCCCCACGTCGGGGTCGTTGGCAGTTCCGGTCTCGAACTCGCGGGTGACTGCTGTCTCGGGCTGTGGGTCGTGTAGGTCTGGAACTCGTGGAATCGATTTGTCTGTGCTCATAGTTTCTCCGTGCAGGTGCCGCTGGGACAGTGGCCGTCCGTGTGGGCGCGGAACTCCGGCTCGAACTCGTCGATGGCGGTGGTCACCGGCCGCGGCGCGTGCGCACCGATCTGGCAGTTGCTGGACTGGCGCATCACACGGCCCAGTTCGCGTATCTTGTCGCTCTCGAACGAACCCTGGTAGATGTCGCGAAGGAGTTCAGCGAGCTGTTTTGTCCCCTCACGACCGGGGACACACCGGCCGCTGTTTTCCATCGACGCGAACCGGGCCCGTTTCCCGACCGTCTCGACGGCACAGCGGTCGGTGTCGAACAGTTCGACGACGCCGTCGGTCCCGAGGCCAGCGGCTCGAAGCGACTGGGCGGTCGGTGCCATGTCGAGGTTTCGAGTGATGCCACCGAGGACGCCGCCGACACAGGCCATCTTGCACGAGCCGTCCATCTCGACCGCCTCGCGGGCCGCCGTGAGGCTGCCGCTCGATCCGAGTTCGACCGTCGCCGGGTCCGGAACGTCGCCGGTGACGGTTACGATTCGCGTCCCCGGGTCCGCGGCGTCAGCATCGATGCTTTCTGGCTCGGCGACGGCCCGCTGGACCTGTGCGAACGTCCGCGGCGTGTGGATGACTGTTGGGCGACCGTACAGGCCGTGCTTGGCCGGTGAAGGCGGCTGGAGCCGCGGTTCGACGCGGTCAGCCCCCTCCAGTGCTTCGAGCGCCGCCGTGGGTTCGCCGGCGCGGAACTCGTCCGGACCGGCCACCAGTTGCGGCACGACGGGGAGTGTGTCGGTGGCCGCGTCGATTGCCTCTCGGAGGTGCGCCTGTAAACCCGTCTGTGATTCGTTGATGTAGATGACAGCGTCCTCGGCGTCCACGTACCCGGCGACCGCCGCAATCCCGTCGAGGACTGCCATCGGTGCTCCGGACAGGAGTGTTTCGTCGCCTGTCGGGAGGGTGCTGGCGTCGTTGGCGTTGCAGACGACCACCGGGTCGCCGTCGGTCGCTCTGACCGTTTCCCACACGTCGGTGATTGGCTCGTCGGCGGCCGCGTCCCCGCGGCCCCGACCCAGCAGCCCGGCTTCCGCCGCAACGTCGGCGGTCCGCTCAGTCGAGACAAACGACCAGTCGGCCGCGTCCAGCGGGGCGACCCAGCCACAGGGACCCAGCACCGACCGTCGGCCGACCGAGAGCGGGCCGCGCTCCGGGACGGGAAGCGACGCCGTCTCAGGGTCGTGCTCGACGACGGCGTCCGCGTCGGCTGTCAGTACTGTCCCCGCTTCGAGTTCGTCGACGAGGTCACGAACGGTCCCCGGTGACGGGTCGCCGTAGAACGCTGTCCGTCCGCCACTCGTGACCATTACCAGCGGCGTGGCCGCTGTGATGCCCGTCGGCCCCGTCCTGACGACCGGGACCGAGTCCGCCGCTGTCCGTGCCGCGGAGCGGACCCGGTCCCCGCTCTGTGACCCGCCATCCGTCGACACGCGGACGACGGTCGTATGAGCGAAGGCCGTGGTTTCCTGTGTCATACTCTGTGCGTCGTGCTGAACGATTAAAAACCCCGGCCGAGCGGTCCCGGTCGCAGTGGAGCCATCTATCCCCACAACATATCACTTGCGTATACACTGATCGGACAGCGCTGGCCGGGTCGTTCCGTCGAAACAATGAGGCAGCGGGACCTTACCCCAATCGAAACGATGAATCCACGATTCGAGGAAGTCAAAACGGAGGCGTCAGCCGCGATAACCGAATCCGACCTGCGCTCGGTGTACACTGGCATCATCCACGAGGACGGCCGCCACGAGTACTACTTCGGTAACGACACCGAAGAGGCGGCCGAACTCCGCGAGGCAGCGGCGATACAGCTCGGGATGTTGCTTCGCGTCCTCGCGGACCGCTCGGACAGTAGCGTCGGGGAACTGACGACCCTCGCCGCTGAGCGAGCCGAACAGATGGAACTGCGGTAGAGAACGGAGCGGCCGTACTCGCTATAGTAACAATTGAAACGATTTACACACTGATCGCACTGCAGTCGTGCGATCAGGTGTGCATTGATTTTCAATGGCTACTATAGTCGGCGGTGGCGATGGCTTCGATTTCGACCGCTGCGCCCTTCGGCACCGCACCCACGCCAACGGCGCTCCGTGCCGGCGGGTCCGACTCGAAGAACTCGCTGTAGGCCTCGTTGAACACGTCGAAGTCGTCGATGTCGTCGAGATAGACCGTCGTCTTGAGCACGTCATCCAGCGAAAGGTCCTCTGCCGCAAGAATCGCCTCGACGTTACGGAGACACTGCCGCGTCTGGTCGGCGACTGGCTCGTCGTCGAGGAGTTCGCCGTCTGTCGTTAGCGGAAGCTGCCCGGCAGTGATGAGGAGGTCGCCGTTCGACGCTGCCTGACTGTACGCGCCGACCGCGGCCGGTGCCTCGTCGGTGCTGATTACGCGCTTCATACCCAACCCTACCTGACCTCGTTGCATAAATCCCGCCCGTGTCGGGTCGCACTCGCACAACGTTCTCGGGAGCTTACCAGTTGTGTCCAGTCATTGATTGATGACGACAATCGCGGTCAGCGCCAGTCCGATGCCCGCGGCTTTCGTCAGCGTCATCGACTCCCCGAACGCGATGACGCCGATGACTGCGGCGGTGATGAAGTACATCCCACCGATGGTGGAGACCACCGACGTCGACCCGACGGTTACGCCGACGAACGTCGAAACCACGCCGACGGCTGCCGCGACGCCGGCCGCGCCCGCGAACAGCAAGCCTCGGTTCGTGACGACCAGTGACGCGTCGGAGACAGCGACGTACATGCCGGTGACGACAGTTGCGGCCGCATACGACACGAACGCCGCAGTCTCCGGGTCCATCGTACTCGACGCGACGTTGCCGAACGCTATCCAGAACCCCCAGGCTATCATCGTCCCCAGTCCGAACAGGACGGCGGCGTTCATCTGTCCGGCCTCCGCGTGAGTCGGTTCCAACTCCCTCCAAGCGCTCCTGGCGAACAGCGACATCTGTACTCGTGCAATCGACGCATTGATAAGATCGTACGGGGCCCGCTGTCTTGAGTGCGGTGTCCGCTCGCCGCGTGTTTTTTATATCGACTCCGACAACAGTGTGTCAATGGCTAACGTCCCGGAAGACTCCTCGGACCGGACACTGGAGGACGTGTTCTATCCGGCCGACAGGGTTCCGTTCGTGGAGTGGGACGAGCTATCCGGCGCGAAGCCGACGGTCGTTCTGACCGGTGTGGTAACGCTCCTGGCGTTCGTGACCGGACTTTCGAATCTCAGTCAGGCGTCGCTTGCGCTCAATGGCCCGCTGACCGCAGTCGTCGACCTTCCGTTACCCTTCGTCAGGTTCGGTGGGGTGTTGTTCGCGTTCATCCTCGGCGTCGTGACGGTCGGGCTCCAGCGACGCAAGCGACTCGCCTGGCGCGTCGCGGCTGTCGTGTTTCTCGGTCTGGTGCTCTTGCCGCTTGCCACGTTTCAGCCCACGGACATCCCCCTACTGGTGATGACGCTGGGCACGTACCCGTTGCTGGTCCGGAACCGCCACCGCTTCGACCAGTCGCTCGACCTCTCGCCGATTCAGATCGCGTCGCTGTCGGCGATTTTCGGGGTTATTCTCTACGGGACTGTGGGCGCGTACGGACTTCGCGCCCAGTTTCTCGAACTCGACAGTTGGAGCGATGCCGTCTACTACGTCGTGGTCACCATCGCGACGGTCGGCTACGGCGATATCACACCCGTGACAGCGGAAGCACGGTGGTTTTCGCTCTCGATCATCCTGTTCGGGACCGGTGCGTTCACCGTCGCCGTGGGCGCGCTCATCGGGCCGGCTATCGAGTCCAGAATGGCGACAGCGTTCGGAGTCATGACAGCATCAGAACTCACACTTCTCGAGGACCATATCGTGGTTCTGGGGTACGGAGACGTTACGGCATCGCTGCTCGATGAACTAGGCGACGAGACGGAAGTCGTCGTCGTCACGCCCGACGAAGAAACGGTGGCGTCGCTGCAGGGCGAGGGCGTGAATCTGCTCACCGGTGACCCCACCGACGAGGATGTCCTCAGGGACGCACGCGTCGGGTCGGCAAGCGGCGTTGTAGTGGGGAGTAACGACGACGCACGCGATGTGCTCGCGGTCATCGCGACGAAAAACGTCAATCCGGACATCAGGACAGTCGCGGCGGCGACCGCCGAGAAACACGTCGAGAAGTTCCGCGCTGTCGGGGCGGACGAAGTCATCAATCCCCGCTCTATCGGCGGGCGGCTCTTGGGCCAATCGGTACTGGGCCGTGGGTCGAGCGAAGCACTGCTGGACGGAATCGGGACAGGCGGCGACGGGACCGAAACCGACGCCCCGAAGTAAACTGTCCTGGAGCCTGCCACTGACAGGATCGACACGCTCCGACTCCAGGTTGAAGCGCGCTCTGGGATAGTAATATATGTATTCGATACTGAATATCAGGGTATGGCCACCTCGGACGCCAGTGGCATTGCGGAGATCGTCGGCCGAGTACTGGTGCCACTGTGTGCCGCGTCCGGGGCGCTCGTGCTCGCGGGGTTCTTCTTTCCGACGCTCGTCGGCGAAGCCGTGACCGGCCCGGCGTGGCTGACTATCGCCCTCGTGTTTTTCAGCTCTGGACTGTGTTACATCGCGCTGCTTCCGTACTCCGAAGACGACACCGCGCCGGCCGCGGCCGATGTCCTCCTTCGGGTCCGTAGGACCGATGTCCGGCAGGCCGTCCGCGAGTTTCTCACACAGCACGAGCCAGCGATCCTCACGTTCCCGGTGCTCGTGTTCGCCGCGTTCTTCGGGCTCCAGGCGGCATACCCGACACGGACGACCAATGCCGTTGACGCGGCAGCAGCCACGGTGCTGCGTGGTGGTGGCCCGCTGTTTCTCGCCGCCGTCTTCCTCTCCGTCTGTTACTGCCTGTTCTTGCTGGTGGGTCCCTGGGGCGACATTAAGCTGGGCGGTCCGGATACGGAGCCAAGCTACACCTATCCGACGTACTTCACGCTCGTGTTCACGGCCGGTATCGCGGCCGGACTGGTGTTCTGGGGCCCGACAGAAGCCCTGTTTCACTTCGAGCAGCCGCCCCCCTACGTCGGTGTAGCGGCTCAATCACCGGAAGCTATCAACGGCGCGCTGCTGTACACCCTCTTCCACTGGGGCGTCTCGGCCTGGAGCGCCTACGCCGTCATCGGTGTCCCGATAGCGTACTTCGCGTTCACCCGGGGTGCACCGCTTCGCGTCTCGACGGTGCTAGCGCCGATTCTCGGCGCTGAGGGGCTAGATTCGGTGTGGGCCAAACTCGTCGACACGCTGGCCGTCTTCGCCACTATCGGCGGCATCGCCACTTCAGTCGCGCTCGTGAGTGAGCAGTTCCTCGCCGGTATCAACTACCAGTGGGACGTGGCAGCCGGTGATGTTGGGCCGGTCCTGTTCGTCGGTGGATTGACGCTGATATTCGTCGTCTCCAGCGTGACCGGAATCCACCGCGGCATCCGCCGTATCGCCGGTCTCAACATCGTCCTGTTCGGCCTGTTCGCGCTCCTCATCGTCGCCGTCGGTCCGCGGTCGTTCATTCTCCAGCGAGGAACGCAGGCGCTCGGGACCTACGTGGTGGCGTTCGTGCCGTTGAGTCTCCACACGGGCGGGCAGTGGGTCACGGAGTGGACCGTCTGGAACTGGTCGTGGTGGTTCTCCTGGGCTCCCTTCGCGGGGCTGTTCGTCGCCGCCCTCTCCCGCGGTCGTCGGGTCAGGACCGTCGTGTTCACGAGCGTCGTCGCAACCTCGGCGGCGACGATGGTCTGGTTCCTGCTACTCGGTGGTACGTCGCTGTTCATCCAGCAGACGGGCCGGGCCGATATCCTCGCCGCTATCGCACAACGAGGGGGTTCGGAGGCTATCGCCGGGTTCCCGCTGTTCGCGTCGCTGCCACTGGGACAGCTCCTGATGTTCCTGTTTCTCGCGCTTATCATCGTGTTCATGACCACTTCGGCGGACACCTCGACGCTCGTCGTCTCGGTTCTGGCGACGCGCCGGGGACTCGCACCGTCGACGACGCACATCGCCTTCTGGGGCGTCTTCCAGGGTGCGGTCGCCGTTTCGGTGTTGTTACTGGGGGGCGCTGAGACGCTACAGGCGCTGGCTGTTCTGACCGGCGGGCCGTTCGCCGTGATATCGCTCGTGGCGGCTGGCGGGCTGACCGTGACATGGTACAGGGACGAACAGGGACACACCTCCCTCCTCAGACGTGCCGTCAGGAAGCTGCCGGACATCCAGACACACCACGACGTGGACCCACCAGAAGAGAAGTGACCCCGTCTGCTACCGGGTTCAGGCCTCGGCGATCCCGGTACAGAAGTTCTCGACGATCTGTTTCCCGGCGTCAGTCAAGATGCTTTCCGGGTGGAACTGGACGCCGATGTGTGGTTTCTCGGCGTGCTGGACGCCCATCACGATGCCCTGCTCGTCGTTCGTGTGGGCTGTTTCCTCGAGCGTGTCCGGTAGTTCCGTGGCCTCGACAGCCAGCGAGTGATACCGCCCGACTTCGAAGGGGTCGTCGACCCCGTCGTACAGCCCCGTCCCGTCGTGGTGGACTTCCGAGGATTTCCCGTGGACCACGTCCGGTGCATGGCCGACGGGGGTTCCGTGGGCCGCACAGAGCGCCTGGTGGCCCAGACAGACGCCGAGCGCAGGGTACTCCGTCTCGGCGAAAACGTCGATTGACACGCCGGCATCCGCCGGCGTCCCGGGGCCCGGCGAGACGACGACGCCGTCCGGGTCGAGGTCGCGGATGCCGTCCACGTCGATAGCGTCGTTCCGGCGGACGGTGACAGCGTCGAACTCGCCGACGTACTGGACCAGATTGTAGGCGAAGGAGTCGTAGTTGTCGATGATGAGTATCATCGCATCCCCTCCATCGGTTCGGTCCCGGATTCGACCGCGAACGACCCCTGTTCGCCGAGCGCCTCGTCGACAGCGGTGACGAGCGCACGGGCCTTATCCAGCGTCTCTTGGTACTCCGCTTCCGGGACGGAGTCGTGCACGATGCCGCTTCCGACCCGAAGCCGATATTCGCCATCGTAGTGAACCAGCGTCCTGATGGTGATGTTCAGCGTGGCTCGCTCGTCGAAACCGAACATCCCGATACTACCGGTGTACGGCCCCCGGCGCGTCGTCTCCACCTCGTCGATAATCTCCATCGTCCGGGGTTTGGGTGCGCCGGTGATAGTTCCGCCGGGGAACACCGCAGCGACCGCGTCAGCGATGCTCACGTCGTCGCGCAACTCCCCTTCGATGAGAGAGACGAGGTGCATCACTTCGGAGTACCGGTCGACGCGGCGGTACTCGGCGACGTCGACGGACCCGTACTCGCTGACCTTGCCGAGGTCGTTGCGTTCGAGGTCGACCAGCATCGCGTGTTCGGCCCGCTCCTTCTCGTCGCTATAGAGGTCTGCCTCTAGTTCCTCGTCCTCTACCGGCGTCTCGCCTCTGGGGCGCGTTCCGGCAATCGGTTCCGTGAGCAACTGGTCGCCATCGACGTCCAGCAACAGCTCCGGGCTGGCGCTAACGAGGTCGACGCCGGGGAACTCGAGCAGTGCCGAGTACGGGGCCGGGTTCACCCGGCGGACGGCGTCGAAGGTGTCGACCGGGTGGACGGCCGCCGGGGCGGTCAGCCGGTGTGACACGTTCGTCTGGAACGTGTCGCCGTCCCTGACGTACTGTTTTATCTGTCGGACGCGGTCGGCAAACGCCGCCTCGCCGCACTCGCTCTCGAAGGTGGCCTGACTCGCCGCGGTCGGCTGGGCCCGGACGTGTGTCTCACCGCGGATGGCGTCCTCGGCCAGTTCGCGGGCCATCTCACGGCCGCGGCCGTATGCCGCTCCAGGAGACCCGTCGACGATGGGACACGCTGTTACGTGTAGTTCCACCTCCCCGTCGTGTGGCTCCTCCCACGCGGCGACGCAGTCGAAGACGCCTAACTGGAGCCGTGGGAGGCCGTCCGAAACGGTCGTCTCCGGGATATCTTCGAGCTCCCGCGCCACGTCGTACGACAGCCAGCCGAACGCGCCACACGGGTACGGAACCGTACAGTCACCCCGCACCAGGTGTTCGCGGTCGAGTAGCTCGTCGATGGCCTCGATACTCGGACTCCCGCCGTCCTGTGCGGGCGTTGCCCCCGCAGAGACTTCGATTTGCTCGACCGGGTTGACGCCGAAGTACCCCCAGCCCGACTGCCCGCCGGTCGTTTCGAGATAGAAGCCGTCTGCGTTCCCGTCCCGTACACGGCGATACGCCTCGAACGGGTCAGGGACTGTGACGCGTGCTTCGACCGGCACGCGAGCGCAGTCCGCTGCGGTCCTCGCGGTTTCGATGAACGATTCTCTGTCGGTGCTGATCCGAATCTCACTCATAGTGCAGTTGCTCCCGGACGAGAGGCTCATGCCTCCCGGTATGGTTGTGTAGACCAACCACGGGTTCGGACAAAAACCTTCGGTCCCCCGACCTCTGTCGGAAATACTGTCGATTTGTCGACCGCTTGTGGTGGCTCACTGGACGAATAGCCGTCGGGACTTCAACGGTTGGACTATTCCGCATCTCCCACTATACCCGCAGGGTTTGAGACGGGTATCGAACGCTTGCCCGGCCCCGGCAGCCGACCGTCCAGCAGCGGTTCCCACTCCGGACACCTGACCGGGGACTCCCGGGACGATAGCGAACCTAGCAATAATGACTACAATCATCGACGGCAACGAGATCGGCGACCAGATCACAGCGGGCGTCGCGGCGTGCACGGACACGCTCGTCAGCGAGGGTGTCACACCAGGGCTGGCGACGGTGTTGATGAGCGACGACGGCGCGAGTGAGACGTACGTCTCAATGAAACAGCAGGCCTGTGAGGAGATCGGCATCGAGGGGTTCCATCACGAAATCAGCGCGGACGAACCGGCTGAGACGCTGTTTTCGACCATCGACGAACTGAACGCGGACCCGGCCGTCCACGGAATCCTCGTACAGATGCCGGTCCCCGTCCACGTTACCAAACGCGACGTATTGGAGCGCATCGATCCGATGAAAGACGTCGATGGGTTTCATCCCGAAAACGTCGGCCGGCTCGTCGCGGGGAACGCACGATACAAGCCCTGTACGCCCCACGGAATACAGAAGATACTGGCCGAAACTGGTGTCGAGACGGAAGGGAAAGACGCCGTTGTCGTCGGTCGCTCGGACATCGTCGGCAAACCGATGGCGAACCTGCTCATCCAGTACGGGCCGGGCGGGAACGCGACGACGACCGTCTGTCACTCCCGGACCGAGGACCTCGCCGAAAAGACCCGCAGCGCGGACATCGTGATCGCCGCCGCCGGGGTTCCGGAAATGATAGACGGGTCCATGCTCTCGGACGGCACCACGGTCATCGACGTGGGTATCAATCGGGTCGATGCTGACACCGACAAGGGATACGAACTCGTCGGCGATGTGGACTTCGAGAGCGCGAAAGCGATGGCGGACGCCATCACGCCGGTTCCGGGCGGCGTCGGCCCGCTCACCATCGCGATGCTGATGTACAACACTGTGAAAGCGGCCAGCCTGCAGTCCGGCGTCGATATTACGCTCCCGTAGGACAGGACTGGTACCCGTTCGCAGGGCTGTCTGCGGCCGTTGTTAGACGGTTTCGACTTCGCCACATTCCGGGCACGTAATCAGGAGTTCACCGGCCGGGTTCTGCCCCCCTTCGATGACGTTGTGACCGCTGGCACACTGTTCGTGCATGTACACCTCGTGACTATCGTGCTCACGCAGCCAGATATGGCCCTCTTCTGGTGCCGAAACGATGCCGTGACAGAAGTAGCACTCGCCGTTCATACAGACTCAATGACAATCCAGTATCAAATAGCTACCTCTCAGTGCGGGGTTCTACTCGGTCCTAATTCTACAGGGCCAGCGAGAACACAACATATAGGGAAAAAGATAACTGTTGTTTCAAAACTAAGGTGGTTCAGGCCAACCATTCGATATGGACTACTGTTACACGGGCGACACACACGAGAAACTGTTCGAGGCGTACCGGGCCGACGAAGCGCCGTTCCCTACCCAGACACAGATGGAGTTCCCGCGACGGGAACACCGACGGCCGGAAGTCGATATCCTCAAGCGACTGTTCTTCCCGACCTGCTGGAACGCCGCCGAACTGGTCCGGGACGAACTCGCCGTGCTGGACCGTCTCGACGCTCTTGGCGGCCTCTTCTTTGCCGGTATCAGACCGTACTCCGGATCTGACCCCGCCGAGACAGTCGACGCCGTCATCGATCAACTCCCAGCGGTTCGAACGCGACTCAAGAAAGACGTCGAGGCCGCGTTCAAGGGCGATCCGGCGGCGAAGACGTACATGGAAATCATCCGATCTTATCCGGGGTTCATGGCGATACTCGTACAACGGGTCGCACACACACTCTACGAGGCCGGTGCCTCTGAGTACGCTCGCGAACTCACCGAATACGCCAAGACTGAGACCGGTATCGACATCCATCCCGGCGCTGAAATCGGCGACTACTTTTTCATCGACCACGGGACCGGCGTTGTCATCGGCGAAACCACGACCGTCGGGGAATGGGTCCGTCTCTATCAGGACGTGACGCTCGGGGCGCTCCACTTCGAAGCCGACGAGAGCGACGAACACAGATTGAAAAAGGGGTACAAACGGCACCCGGATATCGGCGACCACGTCGTCATCGGCGCGGGCACGAAAGTCCTGGGCGCTATCACCGTTGGCGACCACGTCAGTATCGGGGCGAACTCCTGGGTCACCGACGACGTTCCGGACCAGACGAAAGTGTACGTCACAGACCACCCGACACAGGAACGGAAACGAACCAAGTAAAACGGCAACCGGTACCGCGCGGTTTCTGAAACCGCAAAGCTACCACTAGTCGGCCGGACAAACGGTTCTGGCTGGTGTCACCGGCCCGGAAATCGCCCACACTGCCGCTGTCAGTTCAGTCGCCAGAAGTATTTCGGCTCTTATACGTTAAGATAACAACTGTACCAGCATTAGTCTCTGTTTCAATCACGACCGCCGGGGCCTTCTAGTCGTCACCGGGAACGAACTCGACGACGCCGCTCAGATTTCGTGACCAGACGCCCTCACTTAGGTCGAGTCCGTCGTTCCACTTCCCGACGACGGTCGAAACTGCGAGGTCGCCGGTGACGTTGTTCATCGTCGCAATCCGCCCGAGAATGGGGTCGACGCCAGCGACGAACCCGACGACCTCCAGCGGGAGGCCGACCTGCGTGAGAATCACGGTGAGCATGACGATGCCCGCTCCCGGAACGCCGGCGGTTCCGATGCTGATGAGAACGGCCACGATCAAGACGAAGACCTGTTCTGTGAGCACCAGTGGCTGTCCGACGACGTTCGCGGCGAACATCACGGTGACTGCCTGCCGGATGGCGGCCCCGTCCATGTTCGCTGTTGCACCGACTGGGAGCGTGAATGAATACACCCGCTCGGCGATCTGCAGGTCTTCGTCCGCATTACGCATCGTGACGGGGAGCGTTCCGCTCGAGGACCGAGTCGCGAACGCGGTTACCATCGCGTCTTTCGCCCCGCTGAGGAACGCAATCGGTGACACGTCGGCAACCACGCCCATCAAGAGAACGAGATAGGTGAAGCCGATGTGAATGACGATTGCGATAGTGACTGCCAGCACGAGTTCGCCCAGTGAGGAGAACAGTCCGATACCTTCAGTGCCGATTCCGGACGCCATCAATGCGAATACACCAAGCACACCGAATTCGAGGACCCCACGAACGATGACAAACATCGCTTCAGCACCCACTTCGAAGGCCTCGAACACTGAATCGACACTATCCGCGAGCGCGTCTTGCTGGGCGCGGACGTACGTCAGCGCGATTCCGAACACGATGACGAAGAAAACCGTCGCCAGCAGATTCCCCTCCGCGAGCGCCGCGACGGGATTGTTCGGCACGATACCGAGAACGACATCCAGCAGCGACGGCGGCGCTTTCGATTGCGCTTCACCGCCGCCGAACTCGAGCCCCCGGCCCGGCTGAAGCACGTTTGCAACCGCGAGGCCAACGATACCTGCGAGGGTCGTCGTCAGGGCATAGAGCCCGACTGTCGCACCGCCGATCCTTCCAAGCTTCGCGGGGGAGAGCTGTCGAATCCCGGTCAGCAGTGTGAAGACGATGATCGGGATGACCAGCATATTGAGCAGCCGAAGGAAGAGGTCGCCCACTGGTCTGACGACAGCCATCTGCTCCCCGAACGCGATACCAGCACCTGCGCCCAGTACGAAGGCGACGAAGATACGCCAGATGAGTGGGATGGATCGATACCGGCTCCATAGCGTGCGAATGGGTTGTATCATAGTACACAGCAACGGGTAGTCTTATAAAAACCCGTCAGCCCCGCCAGTATGTGCACGCGGCTATGATGCGGGCTTCGCTTACAAGATTCCGTTTGCAGACGGATTTGTCGGTACATAGCAAGTCCTGTCGCCGATCCGCTGAAAAGATAGCAAAATAACGGCTGTAGTTCGCATGTTTTCAGAAATCCAAGGCCGCTATCACTCCTGCCTGACGGTCATTCTTACCGTTTCTCGCTCCGCTATCGCTTCTCCTGAAGTGGTAGGGTCCAATCAGTGACAGTCTTAGGACTCGTCTCTGGTCAGTCGGCCCGCGGATTGGTTCTCGGTTCGACGACCCGACGAAGTTCCGCTCGCAACGTCGCCCACTTCGCTACGATGAATCCCATGAGGATGCACGCGAACCCACCAACGGTCGCGAGTGTGACCTGCTGCCCCAGCACGAGCCAGCCGGCGAGTGCGGCGAACAGCGGAATCACGTACTCGATGAAGCTCATCTCGATAGGACCTAGCTGGTCAAGTAGCCGGAAGTACAGCAGGAAACCGCCGATACCGGCGACGACGGCCAAATACAGCAGCGCCGCAAACGCGGACAGCGTCCACGATGCGTCTGCAAACGACTGTCCGGGGAGCGCGAGCACGGTGACATGGAGGACAACGGCCCCGATAGCCATCAGCCAGGCCTGTGTGGCCAGAAACGACATCGACGGACTGGTGTCGTGCGTGACGACGGCTGGGATGGCAAACGCCAGCGCCGACGCAAACACGAGCGCGATCCCGATAGTGCTGCTGAGGAGATTCGCCGGGTCGGGGTCAGCGATGACGATGACGCCGACGAACCCGAGTACTACGCCGACACCGGTATTCGCGGTGAACGTGTCATCGCTGGACGCGAGCTTCGTCAGCGCGGGCGTCACGACGGGGACGAGACCGAGCAGGACGGCGGCGACAGCCCCGGTGACGTACTGCTGTCCGGTGAACAGGAATACGTGGTGGACCCCGATCATGAGCGCACCGCCGACGACGACGTACACGTAGTCATCGCGCGTTTGCGGTCGTTCTAGCGACCCTGTGACGGTCAACGCGGCGAACAGGAGGACGGAGGCGATGTCGAAGCGGGCGGCGGCGAACGGTACCGGCGGCAGGTCGGCGAGGCCGACGTCTGTCGCCATGAATGCAGTACCCCAGATTGCAGCCAGAAGGAGAAAGCAACCGGTCGTTCGATAGCGACTCATTCAGTTGCCGGTCACCTCCCGACGGTAAAAGGGCCGTCGAAGCCCGTTGCAAATTGCTAGATGTTGCCACTGCGTCAGCGAACACTTGACGCAGTGCTGACGGCAGGACTGCAGTTGTCTGTGCATACTCGACCGAGACCAGTACGTAACTTCGACAGCGGTCTAACTCTCACACCGCACGCTCCGTCACAGTCAGATCGCCTATCTGGATATCGTCTCCGCCATATGAATTGGAAAATCATCTCTCTGAAAACTTCCATCACGGAATGTACTGAGAATCTGTGTATATTTGCGAATAGCAGACTTCTATTGGCGAATACATAGCTAAATCGTGTGAATTTGACTCCGTACCTCTCCTATATTCGCACTTTCTACGATTGTATCCGCTGAGTCGATTGCTGTCTCGGGAATGCGTTCGTCCGGGTCGAACAACACCGCGGTATCTGCCTCGACGAACGCCTCCGTATCAGTGTGTGAGTCGCCGATATAGGTGATTGACGAAGGGTTCTGCGTGATTCGGATCTCTCTCAGTAGTTCTCCTTTCTGATCGGGACCGACACCGACATCGATACCCGAAATCCGGCCATCTTCGAACCGAAGCCAGTTTCCGCGAACGAACGCTGGCTCGTACTGCTCGAACTGCGTCGCGAGGTTTGCAACGCCGGCACTGAGAATGCCGAATCTGATATCCGTATGCTGGAGGTGGTCGAGGAGGTCGACGGCACCCGCTTTCGGCTTGACGGCCCGAGTCGCACGGGTGATATCTGTCCGGGTGATATCGTTCGCACGCCACACGTCGACCGCACCTCGACACCACTCCGCGAACGTAATCTGACCGGCCTCGAACCGCTCCATCAGTGTATCGGCCGCCGGTGTCGTTCCGTAGAGTGTGTGCAACAGCTCGAACCCACCGCGTTGTCGCGTGAGTGTCCCGTCGAGGTCGAAAACTACCAGATGCGACATACTACCGTTCTGCGATAACTTCTATCTCGACGTCGATGTCCACTGGCAGTTTAACCACCTCCACAGCGCTGCGAGCGGGATAGGGGGGTGACATGAGCTCACCGTACACTTCGTTCACCTCGTCGTAGTACCGCATATCGCTCACGAACACCGTCGCTTTCACCACATCGTCGAGCGAAGCACCACCGGCATCCAGAACGGCCGCTACGTTTCGGAGTGTGCGCCGAGTCTGTTCGCCGGGCGTGCCCTGGATTACCTCGCCGGTGTCCGGGTCGACCGGTCCCTGTCCGGAAACGTAAACCCGGTCACCGCTAGCGATGCCTTGTGAGTACGGTCCGATACTGTCGGGGGCGTCGGCAGTTGTTAGTTCTTCCATGGGTCGTGAGTCAATTTGTCGTCGGCTGGTCGTCCGCGTCGTAGACTTCGTTGATGAACGATGTCGGCAGGCTCGTCGTCAATCCGCCGTCGAGCACCAGGTTCTCACCGGTAACGAAACTCGACAGCCCGGAGGCGAGGAACAGGGTCGTATCAGCGACTTCCCTCGGTGTCCCGAACCGACCGAGCGGGTACTGGTCGAGCCAGCGCTCCCGTGCGCTCGTCTCACCGGTCCGTTCCTCCGTGTTCTCCATCTCCGCCCGCCTGTTCGCTGTTTCGATGGTCGCCGCCGAGATAACGTTCGAGCGGATCCCGTGCTGACCGTAATGGGCGGCGATGTTCCGGGACAGTGCCAGCAGTCCGCTTTTCGCCTCGGAGTAGCCGGAAAGCCCGATACCGAACAGGCCGTTGACCGATCCCATGTGGATCATCGACCCGCCGCCGGCTGCGACCATCGCCGGCAGTACCTCTTTGCTCAGGAGGAACTGGCTCTTCAGGTTCAGGTCGAGCATCGACTCGAAGGTGTCCTCGTCACACCGGTGCAACAGATTGGCGGACTCGTCTGCGCCGCCAGCGTTGTTCACGAGGACCCGGATGTCCCCGAACTCCTCGATGGTCGTGTCGACGAGGTCCCGTACCGCTGCCCGGTCTGTGACGTCACATTCGACCGGAACAACGCGGCCATCGTGTGTGTCGGTCAACTCCGTCGCAACCGCTTCGACGTCCTCGTAAGTGCGCGAGCAGACGACGACGTCGCCACCCGCTTCGGCGAACCGGGCCGCGATCTCGCGCCCGATACCCCGCGACGCTCCAGTCACAATGGCTGGCCGGTCCGCTAATGATAGCTCTACCATGACACCGACACCCACGTAACCTGCCCTCTTGAAAGTTGCTCTCCGCCGCTCATGTGATTCGATACTCCTCGACGGCGTCCACGTCGATACTGATGCCGAGACCGGGGCCCTCTGGGGCGGGAAGGCAGCCGTCGCTGACGTCGAACGGAGCCTCGATGACGTCTGCCTCCCAGCCGTAGTACGTCGAATCCGGGGGCAACGAAAAGCCCGGGATGCCGGTGAACGCGTGGAGGATCGCCGCGGTTCGAATCCCCAGGTCGAACGCACAGTGGTGCGTAAAGGGAACACCGGCGTCTTCGAGGATGGCGGCCTGCTGTCGAATACCACTGATGCCGCCGGCAGGAGTCAGGTCGATAACGCCGACGTCCATCGCGCCGGCTTCCACGAGCGATTGCAGATTATGCGAGATATACGTATCCTCGTTCGGCGCGATGGGCTGGCGGAGTCGTTGCCGGAGTCGGGCGAGCGACCTGTGTGAATCGACTCGAATCGGCTGCTCCATGTACTGCAGGTAGATTCCGGCATCTTCCAGCATCGCGCCGACCCGAACTGCCTGGTCGAGCGTCCAGCCCTGGTTCGGGTCGAGTCGGAACTCTAGCTGGCCGTCGACTTCATCGTGCATCGCTTTGATTCGCTCGACGTCCTGTCGCCAGTCCCGACCCGCCTTCGTTTTGAGGACAGTAAAGCCGGCTTCGAGCGCTTCTCGGGCCTTGATACGGGACTCCTCGGGTGAGAGGATACCAAGACAGAACGCAACGGGGACAGCCGTCGGTGCACTACTGTTGCCATCGACGCTTTGCCGGTGTTGCTGAGCCCCCTGTGTCGGTGCCGTCCACCCGCCGAGCAACTCGTACACCGGTCTGTCGAGGGCTTTGCCGACGATGTCCCAGCAGGCTGTTTCGACCGCCGCAAAGAACATATCCACGTTCGTGTACTCGACGAACACCTGCCGTCGGAGCCGCTCGATTTCGAACGGCGACTGGCCCTCGATCATCGGGCCAACGCCGTCTTCGATAATCGACTCGGTGGCCGCCGGTGACAGGAAGACACGCATCTCGCCCCAGCCGCTGATCCCCTCATCCGTGTCGACACGGACGAGCACCCGTTCCATCGAGTGTAGCTTCCCGTGATTGGTCACGTACGGCCCGATACCGAGATGTTCATCTAGGTCGGCCAGCGGTACATCTACAGTGACCGCTGACACGCCGGTTATCTCCATGCATACCTGTCGTTCGTGAACCGATATCAAAGTACCGTTTGCCCCTATCCGCGAACCGCGTCGACGGCGGTTCCGACCCACTCCAGTGACTGCTCCGGGAGCAGTCCGTAATTATAGAACGAGAGCCGCGGCACTCCCTTCGAGTTGAGGGTCTGTACGATATCGACAACGGTCGCCTCGTCGTGGATGGCTGGATGGCCCGGCAGGAGCCCGACGTGGAGTGGCACGTCATCGACAACTGTCTCGACGGCGTCGTATGCCTCTATGACCGCTTCGCTCGTCGACTCGTAAGCCGGAAGGCAGTAGTAATCGACGTGGTTCGAGAGTGCCTGCAGGTCGGCCCCGACTAGCCACTCGCGGCCGGGTTCCGGTGCGCCGACGTAGTAGCCAAGCGGCGTCGTTCCAGCGGCGTCAGCCAGTCTGGCGTACAGTGACGACAGCGTCTGTTCGCGGACGTCGACGTATGCGGCGACGGTTTCGTGCTCCGCGAGCCAGCCGTCCGGCGAACGGTCGTGTGCCACGTCCCCGGCGACGATATCGTCCAGCGTGCCGGCGACAGTCGCGCGTGCCCGTTCAGTATCGACGCCCGCGGCCTTCGCATTCTCGCGACAGTGCGGACAGAAGCACAGCCCGAACAGGAACTCTCCGAGTACCCCTAACCGTGCGTGAATCTTCTGGTGGTGCCAGCCAAAGCCCGTTCCGTAGAAGTAATCGAACGTTTCCAGTTCGATACGAGCGAACTCATCGCGGGACGCCAGATCCGAAACCAGTGCCGAGAGATACGTCTGGACCGCAGGCTGGGAGGGACACAGGCCGAAGATCAGGTCGTCACCGTGTGCAGATTCCAGCGTGTATTCCGGGTTGGCCATCCCGAGCCGGGAGTTGTGGCAGCCGACTGTCCACGAATTGAGCCTCAGGTCAGACAAACCGGCGGCGGCGTCTGCGACCCAGTCGCCGTCCATCTGTTCGTACGGAACTGGTTCGAGGTCGCCGTACTCCGGGCCGGGCTGGAAATACGAACTCGCGCGGGCAAACAGCGTCCGGCGCTCCGGATTGTGCGGCGTGAACGCCTGCACGGTGTGGTAGTTCGTCGCGAGATTCAGCTCGTCGATGCCGATGTCACGCAGTCGCCGTTCCACCTCGGACGGGCCTTCGTCCAGAAGGTCCCACGGGTACGCCCACATCGCGAATTCCATACGCGACCAACTATCGTGACGATAATAAAAGTAGAGGCAGCTACTCCTTGACCGCGCCAGCCGTCATCCCTGCGACGATATACTCCTCCAAGAAGGCGAATAAAATCAGGAGTGGGATAATGCCGATGACAGACACAGTGAGCATCATCCGCCAGTCGGTCTGCAGCGCGCCGACCATCGAGAAGACCCCGCGCGGGATGTTGTACTTCGCACTGTCAGTGAGGAAGGTGAGCACGAACAGCAGCCGGTTCCAGGCGTAGAGGAAGGTGTAGGTGACACTGGCGACCAGCGCTGGCTTCGTGAGCGGGAGCACAATCTTCGTGAGGATTTGCAGTTGACTCGCGCCGTCGATACGCGCAGATTCTTCGAGCGCGACGGGTATCGTCTTGAAGTACCCGTACAGCATCCAGACGTTGAACGGTAGCGTGAACGCCGCTGCCGGGACGATTACAGCGAGATAGGTGTTGAACAGCCCCATCTGGGTGATAACGTCGAAGAGACCGACGATTAACACGACCGGTGCGAACATCTGCACGACCAGCACGGAGAGGAGGAAGGTTCGCTTCCCGACGAAGTCGTTCCGGGCACACGAGTACGCGGCCGGTATCGCCAACAGAAGCGTCAACACCACCGTCCCAACCGAGATGATGAAGCTGTTCCCGACCCATAGCAGCACGTCGGTCTGTGTCCAGACCTGCAGATACGCCTGTATGCTGGGGTCGCTGGGGACCAGCGTCGCTGGCGCAGCGAATATCTCTGACTCCGGCTTGAGCGTGCTCGAGAACATCGCGTAGAACGGCAACATCATGAGCCCGAGCAGTCCGATCAGCACGCCATAGAGTCTGACTTTGCGGAGATTGCTCCGGTTGTGGCCTGCCATCGTCATAGCTCGTCACCCCCTCGCGTGTAGATGCGCAGGTAGATGATAGCGAAGACGAACAGGAACAGGAACCCGATGACACTGTAGGCGGCTCCGCGTCCGAGGTTCCCGTTCTGGAGGCCCACCTGGTAGATGTGGATGACGAGCGTCGCCGTCGAACTGATCGGGCCGCCGCCGGTCATCGTCCAGATGACGTCGAAACTGACGAACGTCCATATCGTCGACAGCAGCGTGGCAATCAGGACGACGCTCTTCAGTTGCGGGAGCGTGATGTACCGGAACTGATGCCACTTCTCGGCACCGTCGATGGCGGCTGCCTCGTACAGTTCCTGGGGTATCGACTGCAGGCCCGCGAGGAAGATAATCGCCATGAACGGTGTCCCGATCCAGATGTCGGCCACGACGACGCCGAGCCACGCGATGCTCGGGTTTCCGAGGATACCGATTCCCTGCTCGATGATGCCGAGTTTCAGCAGGATAGCGTTGAGATAGCCGAACTGCGGGTGCTCTATCCACCGGAACACCACAGCGGAGATAGCGTATGGAATCCCCCACGGAATGAGAAACGCCGTACGGAAGAACTTCCGACCGCGGATGTCTCCTTTGAGGTGAACGGCTATCAGCAGTCCAAGCAGTGTCTTGCCCGCGACGCCAACGACGACCCAGCGACCGGTCTGCCAGAGCAGGCGGTAGAAGATGTCGCTGTTGAATATCTCGACGTAGTGCTGGAGCCCGACGAACGTCTCGATGTTCGAGTCGGCGGGTGACTGGTACAGTGACAGCCGAAACGTCTCGATAATCGGATACCCGACGACGGCCAGCAGGAACACGGCCGCGGGAGCGATGAGAAGGTACGCCCGGCTGTTGCGCTGGACGTACGCCAATCCTCGTTCGAGACGTGAGTCGTCGGACGCCTCGGTGTATTCCTCTGCCAGGCTCATCCCTGTCTGTCACTCCATGGCATCTTCGAGATCACTCTGGGCATCGTTGAGCGCTTTCTGCGGTGACTTCCGGTCCGCCAGTGCCTCCTGAATGGCCTGGACCATCCGGTCGTTGAACTCGCTGAAGTTACTGAGCTTCGGCCGGGCACGAGCGTACTGCCCCGCCTCGACGAACGGTCCCCAGTTCTTCGAGTCTGAGAAGTGTGAGCGCTCACCGACGGCTTCGACGACGGGGAGGAACCCTTTCTGCTTCGAGTACTGGAACCGCCGCTCCTCGTCGAAGTAGAACCGGATCAGGTCCCGGGCGAGGTCCTTGTGCTCGCTCTGACTCAGGACGGCGAGCGTGTCGATAGTGAACAGGCTGTACCGGCCCTCAGGGCCACGCGGCACCTGGACGATGCCGTAGTCGAAGTCGACCTCACCGTTTTCCTTCGCGGCGGTGATGTTGAGTCCCGTGTAGACGTGCCCGATAACCATCCCGAGGTCACCGTTCTCGAACAGCTGCCGGATGTCCTGCCGAGTCGAGGAGAGCGGTGACGACTGTGTGACGTTGTGTTCGAGGTGGAGGTCGGTGTACAACGAGAGGGCCTCGACAGCGCCGCTGGAGTTCACGACCGGCAGTCCCTCGTCGTCGACGAGGTCCGCCCCGTGTGACCAGTGGTAGTGGTAGTACTGCGACCCGGTCTCGATTGCGTCAGCCCCTGCAAGCCCCAGTGCCGGCACGCTCGCATCGCTGTCACGGATCTGCGTTGCGGCATCCAGCATATCCTGCCACGAATCGAGCGACGGGTCTTCGGGGTCGAGCCCTGCCGTCTCGAAGACGTCTTTGTTGTAGTAGAGGCACTTGTTCGAGGCGGCCCACGGCACGCCGTAGTGGGAGCCGTTGTACATCGTTCCCTCGGCCACGCCGTCGTAGAACTGCTCACCGAACTCCCCGTCCATCATGTCGTCGAGCGGTTCGAGCGCGTCCTTGCCCACGAGCTGTGGAATCCAGCGCGCCGGCCACCGGCTGACGTCGGGCGCTTCGCCGCCGTCGACACGGTTGTTCACAGTTTGACGCGCGTTGTCCCACGTCACGCTGGTGAACTCTACGTCGACGTCGTGCTCGTCCTCGAAGGCCGCGTTGTTCTCCTCGAAGAACTGCTTGATGTTGTCTCCGACGCCCATCGTGAGGAACTGCACGCTCTGCGTACTGCCGTCACCGCCGCTCCCACTGTCGCCGTCACCGCCGCTCTCACCGTTGCCGTCACCACCGCCCCCACCGTCGCCGCTACACCCGGCGATGGCGATGGCACCGCCTGCGCCGAGTGCTTGGAGAAGCTGTCGGCGGTCGATACTGTCCTCGACAGACCTGTCGTTGTTATCGGGCTGCATCATTAATGTCACCTACTTCCATGTACATAATTCTTTGTGTTGTGTGGCTCATTGGTCAGGAATTGCTCTCGTGAATCGCGGTCATGAGGGCCGCGAGTTCGTCGCCGATGACCGAGCGGATTCGTTCGCCTGTCTCGGCAGTCGCCTGCTTCGGCGTCCCGATGGCACCGGACGTGGAATACTCGTCGAAGGAACGATAGACGGCGACGTTGCCCCCGTCGAGCAGGTCCTGTCCACCCCATCTGTAGTGTTCGTCCATCGGTTCCCCGTCGCGGACCTCCGGGTCGCCCACGAGGTCCGGTCGGAGCGCAAGCATGAGGGACGTCTCGAACTCGCCGCCGTGGGCCATCCCTCCCGTCTCGGTCGTTCGGAGTTCCTCGATTCGATCCGACGCCAGGTGGAAGTACGTCGTTCCGAGTACCTCCGCATCGGTGTCGACGCCCACGGTACTCACGACGGCGTCGATGAGTGAACTGTTCCCGCCGTGGCCATTGACGAACAGCACCGCATCGAATCCGTTCTGGATGCCAGCGTGTGCGATATCTTCAAGTGTTGCTCGCAAGTGCGCGAACTCGAGTGACAGAGTCCCACCGAACGACAGATGGTGTGGCGAGAACCCGCTCCAGACCGGCGGCGTCACGACGACAGGCACGTCGTCCAGACGCTCGATAGCAGTGTCGACCATCGCCTCGACCAGGAGTGTGTCGGTGACGACCGGGAGATGGTTTCCGTGCTGTTCGACGCTTCCGACGGGAATAACGAGAACAGAGCCCGGCTGTTCGCCGACACCTCGGACCTGACTCGCCGTCATTCCAGCCCACTCGCTCTCTTTCCGACCGATAGTATCGTACAACATATTACGCTGATTCTGTCCGCTGTAGCTGGTTCAGTTCCACTCGCTCGCCATCGGGACCGAACAGATGCATATCCTCCGTATGAAATCCTAACGCGATTTCGTCGCCCCGTTCCGGTCGGTACTCGCTATCGACCCGGGCTACGACTTCTTTCGACCCGTCTGCTGTCTCCAGATAGAGGAAATTGTCCGAACCCATGGGTTCTACGACGTCCACGACCGTATCGATGTACGACCCGGCGTCCTCGGCGACGAAATCCTCCGGACGGACGCCCAGCGTGTACTCCCCGTCCGGAATATCGACGTTGAGCGTAAACTCCACACCTGCTGAGTGGACCGTCGTACGTCCACCGCTATTTGTCACGCTCACCTCGAAGAAGTTCATCGATGGTGACCCGATGAACCCCGCGACAAATTTGTTGTTGGGCTCGTCGTAGCAGCGCTCCGGCGGTGCGACCTGCTGGAGTTCACCCTGATTGAGAATCACGATCCGGTCCGCCATCGTCATCGCTTCCGTCTGATCGTGCGTGACGTAAATCGTCGTCACGTCCAGCTCTTCCTGAATCCGCTGGATCTCCGTGCGCATCTGTGTCCGAAGCTTGGCGTCGAGGTTCGACAGCGGTTCGTCCATCAGAAACACGTCCGGATCGCGGACGATAGCCCGCCCAAGCGCGACGCGCTGTTGCTGGCCACCCGAGAGTTGTTTCGGTAGGTCGTCCATGAGGTCCGAAATCTCCAGCAGTTCGGCAGCCTCGGCCACGCGTTGCTCGATCTGATCGTCGTACTCGCCGGACAGCCGCAGCCCGAAGGACATGTTATCGCGTACGGTCATGTGCGGGTACAGCGCGTAACTCTGGAACACCATCGCAATGTTCCGGTCCTGTGGACGCACGTCGTTGACTACGTCCCCGCCGATAGCAATCTCACCGTCGGTGACCGTTTCGAGCCCGGCAATCATCCGAAGTGTGGTCGACTTGCCACACCCGGACGGTCCGACAACGACGACAAACTCCCCGTCCTCGACGGTCAGAGAGAGGTCCTCAACTGCAAGGACGTTGTCGTCGTATACCTTGCTGACGTTTGATAGTGTAACTTCGCTCATACCGAGTAGAAGAAGCATCGCAATCATCATTAATAAATGTTGGTAGTACCGGCACAGTCGGGCGGACCGATCACATCGAAACCGGCAGCGCCCGCGGAGCAACGCCCGGTATGACTGCGTAGCCGGCGGTTCTGAACCGAGGCCAAAACGTCACACCCGTACGTACGACCTCATTCCGTGATACAGAAGTTGGAGCAGAGAACTACTACTTCGCGGAAAATGGGATATCAGAGCAGTTCCAACTCCTTTCAACGAGATTGAAAGCCACTTGTTGCGCTCGTGTTGAACAGACGAATGTCACAAAGCGACGCCAGAGGGACTGTAACTGCTGAATTCGGGACTGGATCTTACGCCCCACATGTTCGTGTGGTATGTTGTCACTCTTCGCGTGTGGCGAGGTCGAGGAAAATAACATCCGTACTCCTGTTAGAATCCCTAATATCAGTGCATCGTACCAGTTTCCAACGTGAGTGGAAACATTTTGCCTCTCGGCGGAATCTATTTCACCCTGCAAAAAAAATCCCATCTATGTCCTCGCAAAACAACAAAACGATCAGTGCGGTCGAGACAACGCTGGATATTCTCGCCGCGCTCGAAAAACGTGAACCGGTCGGTCTCTCCGACCTCGCGTCTCATCTGGATATCCCCACGAGCACTGTGTTTATTCATCTCAACACACTCGTCCAGCGTGACTACGTCGTCAAGGAATCCGGGCAGTATCGCCGGTCTTTCCGCTTTCTGGAGCTCGGGGGCAGCGTTCGGCAGAGACTGGACATCGGTCGACTGCTTCGCAATAAAGTTGAAGAACTCAGCAGAGAGACCGGTGAGATTGCTGGTGCCGGCATCGAGGAGAACGGCCAGCGGGTCATCCTCTACAGGAGTTCAGGTGGAAAGGCTGCGGGCGACGAAATCCCTATCGGGAATCACACCGAGATGCACTGGACATCGCTGGGCAAAGTTATTCTGGCGCATCTTCCGGTCGAAAAACGAAACGAAATTGTTGCCGACCATGGGCTTCCGAAAGGGACTGATAACACGCTGTCATCCCGGTCCGATCTCGAAGCGGCCCTCGAGCGAATCCGTGACCAGGGCTATGCGATAGACGACGAGGAGCACCTCAGGGGCGTTCGCGGTGTCGCCGTTCCGATATTCAACGACGAACAGGAGGTCATGGTCTCCCTCGGTATCACTGGACCCAGAGATAGATTCACCTCTAGATATATGGCAAATCTGTTAGAGATACTTCGATATACGAAAAACGAAATCGAAGTTCGAAGTCAGTACTACGAATACAGTACTATAGACGGATAGACGGGTGGCCGACGTTGAAAGACGTCGAACACCCGGAGTTGGACCCGGCGTCGTCGCTCAGGTCGACGCCTGCGGGGGCTGCCGGAGCGACTGGCACGGCTGGATCGGTAACTGGGACTGGTTCGACTACAGTGCAGACCGCCGCCCGTATGGCTCCTGTTACTCTCGAACTGGGCGGGAAGTCGCCGCTCGTTGTCTTTCCCGATGTGGACGTAGAAACGGTAGTTGCCGCTGCCGCGGCATACGTCTACTACAGCACCAGTGAGATCTGTGACGCACTGTCGCGGGCCATCGTCCACGAAGACATCCACGACGAGTTCGTCGACCGACTGGTGCCCCGGGCTGGATCGTACACGCTCGGTAACCCCTCCTCGACTATGCCCGATGAAACACACTGTTCTGATGTGATAGCCAACCCTGGAGACGCAATACAAATACTGAATCACGTATCACCTCTTGTGAGTATAAACATATCTAGCACAGTTCTTCTGAATATGCTCCGAACGATTACTGGATTCAGACTAGTAGTTAATATAGCCGAAAAGATAGAACGAAAATTGGGAAATACCAGATCAGATCTCTATGCTTGTACCTATACTATAGGTGAGTGTCTATATACCCGATTGTTTTTCTGCTTCTGTTTGGGTGTCGTGCCGCAGGTTCCACGCTCGTGCTACGCCGCACTCGGCAACCACTCTGTTGTATCATCCACTTCAGGCCCCATGGTTTCAATACGCTCTGTGATCTCATTCGGAAACAGTGACGCTCAGTCGCCACCGCTCCTCACCAAGCAGTTTTTTCGGTGTTGTTCGGGAACTCCTCGCCAGACGTGCGCCACTCGAACTGACTGAGCTTCTCACTTCTATAGTAACAATTGAAACGATTCACACTGATCGCACTGCCGTCGTACGATCAGGTGTGCATTGATTTTCAATGGCTACTATAGCTCCGGTGCCAACTACGACAGTGCGATGACCGAACGCTCTTCCCCGCCAGAATGACACCTCAGGCTACTGATTCCGATATTTCGGATACCGCTGCCGAGACACCTGTTCGAACAGCCGACTCGACGTGGTGGCTCGTGGCGGGTGCGAGCCTGATCTCGATGGGATTGGCCGCATACGAGATCGTCCCCGCAAGCGTCACACCACTTATTCGAGACTCACTGCAGGTCGGGCCGACAGCCGCCGGCCTCCTCGTCGGGGTCATGTTCGGCACCGCTGTCGTCGTCAGCCTCCCTGCCGGGGCTGTGCTGGACCGGACTGATTCGAGGAGTGTGATAGCCCTTGCGGTGGGCATCTTAGTCATCGCAGGGATGTGGGGCTGGCAAGCCGGCCGCCGTGGCCAGTACGAGACAATCCTCGCATCTCGTGTACTGGGAGGCACTGCGTACGTCGTTGTCTGGAACGCCGGTATCGACATGGTGAGCCGGGCCGTCGACAGCTCCAACCGTGCGACAGCAGTCGGCATCTTCACTGCCAGTGGGCCGGTCGGCTTCGCACTCGGACAGGGAACGGGGCCGCTTATCGCCCAGCGGTTCGGCTGGCCGGCTGTCTTTCTGGCCTTCATTGGTCCTGTAATCGCGGGCCTGGCCGTCTTCTGGCCAGCGAGTCGCGGGCACGGCGGGAGCCGCGGCGATGCCCCGTCCCTGCAGGAATTCGGCGCAGTGCTCCGGAGCCCGAGCGTCTGGCTCGTTGGTATCCTCGGCTTCCTCGGCTACGCGCTATACCTGTTCGTAAATAGCTGGGGCTCGTCGTATCTCACGCAAGGCCTTGGCTTCTCTCTGGCTGTGAGCGGACTCGTCGTTGCCGTATTTCCCGCTGTTGGTGTCATATCTCGAATCAGTGGCGGGCTCATCTCGGATCGGGTCTTCGACGGAAGCCGGCGACCGGTCGTGTTGTGGTCGTTCGGACTCGCCGCTCCGCTTCTCCTCGGGTTTCCGCAGTTCCGCTCGCTGGCACTGCTCGTTGCTGTCCTCCTGTTGATCGGATTTGCGGTCCAGTTGACGCTCGGCCTCTCGTTCACGTACGTTCGAGAGCTTGTCGATCCGCGCGTCGCCGCAACGGCGGTCGCGTTCCAGACCAGTATCGGCCTGGCAGGGGCGTTTATTGCACCGATCGCCGGTGGAGCCGTAGTAAACAGAGTCGGGTTCGAGCCGGCGTTTCTACTGGCTGGCGTGGTCGCCATCGCCGGTATCATCGTCGCCTGGCAGGCCCCAGAGCCGGGACGGCAGTAGGAAAGAGCCCGGTCGGTTCCGTGTCCCACGAACAGTTCTGAGACCGCACCCCCGGCGGATCGGCTCAACTGATTTGATGCTGGCCTGTGAATTGGAAACGAATGCCAGCTGAATCGTTCACACTCGCGGCCGCGCAGGTAGAGCCTGTCTACCACGACAAGGAGGGAACGCTAGACAAGACATGCCGGTACATCGAGCAGGCGGGTCGGGACGGTGCAGACATCGTCGTCTTCCCGGAGACGTACTTCCCGGGATACCCATACTGGCGAGGCAGCGTCTCTATCTCCAGATGGACTGACCTGATGGTGGACCTCCAGAAGAACAGTCTCCACGTCGACGACGAGGCTATCGAGGTACTCGGTGAGGCAGTCGCGGAGGCGGACCTCACGCTCGTGTTGGGCACGAACGAAATCAGTGACCGGCAGGGAAGTGAGACGCTCTACAATTCGCTGTTTTACTTCGACAGTACGGGGGAGCTGATGGGTCGACACCGGAAACTGATGCCGACCCACGAGGAGCGTGCCATCTGGGGGCGCGGCGACCCATCCAGCCTGGCCACGTACGAGACGGCTGTCGGACGGCTCGGCGGCCTCATCTGCTACGAGAACCATATGACGCTCTCGAAGGCAGCGCTGACCGCAATGGGCGAGGAGATACACGCCGCCGTCTGGCCCGGCTTCTGGGAACAACACGGTCATCCAGGGGACAAGACCCGAGCGGAGACGAGCGAGGCCGTGGATACCTGCGATATCTATCCTGCCATGCGGGAGTACGCCTTCGAAACCCAGTCGTTCGTCGCCGCGTGCTCGGCGTACATGAGCGACGCTGTTCCAGACGGCTTCTCTGAGGACGAACTCGGGTTCAACGTCGCCGCAGGCGGGAGTATGCTCATCAACCCGGCAGGGATCGTCAAAGCCGGTCCGCTGGTTGGTGAGGAGGGACTCCTGACTGCCGAGTTCCAGGACGACGAACGGCGGGCGACGAAGGCGTACTTCGATGCGATGGGTCACTACACCCGCTGGGACGCAGTGAGCCTGTCTATCAACGACGAAACGTTGGCACCCTCACAGCCGCGAGAACCCAGCGAAAATGCAGTCGCCGGAACCGGTTCACTCTCGGCAGCACAGGCACAAGCGGTCGCCGACGAGTACGACGTTCCTGTCGAGGCTGTCGAAGCGGTCGCCGATAAACTGACCGACTAACCACGATTAGTTATAGTAGCCATTGAAGATCAACACACACCTGATCGCCCGATGGCAGTGCGATCAGTGTGTAAATCGTTCCAATTGTTACTATAGGTAACTCTCAAATAAACCACACATGCTACGCGGCTGAGTTACTTATTGTAACTGTCCGGAATCAGCACGACGCCGTGGAAGTCGAAGAGGTCGGAAACAGCCGCCTCGATACGACCGAAGTTCGGTGGTAGCGCGACTGCCGGTAGATAGAAATCGGCGTTTGAGAACTCGCTATCCGCGGTGGATTGGTTTTGTGGTTCACTCATATCAATATAATATACTGGGTACAGCCTTCTAAGCTCATTGTAGGATAATTACGGGTGTTTATTACGGGAAATTATAAACAATTGTTAATACAGATTCCGATATAGACGTATGCTGGTCGCCGAATTAAATGGGTCCATGACATATAACTTCTGAGTTATTTCTCGGTGCTTCGTCGCTTAGACTGCATCTATAGACTCGTTCTCATTGGCGAAAACACAGTCTCACGAACACGATAGGAGCTATTTGGGACGGCAGTCAGCTTTTTATTTTTGCCTTCGTGTGTGCACCTGTGCATGTAAACATTGACGTGGAGACCCCGCGTACATACAGCAGTTCACAGATGATAGTGCTCCGTTGTCGAACTGGTATTCGTCTTTGACGCTTCGATTGTAATCTCCGTACCACAGAATGTCAATAACGACGAAAATACACATCGAACACGAACGCCTCGCTCTGGTTCCAACGTTACAGAACCTCGAAGACATAGCGATACGTGTCATCACACAGGGGAATACTGATCCGGGCTCCACCGTGTTTCCGTTCCTCATCGAGTATCGTGACAGAGACCGACTCGAAGAGATGCTCGATGCCGACCCGACAGTCCAGAGCTACGAACTCGTCGACTGGACCGACCAGACCGGCATATACTACATCGAACACACCCCCGAAACGAAACTCATCAGCTCTGTCGTCACGGATGTCAACGGATTTCTCGTCCATACCGAAACGAAGGGCAACGGATGGCTCGTCCGACTCCTCCTCCCCGACCGAGAGGCACTCAACACGATCTGGGAGTATGCCAACGAGAACGACATCTCGCTCGATATCATCGAAATCTACGGAAACACGGACACCGGCGGCGAGTCGTCGTACGGCTTGACCGATGAGCAGCGGACCGCACTGACAACCGCATACGAAAACGGTTATTTCGGAGAACCCAGGGATATCTCCTTGAACGAAGTCGCCGACGAAATCGGACTGTCCTCGACAGCGATGAGCGGCCGGCTCCGGCGGGGAATGCGGAACCTCATTGCGGCAACAATAATCGACAGAAAGGAGTGAGTCCACAGATCCGCCACTGGGAGCGCTCGGAAAGCGCTTCCAATCGTTTTACCGGTTTACACCAACTCTCGTGATCTCGAACCGCATTTGAAACTGTATTCTGGTGTATGTACACAAAACCATCAAAAAGAGAGTCTTTGGGGCAGATACTGGACCTATCTAACCGTGGTGTTTACTCGGATCGCCCGCTCGAATCCTTTTGACGGTAGACCGGTCGCAATGCTGTCGCGTCTTTGTTGTATCCCAACCACACGCTCAACGCTGTTGCGGCGAAGACAAGATACACGGGGAACAGGAGAACGAGTGCGTATCCAGCTAACACCGGTGTCAGGACGTCTAACCAGTACAGCGTCGCGATCCCAGCGAGTCCACCGACCGCGCTCGCGATAATTCCCAGGCGAAACGCCTGAGCAGCGGCGGGACCGGGCGACAGGTGAATCGTATCCATACGGCATTTTATATGGCTGAACCCCATAAGTCGCGCGCGAGATACGCTATCAAGGTCCGGGCTAGCATTGGTGTAGCGACATCCCACTGATTCAGATCCAAACGGCAGGATTCCAGTTCCAGAATACGACTTGCTGTCACTTGAAACCGTGTCCCTAGCTCGGGCAGCGGAATTGATGCGTCGGTTTCGAGCGGTGGCCTCGCTCATCGGTGGGGCGGACTTATTACCAGCAGCCCGACAAAGGGGTACGTATGAAACTCTCGCTGATCGCCGCCGTCGCGGCTAACGGCGTGATCGGTGCCGGCGGCGACATTCCGTGGCAGTATCCCGAAGATCTGACACACTTCAAACAGACGACTATCGGTCATCCGGTGATTATGGGCCGGCGTACCTTTGAGAGCATCCGCCGTGATCTCGACGGCCCACTCCCGGAGCGATTGAACATTGTTCTGACTACGACGCCGCGTCACCTTCCTGACAGTGTCACGGCTGTCACCTCGACGACGGCGGCGTTGACCGAAGCGGCCAACAGCGGCGCATCTACGACGTACGTCATTGGCGGCGCTACTGCGTACGAGCAGTTTCTCCCACAGGCCGACGAACTAATCCTCACCGAACTAAGGGCAGCTTTCGACGGCGATACGGTCTTCCCGACGGTCGACTGGTCGCGCTGGTCCGAGACAGAACGAACGAACCACAACGACTTCGACATCGTCAAATACACCCGAGCCGGCAGTGACTCGGACTGATATCTGTCCGAACAGTCACACCAACCGCTCGGTCGTGTTCCGTGCCGGTCGTTTCGTACTACAGCTACCAGTTTCAGCCGAGTAACACGACACCGTATTCTGCTGAATATTCATGTACTGGGGCTGTTAAACAACGGTTCAGAGTATCATCAGTGCCCGCAAAGTCTCCCCCGCATATAAACCCCAGAAGCAAGTAACAATATCCTTTATTAGTATTTCACATCTTCTTTCATAGGCATGACCGGTAACGAGGAACATCCTAACCATCCCAGTGTCGACCAGTCAGATCGGACTGTCCCCCGTAACCTCCGCCAGACTGGTGACCCCAACATCGAGATGTTGGTGTCAACGCGCGTTCGAAAGTCCCCGTTCTTCCACAAGTCCTTCAACGAGGAGGGTGCCTGGCGGGCAACTGTCTACAACCGCCTCTATCATCCGCGCGGCCTCATCGAGCCCGAGGACGGCGGCGTGATGAAGGAGTACGACGCACTGACTAACACTGTCACCCTCTGGGACGTCGCCGTAGAGCGACAGATTCGGGTCAAAGGGCCCGACGCCGAGGCGCTGACGAACTACGTCGTCACCCGCGACGTGACAGGTATGGACGCCATGGACGGAAAGTACGTCATCCTCTGTAACGAGGACGGCGGGGTCCTCAACGACCCCGTTCTCCTGCGTCCCGAGGAAGACGAGTTCTGGTTCTCCATCTCGGACTCGACGCTGATGCAGTGGCTGCAGGGCGTCAACGTCGACAACGAGTTCGACGTCGAAATCGACGAAATCGACGTGGCTCCGATGCAGATTCAGGGCCCGAGGGCGCTCGACGTGATGGTCGACGTCGTCGGCGACAAGGTCAAAGACGTCCCGTACTACGGCCTGATGGACGCCGAAATCAACGGCTGTGATGTGTTGATCAGCCAGACCGGCTTCTCGGGCGAGAAAGGCTTCGAGGTCTACGTCAAAGACGCGATGGAAAACGCCGAACAGGTCTGGGACCCCGTCATGGAGTCCGTCAAAGACCACGACGGTCGCCAGATCGCACCGGGACACCACCGCCGGATCGCCGCCGGTATCATGTCCTGGGGCCAGGACCTCGACCACGAGACCTCGCCGTTCCAGGTCAACCTGGGCTACCACGTTCCCGACGACAAGGAGGCCGACTACATCGGCAAAGAGGTCCTCGAAGAGCAGAAAGACCAGATCGAGAACGGCAACTACCCGTTCGAGCACAAGCTCATCGGCCTGAAGATCGCCGGCGAGCCGATCCGTGACTACGCCCCCGACTTCTGGCTCATCTCTGACCCGGACACGGGCGAGGAATGCGGTTACCTCACCTCGCCGTGGTGGAATCCGGACCTCGAAACCAACATCGGGATGGGATTCGTCCCGGCTGAGAAGATTCAGGAAGTCACCGATACGCCGCTCAACGACGAGATCTACGACGAGGAACTGGATCTTGAGTTCCAGGTCCATCTCCCCGACGAGTACGCCGACGAACCCGGTGAGCCGGTGTTCGCGACCGCCGCGAAAGTGCCGTTCAAGGAGTCCGTCAACCCGAGCGCCCGTGAGCAGGCGAAGCTCAACGCCCGGAAAGAGGCCGAAAGCGACGACTGATCATCACTCCGTCTGTCCCAGCAGTCCGCACACCCATCTGTCGTCCGCTGCTGTTTTACCGCCCCGACTGCCGCGCCCGGTTTTCACTGATACCGTTGTAGCTCCGTCCCCCTCTCCTGCAGTTCCGAAGCGGTATAGATGCTGCCCCGAAAAGCTCACCTCACGGTTCTTGCTGGACTGCGTTGGGGATCTGTGGCCACAGTATGGCTCGCTGGCGGTCTCTGCCAGCGAGACGGTCGAAAACAGGTACTTGTAGCTGGGTGGCCCGAGTCCGGACAGTAAGTAGGTCGGTTTCAGGAATCGAGACGGTTGTGCCGCCATTTCTCCGTGTCGGGCGTCTGATTGAACGTGTAGATGTGGACGCCGCGGATGTTGTACTCGTCGTCTCCGACGTAGGGCGCGAGTCCGTCGATGAGTTCGTCGGGTTCGTAGGTCCCGCGGGAGCCGACCAGTTGCTTGACGAACCCGAGAATGCCCGTCGTCTTCCTGAGGAACTTGATCGAATCACCGACACCGACCTTTTGAGAGATTTGCATCAGGCGCTGGTAGTTCATCACGCCCGGGATACCGACTTCGACCGGGAGTTCGATACCGCGAGCACGGATGTCTTCGACCCACTCTAACACGGTCTCCGGGTCGTAACAGAGCTGGGTGACGATGTACGTCGCGTACGGCGCTTTCTGTGCCATCGACTCCGCCAGCGTCTCGTCGTCGATGAAGTCGTGGCCCTCGGGATAGCCTGTGATTCCTACTTCCGCGAATGAGTACTCGGTCTCTGCGAGCGCTTCGAGCAGGTCATGCGCCGACTCGTACTCACCGGCCGGTTCCTCGCGGTCACCTCCTGGGACGAAGATGTCCGTGATGCCTGCCTGCTCCAGTCGCTCGGCGATCGCTTCGAGTTGCGCCCGGTCTTCCACATACCGGGCCGCGATGTGTGGCACGACATCGAACCCCATCTCCGCGGCTTCCTCCGTCTTTTCGACGGTTTTCTCGATGCCGAGCTGGGGCGAGGTCGTGATCGCGATTGTCGCGTCGTCGGGGAGGTGGGTGATCTCCTCGTCGAAGCTCTCGAACGGCATCAGTTCGAACCGGGCGCTCGTCAGCAGCGTCCGGACACCCTGACTGTCTGAGACAGCGCGTGTTCCGAGGGCCATGAGTTGCCAGAAATAAGGCGTACCCGTACTTTTCTCTGTGGGTGGGGCATCGAACCTATTTATAAGAGATCGCTTCTGTCACGCGCTATGAGGCGCACACTGCCGGATCCGACTGGCCACAGTCCCGTAGGAGACAGCGTGGTCCGGTTCGTCTGCGAGCCGGCACAGGACGAGATCTAGCAGATTGAGTTCCTCCAGCAGATCCCGGGTCTGGCCACGGTCGAGACTCAGGCATCGCTGGACCTCGTACACCGTGTCCGAATCGACGACCGCGTTCGCGACGTCACGCAGTTGGACATCGGCTGGGAGTCCGATCCCGTCAGTGACCAGTTGCTCGTCTGGAAGTTCCCCGACCGAACTCTCGGAACCAACTGACTCGGCCGAAACGGGGTCGGCCACACTGACCTGTTCGTCCCCGGCATCGACTTCACCCTGGCTCGCGGCGTTGTCAGACTGCCCTGATTTGGCCGCTTCTTCTTCGTCGTCGCTGGAGGTATTGTACGTGTTCGGGACGTGGATGTCCGCTTCTATCATGTAGCGTCGGACCGTCTCGGAGGAGACGTCCATCTGTATCTGCTCGGCGATCTCTCTGAAGTTGTCACACTCGTCGTACAGTGCTTGCAGGTAGTCGGTGTCCTCGTACGGTGGCACGGAGTCGTCGCGGACGGCGGCGAACGGGCCGGATTCAGAGTCGTTCTCGCCACCAGACTGAGGTGCCGCTGTAGCCGCGCCGTCCGACTGTGGGCTTTCCCGTGAACCGTCGTCTCCCTCACTGACAGCTTCTGAATCCGAGATAGCAGAATCAGCGAGTGAGGTACCACCGTCAGTGCCAGCCGCACTCGCTGTGCCGACTGTCCTCGCGTCGCCAGGGCTAGCCTGGTCAGGCCCACAGTCGACGCTGGCTGCCTCGTCTGGCGCTACTGTGGTATCGATTGTCAGCTCTACCGTCAGGAGCAAGCCGTCGTCAGTAACCGTCGCCGAGGCATCACCTATCGACAGTGAGATCCCAGCGGTCGACGGAAGTTCAGTGGCCGACGGTGAGAACGTGACTTCGAGGTCACCACTGTCGGTTAGATTCGCCGTCTCCGGCGTGAGACCCTTGTCAGCGCCGCCGCCGGAACGCAGCGAGATCGGCATCGCCACCGTTACATCGAGGACTGCATCACCGGTGTCGGCCGGCGATGCTTCGACGGTCTCGATGGACCGACCGCGGGATTCGTACGCATCGATGACCTCCGCGAGCGCCGTGAAAGCGGTGTGAAGTCCCATGTCATTGAGTGACTATGACACGTTATGGTGTAGAGATAGGTGTGGAATACCGAACCCATTTATAAACTTCCCCAAAACTACGGCTAGCAACACACGTCTGAAACAGTTCCCGCGGGCGGCTCCTCGGATACGTCTCGGTTATCGCGGTGTCGCGATGCCTGCGAGACGCTCTCCTTTCACGACGACAGACTCCCTGGCAAGCGAGAATATCACTCCTCGTTCTGTCGCTGAGACGACCTGTTGTTGCTCGAACGAGGAGGGTTCGTAGACAGCCCCCAGTCGCTCCCCGGCGTTGACAGCGTCACCGACGGCGATGTCCGGCCGACATTCGAACAGTCCCGATTCCGACGCGGTGACCGGCCCCGAATCGTTTCGGAGTACCGTCTGCTCGGCCCGGGGCTCCGGGTCCGCCGGGAGGACTGCCCGCTCGCGCAGGAGATTCTGTATCCCGTCGACACCAGCCGCAACCGCGTCCTGTGCTATCCGGCGACTGTTCGATAGCTCCGCCGTGATAACCGGAATTCCGGCTGCCGCAGCCGCAGCGCGGAACGTCCCGCCCGAGCCGTCGTCGCCGGCCTCCTCGGCTTCGTCGATGAGTCTGTAGGAAGTGCCAAACGCCTCGGCGAGTCGTTCGGCGGCCGGATCGCCCGCTTGGCACCTGACGTGTTCTAACATGTCTGCCGTGCCAGTGTGGAGATCGACCGCTGCGTCGGCGTCTTTCACGAGTTCCCACAGGCGAGCGGCGAACTGTTCCTGGAGGCTTCCCGAGTCGTCTCCCGGCCACACGCGGTTCAGATTCGGATTCATCACGTCGTACTCGCCGGGGGTCATGTACGACCGGTGATCGAACGCGAGCTGGTTCACGACCGGGATGACAAGTACTGTCCCGGCGATAGCCGCGTCGGTCAGGCGGTCGTGCAGTCGCCGTAACGCGGCCGGGCCGTTGAGTTCGATGCCGTGTTGCGCCGCCTGGATATACACTGTCGGTCCGGGGCCGCCGACGTACCGGTGGACAGTCACGGACACGTCTCGTCCCGATGGGAGTCTCCCGAGCCGTCGGTCAGTCGTCGTGTGCGTGACGGCGGTGTAGTCCATATCGATGCCCGGCGGCGCGCAGGCAAAAGCGCTGGGAGTAGGAGCATCGCTGGGCCACACGGAGCGGTGCTGTGATACTCCTTCGGAACAGAACCATTGACCGGTAGAGCGGCTGTCGCCGGTGTGAAAACCCCGTATCATAAAAATTACAGAGGGCTGTTAACATATAACCTGACAGTACATTAGCGTGTTGGACACTGGTCGGAGTTTCTGCCCGGAAGCGACAATCACCACAGGGGACCCAAATCTATTAACAATGGTACTCCTGTTATTCTGAAACACTACGTGATGATACAATGTCAGTTTGCAAAGGAGGTGGACCAGGCGGTAACTATATTGCCACGCCATAGCACGTTCTACTCAGAGTTATGGAGCCTACCGATAGCCTGCCGACCCAGGCCGACACCGTCATCATCGGTGCTGGAATCGTCGGCTGCAACATCGCCTACCAGCTGACAGCGCTCGGCCGAGAAGATGTGGTCGTGGTCGACCAGGGGCCGATGCCGACCACGGGTGGATCGTCGACGCACGCCCCCGGAATCATGTTTCAGACCGCGGAACCGAAGGTCCTGAGCCAGTTTGCGGACTACAGCCGGCGGCTGTATTCGGACCTCGAAGGGGCCGACGGGCAGCAGGCATACAACGAAACAGGCGGCATCGAAGTCGCGCGCAGGGAGGAGCGCATGGACTTCCTCCAGCGCCGCGTCGAGTACGCGAAGGCCTGGGGCATCGAAGACCCGCAGTTGCTCTCGCCCGAAGAAGTCACCGAGCACCTCCCGCTGGTCGATGCCGACCAGATCAAGGGCGGCTACTACTCCCCGACTGACGGGCAAGTCTCGGGCGTCGTCGCGTGTGACGCGCTGGCTCGTGAAGCGATGGACAGAGGCGCGAAGTTCGTGCCGCACACTCGCACCGAGGACGTCGAGACCGAGAACGGCTCGGTACAGGCCGTCGTCACGGAGAACGGCACTATCGAGTGTAACGAGGTCGTCGTCGCGACCAACATCTGGGCCCGCCAACTCGGCGAGAAGCTCGACGTGCACCTGCCGGTGACGCCAGTCGAGCACCAGTACACGATGACGGAATCCCTCGACGAACTGGCCGACAGTGCAGTGGACATCACCGACCACCCGCTGTTCGAGAACTACGAGAACGTCTCCGGGGAGAAGGCAAAGCGGCTCCTCGTCGGTCCGGACCGGCCGATTCTCCGCGACCAAGACAACGCGATGTACTACCGGAACCACGGGGATTCCTACGGCATCGGCTCGTACAACCACGAGCCAATCGTGCCCGATCCACAGGACCTCGGTGGCAACGACCCCGACGGCGAACAGGGGTCAGTCCACGAGTTCACCGACTACCACATGGACAATGCGACCCATCCGGACCGACCGGACAAGGCCCCCCGCCAGGCCAGCGACGAACTCCTCCCGGCGACGGCCGGCAAGGAACTCGAACACAAGTACAACGGGATGTTCGCGGAGTCGCCGAACGGACTCCCCGTGATGGGTCCCGTTCAGGAGTACGACGGCCTCTGGACGGCGGCGGCCATCTGGGTCACGCACGCCGGCGGTGCCGGTAAGGCGCTCGCCGAGTGGATGGAACACGGCGTTCCACAGCTCCCTGACGGCCCGATTGACCTCGCCCATTGCGACGTGAACCGCTTCGACGAGCACGAGGGGAGCTGGGACTTTGCCCGGGACATCGGCGGCGAGGAGTACCGCATCGTCTACAACATCATGCACCCCAAGTGGGTCTGGACCGACAAGCAGCGGGACATCCGCCGGACCCCGATGTACCACACCCACAAGAAGTACGACGCCGAACTGTGGGCCGAGGCCGGTTGGGAGGAACCACACTGGTTCGATTCCAACGCCGACCTGCTGGCGGAGTACGGTGACCAGATCCCCGACCGCGAGGGCTGGGAAGCGAAATACTGGTCCCCCATCGAAGGCGCTGAGGCGGTGAACGTTCGGGAGAACGTCGGGCTCCACGACATGACATCCTTCAACAAGATGGAGGTCACCGGGAGCGACGCCGGCGAGTTCGTCCAGTACCTCTGTACGAACGACATGGACATCGACGTGGGCGACGTGAAGTACACGCTGATGTGCAACGAGGGCGGCGGCGTCCGGGCGGACATCACGGTCACGCGGACCGACGAGGACCGCTACCTCCTGTTGACGACGGGTCGCGAAGTCGGGAACAACCACGTCGCGTGGGTGCGCGAGCAGTCCCCCGACGACGTGGTCGTCAACGACGTGACCTCCAGCCTGGCGGCGATGGTCTGTACCGGCCCGAACGCCCGGAAGGTCCTGTCGAAGGTCACCGACGTCGACCTCTCCGACGACGCCTTCCCGTTCTTCACGAGCCAGCAGTTCTTCGTCAAGAACGTTCCCGTGACTGCACTTCGCGTCTCGTACGCGGGCGAACTCGGCTGGGAGTTCTACACGCCCTCGGAGTACGGCGAACGCCTCTGGGAGCACATCATGGAGGCCGGCGAGGAGTACGGCATCCGACCGTACGGCAACGGTGCGCTGAATTCGCTACGAATCGAGAAAGGCTTCCGCCTCTGGGGGAAGGACCTCCACACGGAGCACAACCCGTACGAGGCCGGCCTGGGTTGGGCCGTCGACCTCGAAACCGACTTCATCGGCAAGGAAGCGGTCGCGGCGGCCGCCGACGGCGACAACATCGACCACAAGGTCGCCTGTCTGACCCTCGACGACGAGGACGCCGTCGTGCTCGACAACAAGCCAGTCCTCGACGGCGACGAGACTATCGGTTACCTCCACAGCGCCGAGTACGGCTACACCGAAGGCGCTTGTGTCGCCTACACGTACCTGCCACCCGAGTACGCTGAACCCGGTACCAGCGTCGAAATCCTCTACGAGGGCGAGCGGTACGACGCGACTGTCCGCGAGGAACCGCTGGTCTGAGAGCGGTCCGGGACCCATCGCCGGTTCTATCGGGATTGTAACACGCTGTGGTTCAGTCCCGAACCGTCATTCCTTCCCGCCGACCGACGGATAGCAGATTTTCTGGTACCGGACGAAATACCGATCTCTGGGCGCTCTAACTGGTGCTTCCTTCTCAGAGCGGTTCCGGTCACCGGTGTATTTAAGATTATGACAGAAACAGTCCCAAACGAGATACATGAGCACAGAGACTCCCCCGTCTCGGGCGGATACAGTCGTTATCGGTGCCGGGGCCGTCGGGTGTAGCGTCGCGTATCACCTGACGGAACTCGGCGCGGAGGATGTCACGGTTATCGATCAGGGTCCGCTCCCGGTCACTGGCGGCTCGTCGGTACACGCCCCTGGGATTATGTTCCAGACGTCGCCGTCCAAGATACAGACGAAGACAGCCTACTACACCAGTCGGCTCCTCTCCGATGCCGGCGTCTACGACGAGGTCGGTGGCATCGAAGTAGCCCGGAGCGAGGAGCGGATGGACTTCCTCCGTCGGCGCGTCGAGTGGGCGACTGCCTACGGGCTGCCGGAACCGCAGTTGCTCTCGCCCGAGGAAGTCACCGAGCACCTTCCGATGGTCGACGAAGACGAAATCCTCGGTGGCTACTACTCACCGACTGACGGGCGCGTCGACGGAATCGGCGCGCTCCAGTGGTATATGGAACACTCTTCGGCGTCGTTCTACGGGAACACGGAGGTCACGGACATGGACGTTTCGGGGGGCGAAATCAACGCCATCGAAACCGACCAGGGCCGCATTGACTGCGAGCGCGCGGTCATTGCGACGAACAACTGGGGTTACCAGACCGGCCAACTGGCCGGGCTGGACCTGCCAATCGCGCCGGTCGAACACCAGTACGTCGTCACTGAACCGATGGACGAACTCGCCGACGCTGAGACCTCGGTGGGCGACAACACGACCGGACTAGAGGTCCCTGGGGACCGCTCTATCGCGGAGTACATGAGCGAAGGGCCACACCAGCCGGTCGGCCGCGACCAGGACCACTCGCTGTACTTCCGGACTCACGGCGACGCGCTCGGGATGGGGTCGTACAACCACGAGACGCTCTCAGTCGATCCCGAGGCGATGGGGAAGAACTCCGAGGAGCATCAGGCGTCAGTGAGAGGGTTCACGAAGGAGCACTGGGAGACGCCGACTCACCGCGGCCGGGACAAGTCCGCGAAGCAGGCCTTCGACGAACTGCTACCGGCGACGCAGGACGTGGAATACGAGGCCACTGAGAACGGTATCTTCGTCTTTACGCCCGACGGGATGCCGGCCGTCGGCGAGACGGCCCAGGTCGACGGCCTTTGGACAGGGCTGGCTATCTGGTGGACCCACTCCGGGGGCTACGGCCGCATCCTCGCCGAGTGGATGGAGAACGGCGTCCCCCGACTGCCGTCCGGCCCGGTTGACACCGGCGGCATCCACGTCCGACGGTTCGAACCGCACGCGGGCGAGAAGGACTACTTCGTTGACCGCGGGGCCAAGCGGTACGAGCAGGTGTACAGCATCGTCGAGCCGCGGTGGCAGCCCGACGACCACCGGGGGCTCCGGACGAGTCCGTTCTACCACCAGCAAAAAGAACTCGGCGCGGAGTTCTACCAGAGCGGCGGCTGGGAGACGCCACAGTGGTACGAGTCCAACGCCGACTTGGTCGAGAAGTACGAGGACCGGATTCCAGACCAGGACGGCTGGCAGGGCATCAACCGCTCGAAGATCGAGGCCGCCGAGCATCTCCACACCCGCGACAAGGTGTCGATGTTCGACATGACGACGTTCAGTTCGATCATGGTCGAAGGCGAAGGGAGCCAGGCGTTCCTCCAGCGGGTCTGTAGCAACGACATGGACCTCGACGTCGGCCAGGTCCGCTACTCGCTGCTGTTGAACGAGGGCGGCGGCATTCTCGCGGACATAACCGTCGTCAAACTCGACGACGAGGAGTTCATGGTGACGACCGGTGGCGGGAACTCCCCCGGCATCCACGGCGGCCATCTGGAAGACGAAGCGCCCGAGAGGGTATCAGTCCACGTCGAGGAAGGCGCGAAATCCACAATCGGTCTCTGGGGGCCGAACGCGCGGCTCCTCCTCCAGCGGTGTACCGACGCGGACGTGACCAACGGTGGCTTCCCGTACTTCCGGGCCAAGCAGATGTACGTGGGCGAGGTGCCGGTCATTGCCCTCCGGGTCTCGTACGTGGGTGAACTCGGCTGGGAGCTGTGGGCCCCGACGGAGTACGGCCAGCGGCTCTGGGAGACGCTGCAGGACGCCGGAGAGGACCTCGGCCTCCGACCGATGGGCGGCGGCGCACTCAGTTCAATGCGGTTAGAGAAAGGCTACCGCCTCTGGGGGACGGATATCGACACGGACTCGAACCCCTTCGAAGCTGGACTCCCCTTCGCTGTCGACATGGATACAGACTTCATCGGCAAGGAGGCACTGGAGACGGCCCGCAGCGAGGGAATTGACAGCAAAATCACACCGCTCACGCTCGACGACTCGACAGATATCATGCTGAGTGGGCGGCCGGTGCTGAAAGACGGCGAGGCAATCGGCTACGTGCAGGCCGGAAACTACGGTTACAGTCTCGACGAATCCATCGCGTACACGTACGTTCCGACCGAATACGCCGAAGCCGGCACATCGGTCCAGATCCAGTGTGAGGGCGAGACCTACGTAGCGACGGTGTGCAACGAGCCGCTGTTCGACCCAACCCGAGAGCGCATCATCAAATGACAGGACAGCGCACTGACCCACCAACTTTGACATAAGGCCCGGGACGATACGAACACATGACACAAACCGAATCGGACACCCTGCCCGTCACATACGCGGACATCGAACGAGCCCGCGAACGACTGGACGACGACACAGTCGTCAAGCAGACGCCAGTCGAACGGAGTACGTCTCTCAGTGAATTCGTCGACGCCGAGGTCCACCTGAAGATGGAACACCTCCAGTGGACAGGCTCGTTCAAGACAAGAGGCGCGTTCAACAAGATCTCACAGGACGTCGCCGATGGCGTGGAGTCGTTCGTCGCCGCCAGCGCCGGCAATCACGCACAGGGCGTCGCCCTCGCCGCGACCAAATGCGGAGCGGAGTCGACGGTTTTCATGCCGGAGAACGCGCCACAGGCCAAGATCGACGCCACGAGAGACTACGGCGGGAGCGTCGAACTGGTGGGTAACGACTTTCAGGAGACGATGTCTCACGCCAAAGCCGTCGTCGAGGAGACCGACGCCGAGTTCGTTCACGCCTACGACGACCTTGACATAATCGCTGGCCAGGGGACCCTCGGTACCGAAATGTACCATGACTGCCCGGACGTCGACACAGTTGTCGTCCCTATCGGGGGCGGTGGGCTCATCAGCGGCGTCTCGACGGCGATCAAACACCTCTCGCCGGAGACGCGCGTCGTCGGTGTCCAGGCGACTGGCGCGGAGACGGTGCACGAGAGCCTCGACAAGGGGATTCCGGTCGTGCTCGACGAGGTCGACACAATCGCCGACGGCATCGCCACCGGCGGCATCTCGGAGACGACGCTCGACATCATCGAGGCGAACGTCGACGAGGTCGTGACTGTTTCGGACACCGACATCGCACAGGCGATTCTCCTGTTGATGGAACGGGCCAAACAGGTCGTAGAAGGTGCCGGGGCCGCCTCCGTGGCCGCTGTACTGAGCGACGGACTCGACGTCTCGGGCGAAACGGTGATGCCGCTGCTCTGTGGCGGGAACCTCGACATGACACAAATGCGTGAGGTCCTCATCCACGCGCTCACGGAGCGCCAGCAGCTCCTTCAGCTTCGGGTTCGCATCGACGACCAGCCGGGTGTGATGGAGGAGATCTCGGGGGTCATCGCCCGGCAGGGAGCTAACATCCACGACGTTCGCCACGAGCGGTCCGTCGAGAACCTCGAAATCGGGGAGGCGTACCTCGTCTTTAACGTCGAGACGAGCGGTGCCGAGCATGCACAGACCATCATTACGGCGATACGCGACGCGGGCTACCCCGTCGACAACGTCGCACGGAAGGCCCAAAACGGCGCACTGTGAGCCGGAATCGGCATTCAGATCGACGGATCGACGCCACGAGCGGGGAAACCTATAACAGGTGTGTGGGGGAATTACACATGAGTCAGGCACCATGTACGACCACATACTCGTCCCGTATGACGGCAGTGACGAGGCCCGGAGAGGGGCAGAACACGGCATCGAACTCGCCGCTGCGCTCGACGCGACAGTCCATGCATTGTACGTCATCGACCTGCCGGGCACGCCGCGTGCGCTTGCGCTCAGAGATGACGAAGAGGAGATGCGCGAGGAGTATCGAAACTACGGGGAAGAGGTTCTGGCGAATCTCGGGACCGTCGCCGAAGAGCACGGCGTCGAGTACAAGACGCATTTCAAAACCGGCGCACCCAGCGAGGAAATCGTCGAGTTCGCTGAAAACGAAGACATGGACGCGATTGTCCTGGGCTCGGCGTTCCGTGGAAAGCTCGGGAACCTGCTCGGTGGGACAACGGATAAAGTGGTCCGGACGTCGAGCATTCCAGTCATCAGTCAACGGATGAGTGTCAACGACATTTGACATCAGCTACGCGTCTATCAGTCGCGTCTCACGTATGTAGATCACCAGGCTGGCGCTGAGGAAACTGAATCCTGCGAGTCGGAAGTCTCCGACTGTCATCCCGACGAGGCCGACGCCCATCAGCAGTGCTGCCACCGCGGCTGCCCCTGTTGCCAGAAGTCGTGCCATACTGATGCTAAGTGGGAGTCCGAAATAAATACGCACCCATCAGGCGGTGAGACAATCGAAGACTCGTCGACAGCCAGCAAACCTCAATGTACTAGATAGGAGAGATGTCTGCCGAGTCACAGCCGTACAGTGCTTGAGTCCGTGATATATTGGTGTCTAAGGTGAAGTTTTATTACAGTTGCATCAGTGCATAAGTATGAGACTGTGTAGCACATAAAACACGCCGACAATAGCCCTGCGGGCACGTCGTGTCCGCCCGAGCGAGTACAGTGAGACAAACAGGATGCGAATGCTGTAGACGCGCTACGCCGGGATGTCGTTACCATGACGGTGGCAACGGACCACGACAGAGGACGACCGCGACTACGACAATGAGACACCACAGACCAGTACCGCGTTCGAGAGGGGTAACGTATGGCAAACAGTGACGATCAAACCGGGGAAATGTCTGACGGGCTTCAGGTCGAGTTGTTCCATCCGGAGTCCGACCGCGAACCCGGTGATACGAACATTCAGGCGGCTGGATTCGACATCCATCCGGTGGTATTCCCGGTGGCGCTGGTGATCATTGCACTGTTTATCGCAGTGACGATACTGCTCGGTGACACCGCAGCCTCCGCGTACACATGGCTGTTCAATACCATCGGGGACACCTTCGGCTGGTTCTACCTGCTAGCGGTGAACGTGTTCATCATCACACTGCTTTACTTCGCGTTCAGCAAGTACGGCAATATCAGAATCGGCGGCGTCGAGGCCGAGAAGGAGTTCAGCGACTTCTCCTGGATGGCGATGCTGTTCAGCGCCGGCATGGGCATCGGCCTCATGTTCTTCAGCGTCTCGGAACCGCTGTACTACTTCCAGAACCCCCCGAGCTTCTTCGGGGCCGAAGCCGGAACCGGCGCGGCGGCGTCCGCCGCGATGGCGCAAACGTTCTTCCACTGGGGCTTTCACCCGTGGGCGGTGTACGGCCTGGTGGGACTCGGCCTCGCGTTCTTCTCGTTTAACCGGGGGCTCCCGCTCACCTTCCGGTCGATATTCTGGCCCCTGCTGGGCGAGCGAATTTACGGCTGGCCGGGCCACATCATCGACCTCGTGACGGTGTTCGCGACGCTGTTCGGGCTGTCAACCTCGCTGGGCCTCGGTGTCGCACAGGTCAACACGGGGCTCTCCTACGTGGGCGGTGACATGCTCGGTGCGGTGAGTATCCCCACGGGGACCTGGCCACAGGTCGCGCTCATTGCCGGCATCACGCTCATCGCGACTCTCTCGGTCGCGGCGGGTCTCGACGGCGGCGTCAAGCGGCTGAGTACGCTCAATCTCTATCTGATGTTCGCACTGCTCGGGTTCCTCGTTATCGTGGGTCCGACGGTGTACATCTTCGGGACGTGGGCAGAGGGCCTCGGCGCGTACTTCGGGAACATCCTCGCACTCGGGTTCTTCACCGGAACGCTCAACGAAGCGGCGAACGGAACAGTCACCGCATGGACCGTGTTCTACTGGGGCTGGTGGATCGCGTGGTCGCCGTTCGTCGGGATGTTCATCGCGCGCATTTCGAAGGGCCGGTCCGTTCGGGAGTTCGTCCTGGGCGTGCTGTTCCTTCCGTCGCTGTTCTCGACGCTCTGGCTGTCGGTGTTCGGCGGCAGCGCGATGTTCAACTCACTGATGGGGAACGGACAGGCGCTCGCGACCTACAACGAGGTCGGCCAGACCGTGGCGATGTTCGCCCTGCTGGAGCAGTTCCCGCTCGGCGTGGTCAGTGGACTGATCGCGACGCTGCTGGTCATCACGTTCTTCGTCACGTCGTCGGACTCCGGGTCACTGGTCATCGACCACCTGACCTCGGGCGGAAAACACGACGTCCCGCGGACGCAGCGGGTCTTCTGGGCCCTTACCGAGGGCCTTGTTGCGTCCATCCTGCTCATCGGCGGCGGGCTGACGGCGCTCCAGACGGCCGCAATCACGACAGGACTCCCGTTCGCGTTCATCCTGTGTCTGATGTGTTACACGGTGTATCTTGGCCTCGACAACGAGTACCAGATACTCGAGTCCGAAGAGTTCGCAGAGACTATCCAGGACCTCTCCGAACGGGATGATGTCGACGTCGTGACCGCCGGCGACGAAATGGTGACAGATATCTCCGACCCGGGAGACGACACGGCGACGGGTACCGACTGAAGCGCCCTCGTTTTGGCGTTTTCCGACGCGACCGGTAGTATCAGGACGCTATCGCCAACAACGGTCGAAACCGTTCACGCTACCGGCCGCCGAGTTCTGTTTCGACCGTCCGTTCAGAGTGTATCCAGAGCCGGGCGGAGCCCCCGATTCCGAACGCGGCGATGGCGAGACTGGACACGATACTGCCGGCGGGTGAAAGCAGGACCCACGAGACAGCGCTGAGAGACGCTCCAATAAGCAGCCCCAACGTCGGTTGTCGGTTGCGCAGGATATCTGTGAGGAGCGTCCCGACGACGAGAAACCCGAAGCTCGTGAGTACCAGGACGAACGCGCTACTGATGAGAATCGCGGTACGGACGAATATCCCGCCAGCGACGCTGAGACGGGCCAGCGTTGTCGCCCCGTAGAGGGCGACGATTCCGACGATCACGTACCCAGCGACCCCGTAGAGGACGGCCGTCGCCGGGCTGTCCGAAATCGCGTCGATCGACTCGTCGACGTAGTTCCGCCGCAGCCGAAGTATCAGTGCGCCGGCCACGAGCACGAGAACGAACGAAACCACTGCCCGGAGTGGTCTGGACAGCCCGGCGGCAACGCCCGGGTCCAGCTGTCCTGTAACTGATGGCCCAACGACTGCCGCCAGTCCAGCCACGGTCGGCACGGCACTGACAACTGCATCAAAACCCATGCGTCACATACCGTGGGTCACCGTGAAAACCTGTCGGCGACATCGGCGCTCTGAGCGGGATCTGCCCGGAAATTTAAGCCATCAGAATACATACCGTGTCACAGTGTCTGGATGGCTCGCAGTTCTAATCTCGAAGCTTGTCTGGGTCGGCAAGCGGGTCGCCGGACCACTCCAGCGGAGTGACGGGCCGAACAAGTTCAGGCTGTCGAGCATGGACACGGCAACGACGACGTACGACGGTGACATTGGGTGGGTGAGACGGCCGCCAGCGACGGTCGAATGTCCGCGATGCGAGTCGGAAATCTTCCAGCACAACGCGCGTGACAGCATCGACTGTCCGCGGTGTGTCGGCGAATACAGCCACGACGAGTTCGCCGACCTGCAGCTCCTGTATCTCACCTGCCCGGTCTGTCGGAGCCGGATGGAGCACGGGCAACGCCACCCCGAGCGGTTCGACATCCCCGAATGGGCGACCTGTACGGACTGTCGGTACCACTGGGAGTTCGAACACTCCTACGAACACGGTGCCGGTTGAGCCGATAGGTACATTGATCACACTACGACCGTTCGACGGGCTGTGCGTTGCTTCGGAACGGCTACGAGATCAAGCGCAGGGTGATAACCAGTTCCAACGCGCAGTGGGATGCCGCCGTCAGTAATACTTCCAGTCGTCCTCACGGCTCCCCTGTACGACGCCGTCGTCCTCCTCACTGTCCGCTTCTTCCTGCTCATCGGGCCAGCGAATGCCGTCTCCGACGAGGCTCTTGTACGCGAAGGCACCCAGACCGACGAGCATCAGCAGGAGGACGACGGTTCCAGCGACCGCAGCCACCTGCCCGACGGATTCGAGCAGGCCCGAACCGAGCTGAACCGGAAACTGTAGCATACATACTGTTCGGGCTGGACAGGTATCACTGTTGTCGAAGCTGGGACGGTCGCGACGCCGTCGCTGAGACCGTCTTGAGCACGGCGTTGTTCTCGGAGACGTCGTGGACCCTGACGGCGTCAGCCCCGCGTTCAGCGGCCAGCGCTGTCGTGGCCAGGGTCGGTGGCAGCCTGTCTGCTCCTGCCTCGCTCATGTCGGCGAACATCGACTTCCGGGAGTGCCCGACCAGCACCGGACAGCCGAGCGCGTGGAACTCGTGGAGGCGGTCGACGAGTTCGAACGATTCGGCGGCGTCCTTCCCGAACCCACAGCCGGGGTCGACGATGACCTGCTCGCGGTCGATGCCGGCTTGCTCGGCAAGCAGTATCTGTTCCGTGAGGTCTCGAAGCACGTCATCGACGACATCGTCGTAGGTCACAGTTCGGCCTGGGTCCACTGGTGCGGACAGGCTATGCATCAGGATAACGGACGCGTCGTGGTCGGCAACCACGAACCGCATCTCGGGGTCCGACAGTCCCGACACGTCGTTGACGATGTCGGCACCGGCGTCCAGCGCCGCGTCAGCGACGGCGGCCTTGCGGGTATCTACGGAGACAGTGGTGTCGAGCGAGGACACCGCCTCGATAACGGGCACCACGCGGTCGATCTCTGTTTCGACGGACACCGGGTCAGCCCCGGGACGCGTGCTCTCACCGCCGATATCGACGATGTCCGCCCCGGACTCGATCATCTGTTCCGCGTGACTGACCGCGAGGTCGCGACGGTCGTACTCGCCGCCGTCGTAGAAACTGTCCGGCGTGACGTTGAGAATACCCATCACGGCCGCCGCTTCCCTGTCGAACGGCGGCAGGAACGACCTGTCAGACAGCGCGCCTTCGAGTTGCGTGGCGAGCCGACCGAGCCCCAGCCCCGCCGAAGCCAGTCGGCCAGTGAGCCGTTGAAACTGTCGCGGCGTTCCCGACAGCGTCGTGTCGACGAGCTTCTCCGGCATTCCGACAGCTGAACGAGTACAGGTGCCGCCGCAGTCCTCGAACGCCTGTTTGACGACGCCTGCCTGTTCGCGCCGCAACGTGACCGAAAGCATCTGCTGGTGGATTTCCGGTTCACTTCCGGCTTTAGCAGTCTCTCCCGTCGACGCCTGCTGGAGGTTGTCCCCGGGAACGACCAGCCGGCACCAGCGGTCCCGAGCTTCGGCGACTGCGTAGAGCGACCCGGCTACGAGCACGAAGTCGTCCGCGTCGGCCGCCGCTATCGCACGTTCGGTGGCCTCGGGAACGGACTCGACCTGCTGTACCTGGGCTGCCTGGCCCTCGAACGCGGCAGCGAGCGATTCGGTGCTCGCGGCTCGGTCGACTTCCGGTCGCGCAGGGAACGCCGTCTCGACGGCCGGAAGCGTCGCAATCATCCGTTCGTACTCCTTGTCCTGCATCGCGGCGAAGACGACGTGGAGGTCATCGTACTCGTACCGTTCGATGAGTGCTGTCAGCGTCTCCATCGCGCCGGGGTTGTGGGAACCATCGAGGACCACCATCGGGTCCGTCGACCGGATCTCGAACCGCCCCGGCAGCGTCGCGGCCCGAAGCCCCTCGGATATGGTTTCGGTGTCCACGTCGATGAGTTGTCGGGCCAGCGTCGCGGCGACGCCGGCGTTCTCCGCCTGATGCTGTCCGAGCAGCTTGAGGTTCGATTCGAGGGCCCAGTCCGGCCCAGTGAGTGCGATCCGGTTCTCGACGGCCGAACGCATGCCGTTTTCGACGGCGGTGACAGCAGCCCCCTCACCACCGACAGTGATGGTATCGGTAACCCCCTGAACCGCCTCGAGGGCAGCGCCGGTGGTTCCGGTCACGAGCGGGGCGTCCCGCGGCGCGACTTGTGCTTTGTCGCGGGCGATCTCCTCGACCGTGTCGCCGAGCAGGTCGGTGTGTTCTAAACTGATGCTGGTGACGGCGCTTGCGACGGGATCGACCGCGCTCGTGGCGTCGTACCGGCCGCCGATACCGACTTCCAGTACTGCCACATCGACGTCTTCGACATCGAAATGATAGAGCGCAAGCGCGGTGAGTACCTCGAAATGCGTCGGCTTGTCGTCCTCGGCGGCCAGGCGGTCGATACATGGCTCGATCTGTTCGACGAACTCCGTCACCCGCTCTTTGGGTATCCGGCCGCCGTTGACCGTGACTTGCTCCCGAAAGCCGTTCAATCCCGGCGAAGTGAACAGGCCGACGTCCAGCCCGGCGGCCCTGAGCACGCTCTCGGTCATCTGGGCGGTGCTTCCCTTTCCGTTCGACCCGGCGATCTGCACGCTATCGAAACTGTCGTCCGGGTCCCCGAGGTGTGAGAGCATCCGCGCCGTCGTATCGGTCCCCAACTTGGGCCGACGGCGTTGTAGCGACTGCAGGTAGTCCGCCGACTCGTGGTACTCCATACCATAATTGGGCGGCGGCGGCCTGATTAATTTATCGCCGGGGGTTCTGCGTCGATAGCGCGTACCGAGGTAGAGCAGCCCCTTCGGGCCGAAACCGACGGGAAATTCTTCAATGAGTCCCGGAGACAGTGATCGAGTCGTCTCCTAGCTCCAGACTTTGCGGCCGCTGCCGTCCGGCCTGCTGTTGGGCCACGGAACCGATCTCGTAAGGCGAGAGACATGATGTGGCTTACGCGGTCTGTAACAGCGGCTCGAACACATCCTATCCCGATAGTATCAGGTTCACTAACATTATTACGACGCTGCAGGGAAGGGCTAGTCGAGATGTCTTCACAGGATGAGCAATCCGCGGCCGAAGAGACACAGGAGCCGATTCCGACGGACTACGATATCGCTCAATCGACCGACATGGAACCGATCTGGGAACTGGTCGAGCCGTGGGGACTCGGCCTCGACGACCTCCAGTACTTCGGCGAATACACCGCGAAAGTCAAACAACACGCCATCGAGCGCCTCCGTGAACAGGCCGAGGACAAGGAGCAGAACCTCGTCCTGGTAACCGGGATGACGCCGACGCCGAAAGGCGAGGGGAAGACGGTAACGACCGTCGGTCTCGGACAGACGCTCAACCACGTCGGCGAGGAAGCGATGATCGCTATCCGGGAACCGTCGCTTGGCCCAGTGTTCGGTGTCAAAGGCGGCGCGGCAGGCGGCGGCCGGTCGCAGGTCCTTCCGATGGAGGACATCAACCTCCACTTCACCGGCGACCTCCACGCGCTCACCTCCGCGCACAACCTCATCGCCGCGATGCTCGACGCGAAGATCTCGCAGGGTGACGACCTTGACATCGACATCAACAACGTCTCCTGGCCGCGCGCTATCGACATGAACGACCGCGCGCTCCGGGAGACGGTCGTGGGCCTGGGCGGGAAAACCGGCGGGACGCCGCGGGAAGACAGCTTCCTCCTTACCGCCGCTTCAGAACTGATGGCCGTGCTGTGTCTGGCAAGTGACCTGGGCGACCTCAAAGAACGAGTCAGTCGCATCATCGTTGCCTACAACGAGGACGGTGACCCGGTCACTGTCGACGACATCGAGGCGACCGGCCCAGCAACCATGCTACTCCGGGACGCGATCAAACCGAACGTCGTCCAGACCATCGAGGGGACGCCGGCGCTGGTCCACGGCGGGCCGTTCGCGAACATCGCCCACGGGACGAACTCCCTGGTCGCCGACAAGACTGCCTTCGGCATGGGCGACTACCTCGTCACCGAGGCTGGTTTCGGCTCCGACCTCGGGGCCGAGAAGTTCATGGACGTGGTCTGTCGCAAAGGCGATATGACGCCGAACGCCGTCGTGCTAGTGGCGTCGGTCCGCGCACTCAAATACCACGGACTGGACCAGTGGCCGGTCGACTACGACGAAATCGACGAAGCCGGCGTCGAAGCCGTCGAAGCGGGCTTCTCGAACCTCGACAAGCACGCGACGAACCTCCAGAAGTTCGGCGTCCCGGTCGTCGTCTCCGTCAACCGCTTCCCTGACGACACCGACGAAGAGATCCAGGCCGTGCTGGACCACTGCCGTGAGGACCTCGGCGTCAGAGCGGCCGAGTCGAACGTGTTCTCGGACGGCAGCGAGGGCGGCGTCGACCTCGCGGAGAACGTCATCGAGGCAACCGAGGAGAGCAACGAGGAGGACTTCCGGATGCTGTACGACGACGAGGACAGCATCAAGGAGAAGATCCACACTGTCGCGACCGAGATTTACGGCGCTGACGACGTGAAATACACCGGCGGCGCGCTCGACGACATCGAGCAGATGAACGACCTCGACTTCGACGACTACCCGGTCGTCATGTCCAAGACGTTCCACTCGCTGAGCGACGACGCGAGCCAGAAGGGTGCACCCGAGGGCTGGGAGCTCGAAATCAGCGAAGTGTACCCATCTGCCGGTGCGGGCTTCCTGGTCGCTCTCACGGCCGACGCGCTCACGATGCCTGGCCTGCCGGCCCGTCCGGCCGCGGCCGACATGGACATCGACGAAGACGGCAACATTTCGGGCCTGTTCTGACAATCCGGTCCTGCGTCCCAGCTTTCGCGTTTCGCCGCCTCGACTTTTATTGGACACCGCTCAGCGTTCGATGAACGGACGACGCTCACCGCTCCGCGTTTGCGACCGCTTCGTCGAGCGCCGCTTCGCCGGCCGCTTCTGCCTCGTCTGCCCGCCGCTTCATGGCTGCCACGAATGATTCGTCGTCTATCATGTCGAGATTGGCCCGAACGGTCGAGACGGACGCCTGTAGCGCCGCCGCCGCGAGCAGCGCCCCGACAGCCGCGTCCGGGACGGCGACCGGCGTCCCCTTCGCAGTTACCGTGCGGGCGTGCTCGACGACGTTGAGACAGACCTCGGCTGTCTCCAGTGGCACCTCCGTCGAGCGTTTCGAGGCCGCCTGCATCCGGGCGACGTCCCCGGATTCAAAGGCTTCCCCGACCGCGTCGACCGCTGCCGCGTCCTCGTCAGCGAGGTCGAGCAGCCGTTTCCGGTTATCGGCCAGACCGTCCGCTAGAGCCGATAGCTCACCGGACTCTGTACCGGACCCGTCTGTGCCGACAGTGTGGATACAGACCATCTCACAGAGCGCCGCGCCCATCGCGCCGCCGACGGCCGCGACCGCACCGCCGCTCGGAGTCACCTGGCCCGACGCGACATCAGCAAGGAACTCGCCGATTGGCTGGTCCGCGAAGGTCATCTGTCGGACTCAATTCCGGTCGTCTCTAGTGATTGACTGTCCATACGGCGGCACTCTCGGCCCACTCGCCTAATGATTTCCCTGGAGGTATTCGGTCCGTGTGGGCCATCCCGTCACAAAGGCTATGACTGGACTGTGTCAAGACGATATATGGCGTCTCCGTACGAAATCGTCCAGCCAGCGACGGTGCCGACGGAACAGTTCAATACCTGCGATACAGAGGTCCGGAAGCTCACGGACCCGCTCGGCTGTGAGGAGATGCGGGTGAATCAGGTCATCGTCGAACCGGACTCCGTGACGACGCCGCATACACACGACGGCCAAGAAGAGGTGTTTGTCGCGACGACCGGCGGCCAGATAGCCATCGAGGGTGACGTCCACGATGTCCCCGAGGGCGGGGTCGTCCGCGTCCACCCGGACACGGTCCGAAACCTCTGTAACCACACCGATGAAACACACGTCTGGCTCGCCTTCGGTGCGCCGCCGGTGGGAACTGTCGAGAACTTCGGGGACTACGTCGTCAAAGAATGAGCCGAGGCAGCTAGCCCGTCAGCCAAGCCCGCACACGGAACGGACGACCGTCTCAGCCCCCGTCTCCCAGCGCGTCGTTCAACTCCGGCACGACCTCGTGGAGGTCGCCGACGACGGCGTAGTCGGCCTTCTGCATGATGGCTGCCTCCGGATCGGTGTTGATTGCCAGGATGTTGTCCGCACCTTTGCAGCCCACCATGTGCTGCACTGCACCGCTGATGCCACAGGCGACGTAGAGGTCCGGGCTGATCTTCGTTCCAGTCTGTCCGATCTGGTCGTCGTGTGGTCGCCAGCCCTCGTTGACGGCGGCCCGTGACGCGCCGACGGTCCCGCTGAGGCTATCGGCCAGCGTCTCCAGTTTATCGTAATCCTCCGGACCGCCGACGCCGCGCCCGCCGCCGACCACGACGCGGGCCTCACCGAGCGACACACCGGACTCGGCTGACTCCTCGACGCGGTCGACGCTGACCCGGAACGCGCTCTCGTTGAGCGACGGCTCGAACGGCTGGACTGTCGTCTCAGCGCTCTCTATCGCCGTCTCCGGCGAAAACTCGTGTTCCGCCACAGTCACCAGTTTCGTGTCACTATCAAGGCATGCGTGTTCGACGAGGCTACCACCCCATCGCTGGCGCGACAGTTCGTACACGTCGCCGGCCTCGACGTCGAGACAGTTGGCCGCCATCGGCAGGTCGCGCCTGGCACCGACGTGGGCTAGCACCTCCTGGCCGCGGTCGGTCCCCGGTGCGACGACCGCATCCGGGTCCGTGGCGTCGAGCAACTGGGCGATACTCTCCGCCCAGGCCTCGGGTGCGTACGTGTCCAGTCGCTCGTCGTCGACGTGGTGGACGGTCTCGACGCCGCAGTCGCCGAGTGATTCCCCGAGTGCCGCCGCTTCCGCCCCGAACGCGACGGCCTCCAGCGCCGCGTCGGTCGCAGTCGCCAGTTCACGGGCCAGGCTCAGCGCCTCCAGCGAGGACTCCGCCGGGCTCCCGCCCGCGTGTTCGACGAGGCTCAGAATCACGGTTAGAGCACCTCCAGGTCGTCGCGGAGCAGGTCGACGACTGCGGGTACGGCGTCCGGTCCCTCGCCGAGCACCTCGGCCGCGCCCTCCGTGCTCTCCGGCGCTTCCAACCGGACTTTCTCGATACCCCCGTCGAACTCGCCGGCGACCGGGTCCTGCCGCCCGATCGACTGTTTGCGCGCCTGCATCTTGGCGCGCATCGAAGCGTAGCGGGGCTGGTTGAGCCCTTCTTTGACGCCGACGGCCGCCGGGAGGTTGAGTTCATACACCTCGGTTCCGCCGGTCACGTCGCGCTCGGCGACGGCTATCCCGTCCTCAATCGTCAGATCTGACACGCCCGCGACGAACGGCATGTCTAGCCGCTCGGCGACGCGGACGCCGACCTGGTGGTTCGCCACGTCGGCCGATTCGTTGCCGAACAGGAGGAGGTCGAACTCCGGGTCGGTGCCGGAGTCGTCACTCAGGGCGTCTGCGAGGGCGGCCGCCGTTTCGCGGGGCCGCCACTCCTCTCCGTCGGTTTCCAGCAGGGTCGCCTCGTCGGCCGTCATCGCGAGTCCGGTCCGGAGCTGTTCGTCGGCGTCCACCGATCCGAGCGACATCACGGTGGCCGTCCCGTCGTGGTCGTCGGCCACCTGAATGGCCTCCTCGACGGCGCACTCCTCGTGGGGCGATATCGTGAACCCAAGATGGCTCGTGTCTATCTCCTGTTCGTCGTCGGTCAGTGTGAGTTTCGCGCCGGTGTCCGGCACGCGCTTGATGCAGGCTACGGTGTCCATGTCGTGTCTCCGTCGTTCGATTGCGGTCGGTTCACTGGCTGTGCTAGCTCCTGATGCGCTCGTTCTCCGGGTCGAACAGCGGCCGGCTCCCGACGACTTCGACCGTCACCGGGTACTGCTGGCCCATGTACTCGACCTGGAGGCTCCGCCCTTCCTCAGCGAAGGACTGCGGGAGATACGCCATCAGAAGGTGCTTGCCGACGCTCGGGCCGGTCCCGGCGCTGGTCACGTACGAGCGCCGGCCCTCGTCGTCGACCAGAACGTCCCCGTTCCCGTCGAGAACCGGTTCGTTGCCGAGCATGAAGCGGCGTTCGCCGCCCTCCGGCGCGTGGTCGTCGACGGACAGCGTACACAGCGTGGCCGTATTCTCCTCGTCGATGGCCTCTACGTAGGCCTCTTTCCCGATGAAATCGGCGTCCTTGACGCCGTGGAACGTCAGCCCGGCCTCCGCGGGGTTGTAGTCCAGTTCCAGTTCGTGGCCGAACAGTCGGTACCCCTTCTCCAGGCGACCGGTCGTGCCGTAGACGCCCATGCCGGCCGGCCGGACGTCGTGGTCCTGCCCGGCCTCCCAGAGCACATCCCAGAGGCGGCGGCCCTGGCCCATCGGGGCGTAAATCTCCCAGCCCTGCTCGCCGATGTAGGAGAGCCGCATCGCCCACGCCTCTACTTCACCGACTGTGATCTCCTGTGCCGTGTATGGCTCGAAGGCGTCGTGAGACATGTCCTCCTCTGTGACACTGGCCACCAGGTCGCGGGCGTTCGGCCCCCAGACGCCCAGCGTACACAGCGACTCGGACTGGTCGATGAGGGTCACGTCGGCACCGTCCGGGATGTGGTCGCCGAACCAGGCCCGGTCGGCCCCGCCCGCCGCGCCGCCGGTGACGACCCGGTAGTGGTCGGGACCGAGGCGGGCGATGGTCAGGTCCGAGACGAAGCCGCCGTTCTCGGCGAGTATCGGCGTGTACACGGTCTTGCCCACGTCAACGTCGACGCGGCCCACAGCCATCCGTTCGAGGTAGTCGACGACGTCCGACCCGCGGAAGTCGAAGATGCTGAAGCCCATGTCACCGATCATGGAGACGTGCTCGCGGGTGTGGAGATGCTCTGCGAGGATGATCGGCGACCACCACCGCGAGTCCCACTCGTTCGGCCGCTGGAACTCGGCGAGTTCTTCCTCGTACCGGTCCAGCAGGTCGCCGTTCGACTCGTACCACTGCGGCCGTTCCCAGCCCGCCGCCTCGAAGAACTCCGCGTGGAGGTTGGCCTGTTTCTCGTAGAACGGGCTCGTCCGGAGTTCCCGCGCCGACTGGTACTGTTCGGCCGGGTGGACGATGTCGTAGATTTTCTGGAACCCTTCGCTGGCCCGGTCTTTGACGAACGAGCGGGAGGTCCCGTACTCGTAGAACCGGTTCACGTCGGCTCCGTGAAGGTCGATGTCCGACCAGCCACGCGTCATCCACTGGGCGACCGCCTCGCCGATGGCCGGGGCCTCCTTGATCCAGACCGCGGCACACGACCAGAGCCCGTCGACGTCCTGCAGTGGGCCCAGAAGCGGTGCACCGTCTGGCGTCTGCGAAAGTAGGCCGTCGATTTCGTGGCGGATGCCGGCCTCGGGGTCGTCGAGGAGTTCCGGGACGATCTCCAGCGCGTCGGCCATCGACTGCTCGAAGGCGTCGTCGGTCAGCGGCGGCTGGGTCGGCGAGAGCGGCGCTTCGTCGATGGACGGGATGTCCTCGACGTCCCACAGTATCGGCCGGTGCTGATACGACCCCACTTCGAGGTCGTTCCCGTGCTGGCGCTCGTACATCTGCGTGTCCATGTCGCGGACGACCGGGAACGAGATTTCGCCCTCGTAATCCTCGAAGAATGAAATCGGGCCGACGCTGACCATCTGGTGGACTGCCGGCGTCAGCGGGATCTCGACGCCGGCCATCTCGGCGATTTTCGGGCTCCAGAGCCCGGCCGCGATGACCACCTCGTCGGCCGTGACGGTCCCGCGGTCGGTCTCGACCGCCTGTATCGACCCGTCTTTGACGTGAAGGTCGAGCACTTCGGTGTTGGGCGAGACGTGTAGCCCGCCGTCGGTGTACTCGTCTGCCCGCGCTCGCATCACTTCGCCGGCCCGGAGCGGATCACAGGTGCCCGCACCGGTGCTGTAGAACCCCGCTCTGATGAGGTCAGTGTTGACGTAGGGTACGAGCGCTTCGACTTCCTCGGGGGTCAACAGCTCCGCCGGTTCCCCCCACGCCTTCGCTGACTGGACGCGCCGTTTCAGCTCCTCGATCCGTTCCTCGGTGCGTGCCACCTCGATACCGCCGCTGTTGGTGAACGTGTCCATGTCCTTGTACTGCTCGATGCTCCGTCGGGTGAGGTGGGTCATCTCCTTCGAGTGTTCCACCGGCATCAGGAAGTTCGAGGCGTGACCGGTCGACCCACCGGGGTCGGGCAACGGCCCCTTGTCCAGAATCGCGATGTCTTCTCGCCCCATCCGGGCGAGATGGTACGCGAGACTGTTTCCGACGATACCGCCACCGATGATTACTGTCTTCGCCGCTGACGGCAGCGAGTTCGAACTCATCGCGGTCTCACCCGTATGCTGGCGGACCGAACTGTACTCTCGCTGCTCGTGGTGATAGCTCTCAACATCATCCGTTTTGAGCGTGGCCCCTCTCGGGAAAGAAGCAGGGACCACAGTTCTGCGGTGATTTATATACGGCTGGGACGCAGAACGCCGGGAATCATTCGTTGTTCAGGGTGTCAGCAGCTACAAACCCCCTGTTTCTGTTCGGTAGTCGCGTCGACAGGGCCACGCTCACGTTTCAGAGTCAGAGGGACGGGCAGAATACTCATTCTATCAAAAAACCAATGGTATGAGTTTTGTGCCGTCCGTTGGAATGGTTTCGACGCGCTCTCTGGTCGTCGTCTCGGTCTCCGGACCGAAGGCACGCATGACCGGTTTCGACCCGGCCTGAGAGTCCTCCGTCAGTTGGGTCACAGTATCGTATTGGTGTGCAGGATCCTGTTCACGGGAATCCATTGCAGCCAAACGGGATGACGTGACGTACCACGCATCTCTCCTCACTACCCCGTTGCTCGAATGACAACGGTGACGTCGTGATTTCACGCCACGAGATATCACCGACTGTTACTGTCGTGTATTACACCCGCTGAGTAATACTAAGTGAGCAGGTCGAAGGCATTGCCTGAACCTTGAGAGTCCGCTCTGTCACCGGTCTCCCGACATCACTCGCGCTGATAGCGGTGGGTGCTGCTTCGGTCCCGATTTCTATAGGGCGGTGCAGCTCAGGAATAGCGACAGCCCATTCGATATCGGGGTGGCCGTCCACGGGACCGAGAATAACAATCGTACCAACATTAGCTCACAGAGCCTATCAGTATCAGAGGGATATTGTGAAGAAGGAACTACATAACAGTGTGGCGGCGCGTGGTCGACGACCGCCGAAGCAGTTGTGGCGCTGTTGTCATGCCGTTTCAGTCGGCCTGCAGCGCCCGGACTGTCTGTTGCGTCGCTGCCAACGCTGAACGGGCGAGTGCTGTCGCGTGCCAGTAGTCCGCAACGCTTCTATCGAGCGTGGTGGCCGATATCTCTCCCTGATGATGTGTTAACTCACGGTCAGCGGCCATGACCCTGTGGCCGGCGTCGACGAGAACCGTCCGGACCAGCTCCGGCTGCGAACTCGATTCGAGGGCCGCGGTGAGTGCATCGTACGCGGTCTGTCTGATTTCGCGAACCGCTGTCCCATCGGATGGCCGAGCGAGTTCGTCCGCCTCCCGACGTGACTGAATGCGGTCGAGCGCTCGGAACCGGGCGAGCCGACCGTTCGCATTGACGACGGCGCTCGCGGGCCCGACGGCGTCCGTGAGGCGGCTGGTACCGCTCTCGGCTTCCCAGCGGAGCTCTTCGAAAACCATCTTCCTTGGAGTGCGGTCGTCAGCGGCCGTCTCCGGCGGCAGGTCCGCCTGCCTGTCGCGGATGTCCGCCAGCAGTGCTTCCGCTGCATCACTCAGTGTCGGCCTGACCGTCCCGGCATCGGATGGAAGCGAAGCAGCGAACCGCGCCCGCAGGTGGCGAGCGTCGTCGAGATACGCCTGTGCCGACTCGGCCGTCTCACCCCATTCGGCGACCGACAGTAACTCCGACTCTTCTCTGGGTAGGACGTCCATGTCACTGGCCCGCTCCAGTCCCGTCTCGATACGGGCGTGGACCAGCGCCGCGCGCACCGGGTCCGTCCCGACGTATTCGTGCTCCTGTCGGGTTTCGCGGGCCGCCGACACAGTTCGGCTGTGTTCGTCTCGGAGCGGCGCAGCGGTACGGCCGCTCTCGACAACACCCCACCCCGCAGCGGCGTAGCGGGCGTTTTCGCGGGCCGAACGTAGCGACCGGAGCGCCATCAACCCGGTTCGGGCCGTCCGCGCATCGTCGAGGCCGTCCGAGGCGTCACTGGCGGCACCTGTCAGGTGCTGGCGGATGTGACCGTTCGGGATGTCTTCTGGACCGAGCGGGGTCGGAAGCGTCGCCAGCAGCGAGCGTACCCGCTCCCTCGCGGCGTCGAAATGGCTCGTTTCGATGTCGACCGGTATCACCGGGGGGATTGGGGCTTCTCGCTCTTCGTCGCGCGGGACATCGGGCAGATTGTAGGCATCGATAGTTGCCTCGCGTTCCCCACCCAGACTGTCGATACTGCTACAGCCAGCGATAGCACTGGCCCCAACCAGGGCGAGCACACCACGGCGGGTCATCCGACCGGACTCCCCGCCCGTCGCGGACGTGTCGTCGGTCATACCTGCTCACCACCAGTCTGGGTTCGGCGGTCGCTATCTCGGGCTGACCCGCCCCCGCCCTCGCCCTCGGCATCGACTCGCTGGCTGTCACAGGCGCTCCCACCGATGGAGGTGGAGTAACTGGAGATGTCGTCGGCGTTGACTGTCTCGGGAATCCGGATGAACCACACCGCGTACACCTTGTTGCCTGCTGTGCAGGGTTCGTCGTAGGGGCGACTCACTCGGCCGTAGTCGGTCGAGACGCTGTTAGTCGTCCAGCTGACCTGACAGAGCGTTAGTCGAAAGCACTCCTCGATCATCACGTTCTGGACGTAGACGGTTTCCGTGTCGAAGTCAGTCTCGTCGAGGAAGGTCTCAGTCAGCGAACTGTCCACGTCTTCAGCGACGGTAAGTCGGTCTGCTTTGGATGCCGTATCGATAATCTTGGACTCCAATCGACGGGAGTGTCGGCTTTCGGTTGGCCGACTGTCTCCATCGTCGAGCCAGACAGGCTGACGGTCGGCGTCAACGCGTGTGACAACTGCCTCCGGGTCGGATTCTATGCCAGTTCCCGGAGCGGCCGAGCCATCGTTTTCGGAAGCGGTGCGCGTTGATTCGCCGCTGCCCTCGAACAATCCACTACAGCCGGCCAGTATCGCCGCTAGCCCGCATGCGCTGTGGAGGAGGGTACGTCGAGTGGAGGGGACCATCGTGTGATTTCCCGCTTGTAATGTCAGGTATTAAATTCTCGTGGTAGATGGGCGTTACCGAAAGCGTATCAGATATCCCGAAGAATAGATTCAGGAGTGGCTCTCTGTCGTAGTCGGTGCTTATATGTCTATAAACACAGTCATTATACATCTATTTGCGGTCCTATTGATATATATCGCACATATCTGTGGCCAAATACATTCGTATGAGTGTGCACTCTGTAATCAAGAAGTATGGCTGCCAAGTTGTGGATAGAGACGCAGATATCGCAACAAAACGGCTAAACCGGCTCGACGCGTTCTGGCGATAATGGGGTCAGCGCAGTCGAAAGTCGCACAGTTGATCGAAACGTACGGACTGACGTCGATGGGAACGGAACTGGAGCACGCGTGGCTCGGGAAGAATGGGGAACGACAGAGTCTCCGTGACCTCGCTGACCGGTTCAATCAAGCGCTGCTCGTGGCTGCGATTCGCGATTCGAGCATGGACGTCATCGACGGCGAACCGGCGAACTTCTATCGACTCCTGACGGACGACGACGTCAGTGCGGGCAAACGGATCGAAGCGCGGAACCGACTCGAACGGGCAGGCATCGACGTCGATACGCTGGAAAGCCAGTTCGTCACGTATCAGGCGATTCGGTACTACCTCACAGAGGTTCGTGATGTGAGCTACGAGCCTGAATCCGAAACTGAACAGGTCGAGCAGGAACGCGGGACAATAGACCGCTTCCGCAGCCGCGTCGAGACAATCGTCCGGGATACGGTCGACCGACTGAACACCGCTGACAAACTCACTGTCGGCGAGTACCGAGTGTTCGTGAGCATCGATATTCGCTGTCAGGACTGCGGGACGCGCTACGGCATCAGTGACCTTCTCGACCGCGGCGGCTGTGACTGTGAGTGAGCGCTCAGTAAGTTCGGTCTTTGGGGGACCACAACCGGATCAGATATCCGTAATCCGGTTGTAACTATCCGGAAGCGCCTGTGCGTCCTCGGGGAGCAACGCGACGACGAGATAGGCGGGGTACTCCGCGAAGTACTCGACTAGGGAGGCGATGCGCTCCGCGTCGATGGCTTCCAGTGAGTCAAGCAGCATGAATGGGACTTCCTCGTACACGTCGTGGACGAGGTAGCCGGCGAGTCCGAACACGAGCCCGGTTACTTCCCGCTCACTCTCGCTCAGATGGCCGACAGTGTCCTCGTAGACAGTTCCACCGTCGGTACTCCTGACGACGTGGAGCGTGAACGTCGACCCAGTGACGCTGTCGTCGCTGTTATGGACCGGGTCATCGGGTGTGTCGGTCCGTTCGAGCCAGATCCGTTCGATGTTGCCGTAGCTCAGAATGTCGAGCAGGTCGTCCATCTTCTCGTTGAACTGGTCGGTCGCATCGGCTTCGAGGCGGTCGATGCGAGAACGGAGGTCGATCAGCTCGTCAACCACGTCTTCCCGTTGGGCAGCCAGTTCGTCGTTCCGGCGGATTTCCGACTCGATGTCGGCGATCTCCTCGCGTACCTCGTCTCGTTCGGATTCGAGCCGGTCCAGTTCCAGCTCCAGTTCGTTCGCTTTCGTATGGAGTTCGAGCACTTCGTCGAACTCTTCGGTTCGGAGCGAGGTGACCCGCTCCTCGAGTTCCTCGACGCGGGCGGAGAGGTTGTTGCGTCGCTCTCGGAGGTCGACAACAGTCGTCTGCCGGCGCTCGATTTCGGCGTCGACCTCCTCAATCGTGACGGTGAGTTCCCGCGCTCGCGTGCGCGTCTCCGCAATTTCGTCACGTCGGTCGGTCAGTTCGTCGAGTTCATCGTCGATATCGTCGATCTCCGTGACCGTCTCCTGAAGGTGGTCACGCATGCTCTGGAGCGTCGACTCGATACGGTCCGGTTTCACTCGCGAGCCACAGGTCCAGCAGGTCGTCTTTGACCCCTTATACAGCTGGTCCGTGATGTCACCCACGCTCTCTGGCTTTGCGTCGATAGCATCGGTTATCTCCCGGTGCTCGCCGGACAGCAGTTCCTCGTTGAACCCGACGACGTTCTGCAGTCGGGTGGTGTACTCTGAGAGCTCTCGTTTGCGCTCTCGAAGCCGCTCGATGTCCGATTCGAGCGCTTCGAGTCGTTCGTCCGGCGATTCCGGAAGCCCGGATCGTTCGACCGCGAGGCTCCCTCGCTCGTCGCGCAGTGCCGCGATACTCTCCTGTTCTGACTGGATATCGTTTCGCACACGTTTCAGTTCGGATCGAGTCGCCTGGAGTTCATCGAGGGCCGTTTCGAGTTCGTCCCTGTTTTGCTGGGTCGTCTGGAAATCTACGTCCCGCTCGTCGATTCGGTCCTCCACGCGCTGGAGTTCGTCTCTGTTCTCGGCGATCTCGTCGCGCAGAGTTGCCTGTTGCCGTTCGAGGTCCGGGAGGTCGCGCTTGAGCGACGCGATACGGTCGAGTTCCTCGTCGATCTCCTCCTTGCGCTGCTCGGCCGCACGTATCTGTCGGTGGATAGACGCCACGTCGACCGGCCGCATAATGATCTCTCGAAGGTTCTCCCCTCGTTCGACGGCTCGCCTGGCCGCGTTGTCTTCGAGCAGGAACGCGAACAGATCCGCAACCGTCGGGTCAGTGAGAAGGCCAAGGCCCGACCCAGCAACCCCGTCGTCGGTTCTGGTCAGTGTTCGGGTGTACGTCTCCTCCCCCAGTGAGAGTTCGACGTGTCCCTGGTCGGCGTCACCTTTGATGCTCGCCCACTCGCTCCCGTGAGCGGCCATCACCGCCTGTAGAAACGATGTCCGATTAGTCGCGTTCCGGCCTCGGAGCACAGTCACCCCTGATGGGACCTCGACTGTCGTCTCGTCGATCCCCCCGATCTTCTCGACGGTGAACGTAGCTACCTCCCCGGATACCGAGAACGAACCCATATTTCGGTGTGTGCGAGTGACGGATATAAGCACTATGGCGCGTGTGCCACCACACATTCCGTTTTCTATCCCAATAGTTGCCTGCGGCTAACAAGCATATGTCTGTTATTCCAACGGATTCGCGGACCTAGTTCCGTGCAGAAACAATCGCCTAAATACATATAGCAAACAATTTCGGTAAATAACACTCTCAAACGTGTACCTTTATATCACACAATGGGCGTAGCTGTCGATGTCGTTGACCATGACAGATCAAGACCGGGCCGAGAGTGCGCTTCGCGCTCACGTAACCTCCGTCAAGGAGGACCTGATGACGGGCGTATCGTTCATGATCCCCTTCGTGACTATCGGGGGTATCTTCCTCGCCGTCGCGTACGCGATAGGGGACACACAGACAGTGTTCGAGAACACCGGCTCGGCAGGCTGGTTCCTGGCACAGGTCGGTACCGCCGGGCTGACGATTATGGTTCCGATTCTCGGCGGATACATCGCGTATGCCATCGCCGACCGTCCGGGACTCGCCCCGGGATTCCTGCTGGCATACATTCTCCAGCAAGGGAACGTCGTCGCCGAAGCGGCGACAGTAATCGGTATCTCCGGCGGTGAGGCCGGTGCCGGCTATCTCGGCGCAATCGTCGCTGGGCTGCTGGCCGGGTACGTCGCGCGTTTCTTCAAGAACCTCGACGTCCCGGAGTTCATCCAGCCGATGATGCCGGTACTGCTGATCCCTGTCGCGACGATGGCGGTTCTGACGCCCATCATGCTGTTCGTGCTGGGCGTCCCCGTCGCACTCGCTAACGAGGGTCTGACTTCCTTCCTGCAGTCGATGCAGGGAGGTCAGGCTATCGTCGTCGGCCTCATCCTCGGTGGAATGATGGCCTTCGACATGGGTGGCCCGGTCAACAAGGTCGCCTACGTGTTCGCAACCGGGCTCATCACCGAGGAAATCTACGCACCGATGGCCGCGGTGATGATCGGCGGGATGGTTCCGCCGATCGGGCTTGCGCTCTCGAACTTCATTGCGCCGCACAAGTACGCGGCGGAGATGTACGAAAACGGAAAAAGCGGTGTCGTGCTCGGCCTGTCGTTCATCACCGAGGGTGCGATTCCGTACGCGGCCGCGGACCCGCTGCGCGTCATCCCGGCTATCGTGGCCGGTAGCGCTGTCGGCGGTGCGACCTCGATGGCCCTCGGCGTCACGATGCCCGCCCCCCACGGCGGTATCTTCGTGGTCCTGCTGTCGAACCAGCCACTCGCATTCCTGGGCAGCATCCTGCTGGGATCACTCGTGACGGCCGTCGTCGCGACAGTGATCAAACCGGACTTCGAAGATCGTATCGACGCTGGGGCGGAGACGAGCACCACGCAACCGACGGACGACTAACTACTGTGACTACAATGACAGACGCAATCGCAGCGGACGATATCGAAGAACTGATTCCGGCCAGCCACATCTCGCTGTCCGAGCCACCAGCCGAGAAGGAAGCGTGTATCGAGTTCTTGCTCGACCTACTAGTCGACGGCGGCAAGGTCGAGGACCGCGACCGCGCACTCGACGCGCTGCTGGAACGCGAATCGGAGACCACTACGGGCGTCGGCATGGGGATCGGGATTCCACACGCGAAGACTGACGCTGTGAACCGCCCGTCACTGGCGTTTGCCCGCTCCGAGGAAGGCGTCGACTTCGGCTCGATGGACGGCGAGCCGGCGACGCTCATCTTCATGATTCTCGTCCCGGAGGCCGGCGGCGAGGAGCATCTCAACATCCTCAGCTCCCTCTCGCGAGCCCTGATGCACGACGACGTTCGGGACCGACTCCACGAAGCAGAGGACGAGGCGACTGTTCAGGACGCGCTCCGGGAGGCAATCGCATGACGGTCGAACGCACTGTGACGATTGTCCCGGAGGCGGGCCTGCACGCGCGGCCGGCGTCGGCGTTCGTCCAGGCCGTCAACGACCACGAGGCCGAAGTCTCGGCCGGTCGTCCGGACGGTGACCTCGTCCAAGCGGCGAGTATGATCGCCGTCACCAGCCTCGGCGTCGGACAGGACGACGACATCAAACTGGTCGCCGACGGACCGGATGCAGAAGCAGTGCTCGACGAACTGGAGCGGATACTGACAACGCCAGAGGCGGAACTGGACACTGACGATGGCTGAACGCACGCTTCACGGTACCGGTGCGACGCCGCGCTCCGGCGTCGGGTCGGTTGTCTGGTACGGCCGAGACATCTCGCTCCTAGACCCGGACGGCGTGGAAGTCGATCCCGAGACTGAAATCGAGCGGTTCGCTGACGCCGTCGACACCGCCCGCACCGAACTGGAGTCCGAGCGCGAGGCGACCGCCGAACGCGTCGGCGAAGACGAGGCCGCGGTGTTCGACGCGCACATCCAGTTCCTCGAAGACCCGACTATCGAGGACAGCGTCGAGACGATGGTCGGCGAGGGGCTTCCTGCGCCAAACGCCGTCGACGCCGCGTTCGGCGAGCATATCGAGCAGTTCGAGGGCATGGACGGTCGAATGGCCGAGCGCGCGGACGACCTCCGCGACGTTCGCGACCGACTCCTCCGTCTGCTGACCGACGGCGAACGGGTCGATCTCGGTGACCTACCAGAGGGAAGCGTCGTCCTCGCCGAGCGGCTGACCCCCAGCGACACGGCGCAACTTGACCCGGAACGCGTCGCTGGGTTTGCCACGGTCACTGGTGGACGAACGTCCCACGCGGCTATTTTCGCCCGCTCGCTGGCCCTGCCGGCCGTCGTCGGTGTCGGCGACGCTCTCGAATCCGTCGAGGGGGAGGAAGAGGTCGTGATCGACGGCGACAGCGGCGAGGTGGTAGTCAGCCCCGACGACACCGAGCGAGCGGCCGCAGCAAGCGACTCGGGAGCTGCTGTCGTCGATGAGTCCGTCGAGACAACCGATGGGCGACACGTCGAAGTGGCGGCAAATATCGGCCAGCCGGCGGAACTGGACCCCGCAGCAGAACGGGGAGCTGACGGCGTCGGCCTCTACCGGACCGAGTTCCTCTTTCTCGACCGGGAGACGCCGCCGTCGGAGGATGAACAGTACGAGGCCGTCCGCGAGGCGCTCGATACGTTCCCGGACGGGCGCGTCGTCGTCCGGACGCTGGATATCGGGGGCGACAAGCGCATCTCGTATCTGGACCTGCCGGAAGAAGAAAACCCGTTCCTGGGAGAGCGAGGGATACGACGCTCGCTCGCCCCCGATTCGGACCTGTTCGCCACACAACTCCGTGCGCTCCTGCGCGCTGGAGCGGATGGGGCTGGAGATCTCGCCATCATGTTCCCGCTGGTCGCCACTGTCGAGGAACTCGATGCTGCACTGGACACGCTGGACGCAGCGGCGGCCGATGTTGAAGGCCGCGACGCTGACGCCGTTGATCCCGAAGTCGGCGTTATGGTTGAAACACCGAGCGCCGCCTTCATGGCGGACGAACTCGCCGCGCGAGTGGATTTCCTCTCTATCGGGACGAACGACCTCACGCAGTACGTGATGGCCGCCGACCGGGAGAACGAGCGCGTCGATGACCTGCACGACCCGACGCATCCGGGCGTCCTGCGCGCGATCCATCGGACAGTTACCGCAGCCCACGCCGAAGACGCCTGGGTCGGGATGTGCGGTGAGATGGCCGGCGACCCCGCTCTGACGGAACTACTCGTCGGTCTCGGCCTCGACGAACTCAGCATGAGCGCCGTGACGATTCCGGAGGTCAAGACGGCCGTCAGCGAAACCGAGTACAGTGCCGCGAGCGAGCGCGGGGACCGCGCCCGACTCGCCGCAACGCGAAGCGAAGTCCACACCACAGTAGACACATGAAACTCGTCGCAGTCACCTCCTGTCCGACTGGTATCGCACACAGTCAGATGGCAGCCGAAAATCTCGAACAGACAGCGGAAGAACACGATCACGATATCAAGGTCGAAGTCCAGGGCGCGATGGGCGCGGAGAACGAACTCTCCGACGCTGACATCGAAGCCGCCGACGCCGCCATCATCGCCGCAGACACGTCGGTCAGTCAGGATCGATTCAGTAGCGTCCCGCTAATCGACGGCACCGTCAAGGACGCCGTCAACGACGCCGAGGGGATGATCGCCGATGCCATCGAGGCCGCCGACGGCGACGCGCTGGCCACTGGGAGCGAAGAGCGGTCCGAGTCCGCAGATACTGGGTCTGATCAGCAGCGCCGCCGTGGCGGTGACCGTTCGAAGAGCCTCGTGGCCCGACTGAAGCGTCTGCTTAGTTGATACGGAGTTAGATCGCTCCGACGCAGGCGACTTCTCGCCCACCCCCTACGATTGAATCATTCCCTTAGCCACGAAACCAAATGGAAAGCGGGCGGTCCAGTTTCGAGTTCAGGATTATACATACTCTGAAGTGACCGAAATCGACTGTATCAGAGGGCTAGCGGTCGTAGCTCGCTGGCGGTTATTCCTCACCATCGCCCGAGGAGCCAGATATATCGCCACCGCTGGCTCCCGGGGCGAGAAGATACCCCAAAGCTGTTGTCCCTGATTCGGGACCGGACCGTAGTTCCACTGTCTGTCGCTCCTGGGCGACGCCAAACTCGGGGAAGTATTGGGTTGTAGTGGTGCGAACGTCGCTGGTACCCAGCGGGTAGACACTCAGCAAGGGCGGGTCATCGTCGGTGGCTGCCCGGTGGGACGCACGTATTGGTCCAGACTCGTCGACTGTGACGGCAATGTCCGGGTGGAAGTGGAGGCGGGAGATGCTCGGCTCTGTCTCGGTGTCGGGTCCACTGAGCATATCGCGAACAAGCCACCAGCCGTCCGCCGCAACGATTGTCCTGTTGTGTCGATACGACGCTGGTGCATCAGACGCTGTCTCGTAGCATCCGTCGAAAACCGCCGGTTCTGTCTCCTCGTAGCGTACCGTCGGTTCCGTTCGCGCCCCCATCAGATACTTTCCACCGATCTCTATCGGCTCCGTATCGCCGACCTGAACCGTATTGTGTCCAGCAACACTTCTGACGTACTGTCGCCGTTCGTCGCTGGCATAATCATACACACCCGTATCAGTAAGCACACGGTGTCCATCGACCCAGAGCAAGACACTCAGCATATCGTTATGTGAGTGACCGGGTAAATGCGGGGGTCCGACGGGGCCGCCATCCACTAACAGACGTCCATGGTTCGTATCGAGCCAGTAGTACCCTGACTCCCCGCTCGCTGGACTGTGAGCCGGAGCGGGACGGTCATCGGAACCGAACCCGGCGGCAGCAGCGTACTCCAAACAGTCGGCAAGCGGAAGCGCCTGACCGAACACGGCGTCGTTACACAGCGGGAGCCGCTCGTCTGGGGGACAGAGGTATCGCAGATACGCTACAGCCTGCCTTGTCATCGCTGCCAGCCAGTTGGGGACCGTGCGATCACTGGCGGTCAGTACGGAGCACGCTGTCACGTATCGCGTTGTAACGATTGCATGATACATCGGCGACCGCTCGTAGTGCCCCCCGTCGGAGAGAAACTGTTTAGCCCCTGTACGGCCGAGAATAGAGATTCCCTTTGAAACCCATGAATTATTATCCTCTGAGAAGGTGAGTCCGGCCATGAGCAGTGCAAGCCCGTTCTCGACGAGGTGATTGCCGCCGACATCACCCTCAATGTGGTTCGTGAGGAAGAGCGAGTTCCGATATATCTCTCGAGCAAGCACCTCAATAAGTCTCGCTGGAACGCCTTCCTGGGTGCCCCCAGTTCGCCACGCGAGGTATCGAACGAGAGTTTGAATACGGAGGGATACTGCCCACGGCGTCCACGCATTTCGAAGGTAGCCCGGCTGACCGATTTCGATACTATCGGCCCAGTCCCGCACCCACTGGTCGAACACCTCGACAACCCTGTCGGGGGCCGCCTGTGGGTCTTTGAACCCCAGCGTCGCCCAGCGGAGAGGTTCGAACGCGTATAGTTTCAGCGGCCAGAGCAACGGATAGTCGTCAAACCGGTCGTCGAACCAGTTAGGCTGGTCTGGCGACCGAAACTGTATCCTCCTGTTGAGGAAGGTCAGGTTGCCGTCGGCCGCCTGGCGACTCCGTTGCTGGAACATCCGGACGGTCGACTTTGAAAGTTCACCCCGAAGCAGGTCGAGGTCCGTTTCGACTGGACTGGTCGCCACTGAGAGGGCTCGGGGAATCGCGGCGTCGTATCGCCCGTCGAAGTCGAGCGGGAGTCGCGTGAGGACGGAGTTCCGAGTCGTTCGCTCAGCCATTCCGAGTAGCTGAGCAGGCTCCAACTGTGTGAGTGTGTGTCCGTACAACCTGACCGCTTTCGGAAGCGTCTGCAGGGACTCAGTCATCGTCAGTACTTGGGGCCGTGTACAATTCTTGCTGTTCGCACGTTGTCACCGTCCGGAACACCTCACCCAGTCGGCCGGCGATGGCCTGCCGGTCATACTCTTCGGAAACGACTCGGTGTCCGTCTCGACCCATCGCCACCCGCTGATCGGGGTTTTCGAGGAGGGTGTCAATCGCTGCCGCAATACTCTCGGGATCGGGTTCTGTGTGGACACCTGCGTCTGTATCCGTCGCGAACCGCTTGATTTCCCCCCTCCCAGTAACCACGACGGGTAGCGAGCACGCCATGTACTCGTAGAGCTTCGTGGGTATCGCGTAGTCCAGCTCTGGACTGTCTTTTATCGGGGCCAATCCGACAGTTGCGCTGTCAAGGATCTCCGGGATTCGTTTACGGTCCACCAATCCGACAAACTCCACGCGGTCTTCAAGATCGAGTCGCTCCACTACACCCTTGAGCCGAGACACCTCATCCCCGTCACCGACCAACTGGAGTACGGCATCGTCACTTGAGACGTGTTGCATTGCCCGGATACACGGTTCGAGTGCCTGTGCACTCCCGATATTCCCGGTGTATACGATTCGCGAGTCGTTTTCTTCAGCGGTCGAAACTGACGAGAACCGGTCGGTGTCTACACCGTTTGGGATGACTCGGATCCGATCCCGGAGATCGTTGCCGTACGTGTCAGCGACTGCATCTCCGAGCGTCTCAGTCGTTACCGTGATGCGATCAGCGGAGCGTAACGCAAGACGCTGGAACGTGCGACCGGCTTTTACCAGTGGACTGTCTGCTGTAATGTATCCAAGGGCGATCGAGTTCTCAATCCACAGATCGCGGACATCGATTACCCAGGGGTTCCCGATGGCAGCAGCCACGAGTCCGGGGAACCCAGTAGTGATCGGTGGCGTAGATGTCATGACAACGTCGTACTGCCGGAAATTCATGACTAACCAGAGTGCCGCATGGACTGCGAATATGAGGTAGTAAGGGAGCCGCCGGAGCAGAGAGGGGTTCTCTCGCTGTGGCTGCCACGTCCACAGTCGGTGGACGACGACTCCCTTATCGCATTCTATCTGCTTACGCTTCCAAGTCCGTTCGAAGTTTCCCGGTGGGTAACAGAGGGACGGCGCCAGGACTGTCACGTCGAAGTCGTCATCAAGATTAACGGCTGTGTCGTGAATTCTGGAGGCATTGCCTCCCTTTTCCGGGGGATACCGCTGAGAGACGATGACACAGTCAGTCGTCATCGGAGTGGATTATGTACGGCGGCTGTCCCAATCTTAGATGCTTCTCTCCATCTCGACGATGGTACCGTGTCCGTTGGCCTATCGCTGCTCATCGACATTGAATCGTTGCACTGTATCCTTGACGGGAATATTAGTATACATCTGATACTCCTGAGACGTCTCGAATTTGAATCCGTTATGTGTTCTCTTGAATCGGTATATATTGACTTATTAGATGGTCTCGATCTTGAATAGTGGGCTCATAAATCAAGACATGGTCAAAGTATCACTCTACAGTATAATAAGAAATCCTGACTTGTCTATCCAACAATGAGCTTCATAAAACAGAATATGAGACGTTCAAGTCAAATTATTCATGGTCCTTGTATGCCATACAGACCATCTGGTAACGTCCGCAAAATCGATTCTAATCAATGAATCCCACCCCGACAAACAGGGTGATTAGAATGAATCAGATTACAGTCGCAACTGCCAAAACCACAGTCTCCGTATGCTGTGGATAGTAATCGGTGCCGACCGTTCAATACGGGCCAAGTTTGGTATCAGACTGAAGTAACGACTTCATACGACCGACTATGTGTCCCGTTTTTTAAACATGCGGACAAGCCAAACTGCTTGAAGCTTGCCTCAAGGTAAGGAGTTCCTACCGCTTGTCTGTATTGATAACTTAAGCTAAGCTAACTGCCTGTAAATATCTTTAGTTGGTAATTAAAATAGGCTAAACTCACTTTGACTGGTAGCATCAGTAAATACGGGACCTCCACCAGCGGTGAGTGTGATGAATACCGAATCGGAGCAAAGTAACGAGTCATTAACAGAAGAAGCGGATAGAAAGAAAAGTCGGAACAAACCACTTGACGGGGACCGACAAGGTACAATTAACCGCAGGGAATATCTCAAAGCGGGTGCTGTCACAGTCGCCGCACTCGTCGGCGCGAACAGCGTCACTGCAACCACATCGTCCCAGCAGACGCAGTATATGACTGATTTCAGTGAGTACGCGCTATGACTGAAGACATAACCGATCACGGTGCAGTGGCGAACCCAGACGATCCCTCGTTCGACGCGGCGAAACGTAACTGGAAGGCAGTGGTTGATGCGGCAAAAGCTACTGGTAACGGCGGCGAAATTTACGTCCCAGAGGGAACGTTTTATTTCGCTCGTGACAGTCGGTCTTCGTTCTTTGAGTTCGGTGGCCAGGAGCCCGCCGGCATATCAATCACCGGGGCCGGTCCAGAGCGCTCAGCGCTGGGGGTGAGCAGACACACTGACGCGTCATCCCACCCGATCCAGACAGGGTTCTACTACGACGATGGTGCCGATCACGGCACGGTCACGATCCGTGATATACGGCTGGATGGGAACTACGAGAACCTACCGGACCTTCGCGGTGCTGGCGGGGGTTCTCGATGTATGAATATCGCTGGCAGTGGAGATGTACATTTCTCGAATGCGCATATCCGCGGCTGGTATCAAGAGGCTATCCTTGGCCGGGACTTGCTACGGACCGTCGACCGATGTACGTTTGAAGACAACGCCATTGCGGACCACAATTATTCGGGTGGCAGACACATCGGCCATCACATCACCACTCATGCGAGCGAGGGCAACCCCCTCACGGTGGCGAACTCCCATTTCATCGACTGTTCCGGGAGCGCAATAGATGTCCGGTTTAACACTGGCGAGATACGGATGCAGGACTGTTACGTGACAGGGACCGGTGCTAACCTGTGTAAGTTGAGTGCTTCCTCACGGTTCGATGTCCGACGAGTATACCATCGCGCCAACACGCCTTCACTCGAATCCAAACTCGACGAGAAGTCGGGCGAGAACTTTTATGGCCGGTGTTTCATCAACAGGCTGTCCGATCGCACCGGTGGTGTACCGACAGTGTATCTCGAGGATGTCGAAACCAGGGACCACATGGGATACGCTATCCAAGCCGCCGCCGGACAACTGAACCTTCAGGGTGACAACTTTGCGATCCACAACGCAACGTTTGAACTGGCTGACGAAGTGTTCCGTGACCGTGACGGGGCGCATTTCTCCGATGTGGCTCTCGACCGGGTGTCAGTGCACAACTGTGAGCGGGCATTGTTCGGCACGGAAGACTCAGACGGGACCATCGAGACGCTCGCGCGCGATGGGAACGGCGGTCTCGGTGACACCGGCGCTATCACGATTGAGGCTGATGAGCAGGGTGTCGGCCCGCTCACACCCGATGTTCCGGCTGCCTCCGATGTTGGTATCAACTCGGAGTCAGACGATTCTGGGGGGGATACGACCCCCACTTCCGATCCACCGCTGTTCGATCACTGGACACCGCAGTGGTCGAGTACCACGAGCGATTGGAACGTCGATACCGGGTCGGAGTTCACAGGGAAGTCTGCCCTTGCCTTCGAGAACACTGACGGGAACCGTACTAGGTACGCCATATCTGCGGACGATGTCGGCCGGCCGGAAGATGTGGAGGTATTAGATAAGTTCCGAGTACCGTCGTTCGCCACAGATTCGGAACACGGGTTCCACGCGCGGGTGTATCTCCGTGCCTCGACGGCAAACGGAATCACCAACGGCTACTGGATAGAGGTAGAAGACCGTGAAGACGCGTTCCGCCTCGGTAAATACACTGACGGGAACGTGACAACGATAGCCCGATTCGGCACGCCACAGGAGAACAAATACTTCTGGAGACGGTTCCGTGTAGAGGGGTCAGAGTTGAGGGCCAAGGTGTGGCCCGCTGGGACGGACGAACCTACTGAGTGGGACGTTGTCGAGACCGACAGCGACCACGCTGACGGCTGGGTCGGGCTCGGATCGTTCGACCCGCAACGCGTCGAAACGGACGTCTTCAGCGCCGCGACCGGTGGGGCCACCGCTCAGTCCCTTGCCTCCGAGACGAAGGATACGACACCGTCCGTCTCCTGGGTAACGCCGACTGAAGGTGAACCAACGAGTGACGAAGTGACGTTACAGATCGCAGCGAGCGATGAGGAAGACGCAACAGACGAATTGACTGTGCAACACCGTGTCGACGACGCGAACTGGACCGAGGCGACATACAACGCTGAAACCGGACATCACGAGGGCATGTGGGACACGACGGGAGTTGACGAGGGAGACCACCGACTCGAAGCGCGTGTAACCGACTCCGGTGGAAACGATGTCACTGCCTCAGTCACCGTAACCGTAGATAATGAGACGGCTTCGAACCCCCCAAAGATCGAAGCCGTCGATGTGAACCGAACAGATATTGATGGCTGGTCGCGGTTCGACGTCGACTGGACCGTCACAGACGCCGATGCGGACCTCGATATGGTCGTCACGACGCTCCACTCACAGGGAACAGTGGTGGCTGCCGATAGCACCCGCGTCAGCGGTGATCGGGACAGTTACACGCACCGATTGCGGGACCGCGGTGAGGTCGACGAACTACGGATCACGGTCAATGATGTCAAGAACCAAGTGGATAGTCTGAGCGAAACGCTGTAGTCTCTCTCACCGTTTTATTCGTCTCCTCATACGTGGAGCCGAGTTGCAGTGCATATCGTCCAGCGGTTAGTCACTCTTTGTAACCGAGTTTGCGAAGCTGGAGACGGACGTTTTCGGAGATGTCGCCATCGGTATCAGTCACTTCAGCGTCTGTCACCGACTGCATGTGATCGTCTAGAGCTCCGGCCAGTCTATCGTAGATGACAGACTCATTCTCGTCTGGCTGGTTGATATTCTCCGGTTCGGCATTACGCCTACAGAAAACCTCTTCGCCTGTCTCAAGGTCTCTGATAAGCTTATACTCTCCGTCAGTACACATTAGTCCCCCGTCTTCGTGATCGTAGCTCTCAGTGAAGACGACCCTGTCGCTGGCGGTCTCAAAATCGCGTCCGGCGATATCTCTCCCGTCAACTGACTCCGGTAACTCGACACCGGCTCTTTTCAGTATCGTCGGAACAAGGTCGATATGTGAGACCGGGGTTTCTATCTTGCTACCTCTAATGTCCGGTCCATCTATCATCACCGGAATATGTGTATTCTCTTCATATAGAGCGCTTCCCGGATGGAAAACACAGCCCTTCTCGTTGAACGCTTCGCCGTGATCCGACGTGAACACGAGGAGTGTCTCCTCTAGGCCGATTGTCTCGTCGAGTCGCTCTAGCAGATGACCGAGTTGCCGGTCAAAATACTCTATTTCACCACGATATAGACGCTCAAGGGTGTTTATATCACTTTCAGCGGCTTCGGACCGTTGTTCGTTGACTTTATGAAACAGTTTTACCGCCCGCCTTCGGCTGATCCCCTCACTGACTGTCCCTTCATGTGGATAGTACGGGTTGTGAACATCCATGTAATGTGCCCAGACAAACACGGGTTCGGACTGCTGTTGGGTCCAGTTGACGATACGCTGGTTCAGTTCTTCGGCCGGCTTGTAGAGGTTACTACCGAGCTGAATCCCCAACTGCTTACCGGCGTTCCGGTAAGTCCAGTAGATGAGCTCTGAGAGTACCTCAGTAGCGACAGCCCGTTCAACAGCCGTGTTAAAAAGTGACGCGAACCGGGACTCTGTGCCCTCATCGCCTCCGCTGTCCCGACCCAAATAATAGTCGAACCCTCTATCGTAGTTATATGTCGGACTCAGATACGTGTTCGAGTGGAACCCCCCTGTGGCGTACCCCGCTTCGGACAATCGCTCCGCAATATGCCCTCGGTCCGGATCGAATCCTGTCTCCGCTGATTCGAACGTCCAAGGATAGCTCCCGCTCAGAATTGAGAGAAACGACTGCTTCGTGTATGGTGCGTTCGCGTATGCAGTGGAGCAAGTGAGCCACTCCTCAGTCATCCGCGGAAGCGTTTCGAGCGATTCAGGAGCTTTCCGGCCAGAAACATAGTCAGCACGCAGTGAATCCACAGTAATGAAAACGATATTTTTCATTGCTATCGCCTCCACTGGTCGGCGCTATATCCCTCAGGTCGAATCTGTCCGCCTCTGGATAAATAGTCTCTTGTGCGACTCCAATTTGGATTCGACATGGGTCGTTTAGCAACTTTCAAGAGGATAATTATGTGTTCCCTAGCCGAGGCAAGCCTCTTCTTCGATAATACTCCTATTAAATATGTGGGATTGGTCAGTATCTTGTATCTCTCCTTGACGGTCTGTTCTCTGCATCGTATTTGCCGGTGAGTGTGGAGTCAACTCGGACCCGCTGCTGCTCTGTCAGTCGCAGTAGCGTTGACGAGATACTGTGTATAATCCCCGTTATCGTACAGTCGGTTGATCGTCTGGTCCCGTTCGAGTTGGTTGAAGTCACCAGGTGTGTATCGCCACCGATCACGATAACCCGGGAAAAGCTCCGGATACGTAATCCGTCCCTTCCGGGTGATTGTAAGGTAATGGTCGGATTCGTAACTACTCCCGAGATACTGTCGCCTGGTGTAATTGAAATGGTTCGGTGGAGTCCCTTCGTCGAAGTTGTCCGGCGCCTGGACACCGTTCCGGTAGTCGTGGTGTCGGTGAAAGGTGATTCCGAACCGGTCTAGATTGTCAGTGGCCTCGCCATGGCCCATCAGCCACGCGCTTCCCTCAAGTTCCATCTCGGTTACCTGTGGATTCCGCTCCGAGTTGAGCGGTGACTTATACACGCTAAATGTGGTCAGACTCGCGAGCAGTAGGAGAATTACCACGGCTATCGGCCAGAACCCTGCAGTCCGTCCGATCCGCCTCTTGCTCCAGTCGATCTTTGTCCACCCGACATACAATAGCTGTCCTACCAAAATGATCGCGCCGATCTTCGCGATCTGGAAGGGTCGGTTCGGCGGGACTATGAGGTCCGAGACTAGGAAGAATAACCCTCCGAAACTAAATACGATAACGGTCCCGATGAACATCCCAAGATGTGACGTCGGGACATATCGACCTTTCCGGATCAAAAATACTGCAGCGGCTGTGAATACGAACCCGAGTCCAAACAGCATGAACTCCACACCGTATTTAAATACCATCACCCGAAAGATATCAATTAGAGCCGGCGAAGACTCTTGGATAGTGCTCTGATAGGCGGCTACTGGAGGCTCACCTTGGTTGACACCGAATACCGTGGCGTAGATCCGCTTGAACCGCAGAAGTATACCCGCGTACTGTGTGTACCAGACTGCAAACAATGCCACTGAAAGCGAAAAGAGGTTTTTTGTTGTAGGGTAGGGGCCGCCCAAACTTGGAATATGATTGCTCCCACGATAGAGGACGAATATCCCGATGACGAAAAGCGCGGTTAGCGGGTGATAGAAGGTCTGTCCGAAGAGTACAATCACAAATGCAGTCCGGATGGCCGGTGTGGCACTTTGATCGCTCTTGAAGAGAAGATACAATGAGACCGGTATCAACATGAGACTCAATGCGAATGGTCGGAACCCGAGATGTGCAAACCTGAGTACGGGGAGCATAACGAACGGGAGTCCGAAGAGGATCTCTCGCCGGGAATCGAACACTGCCCGCAACAAATAGAACATCGCTCCGTAGTACAGCAGAGAAAACATGGGTGATAGCAACATCACGACTGTCATCCAGTCGAGACCCGTCGCATCGGCGACAGTGACGGCCAGAACGTGGGCCGGCGGGTAGATATTAGCCCCAATTTCGCCGTTGGCGACGAAGTCTCGGATGTACCCGAGATGCGACATAGGGTCTTCCCGCCCATACATCTGATACCCACGCAGGAACGGCATGAGAAAGAGAACCAAATTCGAGAGGCTCATAAGCACAAGCGCCGGTCGCCACGTCGTGTCCTCAGGTTCCGCTGCGCTCAGGAGTATGACGAGGCCGCCAAAGAATAGTGCCCCGACGATCGAGACCCAAAAATACGATGGGAGCGCCCCGTAGATAGATATTTCATACGTGCTTGCCGATGGTATCGCGGAAACGACCGCCACTGCGACCAAGAGCAGCCCCGTCCCAAGCAGCGTAAGCAGTTCGAGATGCCGGGCTCGGCTCATCGGAGTTGCCCCGTGGGATATCGCCGGAAAAACCACATCGTCAGGCGAGTGGAGTGATCCTCTTGATCAAGAGTATCAGAGGGTCCTTCACTTGAGCGTGCTTGCATATCTGCCTTTTTTCCGAATAGCATACATTGTTATGCGATCATTTAGGCGTCCCCACGAGGCCGGGTCAGAAGAGTCCAAGGTACTTTCCGCGAAGGATTCCACTCACATCTGGCGTACTTGGTTGTCACTGGATCCACGGGCTGAAGCCTTGGCGTCTTTTACAACGTTTGTCTACCCACAGACAGAGCGATGCCGCCCCGCTGCTAAGCCCCACTCTCTGACCCTGCTAACAAACGGTTAGTGAAGATTTCAGTCCGGTACTTAAGCATCCACGCTCCAGAATAGAAACACCGCGGAACAATGACGCTGTCAATATCAAGGACAGTACAGCCGAGAGCTCCAATGGAGATAGACGATCGACGTGATAGATGGGACGACAAAACCGACGCTGACAGATCAGATCGGACCCCCTCGGACTACGAAAGCAACAGTTCGTACCTGATCTGTGCGAGCCGTCCTATCCTCAGCACTGACTGTGGCCTGCTCTGTATCGCCACTTCCCTATAGTAACAATTGAAACGATTTAAACACCGATCGCACTATTGTCGTGCGATCGGATGTGCATTGATTTTCAATGGCTACTATAGGTTTAGAAAAGAAAACGAAACCAGCGGTCCACTCGCTCCGATTCTCCGGTGTCCGGTTTCATACGGGTGCGTATTCGCTGTCATGATTAGACCGGAAGCGCTCAGGTACCGGAAGCAAGGCCGTTAACAACCTGCTGTCGGAGGGAGGCAATCGATTCGTAAGACCACCTCCCACCGAGAGATGCAAACAAATGCAGGTACACTGACCAGTACAAGGGGTTCGCGAGCGCAGATAATAAAAAGTACTTTCTGGCCTCCTCGTAGCGGTCGGCTCTAACCGCAGACCGTGCCAGCGAACGACGCATTGTGGCTATGAACATCCGTTCGTAGTAGATTCCGTACTCCGCCGCGACTAGGTTGTGCTTTGAGATGAGCATTGGATATGCCACATCTCTCTTCTGTTCGAATTTTTTTGTAATGCTGTCGGGGAGTCCGGTCTGACGGTACGTCAGCGTCTCCCGGACTGGCCTGAAGTGCGCGTGTTGCGCCAGGCGAAAGAACCACTCACGGTCTTGCCAAGCAGGCAATCTCTCGTCAGGTAATCCCGCAGTCTCTAAGACCGTCGTATCGACCATAACCGAGGAGAACTGACCGAAGTTCGCGCCGGTCAGGAGGTCCTTCATTACGTCACCCGATGCGATTGGTTTCGACACCGTTGTGCCCTCCGGTCCGTCCTTTCGGACGCCGGTGTACACGACACCTGTCTCCGAGCCAGACTCCTGAAATGCTTTGACCTGCTTTGTGATCTTCGTCTCATCCCACTGGTCGTCATCGTCCAAGAATGCAACGTACCGGCCATCTGACGCTCTAATTCCTGTATTCCTCGCAGCGTTCGCTCCCCGGTTCTCGTCGTGACGAAGGACCCGAAACGAGTCGTTCACCGTGGGGTCGAATGAGTCCAGCGTTTCCCTGACAGGAGTCGGAGATGCGTCATCGACGACCAGCAACTCAATGTTGTCATACGTCTGGTCTAGAACACTCTGAATGGCCCTCGGTAACCTTTCGTTCCGACCATACGTCGGTATAATTGCGCTCACGAGCGGCGTTATCGCTCCGTCCGTGTCCCCGGACTCATTCATCTGGTTTCGGTATCAGCGATTGAGGACGACTGTATTCAATATCCGGCTCCTACTATCGCTGTCAAGCAGCAAATCATCGTTCGGAAATATCGTGGGTACCGCCTGATGGACCTCACCTGCTGGGGAAGCACACCTAAAGTTCAGGAAGCGCTCCGGCCAGCAATCAGGCGTACACCTCATAACGACACCGATACCGCAGTTGAAGGGGTCGTTAGACGTATCCCGTCTGCTGAAGTATATTATTCCCGCTACCGGGTACCAAATCGGGTTAAGAAGGGAATAACAATTATATCAATCACAGCATATGCGTGTATGCTTATTGAGACCGCGTCAAGTGATATGCTCGCCGATGAGCGATAACTTGCTCTATACGTGCTAAAACAATGACTGACGACTCAGGGTTGGCGTTGCAGATCGGTCGACGGAAGCTCCTTGCTCTCCTCGGATCAGCAGCGGTCGGTGGGGGTGTCGTGTATGAGCGGTTTGGGAATCGGCTTGCCGGGCCCAGTGAGGAGCCGCTGGCCAATGTAGAGGAGACGCAGAAAGCAAATCCAAATGAGGAAACTGCATCAAAGCCGAATGGGGAGAATATCAGGGCGTACGGCGCGAGACCGAATCCGACCGATCCGAGTATAGCGGCTGCGGAACGGAATCTGAATGCTCTCCAAGCTGCTGCTAAAGAAGCTGGCGCCCACGGGACGATTTACATCCCAGAGGGTACGTACTACATTGGCCGTCGGGGACCGCAGTACGAACCATTTAATCGGATCGGTGACGGTGAAGATATGCCACCTGGCATCTCAATTCGTGGGGCCGGTCCACAAGCTTCGGAGCTCGCTATTACCGGACAACTTCGGGCCGGTTCACATCCGGTTCAGACGGGATTCCGCTATATGGACAATATGGATCACGGGACTGTCATTGTGAGGGATATACGGCTCAACGGAAACTATGAGAATCTACCGAATCTGCGCGATGCCGGAGGCGGATCTCGATGCATAAAAATCGGTGGCGACGGGGACCTTCATTTGTTGAACGCCCACATCCGCGGCTGGTATCAGGAGGCTATTCTGGGACGGGATGTGTTACGGACCGTTGACCGGTGTTCGTTTGAGGACAATGCCATTGCCGATCATAATTATTCGGATGGCAGACACGTCGGCCACCACATCACCACTCACGCAAGCGAGGGGAATCCCCTCACCGTGACGAACTCCCATTTCATCGACTGTTCTGGGAGTGCAATAGATGTCCGGTTTAATGCCGGCGAGATCTCTGTCAGAAACTGCTATGTGACTGGTACGGGGGCGAATTTTTGTAAGCTGAGCGCCGCATCTCTATTGGATGTCCGACGTGTCTACCACCGTGCTAACACACCCTCACTCGAAACCAAACTTGATGATATCCCCGGACACGAGTTTGATGGACGACAGTTCATTCAGCGTATAGCCTCCCGGACGGATGTCCCACCGACAGTTCGTCTTAATAACGTCGTTACGACAGATATGACAGACTATGCGCTCCAATGTCGGATTGGCGAGATGACTGTTGAGGGAGATATGATCGCAATCGCTAACACGAATATACGAGAGGACGATGAGGTTATCAGGGATCGGGACTCGGGGTGGTTATCGGATGTCGATATCGACCGGCTCTCAGTCCATAACTGTAATGGCAAGGTGTTTGACCTGAACTCGTCGAGTGGCATTATCCGGACTCTGGCGCGGAACAATAATCAAGGAGGGCTCGGCAACACCGCTGACCTCACGGTTGAAACGGATGCGAAGGGCCAGGGACCGTTCGAGCCGTCAGTCCCGTCACCGGCGGATGTTGGAATCGACAGTGCATCACATTCAGCCGTTTGGAGGTAATCAACGATGTACGTACAGAAACTCACCCACAGCCACCGAACGAATATCAACCGTAATTACCAGAGAACTCGATCATGAATGGGCCAGATACCGGAATAAAACGCTTGACGCTCGCGTCACCGAAATCGGACACAGAGCCTCGGCTTCGCCAATTTCTGCTGATTTACGTCATCGTACTCGTATCGCTCTCGCTAGCGATGTGGTGGGCCGGCTTCACAGCGTATAGTGTCTACTACGTCATCGCTTTCCTATGGTTTCTGGTGTTGAGCGTAATCCTGATTCCTCCGAAAGCCGACATGACATGGACCCACCGTCTTCGATTGGCCAAATGGATCGGATGGGCAGTACTCGCGTATGTCCTCTTTAGGCGTATAATGCTTGTTCTGGGATGACTCAACCAAGTTCTTGTATAAACGAGAACCGGCTCAATATTCGCCGTAAAAGGTCCATATTCCAAAATGGATAGCCCCACTCAAAATATCCATAATTTTATTTGTTATTGTCTGTCTTCTGATGCATACATCGGAGGAAAGAATCAGTACCGGCTGCATACTTAATGAGACCCACTTCCAGTTAGTATTCATGTACGATGCGGTCGTAAGCGCGATGAACCATCCAGACCCCTTTAATCCCTATATGGGGCTGTTCAATTTCCGATCCATCAGGGCGCTCAGTATGACAGACACTAGTCTAGATGTCGTTACTCCTCGTCCGAGAGCGCCTCCGATAGGTCCCTACTCCGAGTTCGGCGACATACCGAGCCGACATGATTACAGTTCTCACGAGGTCCATTACCCTAGATTCCTCTACTTATTACCGCAAAAGTTATTTAAATACACGTTGTCGTCACGGTCGTTTTCCAAAATGCTCCCGGAGTATCTCTCAACGAACTTTGAGACGCCGGATATCTGCCATGCTGGCCACATCCATTACGATGGCTACGGGTTAGTGCCGTACTGTAGGAGCAACGATATCCCGCTGACAGTCATGGGGCGTGGGAAAATTTTAAACAGCTTCTATGAACTCTCACAGATCAGTCGGAGAAAAATCAGAGAGACTCTCAATTACGCGGACGGCATCTTTTGCGTGAGTGAATCACTCGCACGAATCGCCAACAGTATTACCGAAACACCGAAAGCTACTGTGCTCCCAAACGGGGCGAACCCAGCGCGGTATCCAACGGACAACGAGGCGACGATTCGGCGAGAACTGGGAATTGAGAGAGATACCACACTAATCATGTTCTGTGGCGGGTACACGGAACGGAAAGGGATTAACGAGATTTGTGAAGCCCTGGATGATATTCATAACGACGACGTAGCCTTCGTTTTCGTCGGTCATTACGGTGATCTCCGCACAAACCTCATCGCTGAACTCAAAGATAGCCACCACGAGGACTATCGGGTCCTCTGGGAAGTCCCACCGCTGGGTCTCCGGCGGTGGTTCGCTGCCGCAGATATTTTCATGCTCCCAAGCCACGCAGAAGGCCGACCGAACACGATATACGAGTCGATGGCCAGCGAAACTGCGGTTGTCGCCTCGGCCGTATCCGGTATCCCAGAACAGGTGGTAGACGGAGAGACAGGCCTCTTGATCCCAAAAAAAGACTCCGATACGCTTGCCACCGCCCTGAACAGTCTCATCACCAATCCAAAAGAGCGAGAACGGATGGGAACAAACGGTAAGGAACGGTTGGTATCGAAGGGATGGACGTGGGAAGCACACGGTCAGCGACTTGCGAACCTCCACGAATCGATCATCGCTGATGGACAGCTCCCCATGTCTGAAGTCCTGGACTAATGCCCGCCAGATAGTGTTAGGTTGTGAAGACGTGCTCTTCGAGGAACCGCTCGTACTCGTCAAACACAGGTCGCGGCGAGAAGTCGTCGGCGCGGGACCGCAACCGGTCAGGATCGGGAGGACCAGCAAGCGTGTCACGGACTGCGTTAGCCAATCCATCCACATCATCCATGGGGACAAGTGTCCCATACTCTCCATCGGAGAGAATTTCTCTTGGGCCGCTCGGACAGTCCGTTGAAACGATCGGACATCCAACCGCCAAACACTCGATCAGGACCGTCGGTAGCCCTTCATACCGGGATGAGAGGAGAAAAGCGTCTGACCTTGCCATATATCGATACGGGTTATCGACGAATCCAGGAAGCGACACCACGTCTGACAGGCCCAGTCGTTCGACCGTCGCCTGAACTTTCGCTCGGCACGGTCCTTTTCCTGCTATGATTGCACGTGCATTCGAGTTCCTACTGACTACCTTCTCGAACGCACGGACCCATCCATCCAAGTTCTTTTGACGTGCGTGTCGCCCAACAAATAGGACGACATCCCGATCATCGTTCTCTACCCAGTCGTGATCGACTGTTTGGCTGGCCCGCCCACGAATCTGTTCGACATCTACTGGGTTGTAAAGTACTGAGATGTCCGAGCGTTCGACTGGAGTACTGTCAGTGAGGCTGTCTGCGACCCCCTCAGAAACACTGATGATTTGATCCGAGGCGGGGTAAAGCCGAGGGACGATTCGTCTGACAATCTGATCCTTTGGTGTCGCCTCAACTTCGTGTCCGAACGCAGAGTGCTGCGTCGGAATCACGGTAGTCTCGATGTCAAGGAATTTATTGAGAGCGAGCGAGACAATGCTTGGGTGTTCAAGATGTGGAAACAACGCTGCCGGCTTGTGTTTATTTAAATATGTAGCTAGGAACGGCAGATGTGCGGCCACCCCAACCACTGGCGTCGTCGATGGTGGAAGCTCGACGATAGAGACCTGCTCAGACAACTCTGACCGGAGTTCACCGCTCGCCCGTGACAGGAGAAGGTCAATGTCGTACCCCCGGGTGGCCAGCCCGTTCGCGATTGTGATCGCGACCTGCTCTGCACCACCGACAGAGAGATCCGGAATAAAGAAGGCCAGCAGTGGTCGGTCGCCGTCCGTCGCAGCTGAGATATTCTGTTCGGCTACTGTCGAGACAGCAGAACCAGCACCGTCTGAAGGCGTCGGCTCGTCCATTATCGTGTTGGACCCGTCAGATAGACTTTGTTAGTCACTGGATTCGTTCGGTACCAGACTTAACATCGCCGATGGCATCGAAGTAGCACAGACTGTGTATTAGAAATTGGTATCAGGCGGAAGCTATCCGTTCAAGTTAATCGGTACCGTATTCTAGTCGGTGTTACCTACCAGTTTGTCGATGTAGCGTATTCATACGGATATCTGTAATCATTTCAAGGGGATAGGCTTTGTTTGAGCGGACAGAAATGTTGTCAACTGAGACCCGGTACGAATGGGGTTCCAAAGCCCAATACCACAGAACGTCCTCATCTTGCAGGTATTGTCTCTGTCAGTTTCCGACGCAAGGACGCAACACCCTCGTAGGTCCACTCTCCTCCCAAGGAGGGTAGCAGATGGGGGTGGACAGGACGGTAGAGTGGGTTGGCAAAAAATGCCAGTAAGAAGTATTTACGGGCCTCGTCGTACCGTCCAGCATGGATTGCTGACCGTGCAAGCGAGCGTCGCATGGACGCGAGAAAGGTCTGCTTGTAGTATTTCCCGTACTCCGCTGCGAGGCTGGCGTGCTTCTCGACAAACAGAGGATAGGCGACGTCGCGCTTCTGTTCGAACTTTGCTGTGATGCTATCCTCTCGGCCAGTTTGGCGATACGTAAGTGTCTCCGTGACCGGTTGGAACTCGCAAGCCTGTGCGAGCCGGAAGAACCACTCACGGTCCTGCCACGCGGGAAATCTCTCGTCGGGCATCCCGGCATCGGAGATCACATCAGTGTCGACTAGAACCGAAGAGAACTGTCCGAAGTTTGCGCCGGTCAGCAGATCTGTGACCACCTCGCCCGCCGCAGACGGGGTTGAAACCGTTGTTCCAGTCGGGCTCTCTCGTTTGACCCATGTGTAAACGACTCCTGTTTCGGATGATGATTCAATGAACGTACGCTCTTGTGAAGCACGTTGTTGATTTTTAGAGGGCGGCGTTGAGAGCATGTTTGAGCGCTTCGTCACCTGGTTTTCTGTAGAGTTCACAGCGGAGCTGAAAGGCTCGGAGATACGGCG
>NZ_JAYMGY010000007.1:0-187601 GCF_037078445.1 Haloarcula sp. CGMCC 1.2071
GCCGCCGACAGCGACAGCTCCATCCACCCTCAGCGAAGATCGACCGCTACAGACGGCTCATCGAGACAGAAGAAGTGACTCAGATCGGATTAGTGGGTGACGCTTTGTGAGGTACTGAGGATAGCATCCGCGAGCGTAGCGAGCGGTTCACCGCGCTCGAACACCGTGAGAGCGCGGCTTTTTTCACCCACGTTTTTGCAAGCAGGGGGGCCCGCAGGCCGCACCGCGGCCGAGGACACCCCTCGCAGTAAAAAGGTGGTTAGGCGAACGCGACCGGAACGCTGCTGGCGTCGTCGTCGGCTTCGATTTTCTCGTAGGCGTCGTGGAGGTCGGACTGCTTGACCGTCGTCCGGCCGTCGCGGATGGCGAACATCCCGGCTTCAGTCGCCAGCGAGGCCAGTTCCGCGCCGGAGAGGCCGTCGGTTTCGGTGGCAAACGCGCCTAGGTCTACGTCGTCGTCGAGGTTCATCTCCTCGGTGTGGATTTCGAGGATACGCTCGCGGCCCTCGACATCCGGGTTCGGGACTTCGATGAGGCGGTCGAAGCGGCCGGGTCGGAGGATGGCGCGGTCGAGCATATCGAAGCGGTTCGTCGCCGCGATGATGCGTATTTCACCGCGCTCGTCGAAGCCGTCCATCTCGGAGAGCAGTTGCATCATCGTCCGCTGGACCTCGGCGTCGCCTGAGGTCTTCGACTCCGTTCGCTTGGCCGCGATGGCGTCGATCTCGTCGATGAAGATGATAGCCGGTTCGCGCTCGGCGGCGAGTTCGAACAGGTCACGGACGAGTCGCGCGCCCTCGCCGATGAACTTCCGGACCAGTTCGGAGCCAGCCATCTTGATGAAGGTCGCGTCGGTCTCGTTGGCGACGGCCTTCGCCAGCATCGTCTTCCCGGTGCCGGGCGGGCCGTGCAGCAGGACGCCGCTCGGCGGTTCGATACCGACCTCGCGGAACTGTTCGGCGTTGACCAGCGGCTCCTCGACGGCTTCCCGGACCTCGCGGATCTGCTCTTCGAGGCCGCCGATATCGTCGTAGGAGACGTCCGGCGAGCCGTCGACCTGCATCGCCTGTGCGCGGGCGTCAGTCTCGGGATCGAGAATCTGCTTGACGCCGAAGGAGTCGTTGATGGCGACGCGGTCGCCGGCCTCCAGCCCGTCGCGGATGGACGGCGAGACTTCGGTCAGGACTTCCTGATTGTTGCCGTGCTGTTTGACGACGACGCCGTCGTCGGTCAGCTCCTCGGCTGTCGCGATATACAGCGAGGACGTCTTGAGCGTCTCGTTTTCCCGCTCAAGCTGGTCGACCTCGTCCGTGAGGTCGTGTTGCCGGTCACGGGCGGCGTCAAGCTGCTCGGTCAGCTGTTCGTTGACCTGTACTATCTCTTTGAAATGTTCCCGGAGTGCCTCCAGACGCTCGTCAGGCGTCATATCGGGATCAAGTTCCAACCGTGGTCGTTCCGGAAGCGAGGGACTGCGCGACATTTGGATGGTCGGTACTATACGGTTGAGACACAAAGTGCCTTCGGGTCACAGGGGGTGAAAGGGTTATCCGTGTCGGGACGGGGCTGTAGCGTTCGGTTAGACCGGTGGCTCGAACAGCCAGACAGGCACCGGATAGCTACTGGCCGTCCTACAGCAACTCGGCGAACTCGTCGAGATACTCACCGTACGTCGAGAGCGCGGACTCGACGGGGTCCGGACTGGCCATGTCGACGCCCGCATCGCGAAGCAGTTCCAGCGGGTACTGCCGCGACCCGCTCCGGAGGAAGTCGATGTACCGCTGGGCGGCTGGCTCGCCCTCATCGAGGATGCCGTCGACGAGCGCGACGGCCGCCGAGATGCCGGTCGCGTACTGGTAGACGTAGAACGCCCGGTAGAAGTGCGGGATGCGCATCCACTCGCGGGCGATGCGGTCGTCGAGTACCGCCGGCTCGTAGTAGTCGCCTTTCAGGTCCCGGTAGAGCTCGTCCAGCCGGTCGGGGGTCAGCGGCTCGCCGGCCTCGGACATCTCGTGGGTGCGGTGCTCGAACTCGGCGAACATGGTCTGGCGGTATAGCGTCGAACGGAACCGTTCGAGGTACTCGTTGAGGATGTGCCGGCGCAGGCGCTCGTCCTCAACGGTGTCCAGCAGGTGGTGGGTCAGCAGCGTCTCGTTGACGGTGCTCGCGACCTCGGCGACGAATATCTCGTAGCCGGAGTAGACGAAGGGCTGCTCCTCGCTGGTGTACTCCGAGTGCATCGAGTGGCCGAGTTCGTGGGCCAGCGTGTACATCGACTCCACGTCGTCCTGGTAGTTCATCAGGATGAACGGCTGGGAGTCGTAGGTGCCACCCGAATACGCGCCGGACTGCTTGTGCTCGGTCTCGTACACGTCGACCCACCGCGAATCCAGCCCGTCGGCGAGCCGGGACTGGTAATCATCGCCCAGCGGTGCGACGGCTTCGGTGACGTATTCGCAGGCCTGTTCGTACTCGATTTCGGGCGATTCCTCCTGCACAAGCGGGACGTAGAGGTCCCACATCCGGAGTTCGTCGGCCCCGATTGACTGGCGCTTGAGGTCGGCGTGGCGGTGGAGCGTGTCGAGGTTGTCGTGGACGGTGTCGACGAGCGTGTCGTACACCTCGACGGGGACGTTCGGACCGTCCAGCGCGGCCTCGCGGGCGGTGTCGTAGTCCCGTGCGTTCGCCATCTTCACGTCCGTCTTGACGGCGTTCTTGTAGGCCGTGCCGACGGCGTTGCGGACGGTGTCCCACTCGTCGTAGAACGCCTCGTAGACGCGCTGGCGGAACTCTCGGTCGGGGTGTTTCTGCAGCGTCGTGAAGTTGTTGAGCGTGATGGGCTGCTGGTCGCCGTCGGGGTCCTCGACGGTCGGGAACGACATGTCGGCGTTGGCCAGCATGTTGTACACCTCGCCGGGCGCACCGGTGACCTCACCGAGTTCCGCAAGGAGATTCTCGACCTCGGCCGAGCGGGTGTGGTCTTTCATCCGGAGCACGTCGTCGAAGTAGTGCTCGTAGGGCTCCAGCCCCGGCTCCGCGTCGATCATCGCCTCGATGTCGTCGTATTCCAAATCCTGCAGTTCCGGGTCGAGGAACGAGGCGGCCGAACTGGCCTCCGACGAGAGGGACTGCGAGCGGGCTGTCAGCGCCTGGTACGTGTCGTCGGTCGTGTCCTCGTCCCGGCGCATCCGGGCGTAGGCGGCGACGTTCGACACCGTCCGCATCAGTTCCTCGTAGGTCTCCAGAGTTTCTAACAGCGTCGCAGCGTCCTCGGTGGCGCGCCCCTCGTAGGCGGACAGGTCCTCGATCAGTTCCTCCGCCTCCTCATAGGCGGCTTCCCAGTCCTCGTCGCTGGCGTAGAGAGAATCGAGGTCCCACTTGTACGCCTCGTCGATGTCGCTCCGTGCGGGTACCGAACTCATAGCCCGCTCTTGGGACGGGGCCGAAGTAAGCCTTCGTTTCAGCGACGGGGAACTACAGCCCGTCGGTTATGTGGTCGGCAACCCGCGCTGTCGTGTGGGCGTTCGCGCGTCGGTGCTCGAAGACCGTCCGTGCGTCCGCAGCGGCGTCCTCGTCCCGACTGAAGGCAACATCCGGGTAACGAACGTCGGTCAGCACCAGCGGTTCGGGCGGGGCCGGCGGGACGCCGTCGGGGCCACTGACGGACTCCGGCGAGAGGATACGGTCAACCTTCGACAGCTGGGCGGAGCCGTCCGCGACAGTCGCCGCGAGAGAGACGAGCCGACGAACCAGCTGGCGGCAGAACCCGCCGGCCGTGAGCCGAACGACGAGGAACTGGCCGTCCCGCGTCCAGTCGATGTCGACGGTTCGCTCGGTTCCGGTGTCGTCGGACGTGAGATTGTGGAAGTCGTGGGTCCCAGCGAGCGCGTCGACGGCATCGGCCCACCGTTCGTCGTCGACGGGTCGATGTCCGGGCCGGTCCGTGTCCGTCGGCGCGTACAGATAGTAGGTGTACGTGCGTTCGGCGGCGTCGTGGGTCGCGTGGAAGCCGTCGGGGACATCGGCGCTGGCCCACACACGGATGTCGTCCGGGAGTTCGCCGTTGAACGCCGCCGGTGAGAGCCACGCCGGCGCGTCGAAGGCGACAGTCTGTGCTCGCGCAGAGACGCCAGCATCAGTCCGACCGGCAGCCGCGTAGCGCTCGGGCAGGCCGTCGCCGCGCTCGCAGACGCCGAGGCGGACGAGCGCCGAGCGCAGTCGCCCCTCGACGGTGTCGACGTCGGGCTGGCGCTGGAACCCATGATACGGTCGGCCGTCGTAGGCCACGCGATAGGCGCGCATACCGATTTGTCGACTGCGAGCCACTTGTCTCGCCCGAATCTCAGTCGCTGGGAAGGATAGACGAACTTAGGCGTCCTGAGAACAAAGACAGGAGTATGTCCAACGCCGCCGCGGCGGATCACGACTTCCCCCGCCCGCCCGAAACGTTCACCGACCACGACGGGCGGACGGTGACAATCGAGGCCTACGACGGCGACATCGACCCACTTGTGGAGATGTATGCTGACTTCGGGCCCGACTCCCGGTCACAGGGCGTGCCACCACGGACTGAGGCGGATATCCGCGACTGGCTGCCGAATCTCGTCGAAGACGGCCTGAACGTCGTTGTCTGGCACGAGGAGCAAGCCGTCGGCCACGCCGTCCTCGTCCCGTATCAGGACACCTCGGAACTGGCGATTTTCGTCCATCCGGACTACCAGCACGCCGGCATCGGCTCACAGCTCATCCGCGTACTCCTCGGATACGGGCAGGAGAACGGGCTCGACCGCGTCTGGCTCTCCGTCTCGAACACGAACCACGTCGCCCGAGCGCTGTACGAGTCGGTCGGCTTCGAGACGATCGCCAAGGAGCGCGTGGAGATGGAAATGGAGCGGGCGCTCTGACCGGCCTGCCTCACAACGGCTTCACGCAGGGGTAGTGGCCACGCGGCAGTAGTGTCTTCCGTCACTCGGTTTCGAGGCTGACTTCCCTATCGACCTCACCGGCCGTGTTCTCTGCCTCGCTGTTCGCCGAGAGCGATTCGGTCTCCAGCAGGCGGTCCAGCCGCCGCTCGAACTCGCTGTCTGTCAGTTCACCGCGGGCGTACCGCTCCCGGAGGTGGTCGACCGGATCTACCGTCGGTTCCGACGCCGTGGTCATCTCGGTTTCATCCGAGTCCGGCTCGGCCGCCGGCGATTCAACTATCGGTAGTTTCGATCCCAGAAGGGCGACAAGCGGAGCCAGAATGAACCAGCCGAGGATGATAAATATCGGAGCAAGCACGTTTCCGAGGCCGGCCGCACCTGCGAGCATGGCAAAGCCAGTCGACAGTATCGCGATGGTCGCGACGAGCTTCCACCTCGGGAGGGCGATGGAGGGGAGCTGCATGTCGAACAATCAACACGGCGGTCGCAAAAAGTTACTGTCACAATCCGACCGTTAGGTGGCGCTACTCCGCGAAGTCCTCGAACGTCGGCCGGTCGTAGTCGCCGGGGAACGCCGAGAGCGGGACGCTGATCTGCTCGCCGTCGTCCATCTCCTTGAGCGTCACCTCGTCGTTTTCGAGGTCCTGCTCGCCGACGATGACGACCGTCTCGGCGTTGATGCCGTCGGCGTAGCCCATCTGCGCGCCAAAGGACCGGTCGGCGACGTCGCTCTCGACGACGTGGCCGCGCTCGCGCAGGTCACGGGCGATTCGGGCCGCGGTCGGGCGCGTGTCGCCGACCTGCAGGACGTAGTAATCCGTCGACAGCTCCTCGGCGGGCCAGACGCCGGCGCGCTGACAGAGGAGTTGGAGCGTGGCGTGGCCGGGCGCGAAGCCGACGGCCGGCGTCGGCTGGCCGCCGAATCCCTCGATGAGGTCGTCGTAGCGGCCGCCGCCGAACACCGACCGGGAAACCTCGCCCGTCGAGTCGAAGCACTCGAAGACGACGCCGGTGTAGTAGTCCAGCCCGCGCGCGGTCGTCAGCGAGACGGTGAGGTGGTCGCGGACGCCGAAGTCCTCGGCCGCGTCGAGCACTGCCTGCAGATTGTCGGTCGCCGCGCGGACATCCTCGGAGCCGGTGAGGTCCGCGAGCGTTTCGATTTCCTCGGCGTCAATCTGGAGCATCTCGTCGAACTTGTCGGCCTGGCCGTAGTTGAGCCCCGCTTCGACGAGCGCGTCGAGGTAGTCGTCGTGGTCGACCTTGGCCCGCTTGTCGACCGCACGAATCGCTTCGGGCACGTCCACGTCGGCCCCGAACGACTCCAGCACGCCCGAGAGAATGTCCCGGTGGGAAACACGGATCTCGAAGTCCTCGCCCGTCAGCCCGAGATCGGTGAGCATGTCCACGGCGACGGCCAGAATCTCGGCGTCGGCCGTCGGCTCCGCCGACCCGAAGATGTCCACGTTGGTCTGGTAGAACTCCCGGAACCGGCCCTGCTGGGGCTCCTCGTAGCGCCAGAACGGTCGCGTCGACACCCACTTGATCGGCTTCGAGAGTTCCTGTTGCTTGGCGACGAACATCCGCGCGACGGTCGGCGTCAGCTCCGGCGTGAGCGCGACCTCGCGCCCGCCCTTGTCCTCGAAGCTGTACAGCTCCTCGACGATCTCCTCGCCGCTCTTGTCGACGTACATCTCGGTCGGTTCCAGCGCCGGCGTGCCGATCTCCCGGAAGCCGTAGCGCTGTGCGACGTCTTCCAGCGTGTCCATGGCCCACCGCCGAGCCTGCATCTCCTCGGGGTAGAAATCGCGAAAGCCCTTGACGGAGTCGTACATATCCGCGTCTACAGCCAGGGCGCGCTTGAACCTGTTCGTTCACGCTGACCGGAACCACGAACTACGGGCCGATACCTACCGGTAGAGACTCGCTAAAATGCGCCCACTGCTGTGTTTGCTGGCGATCTACCTATGAAGGCGGGCGTGGCCAGCGTCCGCTGGCGGTAAGCGGGCTAGAGACTGACTACATGGGGAGCGGTCCGTGTTAGAGAGGCGACAACAAAGAGCCCCTCAACCCAGGGTGGCCGTATGGGACGGGCATTGGACTGGTGGACAGTTCACGGGGTGAGACAGTGACACAGCGATTCGAGACGGGGGTTCGAGCACTCGACCGGAAGCTCGACGGCGGCATTCCGACTGGAAGCCTCGTCACGCTGCTCGCCGAACCGGCGAGTCAGGCGGAGCTGTTTCTCTCCGAGTTCGTCGCCCACCAGGAAACGGTGTATCTCTCCGGCGAACAGGCCCCGACCACAGTCACGTCGGCGCTGCGGTCCCAGCGGGGGACCTACGACGACCTCGCTGTCAGCCAGCTAGATCGGGAGGCCCCGGTCAGTGATGCGCTCGCCCACGTCGAAGGGCTCACCGAAGGGTCGCTCCTCGTCGTCGACCCGGTCGAGCCGCTTGAGCGCGCCGATACAGGAGAGTTTCGGGCCTTCTTCGAAACGCTGCAGGCCAGACTCGCACAGACCGACAGTGTCGCGGTCCTGTACGCGCTCAAACACGACACCACACCGTCACAGCGCCACCGGACGGAGTACACGAGCGATATCGTGTTCGACCTCGAAACGACGCGAAGCGACGACGCTATCGAAAACAGGCTCTTCGTCCCGAAGTTCCGCGGAGGCCGGGCGCTCACTGAGCCGATATGCCTCGACCTCACCGACCGCATCAGCGTGGACACCAGCCGGGACATCGCTTAGTCTGACTGGGACCCGCGGGGAACCCGCACCAGCGATGACACATGGGACCCGCACTAGCGGTGGTTAGCGAAGTCCACGCACGCGAGATTGCGTGTGCTCGGGGAACACGTCGGCCACGGCACCCTCGCCGTAGCGCTCCCGCAGGAGCGCACGGAGTTCGACTTCGTAGTCAGCCTTCTGAATCTCGGCGCTGGGGCCGCTCTCGACGACGAGTTTGTCGGCGGCCATCGCGTCGATAGCGCCGCGGCCGATGCCTGCGAGCGGCGCGAGGTAGTCCACGCCGAAGCGGTCCTCGACGCTCTGTGCGAGCGGACGCTCGATGGTCGGGACCCGGTCGTCGCGCCGGGTGCCGTCAGCCGCGGCGTCAAACGTGTCGATGCCGTCGATGTCAGCGATCCAGTCACCGCGGGCGACGGTTTCGACGGCGTGCTCGTGGACCCGCTGAATGCCGTTACGGGGGTAGCCGTCGTCGTGCATCTGCTCGACGGCGTCGTGGGCCACATCCGGGTCCAGATCGACTGTCGCGTGGTCGAAGCCGACGGCCGACGCACTCTCCCGAGCGGGGTCAGTGTCACAGACGCCGAAAGAACCGCTGACGAGCGTCACGTCGTAGAAAGGGTCGAGCAAGAGCGCCGCCAGCGTCGAGTCCTTTCCACCACTGTACAACAGGCCACAGCGCATCTACCGGCGCTTGATGTCGAAGCTCTTGGAGTCGGGCGTTAGCTCCGAGAGGAGCTCCTTCATCTGATCCTCGTCGATCTGGCCCTGCACGCGGCCGCTCTGGGCCAGCGCGACGACCTGCTGTTCGATCTGCTCGCCGACCTGCGGTTTCGACATCTTGACCGTGTTGAGCCGCTTGCGTGCGCCGTCAGTGAGGTTCTGCTTGAGGACTGCCTGCTTCTGGGCGTCGGCCTGTTGTTGCGCGGCCTCCTGACCCTCGCCCTCGCCGCCCTGCTGTTCCTTGAGCTGCTCCATCTTCTTTTTCCGGAGTTCTTCGAGTTCCTCCTCGCTGGGGTCGCCACTCATAGTTGTATGAGAATACTGGAGTCGGTCGGAAAACGATTTCGGAGCAGGGGCTATGGGCCGGCTGAAAAACAGCGAGAAAGGCGTCAGTTACGCGTAGCGTTCGAGTTCCGGACGGTCGAGTTCCGTCAGGAGGTCGCCTGCGGTGTCGTCGAGGAGGCTGCGGCCGTCACCGGTGACACGGCGACCGTCGTTCTCGCTGGTCTCGACGTAGCCGGCGTCTTCGAGCTGCTGGAGCGCCGTCCGGATGATGTTGCCCGAGCCCTTGGTCTTCTGGTGGGGACGGACGCGGTAGCGGGTCGTCCCTTGCTTCGAGGTGCCGTACTCGGAGCGGAGGGCGTTGACGCCGACGGGACCGTCGACGGCGACCTTTCGGAGGAGGCTGGCCGCGCGTCGCGCCCAGAAATCTTCCTGCTCGGGTGGGAGTTCACGGTCCACGCCGGTCTTGGTGTACTCGGCCCAGTCCGGGGCTTCGATATCGTCTTCGTCTGCGAGCGTCTCCGTGAGTGCCTCGATGAGTTCCTCGGGGGGAACGTCGTAGAGTGTAGCCATTGCAGATTTCTTTCCGTCGCCGTCATTTAAACGCGTCGTTCGCAGTCGGCGGGCGTGAACCGTTCACTCGCCCACAGGGCAGCGATTCTCTCTCCCGTCGGGAACCGCGAGTGTCACTCCTCGAGCGATGCGGCCCGGTCGACACTGAGCGCAGCGGCGACGCCGCCGCCGATAACCGTCGGCAGGAGATAGCTCCCGACGCGGTGGATCAGCACCGCAGAGGTGGCGAGGGCCGCCGAAACCGGGGCCGTCGAGACCAGCAGCGTCACGAGTACCGTCTCGATAGCGCCCGACCCGCCGGGAAGCGGGACGACGCTGGCGATGCTCCCGACAGGAACGACAAGCAGGACGACTTCGACCGGTACCGGTGCCCCAACGGCGTACAGCGACGTCCACAGCGACGCCGACAGGCAAATCCAGCCAAAGGCCGAGAGCCCGAAGGTCTGGAGGACCGTCCGCCGGTCAGTCGCGATGCGTTCGATGGCCGAAAAGAACCCCTCGATTCGCGCCTCGATGTTTTCCGCGGACGGTGGTGACCACCGGGGTACGACGTTCGACAGCGCGGCGAGGGCTGGTGCGACACCGCGAATGATCGTCGCCTGAACGCGGTCCCGGTGTCGCCAGCCCAGGACAGCAGCAGTGGGGATACCGACCACGAGCACCGCGACAGCACCGGCGGCAAACGCCAGGTTCCGGGTCAACTGGACCGCACCGGCGGCGACGAACGTGAAGCCGACGACGGCGTACCCGACAGACGGCAGAAAGTGGACCGTGTCGACGGTGGCGATAGCCGCCAGCCCGGTCTCGTACTCGGTGTCGGCGGCCGTCGATATCAACAGCGCGCTCACGGGCTCGCCGCCGGCCTGACCGAAGGGCGTGACGTTGTTCGAGAACACGGCGGCGACGAACACGAGAACGGCAGTGTGTGGCGCCACCGGCGCACCGAGCGCTTGCAGCACCGTCCACAGCGCCAGCCCCCACGAGACGAGCCAGAGCATGGCGATGCCCGCGACGGCGAGAAGTGCCCCCGGGTCCGCCGTCGTGAGCGCGTCCAGCGTCTCATCGATGCCGACGAGCCACACCAGCCCCGCGAGGACGGCGAGCGCTGCCGCGAACCCGACGACCGTCGCCATCCGGTTCCCATCCATGTGGATGGGATTGGCAGTCTCCGGTTTCAACCCACCGACCCTGTCCTGCCGACCGATACCCCCGAGGGTTTTGCCCCGGGACACCGACGACCGAGTATGGACGAGCGGGCTGCACTCGCCGACCTCGCCGACCGGCTTCCCGACGCGGGCGACGACTGCGCCGTCGTGGACGGCCAGGTCATCACGACCGATATGCTCCACGAACGGACGGACTTCCCGGCGGGGACGACCCGCTACACGGCCGGCTGGCGGGCCGTCGCCGCCTCGCTATCGGACGTGGCCGCGATGGGGGCTAACGCAACAGCCGCAGTAGCCGCGTACGGTGCACCGTCGTTCGAACCGGACGAACTCGCGGCGTTCGTCGACGGCGCACAGGACGTGTGTCACGCGGTCGGCGCAGAGTACGTCGGTGGGGATTTAGACAACCACGACGAGTTCACCGTCGCGACGACGGCCATCGGGGCGGCCGCGGACCCGATCCGTCGCTCGGGCGCGTCGCCCGGCGACGCAGTCTGTGTCACCGGCACGCTGGGCCGGTCAGCCGCCGCGCTCGAACTGTTCGACCGGGGTGACACCGACCGGGCGAACGGGCTGTTTCAGTTCGATCCCCGCGTACGTGCAGGCGTCGCGCTCCGACCGCACGCGACGGCGATGATGGATTCGAGCGACGGGCTGGCCCGCTCGCTGCACCAGTTAGCCGAAGCCAGCGGCTGTGGCTTCGCTGTCGAAGAGCCGCTCCCGATAGACGCGCAAGTCGACGCGCTCGCGGAGACTGAGCAGGAGCGGAGAGAGCTGGGCGTGTTCTTCGGCGAGGACTTCGAACTGGTCTGTACGCTGCCCGAATCGGACGTTCCCGAAGCCAGAGACGCCGTGCCGTGCCCGCTACAGCGGATCGGAACGGTCACCGAGCGCGGGGTCACGCTCGACGGCGAGACGCTTCCGGACCGCGGGTACTCACACTGAGAATGTCCCGGCCGCGACGCGGGCTGACAGTTAGACCGCGCTGATCTCGAACGGAACCGGCGTGAAACAGGCCAGCCCCAGTAGGAACGTAAACAGGCCGAGCAGCGCCCGCCGTCGGTCGAGTTCTGTGTCTACTGTCGGTCTGGCCGGACCAGCATACGCGAGTCCGGTGGCGAACAGGCCCCAGAACACCCACAGGCCCCAGACGCCGAAACCGACCGGCGGCGGGTCGCGGGTGAAATACAGGTAGCCGGCGAGTGCAAACAGCGCGCCGGGAACAGCGGCGGCGACGGTCTCCTGCCGCTGTCCGACGATGGACCGCACGATGTGACCGCCGTCGAGTTGCCCGACCGGGAGCAGGTTCAGGAACGTGAAGAACATCCCGGCCCAGCCGGCGAACACGATCGGGTGGACCGATTCGCCGGGCCCAATCTCGGTCCCGAGTCCCAGCGCGTTCACCAGCGCTTCCAGCGCCTGGAACAGGAGCGGATAGTTGAACGTGATGATGACGCCGGTGTCGCTGTTTGCCACGCGTTCCGGAACCGTAATCGGGTCTATCGAGAGGCCGATAACGGTAACGACCGTCGTCGCGACAAGTCCGGCGAGCGGGCCGGCGACGCCGATGTCGAACAGCGCCGTCCGGTCGGGGATGCGTCCGCGGATGTTGATGACCGCCCCCATCGTCCCCAGATACGAGGGGAACGGGATGAAATACGGAAGCGTCACGTCGACGCCGTGGTAGCGGGCCGCGGCGTAGTGGCCCAGTTCGTGGATGCCGAGCACGCCGAGCATCGCGACCACGAACGGCCAGGCCTCGAAAACGCGAACCGGGTCCTCAGCGACCGGGATGTAGTACCAGGCGCTCGCGCCGACGTAGAGGGTCGACGCGATAGTCGCGAGTAGGAGCCCGATGTTGAGCCACGGGATACCGCCAGTGTCCGTGTCGGCAGGCTCCGCGACCAGTGCGTACTGGTCCGGGCGCGGGTTCAACGCACCACCGGTGGCGGTCATCGAGTCACCGGCGCCCGGACCGCCGACGACAGTAGTGCCGCCGTTGCTCGTAGTGGCTGCTGCATCGCCGGATTCCGGGCCGAGTTCTTCGAGTCGAACGTCGTAGCCCCGCTGTCGAAACAGCGGCCTAAGTTGCTCGACAGCGGCGGCTGGTGGCACTAGCGGGTCGCCGATATACTGGACGGTCCCATCCGTCCGCCGCACTGACGAGACGGAGAACACGCCGGCCAGTCGATCAGGCGATGGCGGGTCCGCGGAGCCACTCATCAGCTACTCGTAAACGATGCGGGCACAAATACTCCGCGAACGATCACACAGCTATAGTAGCCATTGAAAATCAATGCACACCTGATCGCACGATGGCAGTGAGATCAGTGTGTAAATCGTTTCAATTGTTATAGCAGGTACTATCGTCCGAGAACTGTACGCGGGGACCGGTCGTCTACGCCGGCTCGATACGCCAGGTGGTCGCGCTCGTGTACGACCACTTCTCGACATTGATCTCGGACGCGCTGTCCTTGAGCTTGACCATCAGGGCACCGATCTCCTTCGGGGAGAGACCGACTTCGTCAGCGATGAACTTGCTCTTGAAATACATCTCGCCGTCACTTGCCTTCTCTGCGAGGAACGACTTCAGTCGCTCTTCTTTGGAGGGCTCTTCCTCGCCGGAGGGCGTTGCGGTAGCGCTCATCTTTGTCACCTCACTTCTTCGTAACCCCGCCGGGAGTATATAAAGGAAGGAACCTTCAGGTCACTTCGGTCACTTTCAGGACAAATCGAGCTAAAACGCATTTTTTACGACCGTTTCAGATTCTTTTAGACATTTCACAAAGCCTTCTTAGACCGTAAATCGGCGCAAGTTTCGTGGTGTTTTGAGCGGTCTGTGAAAGAGAGATATCACCATCTGTAGCGCCAATATGCGGCGAATTTCACCGTTAGTTTCCCAGAAGCGTCAGACACGCGTCAGCACGTCGGGCACGCGTCAGACGGACATTCTCGCGGGGACGCGACCGACAGCAATCGCTGTGGGAACCAGAAAGGGCCGACTAGAGAGACAGCAGTCAGTGGCCTTGACAACCCTTAAGAGTGCATCGCGGTTACGGCGGGCTAATGAAAGTCGTCGTCTCCATTGGCGGAAGCGTACTGGCCCCGGACCTCGACGCGGACCGGGTCGCCGACTACGCCGACGCCATCCAGTCGCTCGATGCACAGGGACACACGCTCGGGACCGTCGTCGGCGGCGGACCGACCGCACGCGATTACATCGGGACCGCCCGCGACCTCGGCGCAAACGAAATCGAGCTCGACCAGCTCGGTATCGCCGTCACGCGGCTGAACGGCCGGCTACTGATCGCCGCCCTGGACGACCGCGCCGCGCCGACACCCGCCGAGAGCTACGACGAGGGCCGGGAAGCCATCCGTCGCGGGGACATCCCCGTCCTCGGGGGCATCGTCGCCGCACAGACCACCGACGCCGTGGCGGCCGCCTTTGCGGAGTACGTCGGCGCGGACCTGCTCGTCTACGCCACGTCTGTCCCGGGCGTCTACAACGCCGACCCGAACGAAGACGACGACGCGACGCGGTTCGACGAACTCGGTGCGAGCGAACTCGTCGACGTGATCGCCGACATCGAGATGGACGCCGGCAGCAGCGCGCCCGTCGACCTGCTGGCCGCGAAAATCATCCAGCGGTCCGGCATCCGGACGATAGTGCTCGACGGTACCGACCCCGAACACGTCGTGCGCGCGGTCGAAGACGGCGAGTTCGACGGGTCCGAGATTCTTCCGGAGGCATAGATGGCGGAAGACCCCTACGAGGTCGGCCGCGGCGGCGGCCGAGCCTTCTGGGCCGACTCCGTCGCCGACGCTATCGAGGCGCGCGACCCCGACGACCCAATCGTCATCAAGGGCGGCGTCTCCCCGTCTGGCGTCCCCCACATCGGTCACTTCAACGAGATAATGCGGGGCTACTACGTCGCCGAGGCCCTGCGGGACCGCGGCCACGAAGTCAGACAGGTGTTCACCGCCGACGACAAAGACCGGCTTCGGGCGGTTCCCCGTCAGCTCGCCGACCTCGACTGGAACGTCGTCGGCCTCGGCGAGGTCGACGCCGGCGCGCTCGGGCGGAACCTCGGGAAGCCGTACACCGACATCCCGGACCCCTTCGGCTGCTGTGACTCCTACGGTGCCCACTTCACGACGCTCCTGCGGAAAAGCGCCGATCTGGTCGGTGTTGACGTGGAGTTCGTCTCGAACACCGAGCTGTACGCCGACGGCGAGTTCGAACCCGTGACCCGCCGCGTGCTCGAACGCGCCGACCGGGCCCGCGACGTGCTCGCCGAGTACCAGAACAAGGTCGGGGACGACTACGTCCCGTTCCTGCCCCAGTGCGAGGAGTGCGGCAAGCTCACCGAGGGCGTCACCGAAGTCGACCTCGACGCCGGCGAAGTCGAATACGTCTGTGAGGACGTCGAGGCCGGCGACCAGACCATCGAGGGTTGTGGCCACGAGGGGACAGCGACGCTCCGGGACGGAAAGCTCCCGTGGCGCTTCGAGTGGCCCGCCCAGTGGGAAATTCTGGGCGTCGACTTCGAGCCGTTCGGCAAGGACCACGCCGAGGGCTCCTGGCCCTCCGGCGAGGACGTCGCCGAGAACGTGCTGGACATTCAGCCGCCGGTCCCGATGGTGTACGAATGGTTCACGCTCGACGGCGAACCGCTCTCCTCCTCCTCGGGCAACGTCATCACCGTCGACGAGGTGCTGGACATTCTCGAACCGGAGGTGTTCAAGTACTTCTTCGTGAAGGATCCGCGGAAGCAGCGGGACTTCTCCGTCGAGAACGTCGACCAGCTCGTCGACGAGTTCGACCGGTTCGAGCGGCGCTACTTCGGGGAAGTCGAGGCCAGCGAGGACGACGCCGAACTCGCCGAGCGGGCCTACCCGATGGTCGTGGACGAACCGCGTGAACAGCGCGTTCGGATCCCCTACACGTTCGCAGCCGTGCTCGGGATGACCGACGACCCGGAACAGCGGGAGCAGATCGCCCGGAAGGAAGGCCATATCCCCGACGATGCGCCGGAGTGGGCCGTCGAGCAGGCGCTCGCCCGCGTCGAGCGCGCCCAGGAGTGGGCCAGTCTGACCAACAACGAGTTCAACTACGAACTCAAGCGCGCCGAGATTCCCGACGTGTCCTTCGACGACGCGACGGCGGCCGCGCTGGACGAGCTGGCCGATTTCATCGCCGAAGGCCACGACGGCGAGGCGATTCAGGCCGAAATATACGAAACGGCGAAGCGAAACGACATCGACATCGGCGAGTTCTTCTCGGCCGGCTACCGGCTGCTGTTCGACGACACCGAAGGCCCACAGCTCGGAACGTTCATCGCGAAACTGGATCAGGAGTTCGTCGTGGATCGCTTCCGTCGGAACGAGTAGGGCGGAGTAGGAAGGTCCTACCTGTCCGTAGCAGCCTATTCAGGGGATTCTCTCAGGGCGACTGTTCCTGCGTGTCGACCCGCTCGAACATCGGTCCGAGACGCTCGTCGTAGCAGTCCTGACAGACGTACGCGTCGATGACGCCCGTCTCGCTGTGAGTGTGAATCATCGCGTGAACCGTGGCGTCGAACGGAACGGTTTCACCACAGATACCGCAGGTTTCTGGCATTGTCCAGCACCGTCTTGCGATACGTTCCCACGATACATAGAACGGGTGGTTCGTCCACCCGCTCAGGTCGAACGGGGCGTCACTAGCACGGGGACATCGACAGTTCGGAGCAGTTGGGACGTAACACTGCCGAGCAACTGGCGTTTCAGGTTCGAGCGGCCGTGTGACGCCATCACGACGAGGTCGATGTCCCGATCGGAGACGTACTTGCGGATGCCAGCGGCGACGCCATCGAGCGAGTCCGTCCGTTCCACGGCGGTTTCTACCGCTACGTCCGAAGCCGCCGTTTCGAGTTCGTCGGCGGTTGCTGCGACGGCATCACGCCCGTCCGCTTCCAGTCGTTCGATGAACGCCTCGTTCAGCCCGCCAGCGTTGAACGCTCCGCCGGCGGCCTGGATATCGACGACATTGAGAACGTGAACCAGAGCGTTGTACTGGTCTGCAACCGCCGCGACGTGTCGCGTCGCCGTGTTTGCGGTCTCGCTCCCGTCAGTTGTGACGAGGACTCGTGAGTAGTCGAATTCGTTCCCTTCCGCCTGTGTTCCGTCCGAAACGACGAGCACGGGCACCGCAGTTCGATGCAGGAGCTGTTCGGTGACGCCACCGAGGAGTCGCTTCCCGAGACCGGTCAGTCCCTGTCGACCGAGGACGATGAGCCCTGCGTCGGTTTCGCGGGCGTACTTGTCGATCTGCACGCTCGGTTTCCCCTCCAGCAATTTTGTCGTGACGGGCTGGCCGATATCGTCGGCGAGCGACTCGATGTCCGCGAGGACGGACTCGCCGTGTTCGCGGAGGTGTCCGCTCTCGCGGTCCGTTCGCGTGAGCCTGCGCGCTCGCTGGTCAACGACGTGAACCACCTCGGCAGTCGCGTCGAAGTCCTTAGCCAGTGCGAGGCCGCGCCGTGCGGCCGCCGTGGCTTCGTCGCTCCCGTCGACGGGAATGAGAACGTGGTCGTACATTGTGTGGTCGTTTGCGGCGCGGTCACTTCACCGTTGGCTGCTGACGGTGTGTCCCAAACCAAACCCTCTTGCTTGGCTAAACCTAGTTTCGGGTAAATGGTGAGTACGCTGACGTGGGTCCTCGCGGGCCTTGTCGCTTACACCCTCCTCGCGATGGCGCTACGGACCCGCGGCGTTGTCCCCGAGTATATTCGTTTTAGCGGCCCGATTACGACGATTCACACGCAGAAGGGCAAAGCTGTCCTCGACTGGCTCGCACGGCCAAAGCGGTTCTGGCGGGCCTGGGGGAACCTCGGCGTCGGGTTCGGACTCGTGGTGATGGTCGGCTCCTTCCTCCTCGTTGCGCTCGGGGCCTACCAGGCGCTCGTCAACCCACAGCCCTCCGCACTGAACGAGCCGCGGAACGCGCTGGCGATTCCCGGCGTCAACGACTTCCTCCCGCTGTCGGTCGCACCCGAAATCGTGCTCGGGTTGTTGCTCGGCCTCGTCGTCCACGAGGGCGGCCACGGGCTCTTCTGTCGCGTCGAGGACATCGACATCGAGTCGATGGGGCTGGCCTTGCTGGCGATCATCCCCATCGGCGCGTTCGTCGAACCCGACGAAGACGAACTCCTGCGCTCCGACCGCGGCGCGCAGGCCCGGATGTACACGGCCGGCGTGACGAACAACTTCGCGCTCGCGATCATCACGCTCCTGTTGCTGTTCGGGCCAGTCGCCGGCGCTGTCGCTGTCGTCGACGGCGTGCCGGTCGGGAGCCCGATCAGCGGAACCCCCGCCGCCGATGCGGGTATCGAGTCGGGCGACGTCATCACGGCCGTCGACGGCCAGTCGGTCGAGAACCAGCAGGAACTCGAAGCGGTGCTCGCAGAGAGCGACGCACAGACCGTCGAAGTGGCTCGGAAGGATGCCGAAACCGTCTCTGTCGAGCGGTCCGTCGTCGTCTCGGCGGCCCTCGAGAGTGCGCCACTTGGAACCGGTGAGACGATTGTCTCTGTCGACGGGACTGCGGTGGCTACTCGCAGTGAGTTCGAACAGGCAGCCCGAGAGCATCCCGTCGCGACGCTCGAAACCGAATCCGGGGAGACGGTCACGACTGCCCTCGGCGCATACGTGCTGGTCGCCGAGGACGGCCCGCTCGCCGGGGAAGGAGCACCGAGCGGCGAGGGCATGATAATCACCGACGTCAACGGGGAACGAACACACAGCGGGGCAGCGCTAATGCAGGCCCTCGAGGGCGGCGAACCCGGTGACCGGGTGTCGGTCACCGGCTACGTCGACGGTGAACGCGAGACCTACGAGGTGACGATGGCCGAAAGCGAGCAGGTCGACAACGGTATCATCGGCGTCAGCATCCAGCAGGGTATCAGCGGCATTCAGGTCAGTGACTTCGGCATCGACGCCTATCCCGCCGCCGCGTTCCTGGAATTCCTCGGCGGGTCGCCTGACACCCCCACGTCAGTCTCCGAGTTCTCGTTCGCCCAGCGGATTTTCAGCACGCTCTTGCTCCCCTTTATCGGCGTCGCCGGCGGCTTCGGCTACAACTTCGCCGGCTTCACCGGCATCGCGACGAACTTCTACACCGTCCAGGGACCGCTCGGGGCGCTCGGAACGACGCCGGTGTTCCTGCTCGCGAACGTCCTGTTCTGGACCGGCTGGATCAATCTCGTCATCGGCCAGTTCAACCTCATCCCGACGTTCCCGCTCGACGGTGGCCACATCCTGCGGGCGTCGACCGAATCGTTCGTCTCGCGGCTGCCCGTCTCTGACGGGCGGCGGGTGACGACGGCCGTCTCCATCGCGATCACGGTGTCGATGATCGGCGGCCTCCTGTTGATGGTGTTCGGCCCGCGGCTCCTGACCTGAGACGGACAGGAGTCCGTCTGAGACGGTCGGGGTTTCGTTACCCATTTACTCCCCGCCACGAAAGCCCGGCGTATGTTCCTGCAGCTCCGTGCGGAGGTCGAGGACGCCCTCGCCGACGCACTCACAGCCCTCGACCTGCCGGCCGAGGACCTCGGTATCGAGGAACCACCGGAGGACGTCGACGCCGTGTTAGCGTCGAGCGTCGCCTTCCGGCTGGCCGGCGAGGTCGGTACTGCGCCGCCGAACGTCGCCGGCGACATCGCCGAGGCGATTGACACGGACGACCTCACCTACGTCAGTGCTGTGACGACACAAGGGCCGTACGTCAATTTCCTCCCGAGCGAGGCGTACTTCGACGAGACCCTACAGTCAGTCACGGAGAGCGAGTTCGGGCGGCTTCCCGACCGCGACACCAGCGTCGTTGTCGAGCACACCTCCGCGAACCCGACCGGCCCGGTCCACGTCGGACGAGCGCGCAACCCTATCATCGGCGACGCCGTCGCTCGGGTGCTCGATTACGCCGGCTACGACGTCGACCGCCACTACTACGTCAACGACGCGGGCCGCCAGATCGCCGTGTTCACCTGGGCCTACGAGACGTTCGACGAGTCCGACCTGCCCGAGCCCGAGCGGGAGTCCCCGGAGTACGAGATGGTCCGGTACTACCGCAAGGGCAACACCGTCCTCGAAGAGGGCGACCCCGACGAGGTTGAGGAGGCAGAGGCAGAGATTCAGTCCATTCTACAGGGCCTCGAAAACGGCGACGAGGAGACCTACGAGCGCGTCGCCGAGGTCGTCGACACCGTGCTGGGCGGGATGCAGACCACGCTCGGCCGCCTCCCGGCGGAGTTCGACGAGTTCGTCAAGGAAACGCGGTTCATGCGCAACGGCGACACGGACGACCTGGTCGACCGGCTGAAGGAACTCGACTGCGCCGTCTACGAGGAGGATGCCTGGCAGTTGGACCTACCAGACTTCGAGAAGAACCTCGTGTTCCTGCGTTCCGACGGCACATCGTTGTACACCACCCGCGACCTGGCCCACCACGAGTGGAAGTTCGATACCTACGACCGCGCCGTCACGGTGCTGGGTGAGGACCACAAACTCCAGGCCGACCAGCTCTCGGCGGCCCTGGAACTGCTCGACAACGACACCGACCAGCTCCGGCAGGTGTTTTACTCCTGGGTGAACCTCCCCGAAGGCGGGATGAGCACGCGCGAGGGGACCGGTATCGACCTCGACGACCTGCTCGATGAGGCTATCGACCGCGCGCGCGAAGAGGTCGAGTCCCGGCTGGACGACCGGACCCGCGGCGACCTCGACGAGGACGACATCGACCGCATCGCTCGCCAGGTCGGTATCGGAGCGGTGCGCTACGACATCGTCTCGAAACAGCCGACCAAGGGCATCACCTTCGAGTGGGACCGCGCGCTGGACTTCGAAGCCCAGTCCGCCCCCTACGTCCAGTACGTCCACGCGCGCTGCTGTGGTATCCTGGGTGACGTGGAGGCCGACATCCCCGAGGAGCCCGACTTCGGTCCGCTGTCAGAACCGGAAGAACGCGATCTGCTTCGCGAACTGGCCCGGTTCCCCGCCGTCATCGAAGCAGCCGCGGACGACCTGACGCCCCACACAGTCGCCACCTACACCCGCGACCTCGCCGAGACGTTCAACGCCTTCTATCGAGAGTGTCCCGTGCTCGATGCCGACCCCGAGACCCGCGCCGCGCGGCTGGCGCTCGTCGACGGGACCCGGACGACGATTGCGAACGCACTCGACGCGCTGGGCGTCGAAGCGCCGACCTCGATGTAGGAGCGGTCTGCGTCGGGAATCCGATGTGACAGGCGCGATTGCCGCGAAAAGTCCGTCGAGCCGGCCTAATTCTGCAGGAACGCGTCGACTTCCGCCGCGATTAGTGCAGGTGCCTCAGCGGGGCCGCTGTGGCTGACCCCGTCGAACTCGACGAATCGGCTGTGGGGGAGTGCGTCGTGAACGGCCCGGGCACTCTGCCGGAGGAAATCCGGCCCGTCGGTGCCGGACAGAACGAGCGTTGGGGCGTCGACATCGAGGCGGTCGGGGAGCCGGTACTGCTCGACGGACCAGTTCATCCGAACGACCTCCTCAGCGAGGGCCACGCAGTCGGGCCAGACGGGCCACTCCGCCAGCCAGGCGTCGAGGTCCTCGATGCCGTCGGGGTGGAGGACCTGTTCGATGTAGCGTTTCACCGCTTCTTCTGGCTCCCCGTTCTGTACGAGCGAGGCCATTCGGTCCGCGAGGTCAGCATCCGCCCGGTAGTCGGCGGGAAGTACCGCCGGTTCGTACGCGATGACAGCCTCGACTTCTGTAGCCGTCGCGGCCTCGATAGCGGTGAGCGCGCCGTAGGAGTGCCCGAACAGGATCGGCTCGCCGTCGACAGCGTCGGCAAGCGTCTGGACGTACTGGACTTCGCGGTCCAGCACCTCGTCTGCGCTCGTTTCTGCGGGGGAGTCGAGACAGGTCCCGAACCCCGGACGCTGGGGGACGACAGCACCGTAGCCCTCGAACTCTGGGATAACCGGTCCCCAGTACTCAGTGGGGGCCATCCCGCCGTGCAGGAGGAGAAGTGGCTGGCCATCGCCGTAGCGCTCGAACTCGACTTCGGTCTCGTCTGCGGACTGTGTCGGCTGCATACAACATACGGTCGAACGCAGTCGGGCTAAGCCGTTCTCTCAGTGATTGGGCCGTTTAAGTAGGGGTGTCAAGAGCAGGACCGACAGCCACGCCGATGCTCTGTTTCGACAGGCGCTTCAGCACTGGCAGCGAGCGATGCCGTATGGGGCTTATCGCAGAATTTCAGATCGATTGCGACGCGTTGCCGCTCGTGTCGGTCGCGGCTGCGGTACCCGAAGCGACGATCACCCTCTCGCTGCAGTACAATCACGGTCGCCGCCCGCTGTTTATTGGGACCGTGACGGGTGGTTCCGAGCAGGCCATCGAGCGGGCGTTCACTGATGCCCACGATATCGAGGAGTGGACGCGTATCGGGACGGCCGGCGATACCCGTCGGTATCAGGCAGTGCCGGCGCTGAGTTTCGAGGAACAACTCGGTGGCCAAATCAATGACTTGGACGGACTCGAAGCACTCGCCACGGCAGACGCCATCATCGAACGGATAACCGTGACCGCAGACGGGTGGGAGCAACTGGGATGGTTCGCCGACCGAGCGGCGTTCACCGAGTTCGCCTCGTTCTGGCAGCGGAACGCGGACTTCGGACTGGAGCGGCTGACCCGGGATGCGGAGCCGAAGTCGCCCGGCAACGGGCTCACGGACCGACAACTGGAAGCGCTACGGACGGCGTACGAGATGGGGTATTTCGAGATTCCGCGGCGCACGTCGCTGGACGCCGTGGCCCAGGAACTGGACATCTCTGCATCGTCGCTCTCGGAGCGACTGCGCCGGGCACAGACTCAACTCATTCAGGAAACGGTCGCGACGCTGTGGCCGCCGCTTCCGGAATGAGTCAGAGACAGCGAGATGCGGTCGGAGCGGCGGGCTGAGACCGGACCGGCTGGCGGGTACAGAGCCGTCAGTTGAAGAGGCCGAACACACCGCCGGAGTCCTCGTCGTCGTCGACATCGGAGTGATCCTCAGTGTCGTCGAGGAACCACTCGTCGTCGAGTATCGTCTCGATATCCGTTTCGGGGCTCTCGCCGCGGAAGAACACACCCTCCAGCGCCTCGGTCAGCCGCTGATAGGCGTCGGCAGCCGTGCTCTCGGGGGCGTTGAGCACGAGCGGTTCCTCTGTCGTCGCCTGCGGGTCGTCCGGAATGACCGCAAGCAGCGGGAACTCCATCTGCTCGGCGATGGCCGCGACGTCAGTGTGTCGGGTCGCGCGGTTGATGATCGAACCGAGAACGGTCCCGTCGATCCGGTTCGCTAGCTGGGCCGTTTTGACCGTATCGCCCACCGCAACGTCGTCGGGGGTCGTGACGAGGACGATTCCGTCGGCCAGCCCAAGCGGCACGGCGACTTCGTGGCTCAGTCCAGCCCCGGTATCGATCAACACCACGTCGTAGGCATTTCGGAGCGTCTTGATGACTTTCCTGAGCTTTGCGGGATCAGCGTCCGCAAACGCCTCCAGCGACTGTTCACCCGGAATCACCGTGAGTCCGCCCGGCGCATCAGTCAAAGCCTCACTCACGGCAGCCTCACCGGCCAGAATCTCGTGGAGGCTCTTTTCGGGCTCTACAGAGAGCATCGAGCCGAGGTTCGCCATCCCCAGATCCGCGTCGACGACGGCGACATCGTAGCCCATCTCCTGAAGCACAGCCCCGAGATTTACCGCGGTCGTCGTCTTTCCGACGCCGCCCTTGCCGCCCGCAATCGTACACACGTACCCCGCCATAATCTGATTGCTTGGGTACAATGCAGGCAGTCATATAAATGCGACTGTCATTTGTTGGATCGGGACGGGCCAGGCGACGTTCAGAGTAGGTGGTTTCACCGCTAGTCAAATAGCTCGGTTGTCACGTCTGTCGTATCGGCCTCACGGCTTTGCCGCTCGGGCACGAGGGCCGCTCACTCCGTTCGCGCCCCTCGCTGCTCACGGGTCGCCTCCCCGCTCGCCCGTCCTGCGATTCGAGCGAAGCGAGAATCGCACTGGCTTCCTCCGCGGCTCTCTTCGGTCGCCGCTCCGGTACGAGGGCCGCTCACTTCGTTCGCGCCCCTCGCTGCTCGCGGGTCGTACCTCCCCGCTCGCTAACCCGAAGGCCGCCCTTCGCTCCCTGTCAACAGGTTCTTACGCCACCTCGGCCAACAGAGAGTAATGAGCGAGCAGCAGGAACAGGAGCAATCTGACAAGCAGAAATACGAGTTCCGGAAGGTAATAGAGGAACTCAAGGGGTACCAGGGCTCGGGAACCCAACTCGTCTCTATCTACGTGCCCGAGGACAAGCAGATCAGCGACGTCGTCGCCCACGTCACCCAGGAGCACTCCGAAGCCTCGAACATCAAATCGAAGGACACCCGGACGGCGGTGCAGGACGCACTCACCTCAATCAAGGACCGCCTCCGGTACTACGACGTGCGACCCCCCGAAAACGGGCTGGTCGTGTTCTCGGGTGCATTCGACACCGGCGGCGGTCGGACCGACATGGTAACGAAGGTACTCGAATCCCCGCCGGACCCCATCGAATCGTTCCGCTATCACTGTGACTCGGAGTTCCTCACCGAGCCCCTGGAGCACATGCTGGCCGACAAAGGACTGTTCGGCCTCATCGTGCTCGACCGGCGCGAGGCAAACGTCGGCTGGCTGAAGGGCAAACGGGTCGAGCCCGTCAAGTCCGCCTCCTCACTGGTCCCGGGCAAACAGCGAAAAGGTGGTCAGTCAGCCCAGCGTTTCGCCCGCCTCCGGCTGGAAGCCATCGACAACTTCTATCAGGAAGTCGCGGGGATGGCGAACGACCTGTTCGTCGCCGACCGCCACGAACTGGACGGCATCCTCGTCGGCGGTCCCTCACCGACGAAAGACGAGTTCCTCGACGGTGACTACCTCCACCACGAACTCCAGGACATGGTGCTGGGGAAGTTCGACGTGGCCTACACGGACGAGTCAGGGCTGTACGACCTCGTTGACGCGGCCGATGACGTGCTGGCCGAACACGAGATGCTCCGGGACAAGGAGCTCATGGAGGACTTCTTCAAGCAGCTCCACAACGGGGACAAGGCCACCTACGGGTTCGACCAGACCCGCCAGAACCTCAACATGGGCGCGGTCGAACAGCTGCTCATCTCCGAGGACCTCCGGAAGGACGTGGTCGCCTACACCTGCGAGAACGGCCACGACGAGTACGAACTCATCAACAGCAGCGCCGGGACTGACGACCACGAGTGCTCCCGCTGTGGGGCCACCGTCGACGCCGAGGACGGCGAGCGCGAAGACGCCATCGACCACCTGATGGAACTGGCCGATCAGCGCGGCACCGAGACGGTGTTCATCTCGACGGACTTCGAGAAGGGCGAACAGCTGCTGACTGCTTTCGGCGGCGTCGCCGGCCTGCTGCGCTACTCGACGGGCGTCTAACGCGTGTCGTTCGCACGTTCAGTTCTGTTATAACAACTGTTCCAGTTGCCGACGACGACGGCCGAGGTCGACATGGGCCGCCTCTCCGTAGCTGGCGTCGAGGCGGTCCAGTACCAGTAGCGGGTCGACGCCCTCGCGCTCGATTCGTTCCAGCAACGCAGTGATCTCCTCCCGGTGCATCGCCAGCGAATCGAGCAGCCCGACGAGCAACACCAGCGGGACCGCTGCGCCGTCGTCATCTGGAATCGAACTGTCGAGACCAGTAAAATCCGGGACAGCAGTGGGTGGCTCCGTCTCCGGTTCGAGAGTTAAACAGGACTGGCAGACGCTGGCCCCCGGTGCGTTCCCGGGGAGAAACTGCTGGAGATCGGCCGGGACTGGGAACGAAACGAGGTCGCCACCGCAGTCGGGACAGGACATACTCAAGCACGGACGGGAAAGCGCAAAAACGATACCGGTCAGGACGGACTCCCCGATCAGTCGTCAGCAGTGACCGCTTCGGGCTCTTCTTCCGATTCTTCTTCGGCCGCGAGCGCGTCCTCTTCCTCTTCCTTCTTGGCTTTGATCTTCTTCATGCGGAAGATCTCCTCACGCTCCTGTTCTTCGAGTTTCTGCTCGATGTACTCCTGATTGTCGTAGAGGTCGGGCAGGAGCTTGAATTCGAGGGCGTTGACACGCCGTTTCGTCGTCTCGATCTCTTCGAGCATCTTCTTCATCGCCGTCTCGACTTCGGCGGCGAGGATGATGTTCTCGAGCAGTTCCTCGTAGGCCTCGGCGGCCTCGTCGATGCGGGCCGAGGTCCCCATGACGCCGTAGCCGCGTTCGTCCAGTGACTTCCGGACCTTGCTGGACTCGATCTGCGGGACGACGACGCCCATGATGTTTTTCGACTGGGTCGTCAGTTCCGGGTGTTCTTTCAGTGCTGCGGCGGCCCCGCGGACGGCCACGTCGCCTTCCATCGCCCGGGCCATGTTGATCGCGCGCTGGGCCCGTTCGTAGGAACCGTCGAGGTCTTCACGGACGTCCTGGGCCTGGTCCAGAATGTCCATGAACTCCATGATGAGGCCGTCACGCTTCTTCTCCAGCGTGTCGTGCCCACGCTCGGACAGCTCGATGCGGTCCTCGATCTGCATCAGATTCTTGCGCGTGGGTTTGACGTCCTTAGCCATTACGGGTCTTTTTTCGACGTAGGCAGTTAACGGTTTCCAGTTATTTCGGTTCGAGCGCCGCCGCTTCCGGATCGACACCCAAAAAACGAAGTCGGCGAACGGCAGTCGTTAGTCGTCTGCAGGCGTTGCGCCGGTGCTGGTCGACTCCGCAGCGCCGTCAAGCACGCCGTGGCTACGGAGCAGGATGATACCGAATCCGACCTTCGCGACGAGGTCGATGACCATGAAGCCGGCCGTCTCGATCCCGATACCGACGAGGCCGAGTCCTTCACTGCCGACGAGCCACCAGACCGGGTAGACCAGCCACACAACCGTCACGAGGTTTCGCAGCGTCTTGAACGTGCTCCGCGTGTCGCTGGGCAGGTCTGCGACCCGGCCGGACAGCGAGGCGAACAGGAAGTACAGCAGGACCAGCAGGAAGGCGGTGCTGATACCCCACCAGACCAGCCGTTCCGCGCCGGCCGACAGCACGCCGCTCCCTGCGCTTAGCGTCGCGACCACACCGGTACCGATCATCAGCACGTCGAGGCTGACGAGCGAGGCGATGGTGTTGCGGTCTGCCCCTGCAAGCAGTCCGAGGTCATACAGCAGTAACGGCGTCGTGAACAGCCAGTCGGTGTATCGCGCCCAGTAGATGGGGTGTTCCGACCCGCCGAACTCGATGAACGTCAGGCCGAACCCGAGTGCCATCGCGAGGTAATTCACGAACGCGATTGCCGTGATCAGTATTGTCGCGATGTAGAACTTCTGGCGTCGGCTGTCGGTTTCACCCCAGCCACGCGCGATGAAGTATAGCATGCCGAGGAACATGCCCGCTGTACCTAACCACAGCCATATCGCTTCACTCCCTGGTTCTGGCATAGTGCACGCTAGTATAGGAGGTCAACGCTAAACAGTCGCGTACCCAAAATATGTGGTAAAAATTGCGAACGGCCGTGAGATATAGGGCCGTTGTCAGGCTTCGGCTTCGACAGTTTCGGCGGCCTCGTCTTCGCGGTAGTGCTCCTCGATGAGGTCCTCGTCGATGCGGTTCAGCGCATCCTTCGGGAGCATCGAGAGCAGGTCCCAGCCGAGTTCGAGCGTCTCGTCGATACTGCGAGCCGTGTCGGTCCCCTGGTCGACGAACTCCTCCTCGAAGCGGTCGGCGAAGTCCAGGTACTTGTTGTCCAGTTCCGACAGCGCCTCGCGACCGACGATGTTCACGAGGTCGCGCAGGTCCTCACCTTCCGCGTATGCGGCGAAGATCTGGTCTTTCACGTCGGCGTGGTCGGCGCGAGTCAGCCCCTCGCCGATACCGTCGTCCATCAGCCGCGACAGGCTTGGCAGGACGTTGATTGGCGGCGAGATACCCTGGCTGTTGAGGTCGCGGTCGATGTAGATCTGCCCTTCGGTAATGTACCCGGTAAGGTCCGGAATCGGGTGCGTGTCGTCGTCGCCCGGCATCGTCAAGATCGGCAGCTGGGTCACGGAGCCTTCGCGGCCCTGAATCCGACCGGCGCGTTCGTACAGTTGCGCCAGGTCGGTGTACATGTATCCGGGGTAGCCACGCCGGCCCGGGACCTCCTCACGCGCGGCACCGATCTCGCGCAGTGCCTCGCAGTAGTTGGTCATGTCCGTCAGGATGACCAGGACGTGGTAGTCCTTCTCGAAGGCAAGGTACTCGGCGGTGGTCAGCGCCAGCCGCGGCGTAATCGTCCGCTCGACGGCCGGGTCGTCCGCGAGGTTCATGAAGACGACGGAGCGTTCCAGCGCGCCGGTGCGCTCGAAGTCGTCCATGAACTCGTTTGCCTCTTCGGCCGTGATACCCATCGCGCCGAAGATGACAGCGAACTCGGAGCCTTCGTCATCGCCGCCTTCCTCCTCTTCCGGCACTGTGGCCTGTCGCGCGATCTGCAGCGCCAGGTCGTTGTGTGGCAGGCCGGAGGCGGAGAAGATCGGCAGTTTCTGGCCACGGACGAGCGTGTTCATGCCGTCGATGGCCGAGACACCGGTCTGGATGAACTCCTCGGGGTACTCCCGGGAGTAGGGGTTGATCGCCTCGCCGACGATATCGAGGCGCTCGTCGGGCACGATTTCCGGGCCGCCGTCGATCGGCTGGCCGGTCCCGTCCATGACCCGCCCGAGGAGGTCCTCGGTGACGGGCATCTTCATCGTCTCGCCGAGGAAGCGAACCGAGGCATCGCGGTCGATACCCTCGGTCCCCTCGAACACCTGGATGGCAACGTAGTCGCTCGCGGATTCGAGCACCTGGCCACGGCGGGTCTCGCCGTCGCTGAGCTCGATTTCGACGATGTCGTCGTAGCCGACCGGTTCGTCGGTCTCGACGAACACCAGCGGTCCGCTGATCTCCGTGATTGTCTGATACTCTTTCATTGTTAGTACAGCTCCCGCAGTTGAGACTCGATGTCGTCTTCGAGGTCGTCGATGTACTCGTTCCAGTCCTCTTGGACGCCGATACGGTTGAGCCGCGGCGCGGCGTCGATGTCGGTAATCTCCTCGACGGGGACACCAGCATCCAGCGCCTCGAAGGCCGCATCGTTGTACGTCTTGGCAGCGTCCATGATGCGGTAGGTCTTCTCGGGCTCACAGAACGTGTCCACGTCGTGGAAGGCGTTCTGCTGGAGCCACGCCTCGCGCAGGTAGCGGGCGATCTCAAGCGTCAGCTGCTGGTCCTCGGGCAGCGCGTCCTTCCCGACGAGCTGGACAATCTCCTGCAGTTCCGCTTCCTCGTCCAGCGTGTCGATGGCCCACTGGCGCGTCTCCGGCCAGTCGGCCCGGACGTTGTCCTCGAACCACGGGTCGAGCTGGTCGCGATACAGCGAGTACGACTCGTTCCAGTTGATAGAGGGGAAGTGCCGGCGTTCGGCCAGGTCAGCGTCGAGCGCCCAGAACGTCTTGACGATACGCAGCGTGTTCTGGGTGACCGGCTCGGAGAAGTCCCCGCCAGGCGGCGAGACGGCCCCGATGACCGAGACGGACCCCTCGGTGCCGTTGATGTTCTCGAAGTAGCCGGCGCGCTCGTAGAACTCGCTCAGTCGAGCGGAGAGGTACGCGGGGTACCCTTCCTCGCCCGGCATCTCCTCGAGTCGCGAGGAGATTTCACGCATGGCCTCGGCCCACCGGGAGGTGGAGTCGGCCATCAGCGCCACGTCGTACCCCATGTCGCGGAAGTACTCCGCGATGGTGATCCCCGTGTACACGCAGGATTCGCGCGCCGCGACGGGCATGTTCGACGTGTTGGCGATGAGGCAGGTCCGGTCCATCAGCGCGTTGCCGGTGGTCGGGTCCTCAAGCTCCGGGAAGTCCTCAATCACTTCCGTCATCTCGTTGCCACGCTCACCACAGCCGACGTAGACGACGATGTCCGCGTCGGCCCACTTGGCGAGCTGGTGCTGGGTGACCGTCTTCCCCGAGCCGAACGGGCCGGGGATGGCGGCCGTTCCGCCCTTCGCAATCGGGAACAGGCCATCGAGCACGCGCTGGCCCGAGATGAGTGGTTCCGTCGGGGTTTCCTTCTCGACGGTCGGTCGCTGCTGGCGCACCGGCCACTCCTGGTGCATCTGGATCTCCTCGCCGCTGTCCAGTTCGACGACCGTCTCTTCGACGTTGAAGTTGCCCGATTCGATGGCGACGACCTCGCCGCCCTCGGAGTCGGGCGGAACCATCACCTTGTGGTCGATACTCGGCGTCTCGGGGACGGTGCCGACGATGTCGCCGGCCTCGACCTCGTCGCCTTCCTCGACTTCAGGGGTGAACTCCCAGGTCTTCTCCAGGTCGATACCCGGCGCGTCGACACCGCGGTCGAGGAACGCCGACCCCATCTTCTCTTCGAGCACGTCGAGCGGGCGCTGGACACCATCGTAGATGGCGTCGAGCATGCCCGGCCCGAGGTCCACGGAGAGGGGCGAACCTGTCCCTTCGACGGGTTCGCCGGGGGAGACGCCGGAGGTCTCCTCGTACACCTGAATCGTGGTGATGTTTCCTTCGATCTCGATGACCTCGCCCATCAGCCCTTCCGAGCCGACGTAAACGACGTCGTTCATCCGGGCGTCGAGGTCCCGAGCCGTTACGACCGGTCCCGAGACGCTTTCGATAATGCCGTCCTCGCGGACGTCTGTGTCTGTTGCTTGACTCATGGTTAGTCCTCGTCCATCAGGTCGATACCGATGGCTCGCTTGATCTGTTCACGCAGTCCGCCGCTCCCGGTGCCGCCGCCGAGCGTGACCATCACCGGCTCGACACTCGTCTCCGCATCCTGCCGGACGCCACGGGAGAGATGCGACAGGTCGTCGTCGTGCATCACGACGATACCGACGTCGTCGTCGGTGAGCATCTCCTCGACGGCGTCGTCGAGCTGCTCGTCTTTCTCGTCGGCAGGCACGTCCGCGAACTTGCGGACGCCCGCCAGCCGAAAGCCCGTCGTGAACTCCGGACTTCCGATGACAGCGATCTCCTGGCTCATAGGATCACCAGCTCCTGTTCGATTTCGTCGGGGCCGAGGCCGGCCTCGCGACCGCGGGCGATCGCCCGGATGTTGTCGACCTCGCGCTCCTTGGCGAGGACGTAGGACAGCACCGGACAGACCGACAGCGGATAGCGGTTCGAGAGCCGGTCGGCGTATTCGAGCAGTGCCGCGTCCAGCGCCCGCTCGAAGTCGATGAGGTTGTCGGCCTCCTCAAGCGCCGACAGCGCCTGATCGAGGTCGTCGCCGTACTTGCTCTCGTGGACGGCGCTGACCAGCTGGTCGAGGTTCGTCGACAGCTGTGCGACCTCCTGTGCGTCGAACAGCTGGCCGCCCTCGATGAAGTACTCCGAGGGGTCGATATCCGCGCCGCTGCGGGCCAGCCGGAGCGCGTTCCGGAGGTTGCGGAAGTCGACTTCCGTCTCCAGGAACTCGACGTACAGCCCGGTCGGGCTGTCGATCTCCGGATTGTCCGGTAAGCCGGACAGCAGTGTTTCGTAGAAGGCGCGGTCCAGCGCGTTCTCAAGTGGCACGAGAACGCCGCTTTCCTCGTACACGTCGAACGCTTCGGCCAGCGTGTCACCGAAGATGGTGTCGTCGAGCAGCTCGACGACCTCCTCGATAGAGCCGGCGTTCAGCAGGTCCTCGATACGTCGGTCGGTGAACTCGCCGGCCCGGATGAGGTCGTCCTCGACCTCGGTCCGCTCCGCGTCCGAGTAGAGCCCGCGAATGACGGTCTTGACGTTCCACACGTCGAACTTCCGCAGGTAGCGGGCGATGTAGTCGTACAGCGCCCCCTCGGACCAGCGAAGCAGGTCGTCGAAGTGTTTCGCGAGGTTGCGGTTCAGCGCGTACTCGACGAGGTCGACGCCGTCGTACCGGGAGCCGAGCGCGTTCATTTCGGTCTCGTACTCCGTTTCCTCCATGAAGCGGGCGATTTCGCCCGTCCCCATGCGGACCAGCTTCCGGTAGTCGTCATCGTCGAACAGGGACGCGCTGCGGGCACGAACCCGTGCGATGACGTACTCGTAGTTGCTTCCCTGGCCGCTCGTTCCCGTTCGCGAACTCATTGGTCTTCGAACAGGCGGTCGCTGATTGCTTTCAGGTTGTCCTCCCAGACATCCTCCAGGATGGAATCGAACGTGTTGTTCACACGGACTCGTGACTCACCGCTCTCGACGACGACGCCGCCGAGGCAGTCCCGCTCGCCGGCGTACGTCGCGCCGTCGTAGTCATCGAGTACATCCTCGAGAAGCGACTGGTCCGACGCACGGCCGTACACCGACAGCTCGTCGCTGTCGTCGAATTCATCGACAGCGGCGTCAAGCAGTGCGCGTGTCAGTTCCTCTCGTCTGTCCCCTTCGAGGGCCGCAAGCGCGTCCTCGACGTCGCCGCGAACGTCTTCGAGGATGTCACGCCGGGCGTTGAGTCGAGCCTGTTTGGCCTCGAGCTTCGCGGAGGAGAGTCGCTGCTCTCGCTCCTGCTCGATGGTCCGCTCGACCTCGGCCTCGCGTTCCTCGTGGATCTGCTCGGCGTCGGCCTCGGCGTCGGCGATAATCTCCTCGGCACGTTCGTCGGCCGCGTCGCTAATCTCCTGAGCACGCGCGCGGGCCTCGTCGCGGATGTCCTCTACGACTGTTTGAAGGCTCATTATTGGAAAAGAGGCTGGGTCAGTTGGGGACCACGAAGACGACAACCAGCGCGAGAATGACGAGCGTTTCCGGCAGGACTGTCAGAATGAGTCCACGACCGAACATGCTCTCGTCTTCCGCGATTGCGCCGACGGCGGCGGCTCCAATCCCGCGTTCCGCGTATCCTGAGCCGAGTGCAGCAAGTCCGACTGCGAGTGCTGCAGCGGCCTTGTTCGGGATAGCTGGGGCAGCGGTTCCACCTTCTTGCAGTACAGCGTTGACGAGAAGTGCGATATTTTCTATCATGGATGTGTAGTCTCTGGAATTGCTCGTGTCCGAACAGGCGTATGTGAATCCACGTAGTTCATAAAGCTTCCCAAAACGGTTCGTCAGCGTGCTGTTCGGGCGGTTTAGCGTCTCAGCTGTAGCCGGTTGTGAGCGTGTAGCAGTCGATATCCGCTGTGGAGTAGGGAGAACCGGCAGTAAACAACCAGCATTAGCCCGTAGAGAAGGGAAGCGCGCGCTCAGTCCTCAGTCGTGTAGTTGCGCTCGTAGCCGAACGGGTTGTACCGCTTCCCACCGCCCTCGAAGAACTTCCCGAAGAACTCCACGTACTCGAGACGAACGGCCTGGAGGCCGGCACTGGTGATACCCAGCACCAGCACGAGCAGATGGCCGATGACCAGGATGAGGACGCCGACCAGCGCAGCGGCGATGCCGGAGTGGATGAGGCCGGGGAACGTCACGCTAGTGACCTCGTACCCGTGGTACATCACCGATTCCGTGCCTTCGGGTATCGTCGGCATACCACCGATACCGAAGTGCCAACCGCCCTCGCTGTCGACGTAAGCCCCGAAGAACAGCAGGTTGACCACGAAGGCCATCCCGGCCTTGGCCAGCAGCACGGCGGCCAGTCGCGTGTACGACAGGACGTTCACCATCACGTTGAGGAACTCGACGACCTCAATGGGGTCGGCGAGTGCCAGCAACACGAGGCCGGCGAAGAAGAGGACGAGCCACGCCGAGAACGGCGCACCGAGTCCCGGAATCGTGAAGAGGTTGATGGCCGGCAGTCCCGTGAAGCCCCACGCGTACGGGTTCCCGGCAAAGACGCCCGCCTCAGCGGTGTAGAGGAAGTCGGGCGCTGCGCCGTTCGCACCGGAGAACACCCACGCCCACAGACCGAACATCATCAGCAGCCAGGACCCGCTCTCGGTGATTGCGTCCCAGAGGCTGTGGCTCAGGTTCTCGACGAAGTCGAATATCCAGCCCGCGGCGAGGTGAGCCGTTCCGGCGAGCAGGCTTATCGTCAGCCAGGCCAGCGCGTAGTCGGAGTAAGCCGGCTGGAGCCCCTTGTGCATCGGCGGATGACCGCCCCAGACGACTTCCCCGAGTTGGTGCAGTCCGAAGACTTCGCCGTACAGCACGCCGAACAGCGCCGTGAACCCACCGGCCCACATCGCAACGCCGCCGAGGCTTTTGATCACGTCGCTGTCGACTTTCGAGTACAGCCCGTACCCCAGCGCCATATACAGCAGCCCGTAGCCGAGGTCACCGATCATGAACCCGAAGAAGGCCGGGAACGTCAGGAAGAAGGCGACCGTCGGGTCGAACTCGCCGTACTTCGGCCGGTTGACGACCTCGACGAGGTCCTCGAACGGCTTGACGCCTTTCGGGTTGTCCTGAATGACTGGCGGCGCGTCGTCACCCATCGTGATGACGCCGCCGTCGGCGACGGTCTCCTGCGGTTGGCGCTCGCTCTCCGGTTCGGGAGCATCGACGGAGCTTCCAACGGGTTCGCCGCTGTTGCCGCCTTCCCGCTCGACTTCTTCGTGGGACTCTGCGTGCCCCTCACTGTCGTACTCGGCGATTTCGATCCTGTCGATGTCGACGGCATCGCCGACGACACTCGAAAGGGCGCGCTCGAACTCCTCGTAGCGCTCGTTGGGAATCCAGCCCTCGGCGATGAAAGCGTTTTCCGTCGTCGCGAAGGTGAGCGGCGCTTCGCCCTTCTGGGCCTCGATAGCCAGTTTCTCCTCGGCCGCGAGCAGGAACCCGGCGTGGTCGAGACGGAGTTCGTTGAGTTCGTCCTCGACGGTCGAGAGCTTCGATTCGAGCTGTTGTTTCTCGTGTTCCAGCTCTTCGAGATACGCCGTCGGGTCGCCGTCGCCCTCTGGGATTTCGAGTCGGGAGAACGTCGCCCCGACGAGCGCGTCTTGCAGGGCGTCTCCGTCGGCCTGTGCGAACACGGCGACGACGCCGTCCTCGGTGAACAGCTCGAACGTCTCAACGTCGCTATCTGCGAGGACAGCCTCGATCTCGTCGCTGTCGCCCTCGCCGACGACGACGGACAGCGAGTCGTAGCCACGGAGCAGGTCGAGGTCGATGCCGAGCGTGACGAACGGCGCCATCGTGTTGATACGGTCCTCGACGGCCCGGAGTTCGTCACGGACCTCGTCGCGCCGGTCGTCGAGTTCGTTGACCTCGGTTCGGACTGTTTCGAGTTGGTCCTCGATCGCGTCGTCTGTGACGACCCGCGTCGGACCGGCGTCCTCATCGCTGACACCGAGAATGGACTGCAGCGAGCGGACCGTGACGAGTTTATCGGCGACCTCGTTGGTTCCGTCGAGCGAGTTCCCGGGTTCGAATCCGTCCCAGGAGCCGTCGTACTCGGTGACATGGAGCATATCGAGGTCGTGGACGGCCTCGATAGTTTGCTCCATCGCGCGTTTCGACCCCGTCACCGAGACGCGGCACATCTTCTCAGGTCTGAGCATGCACCGCCTCCTCGAACAGGTCTGTGACGTATTCGACTACCTCGTCGATCTGTTCACTGGCCTGCTGTTCGAGGTCGTCGCGAGCGCTCTCGCCGTCTTCGATGATCTGCTCGCGCTCGGCCTCGATCTCTTCGCGAGCCGCTTCGAGACGGTCCTCGGCGGCCGTCTCGGCCTCTTCTCGCGCGGATTCGCGGATCTCCTCGGCCTCCTCGCGAGCCTCCGCGATGCGGTCTTCGCGGTCTTGTTCGGCCTCTGCGACGATCTCGTCGGCCTCCTGCTCGGCCTCCTGTATCCTGTCAAGAACTTCTGGCCGTGGCATTCTCTAATCATGTGAGCGTTGCCAGAGCGGCTATTTGGTAGTTGCGAAGTTTCCCCGTGTGATAGAGCGGCCAAAATCCGGGGAATTATGACCGCCAAGTCCTAAGCCGGCAGTAATGGGAGTCCTCGAGAACAAGGCCCGCGCGCGGACGTTCTACAAGTATCTCTCGAAGGTGTACGACCAGATCAACCCCTTCATCTGGGACGAACGGATGCGCGACGAGGCGATCGCGATGCTCGATCTTTCGCCCGACGACAAGGTCCTCGATGTCGGCTGTGGCACCGGCTTCGCCACCGAAGGGCTGCTCGAACACGTCGATACGGTGTACGGGCTCGACCAGAGCCCCCACCAGCTCTCGAAAGCTTTCGAGAAGTTCGGCAAGTTCGGCGACGTACGCTACCATCTCGGTGACGCCGAGCGACTCCCGTTCAAGGACGACAGTTTCGACGCGGTGTGGTCCTCGGGGTCCATCGAGTACTGGCCCAACCCCGTCGACGCGCTGGCGGAGTGTCGCCGACTGACCAAACCCGGTGGCAAGGTCCTCATCGTCGGCCCCGACTACCCGAACTCGACTGTCTTCCAGAAGATGGCCGACGCCATCATGCTGTTTTACGACGAAGAGGAAGCCGACCGGATGTTCACTGAGGCCGGGTTCGAGGAGTTCGAACACCACATCCAGCAGTCCCGACCAGGTAGTCCCCGAGCGATTACGACGATTGCAGAAGTACCAGAGTAAGCCCTTCGGCCACGAGCGAAGCGAGTGGCCGCTTTTTCGCCCACGTTTTTGCGGTGAGCGGTGACCGAAGGTCACCCGAACCCGAAAAAGGTGGTCCGGCAGTCCCGACCAGGTAGTCCCCGAGCGATTACGACGATTGCAGAAGTACCAGAGTAACAGCGACCATAGAGCCGCTTTCTTCCGTGCTACGCCGATCCACTGACGGGAACCTGTACACGGTCGCCGTCCTGTGTGGTGACGGTAACCGTGTACTCTCCGCGGGGTTCGACAGTCCAGAGAGAGCCGTCTGTACCGGTCGTCCCGATCCGTTTACCGTTTATCCTGACAGTCGCATCCGCCGTGGATCCCGTACTGTTGTCGCTGACCGTGACGAGCAGCGGTCCGGACTCGAAGGACTGCTCGACTCGGACGCGAACTGACTGGTTCACGTTCGTCGCTACTTCCGACCGGTCGACTGTCGTCAGTTCGAGGTGCTGGGTTTCGTAGAAGACATTCGTCGTGCCGCCGTCGAGATAGGCCGTTAGCTGTCCGTTCGAGTGATCGGCCTGAATCTGGTAGATGGCACTCCGGCCGTACGTCTGGACGGACGGGTACTGTTCGCTGTAGAGCCACGGGTAGAGAGTCTCCGCCCGCGTGTTGACCGCACGGAGGGAGTCGTTGGTCCGGGCGAACTGGTCGATTGCCGTCTGTTCGCGGTCCTGTCCGAGATACGTCTCACGCGTGTACCGACCGTCTACGACCGTCGACAGCATGTACCCCTCGGACGAAACCTCGACGTATACCGTGTTCGGCTCGGTATTACCGGCGGTTTCAGCGCTGATACGCTGACTAATCGGGCCACGGGACGTCTTGAGCACGCCCCTGTTGTTTTCCAGCCGGAAGCGCTGGTTCGGTGACAGTGAGTAGTCCGGTGCGGTACCAGCGGTCGCCCGAATCCGGTCGAGTCGGGTTGCCAGTTGACGTGACTCTGCGTCGAGCAGCGCCCGCTGTCGCAGGAACTCCCTAGCGGTTATCGCACCGCTTGCGTACTGCTGGATTGCGATCTGATTCCGTTGTTCCAGACTCGTTCGCTTGCTTTCGATATTGGTCAATGTCTCGTCGACGAGGCGGTCGCGGGCGGCCTCGCTGTCCTGCTGGAAGAACTTCCGTTCGAACGTCGTCGTCGCGTAGTCGCTCCGCAGGTCACTGGATCCGGCTGCAACCGCGACGCCGACATCGATCGACGATTGGTTGTACGTCGTCGACCTGACGTCGCTGGCCGGGATAGTGAGATGGTTCGTCGTGTTGTCGACAACCGTGACCTGTGGCAACTGATCGCTGCCGTCAGCGGTCTGGGCCGGCGAGGCGAACCCAGTCACTGGGGCAGCCACGGAGACGACCATGAGGAGGATCACACCGACTGCGGGGAGGGGACGCATTCAGCATCGCATACTCGCCCACCGTACAAAAATCTCCCCATTCTCCATGTATCAATAATGACCTGAGAAGCCACGAGACCTTTCAAAGCGCCCGCTGACGTTTTATTCTCGGATGGAAAGGGTTTTGCCCCCAGAACGTTCATCGGTGAACGAGAATGACCCCGCGGGTATCAGGTGCCCTCCTCCTCCTTGTCCTGTTTGCCCTGTTGGCGACCCCGCCGCTTGCGACAGCGGCGGCAACAGATACCGTCCCCGCCCAGCAGACGACCGGGACGCCGGCACCGGTCGCGGAGAACACGACGTTCGCTCTCCAGATCCAATCGAACGGCGATGCCAAGTGGACGATAACAGACACCTACGCGCTCGACGAATCCGAAACTGAGTCGTTTAGAAACACCGGTGAGCAGTTCGCCAGCGAGGACACCGAGGCAGTGTGGCTGCCGTCGTTCCGGGAGGCGAGCGACGAGGCCAGTGCCGTCACCGGCCGCGAGATGGAGATTACCGACGTCGACCGTCGGTACGAGGTGTCAGACCGCAAGGGGCAACTGATCCTCGAGTTTACGTGGACGAACTTCGCAGTCGTCACCGGCGAGAACATCGTCGTCGGGGACGCGTTCAATTCAACGGACGGTACGTGGTTCGGGACGCTAACTGCGGACCAGCGACTCGTTATCTCGCCACCGCCTGAGTACGGGGTGGAGAGCGCCCCGAGCGCCGTCGACGACGGAAAGCTGATTTTCGAGGGGCGACGGACGTTCGAGCCGGGGTACCTGTCCGTCGTTTACACTGGCGAACAACCGACTACCCAGACGCCGGCAGAAACCCCTGGATCGATGTTCGGCGGCGTCGACTCGACCTGGATCGGCGGGGTCGTGCTGATGGTGCTGCTCGTCGGGGCCGTCGGTTACATGTTCAAGACCGGATACACTGACGCGCTGCCATCGGTTGCTGCCGGGACCGACGACGACGGAGACGACAGTGCCGGGACGGCAGCCCCGGTGAGCGACACCGCAGCCTCGGACGACGTCGACGTCGAACTGCTGAGCGACGAGGAACGCGTCGAACGGCTCCTGGAAGAAAACGGCGGACGGATGAAGCAGGCTCGCATCGTCTCCGAGACCGGGTGGTCGAACGCGAAGGTGTCGCAGTTGCTCTCAGCGATGGACGAGGAGGGCCGCATCGACAAACTCCGTATCGGTCGGGAGAACCTCATTTCGTTCCCGGACGAAGAGATCACCGACTTCGACGAGTAACTGTCCGGACTATTTGACTGTAAACGAGCCGGGCGTGGTTTCTGGTTCGAAAACGTTTATTCGCTGTCCGGTCGGACGTCTCAGCATGAAAATCCTTGTCACGGTGAAGGAGGTGGCAGCCGTCGACGACGAGTTCGAGATCGACGGACTCGCTATCGACGACCGGTACGTCACAGCCGACCTCAACGAGTGGGACGAGTACGCTGTCGAAGCGGCCGTCCAGATAAAGGAGGCCCACGACGACGTCGAGGTCGTCACCGCCACTATCGGCCCGTCCGAGACGGACGAAACGATCCGGCAAGCGCTGGCGAAAGGGGCCGACCGAGCGATCCGTGTCTGGGACGACGCACTCGATGACGCCGGCCTGCTGGACCCCGAAACGAAGGCCCAAGTGCTGGCCGCCGTCGCTGCCGAGGAAGACCCCGATCTGGTGCTGACCGGTGTCCAGTCCGCCGACGACGGGTTCGGGGCGACCGGCGTCACGCTGGCCGACAAACTCGACATGGAGTGGGGCGCTGTCGTCAACGATCTCGACCTCGATCTGGAGGCAGGTGTCGCCAGCGTCCACCGAGAACTGGAAGGCGGCGTCGAGGAACTCACCGACATCGAGATTCCGGCCGTCCTGACGATACAGACCGGGATCAACGACCCACGCTACGCGAGCCTTCGGGGCATCCGGCAGGCCCAGAGCAAGGAGCTCGCGGAGTACAGCCTGGCGGACATCGGCCTCGACGCGGCCGGGATCGAGAGCCCGCTGGAACAGACTTCGCTGTACGAGCCTGAAACCGAGGGCGAGGCGACGGTGTTCGAGGGGAGTCCCGAGGAAACGGCGACCGAGTTGGCTGAACTGCTCGCGGAGAAGGGGGTGACCAGCTAATGTCAGTTCTCGCTATCGCCGAACACCGGCGCGGGGAGCTCCGCCCAGTGAGCCTGGAACAGTTAGCAGCCGGTCGCGATCTCGCCGACGAACTCGGCGGCGAGCTACACACCGCCGTCATCGGCGGTGACGTCGAGGCGTTCGGGGCGGAGCTGAACCGCGAGGGCGTCGACACCGTCCACACCGTCGATATCGGCGAGGAGTTCAACCACGACGTGTACACGCAGGTCGTCACCCAGCTGGCCACGGAGCTGGACCCGACCGTCCTCCTGATGCCAAACAGCGTCAACGGCCTCGATTACGCGCCAGCGGTCGCTAACCGGCTGGACCGGCCGCTCGTGACCGACGTGGTCGATATCGACGCCGAGGACGGCCTCACTGCAACCCGAGAACTGTACGGCTCGAAAGCCGAAACGACAATCGACGTCCACGCCGACCAGGCGGCCGTGACCATCCGTCCGGCCGAGTGGCCGACCATCGAAGCGGACGGGGATGCTGCCATCGAAGCGTTCGACGCGACCATCGACGAGAGCGCCGTCAGGTCTACCGTGAAAGGCTTCGAGGAGGTCGGCGGTGGTGACATCGACATCACGGACGCGGACGTGCTGGTGTCCGTCGGCCGCGGTATCGAAGAAGAGGAGAACCTGGATATCATCCACGACCTCGCCGAGGCGCTGGACGCGACGGTGTCGGGTTCGCGGCCGCTCATCGACAACGGCTGGCTGGCGAAGGACCGTCAGGTCGGCCAGAGCGGGAAAGTCGTCACCCCGGACGTGTACATCGCTATCGGCATCTCCGGGGCCGTCCAGCACGTCGCCGGGATGAAGGGCTCGGACACGATTGTCGCCATCAACACCGACCCGAACGCGCCGATCTTCGATATCGCCGACTACGGCATTCAGGATGACCTGTTCGAGGTCGTCCCGGCACTCATCGAACAGTTCAAGTAGCCACCACACACTGAATCGCGGGTGACAAGGTACTTTTTATGGTAGTCCTAAGGGAGCGGTAATGGAGTATCTCGAGCGCCGGCGGGACCGGGTCGAGGAGCGGTTGGAGGCTGTCCTCGACAGCGTGGAGCCGGACGAACTCGCAGACGAAGTGCGTCATGTGGCGCTTTCCGGGGGGAAGCGGGTGCGGCCGACGGTGACAGTGCTGGTGTGTGAGGCGCTGGGTGGGGAGCCGGCCGATGCCGTCGATTTCGCGGTCGGCATCGAACTCGTCCACAACGCCTCACTGGTCATCGACGACATCATCGACGAGTCAGAACTCCGGCGGGGGTCCCCGGCTGCCTGGGAAGCCTTCGGCCACGGCCCGGCCATCATCGCCTCCGACGGCCTGCTCGGTGAGGCATTCAATCTTTTCTCGACGGACGAGCGCGCCATGCAGACCGTCTCCGAGTCGATGGTCGAACTGGGCGAAGGCGAGGCGATGGAACTGGTCGCGGAGCCCTCTAACGAGAAGGAGTACATGGAACTGGCCCGCCGAAAGACCGGGGCGCTGTTCCGCGCTGGGGCGGAACTTGGCGCTATCGCCGCCGACTCGGACCCGTACACGGTCGAGGCGGTCGGCCAGTACGCCGAACGGGTCGGCGTCGCCTTCCAGATGCGTGACGACGTACTCGATGCGACGGCCGACGCCGAAACGCTGGGCAAGCCGGCCGGGACCGACGCGGAGATGGAGCGGCCGTCGCTGGTGGAAGTGACGGAACTGACGACCGAGGAGGCAAACGAACGAGCGCGGGCCGAGTCCGACGCCGCGCTGGAGTCGCTGTCGACTATCGACGCCCCGGAATCCCAGTCGATGGAGTACCTGCGGGACCTCGCGGAGTTCGTCGTCGTCCGCGAGCGGTGAGGACCGATCCGAACGAGAGGGCTTTTGCCCGCTGCTCGATTACGCCCGGCAATGACAGTTATCGGTATCGTCGGGCTGCCGGGCAGCGGGAAAAGCGAGGCAGCGAACGTCGCCGCCGAGATGGGCGTGCCGGTCGTGACGATGGGCGACGTCATCCGCGAGGAGTGCCGTGACCGCGGGCTCGACCCCGCATCGGACCACGGGACGGTTGCAAAGGCGCTCCGGGCGGAGAACGGTCCCGCCGCCATCGCCGAGCGCTCGCTACCGATGATCGAGGCGGAACTCGAATCGAACGACACCGTTCTCGTCGACGGTATCCGGTCGGATGTGGAAGTCGAGGCGTTCGAGTCGGCGTTCGGCGACGGGTTCCTGCTCGTCGAGATAGACGCCCCGTTCGAACTGCGGGCCGACCGCCTCGACCTCCGTGGGCGGGACACCTCGGCGGAGGACGGCGGCGAATCGCTTGAAGACCGCGACGCTCGCGAACTCGGCTTCGGGATGGGCGAGGCCATGGAGATGGCCGACCTGACCATCGAGAACACGGAGACGCTGGCCGCGTTCCAGCGGACCGTCCGCACACTGATTCGGGACGGACCGGAGGCACTCGACCAATGAGCGCCGTCTACTCCGTCGACATCCGAATCGAGGCCCCCGTCAACGACACTGAAGTGACCGACCGGGTCGCTGACGCGGTCCGGAACCTCTTCCCTGAGGCCGACCCGACTCACCAGCAGGGTACACTCGTCGCCGAAGTCCACACGATGGACGGGTTCTCCGAGCTGCTCCACCGACGGGAAATCCTGGATACAGCCCGGTCGGTCTTCTTCGATAATCTGGAGGAGGACACCTTCGCGTTCGACGTGAAGAAGCAAGCGGCGTTCGAGGGGCGTATCAACTTCGCGGTCGGTGACCCCTCGGAACTGGGCGATATCCATGTGAACGTGACCGTCCACGAACCGACGGCCGAGGAGTACATCGACTACGTCGCGCCGCCGACCGAGGACGGCCAGCCGGTCTACGACGAGGAGACATGACGACGACCATCTGTTTCGACCTCGACGACACGGTCGTCCACTACCCGGAGCCGTACAAGAACATCATCCGCCGGACGGTCGAGGCCCACGGTATCGAGTACACGGACGAACTCCGGGCGGTTAGCAAAGACGCGTTTTATACGGCCTTCGAGGCACTGGAACCGGAGCCGTACCGTCAATCTATGGCCGCCGTCGTCGAGGCGGCCGGAGCGGACGCCGACCTCGATGCGGTGGTCGAGACACTCAGAGAGACCGAGTACGCGTCGACGACCGTACCCGACGCGGCCCGGGATAGCCTGACCGCACTCGCTGCCGACAACCAACTCGCGATCGTCACCAACGGCGTCCGGGAGCGGCAGGTCGGCAAGCTCGACCACCACGGGCTGACCGACCTGTTCGACCGCTTCGTCGCCTCCTACGAGGTCGGCGCACACAAACCGGACAGCGCGCCGTTCGACCGGGTCCGGGAGGAACTACCGGCCGACGAGTATGTGATGGTCGGTAACGAGTACGAAACCGACGTTGAGGGCGCCCGCAACGCCGGTTTCGTACCGATTCACTACGAGTCGGGCGACGACGGCGGGCCGGACCTCTGGGATTCTATCGACGCGCTGGTGTAGCACATACAACTGCCGGCACAGAACGCCGTGGGTATCAGAGGCGGTCAGCCGGCGGTTTCAGGCCAGAAGGGCGGTGAGGATGATGCCGGTGTTCCACGCCGTCACCGCGACGCCCAGCAGCGCCAGTCCGAGCGGGACACCGATGGAGTACGGCCAGGAGACGTACTTCCAGATGACGAAAAAGCCAACGAATACGAAGGCTTTCAGGCCAGTCAACACCAGCAGTGCATGCCGTTCCAGCAGTAGCCTGACGACCGGGCTGAGTTCCGTCACGCCGGTGATGCTGTAGCCGACAAGCGTCGTGACGAGGTCACCGACGCCGAAGAAGGCGACGGCAACCGCCCACAGGGCGACGGCGGTGTTCGACGGGCCGGTGAGTCGGGCGGGCTGCCGCCAGTTCATAGCCCCCGCTACTGCTCCACAGCACTTCGTTAGTGATAGCTTCAATGACAACTACAGTGGTAAGCTGCTCTTTCGACCGCTGGGCCTGTCGTACTGTGCTGAGCGCCGAGTCAGCGTAGAGAGACAGTGCGTCGGGGTGTACCCGTCCGAAGTGAGCAGATACTGCGGGTAATCCCCTCTTTCCACGCGGGATTACCCCGAGAGAACGGCGACTGCTCTGTTGCTGGAGCACACGAGCAAACTCAGAGCCCGCTCACGAATATCGCGAGCCACTCACCGAGTTCGCGGCGCTTGCTGACCCGAACCGACTCGACCCACTTCACCCACTGGAAGCCACGGCGGCCCGGTGCGACGAGTCGGAGCGGGTAGCCGTGCCCGTGGGCCAGGCGCTCGCCGTCGACGTGGGTAGCCAGCACGGCATCGCGGGCCTCCGACAGCGGGAGGCTCCACCGGTAGCCGGTCACCGAGCGGAACTGGACCCACGCCGCCGCGTCGTCGGGGTCGGCGGCGTCGAGCAGGTCACCGACCCGAACGCCCTGCCACTCGTGGCCGGAGTACCAGCCGCTCGTACAGTCAAGTATCGCCGATTCGGTCGCGTCCGGCGAGAGTTCGCCGGCAGCGTAGCTGGTCTCCTGAGCGACTCGGCCGGCAACCGACAGCGACCAGTCGGCCGCGTCGACCGGGTCCGGGTCGTCGGCGACCCAACTGGTGACGGGAAACCGGTTGCCATCGTCGGTCCCTTCCTCCCGCGAACCGGTGTACCGGCGGTCCGCGCCGGCCGAGTCGAGCGCGTCGTTGACTGGCCCCTGAACTCGCCAGAGGAGCGCGCCGGCAGTCACCAGCCCGGCGTACCGGAGGACGTCCCGGCGGCCGCCCCGGATGGCCTGTCTTGGAGAGTAGAACCGAGCACGGAGATGCACCAGTAGCAGTGGCGGGACCAGCAGGCCGAGCGCGACGTGCAGGTGAAACAGCCCCCACGGCCCGAGGTCGAGCGTGCCGCCGAATATCCACCAGACACCGGTGCCGAGCGCGCCCAGTGCGACCGCGGCCAGAACGACCGAAAGGACGCGGGCACCGGTCAGCCGTGACGGAGCGACGCGATGGGCGACACGGCGGAGCTTCACCGGCAACAGGAGCGTCAGAACCACGCCGGAGAGCGCGTGGAGGTCGATAATCCACGCGCTGCTGGGGATGCCTGCGAAGATAGTGGCGACACCGGTGGCAAGCAGCGCCGCCACCGCCGCGAACAGCCCCCAGTCGACCGCCCGTGGGGTGGGCGTCAGCCGCCGGATGGCCATGCCAGCGGTTAGTACTGGAACGGTTTATACTGCTATCCCTGCGTAGCGGCGTCAGTACGACTGCCGCAGGACCGTCTCGCCGCTGGCGTTCCGGACGATGACAGTGTCGCCGTCGTTGTTCCAGACCGCCCCGCTCCGGCCCCAGTACCGCTCCGTGTCGGTGTCGGTTCCGCTACCGGAGTACAGGGTCACCGATGCGTTCGGGTCGAGGGTCAGGTCCGCGAACGTGTACTGATGGCCGGCTTCGTCGCTGACTGTCCAGCCTGAGAGGTCGAGCGCCGCGTCGCCGGTGTTCGTGAGCGTGACGTACTCGTCGTTCAGGTTCTCGTTGTCGTTGCCCGTCGCATCGGGGTGGATTTCCGCGATCTCGACGCCGCTGGCACTCTCGGTCCCGCCGTCGGCGATAGCCGTGTGGGTCACTGCGTCCGGGTCCGTACAGCGCCAGAGCCCGCGCCGATCGGAGCGGGCAACGTCCTCGGCCGCGTAGAATCGGTCGGTGCGGGAGAATTCACTGTCGTATACCCTCGCATGACCAGTCTCGACGAGTCGGTAGTTGAACAGCGTCCCGTCGAGGACGACGTAGGCCAGCAGTCGGTCGTAGTAGCCGCGGCGGTCCAGATTCTGGTCGAACGCGAGCCCGACTGTCTCGCCCAGCAGTTGTTGCTTGGCGAGCGACGACGCGTTCGTGCCGGCCCTGCGGAGGCAGGACGCACCGGCGTCGGTCTCGGGGACGCCCTCGAACTCCGCGGGGTCGTTCTCGGTGTGGACTTCGGGCGTGTCGACACCGACCAGTCGGACCGTGTCACCAGTCCCGTTCTCGTAGGCGACCTGTATCGTATCGCCGTCGACGACAGCTGTGACGGTCACGGTGACAGCGGGCTCCGGAACGTCGACTGCTGACTGGCTGTCAACGGCGGTCCCCGCGGGCTGAGACGGAGAAGTAGTGAAGCCGCTGCAGCCGGCAGCGACCACGAGGACGACGACGAGACCGAACGCGAGCCGACGCATTGTCGAGATATCGGTGGCCGGCGACACAAGGGTGCCGGTGTCGTCGGGCGGACTGTTATACGTCTGCCATGTCTGGGTTCCGGTAGGATGCTCGTCCCGCTACCAGTTAGAGATATCATGCGGACGCCGGTCGAAACCATCAGCCCCGACGCGCCGGTCATCGAGGCGGCGAAGCGCCTCCGCGACGAGGATATCGGCTCGCTCGTCGTCGAGGACGACGGCGGCTGCGTCGGCATCATCACGGAGAGCGATATCGTCGCCGTCACCGCAGCCGAGGGGGATACCAGAGCGCTGTCGGTCGGTGACGTAATGGCCGAGACGCTGGTGACGATCACGCCCGACGCGGACATCGAAACGGCCGTGGATCGGCTGCGGACGAACAACATCAAGAAACTGCCCGTCGTCGAGGACGGGACTCTCGTCGGCATCGTCACGACGACCGACCTCTCGGACTACATTCCGCACCTCTCACGCATGAAGGGACCGACCGGCGAGCCGCCACAGCAAAAGCGGTTCACCCGACCGGACACGCTGTACGAGAGCGAGGACTGGACGTTCGAGAGCTACGGGACCGCCGACGGTATCGACGTCGGTGACCACGTCCGGTTCAGCAAGACGATATCCGAGGCCGATGTGGAGGCCTTCGCCGAGGCGAGCGGCGACACGAACAGACTCCACCTCGACGCGGACTTCGCCGAAGGGACGCGGTTCGGTCGCCGGATCGCCCACGGAACGCTCGTTTCGGGAATCATCAGCGCAGCCCTGGCCCGGCTCCCCGGGCTGACGATATACCTCTCCCAGGAGCTGAGCTACCAGGGACCCGTCGACATCGGCGAGGAGGTCACGGCCCGCTGTGAGGTCGTCGAACGCATCAAGGACAACCGGTTCCGCCTGGCCACGGCTGTCGACGATTCCGAGGGGAACTGCGTCATCGAAGGCGACGCCGTCGTCATCTCCGACCCGATTCCGGACACAGTCTAAATCGACAGTCGGACGCATCTCGTCACAGTCGACCGGGACTGCTCGGACAGAACTCCCACCACGTTTCATGTTTCGTGTTACCGAATAACAATTGTTAATAATCTGCTAGTAGATGTACTCGATATGGACGCTGTCGAACGGCCGACTTTCGAGACGAGCGCCGCGATGGAGGTGTATCAGCACGTCGAGCGACACGGGACGGCGGCACGGCACAGAGTCCGTGAGATGGTAGACCTCTCGCCGGAGGCGTTCGAAGAGGCGCTGACACATCTTCTGTCGAAGGGCTACATCGAGGACGACGGCGGGACCCTGACGCTGGCGCTCGATGTCGGCTCAGTCGAGCAACACACCACAGACGGGCTGACGTACACGATTCGGCCGGCCCACAACGACGACTTCGAGGGGCTCGTTCAAACTATTCGGGACGTGTCCAGCGACGGCACGTACGTCGTCGCCGAGAGCGTCGCCGAGCAGTTGCTGTACGAGGATGCCGTCACGCGACACAACACGGTCGAGTCGAGAGTGTTCTTCGTCGCCACGGTCGACGGGGAGGTCATCGGCTGGTGCCACCTCGACCTCCCACAGCTGGACAAGCTCCGCGAGACGGCCCAGCTCACCGTCGGCGTCAGGGAGGAGCAGCGTGGCCAGGGCATCGGCAGCCAGCTCATGCAACGCGGGCTGGACTGGGCGAAGGCCAACGGCTACCGGAAGCTGTACAACAGCGTGCCGGCGATCACGGAGAACGCGATGGTGTTCCTCGAAGACCACGGCTGGAACACCGAGGGTATCCGCCGGAACCACTACAGCATCGACGGCGAGCAGGTCGACGAGGTGATGATGGCCTACACGTTCGACTGACGGCGGACCACCGGTTTCGCACTACAGCAGGACGACCAGTGCCAGCGCGATCCAGACGATTTTCAGCCCCGTGTTGACGACGATGACCTTCGTGCCGAACTCCCGGCCCCAGATGCCGAACTGGAAGGGAATCGAGCGCTTGAACGTCGAGACGGCAAAGGAGATGATGCCGCCGACGAGCATCGTCGCCACGGCGGTCCGGGCGGTGAAGGTCCCGTTTCTGATGAGCGGCGAGATGACCGTCGCCCCCGAGGTCGTGTCGAGCGCGTAGGCGGCGATGACGGGGATGGCCGCGCCGGGCAGCCCCAGCAGTCCCGCGAACCCGTCGGCAGCGGCGGTGACGGAGGCCCCGTCGCTGCCGGCCAGCGCCAGTATCTCGTCACCGTAGGCGACGAGCAGCGAGACGACGGCGTAGATGGCCGCCAGTCGGGGCAGGATGTCCCGGACCTTCTCGGCCGTCGCGTCGAACGCCGTCCTGACCGCTGCCCGGCGGCTCTCCGGACGCTCGTCGAACACGTCGCCCGCGTCGTCGGCCGTCCCGCCGTCAGGGGCCGGGTCCGTATTTGCGGTCGACCGACCGACGTTGGACGTGTCCAGCAGGACCGCACCGGCGGCGATGCCGGTCAGCGTAATCGCCAGCGCGATGAGCCCCCGCGTGGCGACGTACAGCACCCCCACCCGAAAGCCCAGGATCGGGATGAGTATCGGGGCGTAGAACGTGATGATGTGCTGGGCGAAGCCGAAGAACGTGTTGATGGTGACGGCAATTATCGTCGCGCGGTCGGACAGCACGCCGGACTCGCGGAAGTCGGCGAGCATCCCGTAGCCGGCGGTTGTCGACGCCGTCGTCGTCAGGATAGCGGTGCCAACCTCGTCCGGGAGGTTCGCCGGCGACGTGAGATAGCGCGAGACAACGGCGATTTTCTCGACCAGTCCGAACGCGACCGCCAGTTCCGCGAGGAACACGCCAAAGGAGAGGAAAAGCGTGATGCGGAGGACCCGGACAGCGACCTCTCCGAGAATCGAGACGGCCGGGTGCCCGAACACGGCGGCAACGAGCGACTGCACGCCCTAGCGTAGGGGTCTGCCTGGCAAAGGCCCATCGGTAGCGACAGAATCGCGTCGAACGAGCAATCGTCCGATGGAGTTCGGTAAACTGGATATAAATACCATTATACACTGGATAGGTGTGAATTAGTTGCAGCTCTCGTACCGTCACCGTCGCCGCTTATGGAACGAGGCGGTGTCTCTCTGATATGACCGATTCGGAGAGCGACGAGTTAGACCCCACCACGCCAGACCGGCGGGAGATAGGTCGTGAAATGGTCGACGACAGTACGGGGCTCGGTTCAGTGATGGCTCACGCCTACCGCGGAGAGATAGACAGAGTGGGGACGTGGCGACAGCGCCTCGACCAGACGACGACGTGGGCAGTCACCGTGCTGGCGGCGATCCTGACGTGGGCGTTTTCGAGTGGCGACAACCCGCACTTCATCTTGCTTGTCGGAATCGTCGTCGTCACCATCTTTCTGGGTATAGAAGCGCGGCGCTACCGAGATTACGACCTCTTTCGCTCGCGCGTTCGGCTCCTCCAGGAGAACCTGTTTGCGAACGCCCTCGATCCGTCCGAGGGCGTCGAAAGCCACGACTGGCGGGTAGAACTGAGCAGAGACTATCGAAAACCGACGCTCAAGGTCTCGTTTGCCGAAGCCCTCGAAAACCGGATCAAGCGCGTGTATCTCGCTTTGCTCGGCGTATTACTCGTTGCGTGGGTCTTCAGGATTTCGGCGTTCGCGCCGCGCCAGGACTGGCTGACCACCGCTTCAATCGGTCGGATTCCCGGCATTGCGGTGGTGGCAGTTGTCGGCGTATTCTACGTTGCACTGCTGAGTGTTGCTTTCTGGCCCCGAGAGCGCCAGGCGAAGGGCGAATTTCGTGAAGGGGATCCGGACGAGTGGAAAGAGACCGACAAATGACTCCGTTCTCGGTACTGGTCACCTGATACTCTCCGCTGACTGAATATCGAAATGTGCTGAAGAGACGCCCTGTGTTGACCGTTCATGATAACCGCAACGGGGGTAGCAAGCGGCAGGATACGCTGCGTTTCACCCAATCACACGAACACGCGGATAGCGCCGAACAGGACCACCACGCCCAGCACGTCACAGACGTTCGTGACGACGGGGATGACGACGTCGTCGGGGTCCAGTTCGAACCGGTAGGCGGCGTAGGTCGTCACCGTCGTCACGACGATGGCCAGCACCGCCAGCAGGCTCCCGCTGACGAGCGCGACCAGAACGACCGTCCGGAGCGGGAGCGCAGTGCCGCCGATGACGGCCTGGAGGAGCCACGCACCGGCACCGACGAGCGGGAACAGCGTCACCGCGAGGGCAACGGTGGCGATCGCGTTGCCGGCAAGCCGGTCATCGGTCGCCGCGAATGACAAAAGACCGAGGTGAAACGCCGTCGAGAACCGCGCCGCGAGGATGCTGCCGAGGTTGCCCGCCATCCCGATGGTCACCGGAACGAGTACGAGCAGCGACGGGTACTGCAGCAGTGTTCCCTCGAAGGTATCGAGTACGAGGCCGCTCCCGAGTTCGATAGCGGTGAGCACGACCAGGATGGGGAACATCGTCCGGACGATACCCGAAACCGACCACTGGGAGGCAAACTCCGCCACTCAGCCACCCCCCAGTGCGAGGACGAGGCGGGTCGCGCCCAGCAGCGTCGCGATGCCCACCACGTCGCCCGTCGTCGTCACGACCGGGCCGGCCAGCGTATCCGGATTGAGCCCGCGGCGGTAGCCGACGAACACGACCGAGACGACGGCGATGGTCAACAGCAGTCCGGAGATGAAGCCCGCGATGAGCGCGATGGCGACGAGGGTTGTGAGCGGGGCCGACGGTCGCCCGACCAGGGCGAGCAGGGCGACGGCCATCACCGCGGCGACGCCGCTGATGAGCACGCCGTTTGCCAGTGCCGCCGCGACGGCGGCGTTGATGCGGTCGTCGTCGAAAGAAAACGTCGGGTCGATAAGCCCCTGGTGGAGCGCCGACCCCAGGCGTGCGCCGAGCGAGCCGTAGACGTTCCCCCGAGTGGCAAGCAGCGCCGGCACGAGCACGAGTAGCCCGGCGACGTCCTGTAACTCCGCGTCCATGCCGCCGAGGACGACGCCCGCGAAGAGGCCGCCGACCGCACTGAGCGCCAGTACCGGGAGCGACTCCCGGTAGGCTTCGAGTGCCACCTCGCGGACAGTCATTGCAGGGCGAAGGGCGGCGAGCGAAAAAAAGCCCCCTGATAGCGCTGGCGCGCCCTCAACCGGGAGTCGACTGCGCCCTGTCACGCCACGGCGGCGGTCCGACCGTCGTGTTGCCGACCGCGGTAAACCTGACAGTTCTGGTGACGGTGACCGGTTCGTCGCCGTCCGTGAGCGTCGTGTACTCGGTCCGGTAGTGCCGGACAAGGCCCGACTGCGTGACGTGGGCGACGAGCGTCGCGTTCTCCCGGGACGCCCACGCTGTCGACGAGGTGTTCTCCCGTAGCCGGTCCCCCCTGATGACGTAGGTGGTCCCGTCTGACTGCTGGGGCCGCAAGGTCCGGGTGTGGAACGGGGCAACGGTCCGAGTGACGTCGGCGGCCGGACGGCCGTTCAACGCGGCGGCGTGAACCCAGTACCGCCACGTTCCGGCGTAGCTGTCCGGCGGGTCGTACTCGTTGTAGATCGTCTGGTTGTCGCGCACGAGTCGGCGGAGATACGTATCGCCGTCGGACCAGAACGACGCGGTCGCCGGCGGCCGACCGAGGAGCACCGGGGCGGCAGGGCCGCGGACAGAGACGTTGGCGAGATGTGTCCGGTTCGCGTCCAGCGCGACCTGGACTCGGAGGTGGGACCGCAACGACCCGTTTGCATATCTGACGGTCCGGTTCATCGTCAGCGTGTACCCGGTTCCGTTGAGACGGTCACCGTGTGCGGAACCGAGCAGAGATGGGCTGGTGACGCCTGTCGCCCCGACGCCGGCCGGATACGTGGTCGCGGAGTCGGTCGGCACCGGGGCGGGCGTCACCGGCGTCGCCGAGTCGTCGCCGCCGCTGAACCCGAACCCCCCACAGCCCGCGGTAACGACGACGATGAAGACGAGTAACTGCCGACGCAGATTCCTCGCCATGCTCTAGCAAACCAATCAGATCGGAATAAGTCTACGGATCGTCGTTTAGCCGATATCTGTCAGTACATAGATGTGAAACCGTTGATTAACCTACCGAAACTATTATGATAGATTGAACCACCGTATGGAACATGCCAACTAATGGCAGTACGGTCAACCGACGACAGTTGCTGAAGAGTACGGGCGTTGCAAGTGTGGCAGGGCTGACGGGACTGGCCGGTTGTTCCGGTGGCGACGGTGGCGATGGTGGCGGCGATGGCGGCGATGGTGGCGACGGTGGCGGCGACGGTGGCGACGACTACCCGTCGCTCGGGAACTTCCCGGTCGAGGGCGACACGGTCACGTTCGGGTTCAACGTTCCACAGTCCGGGCCCTACTCCTCAGAGGGCCAGGACGAACTACGGGCGTACGAACTCGCCCAGAAGCACCTCAACAACGGGGGTGGCTGGGTGGACACCTTCGAGGACCTCAGCGGCGACGGCGTCCTCGGGTACACGGTCGATTCGGTGAACGGCGACACGGCGACCGACGCCGATACCGCTCGACAGGCCGCCTCGCGAATGATAAACCGGGACGACGTGGTGATGATCTCGGGCGGCTCTTCCAGCGCAGTGGCTATCGCCGTACAGGGCCTCTGTCAGTCGCAGAACGTCATGTTCATGGCCTGTCTGACGCACTCCAACGACACGACCGGCAAAGACTGCGCCCGGTACGGGTTCCGGGAGATGTTCAACGCGTACATGACCGGGCAGGCACTCGCGCCGGTGCTTGAAAGCGAGTACGGCTCGGACAACGAGTTCTACCAGCTGTACGCCGACTACTCCTGGGGCCAGACCCAACAGGACTCGATGAACCAGTTCCTCTCGGAGATCGGCTGGGAAGAGGTCGACAGCGTGCCGACGCCGCTCGGGACCAGCGACTTCTCCTCGTATCTCTCGGAGGCCGCAAACAGCGGCGCGGACGTGCTCGTCCTGAACCACTACGGGCTGGACGGCGCGAACTCCGTCTCGCAGGCCGTCGATGCCGGTATCGACGAGGACATGGAACTCGTCGTCCCGCTGTACAACCGCCCGATGGCACAGGCCGCCGGTGGTTCCATCGAAGGCATCTACGGAACGATCGCCTGGGACTCCCAGATCGACAACGAGGCGTCGAACGCGTTCACCCAGGCGTTCCAGGACGAGTACGACCGCGTCCCGTCCGGCCCGGCCCAGCTCGCTTATTCGCAGACGCTCCAGTACGCGGCCGCCGCCGAACGTGCGGGCACGTTCTACCCGCCGGAGGTCATCCGCCAACTGGAGGACTACGAGTACAGCAACATCGGCATGGGCGAGGAGACGATGCGTGCCTGCGACCACCAGGCCCAGCGGGACATTCCGGTCGCTCAGGGGCTGCCAGAGAGCGAACAGTCAGACGGGAACTTCATCGACATTGTCGAGATCACGTCCCGGGACGACGTCGGATACGCGTGCGATTCCGGACCGGCCGCAGAGTGCGAACTCGGCGAATACGGCGACGAATAGGACGGAATCCGGACAGGGGACCGTGTCCCTCATGATTTATAGTTCATGAGGTTGCCTTACTTGATACACAAAAACTAGCATGATTAGGAATACGCAGAGAGTACGAGCAGAGTGCGGTGGGGGGGATCCGGCGTGACGCTACTCGCGGACATCCTCACCATCTTATTGAATGGGTTGCAACAGGGCGCGATTTACGTCCTGCTCGCGGTTGGACTGTCGATTATCCTCGGGACGCTAAAGTTCGTCAACTTCGCCCACGGGGCGCTGTACCTCATCGGTGCGTATCTGGGGCTGTTCATAACTGGAAGTGTTCCGTTGAATGACGGCCAACTGGTAGAATGGGGCATCCAGTCGTACGGCATCGGACTGGGATTCATCGCCGCACTGGTCATCGTGCCGATTGTCGTGTTCGTCATCGGCCTCCTGATGGAGCGATTCATCGCACAGGCGTTCTACGACCGCCCCGACACTGACCAGATTCTCGTGACCTTCGGGCTCGCAATCATCGTCCAGGAACTGCTCAGAGCGATGCTCGGCGGGAACAGCCAGCCGTTCCCACAGCCCTCGTGGGCATCCGGCCCCATCGCGCTGCCTGTGGTCGGGAACTTCCCGCGCTGGCGACTCGGCGTCATCGTGATTACGGCAGTCCTCGTCCTGGCCGTGTACGCCCTCGTCGAGTACACTGACTTCGGCCTCATCGTTCAGGCCGGTACCCTCGACGACGAGATGGTTCGCCTGCTGGGGATCAGGCTGAGCCGGCCGTACCTCGTCGTCTTCGGCATCGGTGCCGCCCTCGCCGGCGTGGCCGGCGTCGTCGGCGGCCCGCTCGCTAATGTCAATCCCAACATCGGTACTGAACAGTTGGTACCGGCGTTCCTGACCGTCGTCATCGGCGGCGTCGGGAAGATAGAAGGGGCTGTCGTGGCCGGACTGATGCTCGGGACGCTACAGGTGCTGCTCATACAGACCGGCTACGCAGCCTGGAGCCAGGTCGGCATCTACGCGCTCGCGGCGATAATCCTGCTTGTGCGTCCGCAGGGGCTGCTTGGCTCGGAGGTTGATGTCTCGTGAGCGACGAACCGCGCGACGCGACTGCCACGGCGGCGACCGACGCCGACGCGGAGGTCACCGGCGGTCTCGGCGACCGCTGGGCCAGCTTCCGCGACCGGGAGATATCGACGGTGCTGCTCACGGTCGTGGGCGTGGCCGTCTTCCCGTTCCTCTTCAACAACTTCCTCGACGGCTACACGCAGCTGGCGACGCTAGTACTCATCTACGGCATCTTCGCCGTCGGGTTCGACATCCTGCTCGGGTACACCGGCCTGCTGTCGTTCGGCCACGCCGTCTTCTTCGGCGGCGCGGCCTACGCCGCCGGTATCTTCAGCGCGAGCGTGAGCAGCTCGCCGCTGCTGGTGCTGCTCGCCGGCACGGTGTTTGCAGTGTTGATGGCGTGGATTGTCGGGTTCCTGTCGCTGCGCCGCGGCGGAATCTACTTCGCCATCCTGACGCTGACGTTCGGCCAGATGTCGTTCTATCTGGCGGCGTCGCCGCTGGCGTTCCTCACGAACGGTGAGAACGGGTTCACCTCCGTGGATATCGGTCACTTGCTGGGCGTCATCGACATCCACGGCGGGGTGCCGTTCCCGCTGTCGATGCTGGTCGACAACATGCTGTACGTGTTCGTGGCCGTCATGACTGTGCTGTCGGTCGCGATGGCGAACCGCATCCTGCACTCGCCGTACGGGACCGTGTTCCGCGCGATTCGCGAGAACGAGCGGCGGGCAGAGTTCGTCGGCCTGGACGTCTGGCGGTACAAGCTGATGGCGTTCATCATCTCAGCAGCCTTCGCCGGCATCGCCGGGAGCCTGTTCACCATCGAGGGGAACTACGTCCCCCTGCAGTCGCTGTACTGGACCGAGTCCGGGCGCATCGTCATCATGACTGTGCTCGGCGGCGTCGGCTCGCTGTTCGGCCCGCTGTTCGGTGCCGGCCTGTACCTGTACATCGAGAATATCGTCAGCGGGTTCCCGACGCTGGGGCCCTTCTGGCACCTCATTCTCGGCATCGTGTTCGTCGTCGCTGTCGTCCTCTTCCCGAACGGAATCTGGGGCGGTATCGAGTACGTCCGTGACATGGTCGTCGGAGGTGAGGACGAATGACGGTCCTCAAGACGGAGCGGCTCACCAAGCAGTTCGGCGGCCTCACGGCCGTCGACGAGGTGGACCTGGAGATAGAACAGGGCGAAGGCGTGAGCCTCATCGGCCCCAACGGCGCGGGGAAATCGACGTTCATCAACCTCGTCACCAGACGGCTCGAACCGAGCTACGGCGAGATCGCGTTCCAAGGGGATTCCATCATCGGGATGGACCCACACGAGGTCGTCCAGCGGGGGATGAGCAAGTCCTTCCAGACGGCCTCTATCTTCCCCGAACTGACCGTCAAGGAGAACGCGACTATCGCGGCGCTGGCGGCCGAACACGGTTCGTTCCGGTTCAACTTCTTCCGCAACCAAAACAGCTATCCGGCGGTCGACGAACTGGCGAACGAGGTCCTCGAGTCGGTCGGGCTGTACGACGAGCGGGAGAACGAGGCCGCCAGCCTCGACTACGGGAACAAGCGCCGGCTCGAACTCGGCATTGCGCTGGCCGCCGAACCGGATATGCTGCTGATGGACGAGCCGACCGCCGGGATGAGCCCCGAGGAGACGAAATCGACCGTCGACCTTATCAAGCGAGTCAAGGATGAACTCGACCTGACGTTCCTGCTGGTCGAACACGACATGGAGATCGTCTTCGACATCTCCGACCGTATCATCGTCCTCAACCGCGGGTCAGTCATCGCGAAGGGGACCCCCGACCAAGTGCAGGACGACCCCGCTGTGCAGGAAGCGTACCTGGGAGGTGTCGAGGAATGACGCTGCTCGACGTGGACAACATCAACGGCTACTACGGCGAGAGCCACATCATTCAGGACGTGTCGATGAACGTCGACGACGGCGAGATCACGGCCCTGCTGGGCCGCAACGGAGCGGGGAAGACCTCGACGCTCCGGTGTATCTCCGGGGCGACGCCGCCCGACGTCCGGAGCGGCACGATCCAGTTCGACGGAACGGACATCACCAACGACCCGCCGGAGGACATCGCCGTCCGCGGCATCTCGCTGGTCCCGGAGGAACGGCGCGTGTTCACTGATTTGACCGTCGCCGAGAACCTCCACCTCGCGGACACCGTCCGCAACAAGTCGAACACCTGGCGGCGGAAGCTCGATTTCCGCGACGAGGGGATGTCGACGGACGAGATATACGAGTACTTCCCGCGGCTCGACGAGCGACGGTCCCAGAAGGCCGGCACGCTCTCGGGCGGCGAACAGCAGATGCTCGCCATCGCCCGCGCGCTCCACCAGAGCACCGACCTGTTGATGCTCGACGAGCCATACGAGGGGCTGGCACCGCAGATCATCGAGTCCGTCGAGAACGCCATCGAACGCATCAGCGAGGACGGCACGACGATACTGCTGGTCGAGCAAAACGCCGTCGCGGCGATGAAAATCGCCGACCGGTGTTACGTGCTGGACCGCGGCCAGGTGGTCTTCGAGGGGGCCGCCGAGGAACTGCAGAACGACCAAGAGACCCGCGACAAGTACCTAGGTGTCTGAATGTCGAACACACAATCCGCCGAAGCGTTGCTCGACGCACTGCAATCGGAAGGTGTCGTCGTCATCGACGAGGAAACGGACGAAGTCAGCACGACGGAAGCGTTCGAGGCCGACCGCGGGGTGTACTACGACACCTACGTCACGATGGGCGACGCGGAGTTCCACGAGTCCGTCGCCGACGTGTTCGGCCTCGATTCGGCCGCCGAAGCAGCCGAGCGGGTCGACGAACTCGACGTGTCGCGCGAGGAGTTCGCCACGTTCCTGACGCTGCGGTCGAACGTCGACGGCTCCTACACCTCCGTGGAACTGACGACGATGGCACAGATGGCGACCGAACTGGGGCCGGAGACGCCGGTCCCCGACGCAGTCGAACACTTAGACGACGACAGCTACGCGGCCTTCGTCGACGCCCACGACCGGTGTGTCGTCACCGTATGGAAACTGTTCTGTGAGCCCTGCGAAGCGATGAAAGCGGAATTAGACGACGTGCTGGCCGCGTTCCCCGAGGGCGTTCCAGTCGGTGGTCTCGCCGGCGAGCGGTCCCCGGAGTTCTGTCAGTCGGTCGGTGTCAACGCGGCACCCGCCGTCGTGCTGTTCGAGGACGGCGAGCCCGTCGAGCGGATCACTGGCCGGACGGACCCGTCGCCGCTCGCTGAACGGGTCGAAGAAGTGTACGGCGTCTGACTGCGGCGTTACTCTTCTTTGCCGCTGCAGACCAGCACGGAGCGGTCCGTGCCCAGAATCACGCTCTGTGTGACGCTGCCGAACAGCACTTTGCCCGTCGGCGTCCGCTTGCGTCCGGCGACAACGATCATGTCGGCGTCGTGCTCGTCAGCCAGCCGGAGGATCGCGTCGGCCGGTTCGCCGCTTGACTCCTCCAGCGCCACCTCGACGCCTGCCTCCTCGAGGACTTCCCGGGCCCGGCGCACGGAGGCCACCTGATCGACGGACGCGCCTTCGGGGTTCTCCTCGAAGTCGTGCAGCAGCGTGACGCGAACCTCGCTGGCGTCCATCGGAATCTCGGTTATCGCTTCCGCGATGGCGGTCCCACGAGCCTCACTTTTGTCTATCCCAGCGACAATTTCGTACATGCTCGCTTCGTCCGTAGGACGGGCCAACCCTTAGTTCTGGCCCGGATTTCGAACATCAATCATCAAAAATAACGTCGCGTCTCACGTCTCGCGGACCGAGAAAGCGGCGTCAGTCGCCGAACGGCCCCATACCGCCGCCGCCCATACCACCCATGCCACCGCCGCCTCCGCCGCCCTGCTGCATCTGTTTCATCATCCGCTCCATGTCGCCGTCGCCCATGCCCTGGAACTGCTTGAGCATCTGCTCCATCTGCTTGTGCTGCTGGAGGAGTTCACGCACCCGCTCCTCGGGCTTGCCGGAGCCACGGCAGATGCGCCTAGTCCGGGACTGGCCGACGACGCGGGGGTTCTCCAGTTCCTCCTCGGTCATCGAGTCCATGATGACGTCGAAGTCCCGCATCCGCTCCTGGGTCACGTCCATCGCGTCGTCGGGGAGCTGGTCCATCAGCCCGCCGCCCAGCCCGGGGATCATGTCCATCACCTGGTCCAGCGGCCCCATGTTGTTCATCGTCTGCATCTGCTTGCGCATGTCCTTGAGGGTGAACTGCCCCTCCAGCATGTCCTCGGGGTCCCAGTCCTCCTCGTCGCCTTCCTGGGTTTCCTCCATCGCGCGCTCGACGCGCTCGGTGAGCTGTTTGAGGTCGCCCATTCCGAGCAGGCGGGAGATGAACCCGGAGGGCTCGAACCGCTCGATGTCCTTGACCGTCTCCCCGGAGCCGAGGAAGGCGATGGTGGAGTCGGTCTCGTTGACGGCGGCGAGCGCGCCGCCACCTTTCGCCGTCCCGTCGAGTTTCGTGATGACGACGCCGTCGATGCCGATGGCTTCCTCGAAGTCAGCGGCCTGGCTCTTGGCGCTCTGGCCCATCGCCGCGTCCAGCACGAGCAGGTCCCGGTCGGGCTGGACCTCCTGCTCGATGCGCTCGATCTGCTCGATGAGTTCCTCGTTCAGGCCGTCACGACCAGCCGTGTCCACAATGCGAACGTCCGCGTTCTCCGTCGCTTCCAGCCCGTCGCGGGCGATCTTCACGGGGTCGTCCTCGTCGGGGTCGCCGTAGAAGTCGACCTCGGCGCGTTCGGCCATCTCCTTGGACTGATCGTACGCACCGGGCCGGTCCGTGTCGGTCTGGATGATGGCCGGTCGGAGCCCTTTCGTCGAGAACCACCATGCCATCTTCGCGGCCGTGGTCGTCTTCCCCGACCCGTACAGGCCGGCGAGCATGATGGTCTGCTCTTCGAGCGGTAGTTCGGTCGACTCGCCGACGAGGTCGACCAGTTCCTCGTAGACGATTCGCAGGACCCAATCGCGTGGGGTCGTCCCCGCCGGCGGTTCCTCCTCCAGCGCGCGCGTCTCGATGCTGCTGGAGAGGTCCTGTACGAGCCCGACGTCCACGTCGGCCTGCAACAGCGACCGCTGAATCTCCTTGACGATGTCCGCGATGTCCTCCTCGGAGAGCCGGGACTTCCCCCGGAGGTCGTCGAGTGTCCCCCGAAGCGAACTCCCAAGATCGTCGAGTACCATTGTTAGCGCGAGATACGCGACGGCGCGGGTAAAGGCTTGTTGTCATGCTGTCGCCCGCTAACCGCTGGGATGACTGCCGTATCCGTTCGGTTGGGGCTGATTCGCTCGTTGCTATCGGAGCGAGGCAGACCGGCAGGTCCATCTCACGTTTCCGGCCATCTTCGGGCGAGACGTTCTATCTGTATGCGACATCTGCACGATTAATTCCACGTCTACCGGTGGCGAAAGGGTGAAGAGGTCGAACCGACTGGTCGACAATATGGGCGTGCTCGGGCAGCTCGGATTCATGGTCGCCTTTCTTTCGGCCGGCGTCGCCGCCGGCCACTTCGGGCTGTTGACCGACCGGCGGACGGATATCCTCACCACACTCGTCTTTACTGTCGCCCTGCCGGCGCTCATATTCCGGTCCACGTACAACCGCCCGCTACGGGAGATTATCTCGCCGGCGTTGCTCGGGGGCTTCTGGGCCGTCATCGCGCTGACGATAACGCTGGGCTGGCTCGTCCACCGGGGGCTGGAATCCCCCGACCGCCGCAGCGTCTCCGTCGTCCAGTCGTATCACAGCAACATGGGGTTTCTCGGGCTGCCGCTCGTGGCAGCGACGATGGGCAGCGAAGCGACGGCCGTCGCCAGCGTCATCCTCGGGATCGGCGCGGTGACCCACGTCCCGGTGACGGTGTTCCTGCTGGTCCGCATCAACGGCAGCGACGCCTCGCTGCTGGGCGAGTGCAAGAAACTCCTCACGAACCCGGTGCTCATCGCGCTGGCGGCCGGCATCACAGCCTCGGTCCTGTCGCTGTCCGTTCCGGAGCGACTCATCGGTGCGCTCGGCCCGCCGGCCGAACTGGCGCTGCCGGTCGCCCTGCTGTGTATCGGTGCGACGCTGGACACGGACCTCCCGGTGGCGGACCTGCAGAAGACCGTCAGCGTCGTCGGGCTGAAGGTGCTGTGGATGCCGGCACTGGCGTGGCTGGTGTACTCCTCGCTAGCGATGGACGCGACGGCGCTGGGCGCAGCGGTCGTGATGCTCGGCACCCCGACAGCGGTGTCGACGTACGTCTACACGACGGAACTCGGCGGCGACGCCGCGTTCGCCTCGCTGAACGTCTTCACCTCGACGGTGGCCTCAATCGGAACGCTCTCCGTGCTGATCTGGCTGTTCGCCTGACGCCCCGCCGTGGTCACGCTTTTGCCCGCCGGTGCCCCCACCGACGGTATGGGCTACCACCAGATCGACCCCGAGGACCTGTCGGAAACTGCGGACTACCCCTGTGACCGGCGCGGCGTCTCCGACGCCGCCGAACTCCACGCGCTCCACGCGGCCACCTACGAGATGGCACCCGGCGAAGACCTCTCGCGGGCCTACCACTACCACGAGACCCGCGAGGAACTGTTCTACGTGCTCGACGGCACGCTCCACGTCGAAACGCCCGACGGGGAGTACGTCGTTTCGGCCGACGAGGTGTTCGTCGCCGAGCCGGAGAGCCCACACCGCGCGCACAACCCCGCTGATGCCGACGAGTCAGTTACCGTGCTGGGCGTCGGCGCACCACCGACCGATATCGCGCGCCCGTACGACCCCAACGCGTAGCGAGGGACTCGGCGGTTCAGACACGCTTTTCAGCCACCCCATCACAGTTGCGCCTATGACGAGCAAACAGGCGGTACAACAGGAACTGGTCGACAGCGGCGTCACGGCAGTCCTCCGCGGGATTCCCGAGGAAAAGATGGTCGACGTGGCGACAGCCGTCCACGAAGGCGGCGTCACAGCGCTGGAACTGACGGCCGACGCGAAGCGCTGTTCGGACATGATCGCTGCCGTCGACAAGGCGCTCGACGACACCGACGCCATCATCGGGGCCGGCACGGTCATGGACGCCGCCGCCGCCCGCAACGTCATCGAGGCCGGCGCGGAGTTCGTCCTCGCACCGAACCTCAACGAGGACGTTATCGACGTGTGTAACCGCGAGGGCGTCCTCGCCATCCCCGGCGTCATGACGCCGACGGAGGCCGCCGACGCGATGGAGGCGGGTGCGGACATCCTGAAGATGTTCCCGGCGAAAACGGTCGGCCCGGCACACATCGGCGCGCTGCAGGGTCCGCTCGGCGACGTCCCGATTATGCCGACCGGCGGCGTCTCGGCCGACAACGTCGACGAGTTCTTCGATGCCGGCGCGGTCGCCGTCGGCGCGGGCTCGGCGCTGGTCAACTACGAAGCAATCGAAAACGACGACATGGACGGCGTCCGCGAACAGGCCGCGGAGTTCGTCGACGCCGTCGAGGCCGCCCGAGAGTAGCTCACCCAACCGGTGGGAAAAGGACCTGGTACGGCGGCTTATTCCCCGGTTTCGTTCGCGGTCGTTTCGTTGCCAGTCGTCGCTGTCTCGTTCCCGACCGTGCCGGTCTCATTGCCGGGCAGTTCGGTTTCGTTGCTAGGTATTTCGGTTTCGTTCCCGGGTATGTCCGTTTCGTTGCCCGGAATATCTGTCTCGTTTCCAGGAATTTCAGTTTCGTTGCCCGGGGCCTCGGTCCCGTTCCCGGGCAGTTCGGTTTCGTTGCCCGGTACGTCGGTCTCATTGCCGGGCAGTTCAGTTTCAGTATCCGGCATCTCGGTCTCGTTTCCGAGGGCATCGGTTTCGTTCTCGCCGAGTTCCGTCTCAGTATCCATCCCGGTTCCCTCTTCGGTCTGGGCTTCAGTTTCCGTCTGCGATTCCGTACCGGCTTCCGTCATCGCGTCAGTCTCTGCTGCCGTCGATGTGCCCGGAGCTTCGGCACCGCCGCCACCGCCAGTCTCCGTACCGCTACCGCCAGTGTCACTACAGCCAGCCAGCGCCACGAGTGCGCCGCCTGCGATTTTGATAACGTTCCGTCGAGATGTGGGTCGTCCCATAGCGTTTGCCCGAAGAGAAGCCGGACAGTTTGTGAATGACCTACTAAGCGTCTGACGGAGAGCCGACAGAACGGCTTAGCAACACCCGAAGGTGGGCCGGTTCGCAAAGCAAACATAAACGATCTGTTTCAGACCATGATTGGTTCGAGTCCGGTATTTCGGCCAGTTCACGGGTGGTTCTACACTTCGATAGCCGAACATCGGTCTGTTGCAGTGTGGTTCGAGGCCCGAGTTACAACTAATCGTACTGTTCCCGAGCGGTTATCGAGCGCATAGGTATCTTCGCCCCTGGGGCAACGATATCAGGCCCTGCATTGTGAGTCAGACAGCCGTTTTAGCGGTCAAAATCGCTCAGTCGCCGTTTAGCAACGTCATAACCTGAACGCAGTGGGCAGATCAGTCCCCATCCCCGCGGGAACTCCCGTAGCCGTAATTGTCGCCGCCGTCGTCTGGGACATCGGGTACCGGCACGCCTCCGTCAGTTACGAGCCGCGGCTCGTCAACCGGGAGACCACGGTCACCCGACGACAGCACGATGAGTTCGGGTGCGACATCAGCCGGCGCGACCTGCCGGCAGTAGCGTCCATCAGACATCGGTGGCTCCCTCCGCGAGACCACTGTCAGCCCCATTCCTCACATCGCCGGAAACGTCGCGTCGTTCGATTGCCTGCATTGGTGTCATGCTACGATACTGTGTGGATCAGTCATGAACACCAAACGACTTCAACGCGCCCCTGTCGGCGAAAACGACCACACCTGCGATGGAGTGGCAGTATTTGCCGCATCGCACGCGGTGCGTTCCCGTCGGAAGAGCGCGAACTCGCCGGGTTCTACACAAACAGGGTCGACAGTAGCGTTTCAGAACGCGGGGTAGCAGCAAAAGTAACCGCGAAGGCCGAGTCCTACTCGCCGATGAGGCTGTCGACGATTTCCTCGGGGTCGAACGGTTCGAGGTCGCCGTAGTCCTGGCCGGTCCCCAGGAAAAGGATCGGCTTGCCGGTGACGTGCGCGACAGAGATGGCCGCGCCGCCCTGCGGGTCGGCGTCGGCTTTCGTCAGGATCGCCCCGTCGATCTCGGCCGCGTCGTTGAACTCGCGCGCCCGGTTGACGGCGTCCTGGCCCGCGACCGCCTCGTCCACGAACAGCGTCATGTCCGGGTCGATGTTGCGGTCGATCTTCTCCAACTGGGCCATCAGGTCGTCCGAGGTGTGGAGTCGGCCGGCCGTATCGCCAAGCACCACGTCGATGTCGTTGGCCTTGGCGTACTCGACAGCGTCGTAGACGACCGCCGTCGGGTCCGACCCCTGCTCGTGGGTGATGATCTTCTTGTCGAGGTTCTCGGCGTGTTTCTCCAGTTGCTCGTTCGCTCCGGCGCGGTAGGTGTCGCCGTTGGCGAGCACCGTCGAGAGTCCACGCTCCTCGAAGTACTGGGCGAGTTTCGCTATCGAGGTCGTCTTCCCGACGCCGTTGACCCCGGTGAACACGATAGTGACCGGCTTGTCTGCCTGCTGGACGCGCTCGTCGAAGTCGAACTGGCCGACGTTGATGACATCGTACAACGACTCCCGGAGCGCGTCCCGGACGAGGTTCCCCGTGCTGGAGAGCCGTCGGCGGGTCTGACCCGTGAGGTTCTCCTTGACCCCGTCGAGAATCTCGTTGGCGACGCTCATCTCCACGTCGCTCGACAGCAGCGCCAGTTCGAGGTCGTCGAGGTGGCTCTGTAAGTCCTCCTCCTCGATGACCGTCTTCCCGGTGGCCATGAGCTTCGCCTTCGCGGCGAGGCCGCGGCCGCCGTCATCGTCTTCTTCGGACTCCGAATCGGCTTCGGATGCCGAGTCGTCATCAGTCACTGCGGTGTCGTCCGACTGAGAAGCTTCCTCGGGGACCTCATCCGCGTCTTCGACTGCCGTAGACGACGCTGTGGCTGGCTCGTCTGTCGCCTCGGAGTCAGCGGCCGGCGGTTCAGAACCAGTCTGTGGCTGGTCGCTTTCGGCCGTCGGCTCGGCCGCTGCCGCCTGCGTGTCGTTTTCGGACGGCTGCGCGTCCATTGCGGGCTCGGCGTCGGCCGCCTGGTCGGCAGGTGTTTCCCCGTCAGCCTCGTCGGCGTCCGGTTCGTCCTCCGCTTCGAGTGCGTCGTCGTCGACGTCCTCCTCGACGTCACTCGTGAACCCGCTGAGTTTGTCCTTCAGTCCGTCGAACATAGCGGCCTTACTCGTCTTCCTGCTCTTGCTGTTGCATCATCTGCTGCATCTGCTGCTGTTGCATCTGCTGGGCCTGCTGTTCGAGCTCCTCCATCTCGGTCTCGACTTCGGCCTTCTCGTCCTGCAGGTCGCTGATGTGGTCGTCCAGCGTCTCCTTCTTGGTTTCCAGCGTGCTGACAGCGCCTTCCTGCTCGCGCTCTGCGGAGTAGCCGCCACCGAGGGAGACGACGACTTCGTCGATGTCCTCGATAGTCGCGCGGATGTAGGCGTCGCCGCCGAGCGGGACCTGGACCGTGGACCCGGAGTCGAGCGTCTCGATGGCCTCGATGGCCTCGTCGATGTCAGTCTGCTTCTCGCGGAGGCGTTCGATCTCCTCGTCGATAGCGTCGACTTCCTGCTCCATCTGCTCGATCTCCTGTGCGACCTGCTGCATCTGGCCGCCGCCGCCGCCACCGCCGCCACCGCCCATCATGCTGCCACCTCCTCGATCGTGATCTGCGTGCGCTTGAGGTTATGCTGGGAGCCGAAGTCGCTGTAAACGCGCTCTTCAGCGACGTTCTCGTTTGGCGCGTCGACCTCCTTCTCGAACTGCTGTGGGCCGTCTCGGGCCGGGAAACTACCGCGAACAGTGTACGTGCTCATACACGCAGGTGCGGGCAGGGCAGGGAAGTATCTTCCCCTTCCGCCCTTCTCCGATTTCCACGACCCGGAAGAAAGATCCGCGGCTGTCCGGCGGCTGACACGGCGGAAAACTGGAAGCGGAGCGTCGGGCTACTCCGCTGTCCCCGGGGCGTACAGCATATCGCCGCCACACTCGGGACAGGACGGACGGAGTACACCTGTCGAGTAGTCACACTTCCGGCAGACGAGGCTGTTCTGGTCGTCGGCAGTTGGGTTCTGCTGGGCCATACGTGCTAGTATGTCACATAGTATATTAGTCTTTGACACGAAGTATCATGGTCGCCGACCATTTGCCGGGGCGGTGCGAACGTCGACCTATGAGTCGGACGACCTACCAGTGCCAGTGCGGTGCAACCCTGTGGTTCAGGCAGGACCTGACGCTGGAGCGTGGCGGGACCAGTCGGTCCTGGGCGTGTGGGGACTGTGGACTGCCCGTTCCGGGCGTAGTGGCGGAGAAACTCAGCCACCAGCATCCGTCCTGAGCGGGCGGTAAAACGAAAACCGCGTCAGTCGATATAGCCGAGCGCCGCGTCGATACGGCCCAGTTCCGGCCCGGAGGTGTCCGAGCCACAGACGTAGCCGTGGTCGTTGGCGAGCAGCCCGGAGCCGACGAGCGGACCGCCGTAGTTGATGGTCCCGATGTCGGCCGGCACGTCGAGGATGTCCTCGAGGGCGTCGAGTTCGCCGTCCGTGGCCTTCGGATGGCAGAGCACGCCATTGTTGGTGGCGACGGCGGCGGTCCCGACAGTCGTGACACCGGCGATGACGCCGCGTTCGACGGGCACGTCCAGCCCGTCTTTGACTGCTTGCACGGCGTCTCGGGAGAGGTCGGGGTGGACGTACGCGCCGTAATCGTTACAGCAGACGACGTTGCCGGCGGCGTTGATCCGGCCGGGCATTCGGGTGATGGGCACGTCGACGACGTCCTGAATCCGTTCGATTTCGGTCTCACGGACGCGTTCGGAGACGACCAGCCCGTTCTCGTTGCCGGTCGCGAGCGCGCCGACGGTCCCGGAGCGGCCGACGGTGGTCGGCACGGCCGGAACGCCGAGTTCGTCGCTCAGGTCCTCAAGCAGCGATTCGTCTAAGTCTGGGCGAACCAGCACGCAGTCGTCGGTCGCACGGGCGAACACACCCACGTACGACGACCCGGAGAAAGCCGCGCGGAGCAACGTTACTCTGCGGTCTCTGCTTCGACGATGGCTTCGCCCTCTTCCTCGAAGCGGGCGGCGCGAACACGGATCTTGCTCGGCGTGTTGGCACGGCCGCGGGCCCAGGCCGCCTCGTTGATCGAGGGGTCGAGGCGGACGGCGTCCTCGTCGACAGAGAAGTGCTTGGCGAGGTGCTCGCGGATGAGGATCATCGCCTTGTCTGCGCGCTTGTGGTTCGGTTCGGCTCGCGCGTCTCGGAGCGGGACGGTGACGACACGCTCCTCGAAGTCACTGGCGCTCATTATTCGTCAGTGTCGTTGCGCCGCCAGTGGCGTCGTTTGTGGTTGCGCTGGACCTCGCGGTCCGTCTTGAGCATGACCCAGGCCGGGACTCGACTGTTCTGGTTGTCGAGTTTGGCCAGTCGCTTCTTCGTAGCCTTCGATTTCTTACCCATGGTATGGTGCTTGTTCCGCGCCGTGGTTTAAATTCCTTCCTTTTCGAGCCGGTCACAGCCCGTTATCAGCGGCTATAACTGCGGACGTAGAACTAAGTAGCGAGCGACCCTGATTATCAATGGATGAAGCGCCGGAGATTCCTCCAGACGATGGGTGTCAGTGCGACAGCCGTCGGTTCTGGTTGCATGGGTGGGGGCGGCGAAGTCGTCGTCAGCGTGCAACAGGACGTTAGGGTCAAGCCGCACGAAGCGTGGATCAAGGAGGAGATACCGGACGTGTCCGACCCCGGCGGTGAGCTACAGTATATCGTCAAGGCGGACATCCCGTTCAACGTGTACTTCTTTACTGACCGCGAGCAGTTCGAGCGGTACGACACGTTCCTCAAGGGTCAAGAGCCCGACGAGACACCGCCGGGGAACCCCGAATTCAGCCAGACAGCGGTCCAGCCCGAGGGGTCAGATATCTACGAAGCGTCAACGGACGACGGCGGCGCGCGGGAGGCACTGGACGAACCCGGGCCGTACTTCTTCGCCGTCGACCACTCGAACTATCGGATGGAAACCCGCGTCGACGACTACGACGACCCGCTGAAGGCCTTCGTCGACCTCACCGTCATCCGAAGCAAACTGCCCTTCTAGACGAACGCCAGCGGTACCATCGCCAGCACCCCGACGGCGATGCCGGCGGTTAGTTCGCGTTTGCCCCCACCCGGCAAGCCGTCGCCGTACTCCAGCGCTTCGGGGACGAACTCCGTAAGCACGAGATACACCATCGCCCCGGCGGCGAAGCCGAAGCCGAACGGGAGAAACGCCTTCGCCAGCGTGACGAAGTAGTACGCGATGACGGCTCCGACCGGCTGCGGCAGAGAGGAGAACACCGCCCACCAGACCATCTTCCACTCGCTGACACCCAGCGAACGGAGCGGGATGGCGATGGCAGTCCCCTCAGGGACGTTGTGGATGGAGATGGCGACAGTCATGAACACAGCCAGCAGCGGGACGGAGACGCCGAGGATACCCACAGCGGATTCGGGCGTGGCCGACTCCAGCCCGAGTTCCGCGAAGGAGACGCCGACGGCGACGCCCTCCGGGAAGCTATGGACAGTCAGAATGCCCAGAATAAGCAGAAGCTTCTTGAAGTCGGCCCGCTCGAACTGCTCGGGTGACTGGTCGAAGTCATCCAGAAGTTCGTGGGCAACGACGACGAGCAGGACGCCAGCGAGAATGCCGGGAACCATCAAAAGCGGCGACCCGTATGCCAGCCCCTCCCGGACGAGTCCGAAGAGCGATGCGGCGACCATGATTCCCGAGGCCAACCCCCACAGCAGGACGTTCCATCTGTCGGAGAACTCATCGACGAGAAAGAACGGGATCGCACCGAGGCCGGTGGCAAGCGCCGTAAGCAACCCCGCAACGAACACGAAAGCAACGTTCTCAACGGCGACCATATCGGTCCTACGCCGCTCGGACCGATAAAAATTGTCACTAACCTGATTTATTTTGGTCGGCCTAAACAGTCTGCTGATACGCTGTAAATAGGTTCTCAAGTGGCTAATTGACGCCCCCTCACTCGGTTATAGGCCAGTGCTACGATAGTCCCGACGCTGGCGTGCAGTTATTGACAGAAATTTAATATATTCCACTGATACCGTTCACATAGAACGCGCACCGATAGCAACTGCCTGGCCGTGTCGATACACACTCACAGCGACACTGATTCCACGGTTCGGTACGTCGGGCCGTCAGGTCCCAGCTCACTCTCTTTCAGCCGGATTTCCTCGACCTGCAGGCGTCCCACGTCAGGGTCGTCGTTCTCGACGGCGTTCTGTACTGTCTCTTTGCCGCCGGCGTGGTCCATTCTGGCGATGGTCGCGTGCGGCGTAAACTCGTGGTCCTCCGGGTCGAACCCCATCGCGACGGTCTGATCCTCGACCGCCTTGTGCAGCGCAGCCAGTTCCGCGCCACCCTGTCCGTCGCGGACGCCGACCCAGACGACGCTGATGTAGGACAGCGACGGGAACACGCCGAGACCGCCAAGCTCGGCTTCGAACGGCTCGACGCCGCTGTCTTCGACCGCCCCTTCGAGGGCAGTGACGATGTCGTCAACGCGGTCCGGGTCGGTGTCGCCGAGGAACTTCAGCGTGACGTGGGCCTGTGCGGGGTCGGTCAGCCGAAGCCCAGAGACGCCGTCGAACCGGTCCTGAACGGCCGCTACGGCGTCGCTGAGCCCGTCCAGATCGACGCTGACGAACAGGCGTTTGGCCATAGCTAGCGGTTCCGGTCGTGTCCGCAAGAAAGCTACGACGGAGGTCAGTGGCTGCTGTGGTCTGGGGCTGTATACCACCGCCAGAGGCTATGTCCGAGCCCCAGAGCGACCATTGCGACCGCGACGCCGAAGAGAGCGGGGATAGCAGTGTCAGGAAGGAGACCGAGAGATAGCCGGACGAGAATGGCCGCCACAATCAGGAGGGCTACCCGCGCTCGTGCCCGGGGCGTCTCTGCCGGACTGGATACCCAGCGCCCGAACGCCGGTAGCTGCGCGTAGTAGCGTCCGACGAGAACTGCCAGAACGACCGTTCCTGCAACGCCCACTCCAGCGGCGGACAGTGACAGCGGGGCCTCGTTCGAGGTGATAGCGGCCCAGCTAACGACCGCGAACACACCCCCGAAGAACACGAGCAACGCGTCTACTGCCAGTGGGTCCCGCATATCCGAGAATCCGACCGCAGGACACCTAAATCTTCACGAGCCGTGGACGTAGCCCTTAACCGGATTGGCCGTCAATCAGGAGGCATGACAGACCACGACGACGACCACGCCTTCTCCGAGGGCCAGGGGTTCGACGACCCCTACGAGGGGTTCGATCTCGAACCGCCGGAGTTCGAGGTGGACCCGGACAAGGTCGACCCCGTCGACTCCCGTGTCGTCACCGACCTGCTGGACCAGCGGAATATCTCCTCTGACGCCGTCGACCCAGAGCAACTGCTCGACGTCGGCCTGGAGTACATGCACATCAACCGCCACGAACAGGCCGCCGAGGCGTTCGAGCGCGTCGCCCAGTACACGGACGACGACCGGCTCAAACAGGAGGCCTGGACGAACAAGGGCGCGGCCCACGCGGAACTCGAGGAGTGGGACGCCGCCATCGGCGCGTACAAGGAAGCGCTCAATTTCGACGAGGAGTCCGACCACGCCGCCACGGCGGAGACGAACCTCGCGTACGCGCTGTGGAAATCTGGCCGCTCCGAGCAGGCGCTGGAACACGCCGAGCGCGCCGTCGAGATCGACCCCCGCTTCGGCGAGGGCTGGTACAACCGTGGCTTCTTCCTGCTCGAACGCGGGCTGGCCGACGAGGCCATCGACGCCTTCGACAACGCCGTCCGCCTCGGCTTCCGCAACGCCGACGTGCTCGAAGAGAAGGCCCGCGCCCTCGAAGAGGTCGGCGAGTTCGACCGCGCCGAGGAACTGGCCGAGGAAGTCGACGAGATGCGCGAGGAGGCCGAACAGCAACTGCTTGAATGATCCTCAACGAACGCGACACCGACGAGGGGTTGCTCGTCTCGGTCTGTGACCCCGACATCATGGGCGAAACGTTCGAGAACGGTCCCGTGTCGCTCACCGTCAACGAGGAGTTCTACGGCGGCGAATCGGCCACCGAAGACGAAATCGTCGACAGCCTCGCTCGCTGTTCCGTCGCCAACATCGTCGGCGACGACGCCGTCAGCGTCGCCGTCGAGCACGGCTTCGTCGACGAAGAGAACGTGCTCGACCTGGGCGAGACGCGCCACGCGCAACTGCTCTGGATGTAATTCAGGTCGCTGCCGCGAGCCGACACCGACAGTCTTTGGGTGCGCCCATCGAGAGGGCACGTATGTATTCTCGAGACCACGCCATCGTCTCTGCAGCCGTCGGGGCCGTGGGCGTCACCGTTCTACCGGTCCCTCTTCCGTGGTGGGCCGCCGTCGGCTACGCAGTCGTCGTCGGCGTCGCCATCGACTTCGACCACTTCGCCGTGGCCCGACTGGAGACCGGGGACTGGGCCGCGCTCCGCCGCTGCCTCCGGAACCCGAAGATCGCGGTGTTCGACCAAGACGAGATCTTCGGGCCGCAGGACCTCTGGCCGCTCCAGCGACTGCTCAGCCACCACCTCATCGGCGGCGTGGTCGTGTTCGGTCTCTGGCTCGTCTCCGAGCCGCTATCGCTGTTTACCGCCCTCGTCCTGTACGCCCACGTCCTCGGGGACCTCGTCTGGGACAACTACCTGCTGGAGACCTACCGGGAACAGCACGCGATGGCCGCTGATAGCGACGCAGAATAAAGCGGGCTGGCGTTGCCAGACAGAGGAGTTTAGGTGAACCGAAGGAATGTTGCCTGTTGAGCCCCTGAGCAGAACCAATGGGACACGCTGAATCTGAACTACTGGACGTGGAGCGTATCCGCGAGGACTTCCCCATCCTCCAGCGCGAGTTCGGCGGCGAACAAGTGGTGTATCTCGACAACGCGGCCACCACCCAGACGCCCGAGCCGGTCGTCGAGACCATCGCCGACTACTACCGGACGACGAACGCCAACGTCCACCGCGGCCTCCACCAGCTCAGCCAGGAGGCCAGCGTCGCCTACGAGGACGCCCACGACCGCGTCGCCGAGTTCATCGGCGCATCGGGCGAGCGCGAGGAAATCGTCTTCACCAAGAACACCACGGAGAGCGAGAACCTCGTCGCCTACGCCTGGGGCCTGAACGAACTCGGGCCCGAAGACGAGGTCGTCCTCACGGAGATGGAACACCACGCCTCGCTTGTCACCTGGCAGCAAATCGCCAAGAAGACCGGTGCGACCTGTCGCTACATCAGCGTCGACGAGGACGGCACGCTCGACATGGACCAGGCCCGTGAAATCATCACCGACGACACGGCGATGGTCAGCGTCGTCCACGTCTCGAACACGCTCGGGACGGTCAACCCCGTCTCGGAACTGGCGGACATCGCCCACGACCACGGGTCCTACATCTTCGTCGACGGCGCGCAGTCGGTCCCGAACCGCCCGGTCGACGTGGAAGCCATCGACGCCGACTTCCTGGCCTTCTCGGGCCACAAGATGGCCGGTCCGACCGGTATCGGCGTCCTCTACGGCAAGAAACACCTGCTGGAGGAGATGGAGCCGTACCTCTACGGCGGCGAGATGATCAAGAAAGTCACCTTCGAGGACGCCACCTGGAACGACCTCCCCTGGAAGTTCGAGGCCGGCACGCCCGTCATCTGCCAGGGCATCGCGCTGGCGGAGGCCTGTGACTACCTCGACGATATCGGCATGGAACGAATCCAGCGTCACGAGGAGCAGCTCGCCCAGTACGCGCTGGAACAACTGCGGGACGAAGGCGACGTGGAGACGTACGGCCCGGCCGCGGGAACGGAACGGGGCGGTCTGGTCGCGTTCAACCTCGATTCGGTCCACGCCCACGACCTCTCCTCGATCCTCAACGACTCCGCCGTCGCCATCCGCGCCGGCGACCACTGCACCCAGCCCCTCCACGACAAGATGGGCGTCCCGGCGTCTGCGCGTGCTTCCTTCTACGTCTACAACACGCGGGAAGAAGTGGACAAGCTCGTTTCGGCTATCGACGACGCCCGCCAGCTGTTCGCGTAGTTGTTCTCTCAGTTTCCGTCGGAGCTGCTGATCGGTTTATTGACAGTTTTTATATTACCGCGGCGCACGCCACCTATATGACACACCACCGATAACTTTCGGCGGGACAATGACTGATACCGATGAAGCGGAGCGGCCGCTGACGCCGGAAGCGCTCGATTACACGCACCTTCCCGATCAAACGATGTACAAGGTGTCACTCGACGACGCCAGTCACTTCGAACAGGGCGGGGACGACATCCGGACGTACCCTGTGTGTATCACGAACGAATTCCAGTTGCTGTACTTCGAGATGGACCCCGGCGCAGTCATTGACTGGCACACGCACGCACCCAGTTTCGACGAGGTGTGTCTGTGCCTCGATGGTGCCGCCAGATACACGCTGAAACGCGAAGACGGAAGCGAGCAAGTAATCCGGGCTGAACGACGCGAGTTCGTCTATCTACCCGGTGGAGCACGACACAAGATCGAATCTGTGGGAGAAGCCAGTCACGAGGGACTGGTCGCAATGCCGTCGGACTCGGTCGGACGCCTCGAATTGCTCGAAGGGAATGAACCGTACCAGACAGAGGACTGGCCGGTTGCGCTGTGGGTCGACCGAGTCCGCGACGAAGTCGTCACGAAAGACGAGAACGCCGTCACGGAGTAGGTCCAATAGGTACGTATCGGGAAATCACGGGTCCGCAGCGAGGTAGATGACAGCGAGCTCGTAGAGAGCGGGGTTCGGCGTCGCAATCGGCCGGGCCTCCTGTACAGCCGCCAGCGCGGTCGAGAGCGGGCGATCCTCCTCGGCGGCGATGGCCGTCGCAAGCAGCGTCGAACTCCGGGAGACGCCAGCCTTGCAGTGAATCAGCGCCGGACCGTCCGCTCGGACGAAGCGCCGGGCGGTATCGACGGCCGCCTCGAACGCCGCCCACTCGTTGCCGGGGCCGTCGGTGAGCGGGTGGTGGGCGGTCGTGAGCGGGTACGCCTCGGCCGTCGCCGAGAGGACGTGCTTGAAGGAACGGTCGTGCGCTTCGGGCCGCGCCGCGTGTTTGTTGCCGATAAAAAGCGGCCGGTCGCCGATCTGTCGGATCACCGGCGCATCGCTGACGAACCCCACAGGTCGGACAGCACAGTCGGTTGAAGCCGAAGCGTCGTTCTGCCCCATGTGTTGACAGAACGGACTGCGATAGTAAATACTGCCTACTGATGGGAGAGCGGCGGTCAGTTCTCACAGACCGTCGGAGCCGCCCCGCCGAAGAACAAAATACATGCGAACCGATACCTCGGAACGCTTTTCCGACTGACAGCCGTATCTTAGTTCAATTATGGGTATCGGTGGCTCGGACATGTACCGGCAGCAGATCCTCGATCACTACAAGAACCCCCGGAACTACGGGGAGATCGAGGACCCAACGTTTACCCACATCGGCGAGAATCCGATGTGCGGCGACGAGATACGGATGGATGTCGTCCTCGACGAGAGCGAGGAGACAATCGAACAGGTCGCCTTCCAGGGCGACGGCTGTGCCATCTCCCAGGCCTCCGCGTCGATGCTCTCACAGGAGCTAGCCGGGATGGCGGTCGAGGACCTAGAAGCGATGGACCGCGACGACATCACAGAGATGCTGGGTGTCGACATCTCGCCGATGCGGGTGAAATGTGCCGTCCTCGCCGAGAAGGTGGCTCAGGACGGGGCGGAGATCTACTTCGGCGAGAAGGACATCGACCGGACGACGACCGAAGACGACGACTGAGACGGACTCACACACCGTCAGTACGCTTTTCATGCCACTCGGGAGATAGCCCAGTCAATGCCGGAAAACGAGTGGGACCCCGACGACTACGACGGGGGACACAGCTTTGTCGCCGAGTACGGAGCGGACGTGGTCGAGTTGCTGGACGCACAGCCGAGCGAGCGCGTCCTCGATATCGGCTGTGGCACGGGCCACCTGACAGCCGAAATCGCCGACCGAGGTGCGGCTGTGGTCGGTATCGACGCCGCCGAAGAGATGGTCGCTCAGGCTCGCGAGCAGTATCCCGACCTGACGTTCGAGGTCGCCAACGCCCGGGACTACGACCCCGGCACGTTCGACGCTGTCTTCTCGAACGCCGCACTGCACTGGATACCCAGCGACGGCCACGACGCCGTGTTGTCGATGGTCGCCGAGGCCTTGGACGAAGGCGGTCGCTTCGTCGCGGAGCTTGGCGGCCAGGGGAACGTCTCACAGGTCGAAACAGCGGTCCGTTCGGTACTCGCCGAACGGGGCTACGAGACCGAGAACCCGTGGTATTTCCCGAGCCTCGGCGAGTACACGTCGCGTCTCGAAGCGCACGGACTGGAGGTCACCGCGGCGTGGCTGTTTGACCGTCCGACACCGCTTGAAGGCGGTAGCGCGGGCTTGAGAGAATGGCTCGAAATGTTCGGCGATTCGGTGCTGGCTCCGGTCCCCGAACGCGACCACGGAGCTGTTCTGGACAGTATCGAGGACCGGCTGCGACCGGCGTTATACGACACAGAGACCGAGACGTGGACCGTCGACTACCGGCGGTTGCGGTTCGTCGCCAGTCGATAACGAACAGCTGGCCTGTGATTCAGGCCAGGAAGACGTGGCGCGGTCGGTCGGCCAGTACGTCGCGACCCCAGTCGACCGTCTCCGAGAAGTCGTCGGAGCGGAAGAACGCCATCGCATCCTCCTGTGAGTCCCACTGGCTGGCGATGAACATGTCGTTCTCGTCGTCGTGGTTGAACAGCAGCGAAGTCTCGCGGTGGCCGTCCATCTCTTCGAGCAGGCCGCCGACGGTGTCGAACTTCTCGACGAAGTCGTCGTGGTACTCGGGCTTGACGGTGTAGAACATCCCCATCGTCCCGAACCCGTCGCCCTCTCCGTGGCGGCCGACAACGCCGGGCAGGTCGGTGAGGTAGTCGCTGGCGGTCTGGGCGGCGTCTTCGGTGTCCCACAGTGACGCGACAGCCGAGAGGTCGCCGTCGGTGTCGCCGTACACTGTCGTCTGGACGTGAGTGTCGTAGCGGTCGAACGCGCTCCGGAGGTCCGCGACCTCCTCGTCGAGCGTCGCCGCGTCGGCTTCGGAGTACACGACCAGCGCGTACACGTCTTCACCGTGTGGTTGGCCGGCATAGACGCCCGCCGATTCGAGCGTCTCTCGGATGGACTGCGACGACTCGGCAGTCTGGGCGTCACTGCCGTCCTCGGTCTCGGCGCTCTCGGCACCCTCGCCGAGGGCGCCGCCGAACTGTTCTTCGACGCCGTCGATGTCCTTCAGGAACCCGGCCGCCGTCTCGGCGGCGTCTTTCGCCGTCCAGATGCTGACGACGTAGGTCTGGCCGCTGTCGGCGCGCACGGCCGTCCGGACGTGGCGGTCGTAGTGGTCGAAACTGCTCTCGAGGTCGGACACGTCGTCGACGATGTCCTCCGCATCCGCCGAGGAGTGGAACACCAGCGCGTAGTCCCCGGCGTCGTACGCATCGCCCTCGTGCAGCCCCAGTCGGCCGAGCCGCTGTGGTGCGTCGTCGACCTCTTCGAAGTCGGCCGAGACGTCCGGCCGGCCGCCCGAACTGCTCGACGATCCCGAGTCGTCTTCGTCGGAGGATTCCTCGGAATGCGGATGGTCGCCCTCGCTGGCGCTCCCGGGATGGGCACCGCCGTGGCTATCGGTGTCACCGCCAGCGTGTGCCCCGGCCTGTGCGTCGCTCGCCGTCGGCTCTTCGGCGTGGCTGTGACTCGTGCCGGCATCAGCCGGCGCGTGTTCGTGTTCCGCAACGTCCGCCGGCGTCTCCGGAACCGACTCGTCTTTGGTCGGAACGCGCTGACCGGCCAGGACGGCCGGCAACTCCGACGGGTCGAACTTCCGGCCGACGTAGAACGGACCGAACTCGGCGAACTGCGAGGTCGAGGGGTCGAATCGCATCTCGGTCAGCAACTCCTTGATGTGGCGCATGTCGTCGCTCCAGAGCGTGATGCCCCACTCCCAGTCGTCGAAGCCGATGGAGCCGGCGATCATCTGGTTCACGTCGCCGCCGTAGGTGCGGCCGATGTCACCATGCCGTTTGATATGGGCCGCCCGCTCCTCGAAGGAGGTGTCGTACCAGTTCTGGTCGGGCTGGCGGCGCTTGCTCATCGGGTAGAAGCAGACGAACTCCTCGTCCGGCACGTCGGGGTGGAGTCGGGCCTGGATGTACTGGGCCAGCCCGGAGTCGTCGTCCACTTCGCCCTCGAAGTACTCGCGGGACTTCTCGGTGTAGCCCGACGCCTCCGTCACGGAGACGTAGGAGAACTCCCGTTCGGTGAAGGCGGCGAACTCCGTCTGCTCGAAGTGCCGTTCGGCCGCGTCGAGGTCACCCATCGTCGGCCGCAGGTGGAGGATCATGATGTCGGCCTTGTGACCCATGACGGTGTACACCGCCGTCTGGCCCTCCTCGGCGTCTTCGACGGCTTCGTACGCGTCGAGGAAGCCGATCCCCTCCGAGAGCGCACGATCACGGACTCGCTGGGGGGCCTCGCGCCAGGCGTCCCAGTCGATGCTCCGGCAATCGTGCAGCGCGTACCAGCCCTCTTCCGTGGCTGGCGGCTTTCGTTGGTCCATAGAGATCGGTTGCAGGTCGACAGTAAGGAAACTTCTCATGTCGTTCCGGTCCGGCGACTTCTGACCCAGCAGTTCAGGCTATGCTTTTATTAGGCTAACGTGACAGCGAATCTATGTTGTCGCATGAATAACCCAATCGATAGACGGGTCGCAACTGCCCTCCAGTCGTACACGGTACTTGCGGTTATTGCCATTCTCATTGGTGCCGCCGTCGTACCGTATGCGGCGTCGGTCTCCGAGGGTGACGAACAGTACGTCGCTGTAGTGAACATCGACGAAACGATTTCCAGTTCTAGCTCACAGGACACGGTACAGAAACTCCGCGAACTCCGCAGTAACGAGTCAGTCGAGGCAGTCGTCCTGCGGGTGTCGAGCCCCGGGGGGAGCGCCGCCTCCAGTGAGTCGATGTATCTGGCTGTCAAGCGGCTCTCGGCCGAAAAGCCGGTGTACACGAGCGTCGACCAGTACGCCGCTTCCGGCGCGTACTACACCGCGGTCCCGAGCGACCGCATCTACGTGACGCCGGCCAGTCTCGTCGGCCACGTCGGCGTCATCGGAACCGCGCCGAGCGACGGTCTGAGTTCGTCCGCCACTACTGGACCAGACAAAGCTCATCGAGGTATGACGCGCGACCAGTACTACGCGAGCCTCGAATCGATGAAACGGGCCTTCGTCGGTGCAGTCATGACCGAACGCGGTGACAGGCTCAACGTCTCCCGCGAGACTGTCGCTGAAGCGTCGGCCTATCAGGGCGGTCGCGCGGTCCAGACCGGCTATGCGGACGAAGTCGGTGGACTCGAAGCCGCGATAGCCGGCGCGGCCGAAGCCGCCGACCTCTCGGAGTATCAGGTCGTGTACCACAACCCCGCGGACCCACAGGGGCTGTTCCTCCTCAGTGGCGGGAGTGAAGCCGGTGGGAACGCTACCGTCGCCGCCGAAGGCGCACCGTACACGTTCCAGGGCGTCGACACAGTCCACTTCCTCATGATATACGGCACGCCGGAAAATCAGCAAGTCGTCTACAACAGCAGCGCACAGGGAGGTGCCTGAAATGGCATCTGATAGCTCAAGTTCGAGTTCGATCGCCCGAACCGGGTTTTTCGTCGGGATACTCGTCCTCTCGGTGATTGTCGGCACCGTAGCAATCGGCGGTGGTGGCGGCAGTCAGGCGGCCCCCGATGTAACCCAAGTGAACGCCCCGTCGTTCAACAGCGACGAGTCCGTCGCGACGCCGGCAGCCGAGAGCGGTGACCTCTCGATGTCGGCCGACGCGTCCGGGAAGGTCGTCGTTATCGACGTCGCTCACGCCGGCGACATCGACCGCGAAGCGCTCACGCCGCTCGTATCGACCCTGACCCAAAACGGAGCAACGGTACGGTACCACGTCGGTGAGCGGCAGAACGGGAGCCCGCTCAACGAGTCACTGCGTTCGGCTGACGCCTTCGTCGTTCTCGGCGCGGAACAGCGCTACACCGAGAGCGAACTGAACGGTCTGTCCGCGTTCAGCGACGCGGGCGGTCGCGTGCTCTTGCTGAACGAGCCGTCACAGGCGAGTCCCGCCGGACTGGGGCTTTTCGGCCCGATTTCCTCGGATGGCGTGACCAAGCCGATGGCCCCACTGGCGAGTCAGTACGGCCTCTCGTACGGGAACGGCTACCTGTACAACATGCACGAGTACGACACCAACTACCAGAACGTCTACGCGACGCCGACGGGCGATACGGAACTCACAGAGGGCGTCGACCGAACGGTCTTCTACGCTGCGATCCCCGTTCAGGGCGGCGACACCGCACTCACTACGACGGAACAGACAACGCTCTCGAAGACCCGGCGACAGGACACGTACGGCGTCGTTGCTCGCTCGGGGAACGTCGTCACCGTCGGTGACACGAACGTCTTCACACAGGAGTTCCTCTACCGGGCCGACAACGAACAGCTAGTCGGGAATCTGCTTGACTTCCTCGTCACAGGCGAGAAATCACCCGCAGACGCACCACAACCCGCAGACACCGGCGAGTCCGGACCTGGCGGCTCGCTCCCCGGTGCCGGAACGGGCGGTGGCGGCGCACTGCCGTCCGAGCCGGAATCAACCCTGACGCCCGAACCGAACGAGACGATGAGGGCCGACGAGTAGGGCGTCACCGCCCGCTCTCGTCGGGGATACCGGCAGAACAGGAATAACGCAGCAATTGTCGAACCGCGGCGAGTGCAGTCAGTCGTCGATGTCGAAGACGCGGCGCAGTTCGCGCTCGATCTCGTCGACGTATTCGGAGAGCACGGCGTCGAGTTTCTCGTCGTCGACGATGATCGCCGAGAGCCGCTCGGTCGGGTTCTCCGGCAGTTCGACACTGAACTCGCCGTCCTCGTAGAACGGCTCCGACTCGTTGAGGACCTGCTGGTCGATCGCGTGGACTAGCTCGGAGTCGTACGTGTCGTTCATCCGCTCGAAGGCGTTCTTGTAGGCCTTCTGGAGCTCCGGGAAGTAGTTCGCGTACTTGTCCTCGAACTTCTCGGGGTCGAACTCTGTCATTGTCAGAACGGTACAGGGCTGGGGATAAAGATGGCCCGATGTTCATACTGTCGGCTGTACGTCTGTGACGAATTTCGCCTCCCAGGGGTGTCGACTATCCAGAGATAGTTACAGCCGACAGTATCACCGTTGTATCGTGCGTGCGTCCTTCTGTGGGAGGTACATCGTGAGGTACGCGACGAAGCAGATGCCGAAGATGCCACCCAGGACGAGAAAGACGCGGATGTCTAGCCTGGCGATAGCTGCGATAATCTCTTGCAGCGACGTCCGCGGGTTCGCGAAGCCGAACGTCTCAGTGTAGGCTAGCAGGCCGGCGACGACGACGAGCACGATATCGAACAGGCCCCGAGAGTCCATCGTGGGGTGTTCGGAGAAGCGGACGTATAGCTTTTATTGCTGATACTGGTGGCAGCGTCATCAATCGCTCTGCCGCACAGCTTGCTACGTCTCGGCTACGATACTTGCTCGCTGATAATCTCGTCGGCGGCCTCGATGAACGCCGATTCCTTGCCGGTCGGGATAGTCGCGCCCGCCGCGATATCGTGGCCGCCGCCGTCGCCGCCGACGGCCTGGGCGGCGTCGCGCATCACGACCGACAGGTCGACGCCCCGGCCAACGAGCGGGCCGGTCGCCCGCGAGGACACCTTCGTCTCGTCCTCGTCGGTGCTGGCAAAGGCGATGATTGGCTTGTCCGAATCGACGCCGTCGGTCCCCAGCGCCATCCCGGCGACGATGCCGACGATGGTCTCGCGGATGGCGTCACCGGCGTCGAACCACTGGACGGTCCCGGCCTGGGTGACGCCGCGCTCCTTGACGAGCGTGAGTCCCTCCGAGAGGTTCCGGCGGTGGTTCGACAGCAGTGTCCGCGCCCGCTCCAGCGGTGCGTCGCGCTCGCCGAGACAGACCGCCAGTCCCACGTCCGCCCGCTCGTAGCGGGCCGTGGCGTTCAGGAGCGTCGAGAACTCGCTCGCGTCCCGGAGTTCCGTCCCGCGCGGTTCCGCAGTCAGCGTGTAGGTGGTGCCGATGAGCGTCTCGATCTTGTCCGCCGGCACGCCGCGCTCGACGGCACGCTGGACCAGCCCGCTGGCGACGGTCTGGCGCTCGTCGTCGGAGAGGTCCGCCCACGTCCGCCAGTCTCCATCGGCTTTCAGGTCCAGACCGAGGCCTTCGAGGAACCGCGTCGCGCCGGCCTGGTCGTTCGAGATACCCGGAATCGGAACTTCCGTGGCGTACTCAAGTAGCTTCGGCAGCGGCCGGGTCTGTTTGCCGTACAGGGAGAGGTCGGTGCCCTCCTCCAGCACGTCGGCGGCGATGCCCTCCTCGACGAGACCGGCGTTGGCTCCGACGAGTTCCCCGCCGACGGCCTGCATGTCCCCGACTGCGCCGACGACCGCCAGCGCGGCGAGGTCGCGGTTGTCCGTCTCATCGGTCGAGAGCGCGCGGGCGAGGACGTACGCTGCGCCTGCACCCGAGAGCTCCGACGCGCCGTTGATACCTTCGAGTAGCGGATTGAGATGCGTCTCGAAGTCGGCGTAGCCGTCGGTGTCGACGACCGCGTCGGGGTGGCAGTCTTCCGGGGCCGCCGGCTGGTGATGGTCGGCGATGACCGCCTCGAAGTCGCCCGCGGCGACGTGTTCGGAGATCACGTCGAGCTGGCCGGACCCGAAGTCCGTGAACAGCACGGTGTCGTACTCCCGGGCGGCGATGCTCTCGATCTCAGCGGCGTCGAGTTGCTTCTTGAACACGGTCTCGACGGGGATGCCGGCCCGCGACAGCGCCGCGGTGGCGATGGCGGCGCTGGTCAGCCCGTCGGCGTCGATGTGGGAGGCCAGCAACACGCGGTCGGCCGCCCGGAGTCGGTCGGCGCAGGCGGCCGCGCGGTCGGCGAGCGCTGGAACGGGGCCGGTCGTAGTCATCGTACCGGGGATAGGTGCGCTCCGGCATAAAAACGTTCAGACGCGCGGTCAGTCGTCCCAGACCGGCGTGCCCCGTCAGGCGACCTTCCGCTGGTCGCTGAGCGTGACGGTCCGGTCGGCCGTCTCGACAGTCGTCCGGATCGTTATCCAGCCGTCCGCCTGTTCGATAGCGTAGGCGTCACCGAACGACAGGTCGACGCGCCGAGTCGTGGTGTAGGACTCGTCAGCTTCGAGCGTCCCCACGTCCTCGGAGCCCTCCCAGACCACGTCACCGTCATCAGTGGATTTCCCGGCGTAAATCCGCGTGTAGACGGTGATGTCCGCCGCCGTACTGTTCTGCTGATTCGTCAGCGTCGAGGTCACGTCGCGGCAGGTCTGGCCACACTCCTCGATAGTATCGACGGTGAACGCAAACGGCGGAGTGCTGGCCGCGCCGCCGTCAGCATTGGTTCCGTCCTCGGTGCTGGCGGTATCGCTATCAGGCGTCTCCGTCGGGAACTCCGAGAGGTCCTGCCCGCTGCTTTCCGCCTGAAACGGGCCGAGGCCGGCGACGAACGCGCCGCCGATACCCGCGAGCAGGAGCACGACAGCGCCGCCGACGGCGAGCAGCTTTCCGTTCATCGGTCTACGTCCCGACCCCTGTCGCCGCCCCACTCACGTCCGAGCCGGGGCTGTCGTCGCTCCCACCGGCGAGGAACTCCTGAATCGCTTCGATGATCGTTGTCACAAAGTCAGGGACCTGATCCGGGAGACCGCCGGGCGGGCCGACGGCGTTCGTCCCGTCGTCACCGTCCACCGCGGGCGCAGCCGCGGCCGCCGCTGTGAAGAGTGTCAGCGCGAGCACCAGCGTGCCGACCGTACGCAGTAGGGTTCGTGTCATCGTCGTCCATCGATTGATTCCGGCACCCCATCAAGTAGCCAGACGGTAAGCTCGAATAACCGCGGATTTCCGTTGTTTTAGCCGATTAACCCCGTATTAAATCGAGTAATACCCTGTTATTATAATATCTACAGTCATACGAGATAACATGAGAGCTATCACGACCGAGCCGCAGTCGGAATCGCTTCGAGTTCCTGTCCGACCGGAGCAGGCCCGATGAGTCTGCTCCGACGGTTCGCGTTCGCGATCCGCGCCAAGCTCAACGCCCTGCTAAACCGGACCGCGGACCCGGCGGCAGAACTGGATTACTCCTACGAACAGATGCGGGACGAACTGCAGGACGTGACCCGCGGTATCGCCGACGTGACGACCCAGAAGAAACGCCTGGAGATACACCGAACCCGGTTGCGGTCGAACGTCGAGAAACACGATACACAGGCCCGGGCCGCCCTGCAGGAGGGGCGCGACGACCTCGCGCGCCGGGCGCTGGAGAAGAAGCAGGTGAACGTCAGCCAGATCACGGAGCTGACGGGCCAGATCGACGACTTACAGGAGACACAGGACCGGCTGGTCGGCAAACGGGCCGAACTCAGCAGCCAGATAGAGCAGTTCCGGACGAAAAAAGAGACGATGAAAGCCCGCTATCAGGCCGCCGAGGCGTCGGCCCGAGTCTCGGAGGCGTTTACTGGCGCTGGCGATACGATGGCCGACGTGCACCGCTCCATCGAGCGCGCGACGGAGCGCACGGAGCAGATGGAGGCGCGCGCGGCCGCGCTCGAAGAACTCGAAGAAAGCGGCCAGCTCGAATCGGTACTCGATGACGGTGACTCCATCGACCAGGAACTCGACCGGCTCTCCAGCGAGCGGGCCGTCGAGAACGAACTGGCGACGCTGCGGGCCGAGATGGACGAGCGCGACGCCGTCGAAGAGGCCGCAGAATAGCTCCGAAGAAACGCCGAAACCGCCGTCCGAGTGTCGTTACTCGTAGTGTGTCGGGGCTGCCGCCTCGACGGCCTCGCAGGCCAGCGCCTCGAAATCGGCCTGGTCGGGGACGACGTCGACCGAGATGCCGGCGTCCTCGGCCGTCTCCCGCGTCGGCTCGCCGATCGCGCCGACAGTCGCCTCGTTCAGCCCGTCGATAGCGGACTCGCGGACGCCGCGCTCCGCGGCCGCATCGAGGAAGTGCTCGACCGTGAGCGAGGAGGTAAACAGCGCCGCGTCGAGGTCCCCGCTGGCCGCCAGTGCAGCGGATTCGCCCGATCCCGGCGGCCGGACCAGCCGATACAGCACGGTTTCGTGGACGTACGCGCCGGCGGCCTCCAGCCCGTCAGTCAGCACCGCGGAGCCGTGGTCCGACCGGGCGACCTCGACTCTTGCGCCGGCCACCGCCCCGGCCAGCGTTTCGACCAGTCCCGTCGAAGAGTACTCTGCAGGGATGATGTCGACGCCGTAGCCGGCCTCGTGGAGCGCCCCGGCGGTCGACTCGCCGATGGCACACACCGTCGCCTCGCCGGGGTCCCAGCCGGCTTCGGCGGCGAGTTCGACGCCGGTCTTGCTCGTCAGAACGACGTAGTCGGCGTCGGTGCGCGGCGTGACTCGGTCGTCGTCATCGCTTTCGTCACTGGCGCTTGGCATCGTTGCCGGTTCGACCGCCAGCATCGGGTCCGGGACCGGGTCGGCACCCAGCGACTCCAGCAGTTCGACCGCGTCGTCGAGGCGGTCGTCGGCCGGGCGGAAGGCGGCCACGCGAAGGCGGGGTTCCTCTCGCATCAGTACCCCTCCAGGAACTCCACCACCCGCTCGCGCTCGCCGGCTACCTCGCCGATAACAGTGATAGCAGGGGGTTCGATGCCGGCTTCGTCGCGGACCGAGACGATGGTGTCGAGCGTGCCGGTGGCGACCTGCTGGTCCGGCCAGGTCGCCCGTTCGATGAGCGCCACGGGCGTGTCGGGGTCCATCCCCGCCTCGCGCAGCGCCTCGGTGTACTGTGGCAGTTTGCCGACGCCCATCAGGACGACGAGCGTGCCGCCGGTCGCCGCGAGCGCCGCCCAGTCGACAGCGGATTCGTCCTTCGTGGGGTCCTCGTGGCCCGTGACGAAAGAGACAGAAGAGGTGTAATCGCGGTGCGTGACCGGAATCCCGGCGGCTTCGGGGCCGGCTATCGCGCTCGTGATACCCGGGACAACCTCGACCGGAATCCCGTTCTCCGCGAGATGGGCCAGTTCCTCGCCGCCGCGGCCAAACACCGTCGGGTCGCCGCCTTTCAGTCGGACGACGGTGTTGCCTTCTTCGGCAAGTTCGACCAGCCGGGCGTTGGTGTACTCCTGGGGCGTCCACTCGCCGCCGGCGCGTTTGCCCACGTCTTCGCGCTTTGCCTCGGGAATCATCCCGATGATTTCCGGGCCGGGGAGCTTGTCGTGGAGCACCACGTCGGCCTCCTCCAGCAGGCGCTTTGCCTTGACTGTCAGCAGGTCCGGGTCGCCGGGTCCGGAGCCGACCAGGTACACCTTGCCTGTGGTCATTCCTCGTCCTCCTCCCGCGCCGTCGAGGCGTCGTCGTCGGCTTCCGTCGAGTCCCGCTTGGCCTCGGCAATGAGGTCGTCAGCGCCCTGTTCGGCGAGTTCCGCCGCGAGGTCCTGTGCCGCGTCGATGTGGTACTCGGCCGGGACATCGCGGCCGACCGAGACCTCCTCGGTGCCGTCCTGTGAGAGCACGCGCACCCGCGTGTGGACGACGCCGCCTTCCAGGTGGGCGTGGACGCCGATGGGCGCGACACAGCCGCCGCCCAGTTCTTCGAGAATCGTCCGCTCGACGGTCGTCTCGACACGCGTCTGGGGGTCGTCCAGCCGGTCTTTGATGTCCAGCGCGAGGTCGCCGTCGACGGCGGTCACCGCCAGCGCGCCCTGCCCCGGGGCCGGAACGAACCGGTCGGGGTCGAGGTCGGACATCCCGACGTAGCGCGTGAGCCCGGCCCGGTGGAGGCCCGCCTTCGCCAGCACGATGGCGTCGTATTCCACGTCCGGGTCCCGCTCCATCGCTCGACGCTCAAACTCGGTGAGGTCGTCGAACCACTCCTCGACCGTGCGGTCGTAGGGGTGTTCGTCCTCTTCGTCGGTGTCGGGGTCACCGGCGTTGCCCTTCCGCTCCTGTTCGGCCTCGTGGCGCTCCTGATGTTCCTGCTGGAGCGACGGGGCCAGCAGTTTCGCGATGCGCGTGTCGACGTTGCCCCGGAGCGGTTCCACGGTGAGGTCGTCGCGCTCGGCGAGCAACTGTGCCTTGCGTCGCAGGCTCGACGTACCGACAGTTGCACCCTCCGGCAGTTCTTCCAACGAGTGGCCGTCCGGCGTCACCAGTACGTCCTCGGCGGCGGCCCGCTCGGGGACCGCCGCGACGACGAGGCGTTCGGGCCGTTGGGTCGGCATGTCCTTCATGGAATGGACCGCCGCGTCGAGTTCGCCGTCGAGAACCTTCTCGTCGAGGCTGCGAACGAACGCGCCGGTTTTGCCCAGTCGGTGGATGAGTTCGTCCCGTATCTGGTCGCCCGTCGTCTCCACCTCGACGAGTTCGACCGACAGCCGGCGACTGCTCAGCGAATCCCGAACCGTCGCCGCCTGGCGCAACGCGAGGTCCGAGCCCCGCGTCGCCAGTTGCAGTGTCTCCCCGCGTGTTGTCATACCCGACACTCCTCGGTCAGCGCGTAAAAGCACACTTCTTCGTCGGTTCGCACGGCCCCGCCAGCGCTGCTCACCACGGCTCGTTTTTCAGCCCGAGCAGGTAGGCGATGCCGTTGGTGACGACGTGCAACACCGGCGTCGCGACGACGACGACGACCAGCACCGGGAGCGTGAACGTCTCGGCAAACCACGACGGCGCAGCCACGAGCGCACAGAGCAGCGCTCCGACGACGAAGTCCAGTTGGTCTAGCCCCGGGAACGCGGCCCCGCGCTCGCGGCCCGTCCGGCGTTTGAGGAAGGAGGCCCCGATGTCCCCGAGCATTGCGCCGAATGCGAGTCCGAGCCCCGCACGGAGCGGAAACGTCGGGAGGTCAGTCCCCAGTGCGGCGCTCACGCTGGGCGCGACCTGTGTCAGTCCGAGCGCGAGCAGCGTCCCGGCGGCGGTGCCGATGAGCGTCCCGCGCCAGGTCTTGCCGTCGCCCAGCACGCGCCGCCCGCCCCACGTTCGGCCGCCGTCTATCGGTCTGCCACCGCCGGCGAGTACCGCGGCGTTGTTCGGGATATACGCCGGCAACATCGCCCACAGCGCCCAGACGACCGTGTCGACCGTCTCCATATCCTCGCGGTCTGGTCCCGTCGTCTTAATCTGTGTGACTCGCTGCTGCAGTGATGGTTGCTTGCGTTGGTTCGGATGCGACGAGCCAGAAAGCCCCCGATCGGAGCCAGTCGGAGCTTTCTGGCTGTTGAGCACAGAGACGGCGACTCAGAGAGACGCTTCCACACCTGCGGCTAGCCACGAATCTAAAAAAAGATCGAGAACTGGCCTCAGAACGGCGCTTCGGGGCCTTCGTCTTCGTCGCCGCCGACGTCGCCGCCGCGGGATTCGCCGGGGAACGACGGGCTCATGCCGCCGCTGCCGCCGGACATTCCTTCCTGCTGTTCCATCCCGGTACGCGCGGTGACCTCGTTGATCTCCGGGATCTCCTTGACCATGCGCGTCTTGATGGCCTGGATGGTCATCGGCGAGATGCCACAGCCGGAACAGGCGCCGCCGAGGCGGATCGTGACGCTGCCTTCCTCGCGGTCGATCTCCTCGATGGCCGCGCTCCCGCCGTGCATCTGGATCTGGGGGAAGTTGCGGCGCAGGAAGTTCGTGATTCGCTCGCGCAGGTCGTTGGCGTCCTCTGTGTCAGTGCTCATAGTGAATTGTATTCCATCCCGGGAGGGCTTAGACCTTTGGACTAACATCTATATGACGGGCGAGAAACCGCGACCCGCCGGCACCCGCCCGTAGTTACTCCGACCATACCTGAAGCTTCTACCGGCGGGGTGAGTAGCCCGTCGTATGACACCCTCCGCTGACGAACCGCGGCTGTTCGAGTGTGAGACCTGCGGCGGCGTCGGCATCGGCGACAACCGGCCGGAGTGCTGTGGCAAGCCGATGGCGGCGACCGAGACAGGGGAGACGGCGGTCAGCGAGCCGTCACTCGAAACCCTGCTGCAGACCGTCTTCGATATGTCCGGCACTGAGCTGGATGTCTGTCTCTGCGTGATGGAAGGCGGCGAACTGACCGTAACGGCGCTGGCCGAACAAATCGGCTACGACCGGAGCGTCGTCGCGCGGCATCTCAATCACCTCGCCGACCTCGGTGTCGTCGAGAAGCGCCGGCGAATCAGGCCGGAGGGCGGGCATGTGTACGTCTACACGCCACAGCCGCCCGAAGTAGTGCGTGAGCGGCTCCGCGGGGAGTTCCTGTCGTGGGTTCGGCTGGCGACTGCGCAGTTGGACGACCTGCAGCGCGAGAAGGTCGAGGCGATAGCCGACGCCAGAACCGACGAACGACAGTGGACCGTGTTTCAGGAGCAGTAGCGGCGACCGCGACGGCTCAGGTACGGCCGATCTCAGATGCGGTCCGCGGTCACGGCGTAAACGACCGCGAGGACAGCGCCGTAGACGACGTGCCACAGCAGCGACGGCGGCGCGAAGTTCGGGAACGGCGGCGAGGCGGGCGAGCCGACCGCGCCGAGCCAGACTGGCATCAGGAGCGCGGCAAAGAGCGCCCAGGTGGCGACGCCCCAGCCGACGCCGAGTCCAAGCAGTTCCCCGGGCGATTCCAGACTGAGGAGCCGCGCTAGCCCGGCGAACAGCACGCCCATCACAGCCCCATGGGAGAGGTGGACGACGAGGCCGGCCGCCGGGCTCGGCGGCGGCGCGAGTCCGTACAGGGACGGGATCGCGACGGCGAGCGTCGCGGTGTTCATCACCAGTATCAGCGCCCCCATGACGGCGCTCCCGGCGATACCGCCGAGCACGCCGGCTTTCCAGTTGCCGGTACTGACGTCGTACGTCTGTGTCGTCTCTGTCGTCGTTGACATGCATGTGAACGGTCGCGCCGTCTAGCAAAAGAGCCGGCGTGGCTGTTCGACCTCGTGCCACGTCCCCGGAAGAACTATACACCGGCTCTCGGCAGCCATGGCCAGGCAGGCAGCTAACTTTCAAGCCGCGGCCGGACGGACGTGTGGTATGGCAGACTCCGACACAGTGATGGCTCGGTTCGAAACCCCCGACATCGACGACCTCCCCGAAGACCTGCAGGAACGCATCGAAGAGGAGACCGAACGCGCCGGCTTCACGCCGAACATCTTCCCGGCGATGGCCTATCGCCCCTCGCACTTCCGGGCCTTTTTCGCGTACCACGACGCGCTGGTCGAGGAGACGGCGCTGGAACGCGAGGAAGTCGAGCTGATAATCGTCGCCGTCAGCGGCGTCAACGACTGCCTCTACTGCATCGTCGCCCACGGTGCGCTGCTGCGGATCTACGCCGACGCGCCCAAACTCGCCGAGCAGGTCGCTGCGAACCACCGAACTGCGGACATCAACGAGACGCACAAGGCGATGCTCGATTTCGCGGTGAAGCTGACAGAATCGCCCGCCCGTATCGAGGACGCAGACCTCGAACGGCTGGAGGACCACGGCTACAGCCGCCGCGCTATCTGGGACATCGGCAGCGTCGCCGCCTTCTTCAATCTCTCGAACCGCCTCGCACAGCTCGCCGACATCCGCCCGAACGACGAGTTCTACGACCTGGGCCGCTGATACGGCCGACGTGCTGGCTGTCTACTCTCACGCCGCCTCGGCCGGCCGCACCGCCCCAGCGCCACACTCCGGACAGGTCAGGTCCTCAACGGTCGCCACGCGTTGTGCGAACTCGGTCTCGCAGTCAGCACAGCGGAACCGGTAGTGCTGGTCCCCGGAACCGAACAGCTCGGAAACTGTGTCAATCACACCCATACTAGTACACTCAGCGTCGAAACCCCAAAATCTTCCGGCTGAGATACATTTTCGGCGGGGTTTGATACATATAGCATACATCACAGCGCGTATCTATACACCTAGTAGTTCTGGTCTTGCCTATCAGGGGCATCCACAGGTGTATGAACAAAACACTCTATCTGATGCAGAAGGACAGCGAAACCCGAATCGAAGTTGACGACGACGGCTACGACCGGATCATGGAGAACGGCAACGTCGTCGGCCACCACATGAGCAACCCCATCGTCAAGCTGACGTAAGTTGCCCGACGGAGCGAACTGGCTGACGCGCAACATCCGGGAGTTTTTGCCGCTGGCTGTTAAACTGGTGTCCAATGAGTGACGCCGACGGCGGTCCGAAACAGGTCTCGGACCCGGCCTACCACAGCGAGAACCACACGGCCGCCCAGACCTGCGGCTGGACGAAAAACGCCCTTCGCGGTGAGGGGAAGTGTTACAAGTACATTTTCTACGGTATCGAGTCCCACCGCTGCATCCAGATGACGCCGGTCGTCAAATGCAACGAGCGGTGCGTGTTCTGCTGGCGGGACCACGCCGGCCACGCCTACGAACTCGGCGACGTGGAGTGGGACGACCCCGCGGCGGTCGCCGACGCCTCCGTGGAACTCCAGCGGAAACTCCTCTCCGGCTTCGGCGGCAACGACGAGGTACCGCGCGAGGTGTTCGACCAGGCGATGGAGCCGCGCCACGTCGCCATCTCGCTGGACGGCGAACCGACGCTCTACCCGCATCTGCCGGAACTCATCGAAGAGTTCCACGACCGCGACATCACTACGTTCCTCGTCTCCAACGGGACCAACACGGAGATGCTAGAGCGGTGTGACCCGACCCAGCTATACGTCTCCGTCGACGCCGCCGACCGCGGGACGTTTGATTCGACGGTACAGGCGATGGACGACGACGCCTGGGACTCGCTCATCGACACGCTGGACGTCCTGGCCGAGAAAGACGACACCCGCACCGTCATCCGGACGACGCTGGTCAAAGGCCACAACATGCACCACCCCGAGTGGTACGCGGCGATGTGTGACCGGGCCGATGCGGACTTCGTCGAGATGAAGGCATACATGCACGTCGGCCACTCGCGGGGCCGCCTCGACCGGGACTCCATGCCCGACCACAGCGAGGTCCGGGAGTTCACCCGAGAGATGGGCGAGTACCTCCCCGACCACGACGTGCTGAAGGAGGTCGAGGACTCCCGCGTGGCGATGCTCGCCGAGGACGAGAACACATGGGTTCCGAAACTGGAGAAGTCAAGCGAGTTCTGGGAGCAGGACTCGCTCGTTGAATACTAACGGTATCGTGCGACGAGGAACCACCATCACAGCGGTGTGATAGGGTCGAACGTGTTAGGCAGCGGCTTGAATTGTATCCAGTAGAAACGGTAAGACGCGCTTCTGCTACCAACCCCGTACCAGTTTTTCTCCGTTCCAAAAGTGGAATGCATTCCACCTTCGGTATGCTTATCCGGCGGGAATCCCTACTGCAGTGCATGGCTGAATCAACGGGACAGGGCGTCGGTCGGGACGAACTGGCGACGCTGAAACTGCTCGCCCTCGACGGTGCGCTCGACGAGTCGGCAAAGGTGTCCTGTGCCGATCTCGCGGAACGACTGGACGCCTCGAACCAGACCGCCTCGCGGCGGCTCCAGCGGCTCGAAGACGCCGGGCTGCTGGCCCGAGACATCGTCAGTGACGGACAGGAGGTCGAACTGACCGGGGACGGCGAGCGACGCCTCCAGTCCGAGTACGCCGACTACCGGCGCATCTTCGAATCCGACGCCAGCGTCGACCTGACCGGCGTGGTCACCTCGGGGATGGGAGAGGGGCGGCACTACATCACGCTGCCGGGCTACATGGAACAGTTCATCGAACGGCTGGGGTACGAGCCGTTCGCGGGCACGCTCAACCTCGAACTCACGGCCGAGAGCGTCCGCAAGCGGGCGCGGATGAGCGCCATCGAACCGGTCACCATCGAGGGCTGGGAGGACGACGAGCGGACGTACGGCCCCGCGTACTGCTACCCCGCCTCGATAGAGGGCAGCGACGGCGAGTACGAGCCGGCCCACGTCATCGCGCCCGAGCGGACCCACCACGGCGAGGAGCAACTCGAAGTGATTGCACCGGAAAAGCTCCGCGAGGTGCTGGAACTGGCCGACGGCGATGAGGTGATCGTGCATGTCTCGGAGTGAGGAAACCGCCGTCGACGCCGACAGCGTGGCCGACGCCGTCGCCGCCTTCGCCCGCGGCGAGCCGGTGCTGATCCACGACGCCGCCGACCGCGAAGGCGAGACCGACCTCGTCTATCCGGCCGGTGCCGTCAGCCCCGACGCCGTCGCCCGGATGCGAAACGACGCCGGCGGGCTCGTCTGTGTCGCCCTCTCTGACCGCGTCGCCGAGGCGCTGGAACTGCCGTTCATGCAGGAGGTCCTCGACCATCCGACGGCGGCCGACCACGACCTCGCGTACGACGAGCGCTCCTCGTTCTCGCTGACGGTGAACCACCGCGACACGTTCACCGGGATCACCGACGACGACCGCTCGCTGACGATTCGGGAACTGGCCGCCGTCGCGGCGGACCCGGCCCCGGACGCGTTCAGCGATGCCTTCCGGTCACCGGGTCACGTCCACCTTCTCCGTGCGGCCCCGGACGGCCTGGCCGACCGCGAAGGGCACACCGAACTCGCGCTCGCGCTCGCGGCCGCGGCCGACCAGCCCGAGGCCGCCGTCGTCTGTGAGATGCTGGACGACGAGACCGGCGCGGCGTTACCCCCGGCGGCGGCACGGGCCTACGCCGACCGCGAGGGCCTCGTGTACGTCGAAGGGGCCAGTCTGCTAGAGCGGTTCGACTGAACCAGCGCCTGTCAGGGGCGTCAACGCAGTACCGCGTCGGTTCGGTGGCGAACTCTCCTCGGACCGTCAACACTCTTAACCACGGGAATCAATGGGGTAGATATGACACACGACGAGACAGCAGGAGGCATCACCCGCGGGCATCGCGACTGTCAACTCACCGGAGGGGTCGTGCGATGAGTGACCGTCCAGAGATGTTCGAGGGGACCGACCGCATCTGGATGGACGGCGAGTTCGTCGACTTCGAGGACGCACAGACCCACGTTCTCACGCACGCGCTGCACTACGGGACCGGCGTTTTCGAGGGCGTTCGCTGTTACGACACCGAGCAGGGGCCGGCCATCTTCCGCTGGGAAGAGCACTTGGACCGCCTGTACAAGTCCGCGAAACCGTACGACCTCGACATCGAGTTCAGCAAAGCGGAACTCACCGAGGCGACGACGGAACTCATCGAAACGGAAGGGTTCGAGTCGTGTTACATCCGCCCCATCGTCTACTACGGCTTCGACTCGCTGGGCGTGAGCCCGAAGAGTTGCCCGACGAAGACCACCATCGCCGCGTGGCCGTGGGGCGCGTATCTGGGCGAGGAAGCGCTGGAAGAGGGCGTCGACGTGATGGTGTCGTCCTGGCGCAAGCACGCCTCCAGCCAGATTCCGACGAACATCAAGACGACGGGGCTGTACGTCAACAGCATGCTCGCCGGCGAGGAGGCCCGGCGGAACGGCTACACCGAGGCTATCGTCCTGAACAAGGAAGGCAACGTCGCCGAAGGCCCGGGTGAGAACATCTTCATGGTTCGAGACGGCGAAATCTACACGCCCGGACTGGCCGAGAGCATCCTCGAAGGCATCACCCGCAACACCGCAATCACGCTCGCCGAGGAGATGGGCTACACCGTCCACGAGGAAGCGACCATCTCCCGCGGAGAGCTGTACACCGCCGACGAGCTGTTCTTCACCGGCACGGCGGCGGAGGTCACGCCCATCCGAAGCGTCGACGACAACGAGATCGGCGAAGGGACGAAGGGGCCGGTCACCGACGAACTCCAGACGGCCTTCTTCGACGTCATCGAGAGCGGCGACCGCGAAGAGTGGTTCCACTACGTCTGAGCGGGAACTGAACCGCGCGGCTAGTCGTCCGCGAGGTCTTCCTCGTCGGCGACCGGAATCGGCGTGGCGGTACTCCGGTCCGTGTCGCCGAACCCGGCGCTGAGAATGCGCGTCAACGCTTCCTCGACGCGCTCGTCGATTTCCTCGTAGCGGTGTGGTTCGACCTCGACGACGTAGCCGGTCGTGATGTTCGGCGCTGTCGGCAGGAAAAGCACCTCGCGGCCGTCCTCGGTCGTCTGTCCCGTTTTGAACGCGGTCATCCGCATCCCGTCCCACACTTCGATTTTCACCGGTGCCTGAAGTTCTTCGGTTCCACCGACAGCCGTCTCGACCGCCATCTTCGAGGCGTTGTACACCACCCGGAGCCCGGGGACGTGGTTCATCGCGTCGTCGATGGCCCGTTCGACGATGTCGCCGAAGGCCGTCCGCATCAGATAGCCGATGGAGAACACGATGAGGATGAAGATAATCAGCGTCGTGAACACCCGTGCGAGTTCGACAGACGACGTTCCCGAGGGGAGTCCGAGCGTCGCTAGCAGTTCGCCGTCAATCGCCGGGATGACCGCCGCGGACGCGAGGATAGAGTAGAGATAGATGATAACGTAAACCGTCACCAGCAGCGGCAACAGGATAATAAGGCCGCTCGCGAAATCGCGCTTCCACGACGTTGAGGAGGCCATACAGGTACGTATCGGGCGCGGAATATGAGCCCTTTCCTTTGGTGCGTGTCCGTGCTGCCGGTCTCACAGTTGTCCGGTGAGAGAGTGCGAGGGGATAGCCAGTTACCGAGGGGGAGCCGCCTAGCCAGTTACCGAGGGGGAGCCACCTAGCCAGTTACCGAGGGGGAGCCACCGGGCTACCACTCGGCGACGCTGCCGTCGTCGTGTCGCCAGACGGGGTTGTGCCAGTCGACGTCCTGCTGGGACTGCTCCCGGAGGAACGCCTCGTCGATGTCGATTCCCAGGCCAGGGTCGGTGGGCACCGTAACGAACCCGTCCTCGTAGTCGAACACCGACGGGTCAGCCAGGTAGTCCAGCACGTCGGTGGTCTCGTTGTAGTGGATGTCGATGCTCTGCTCCTGAATGAGAGCGTTGGGCGAGCAGGCGTCGACCTGGACACAGGACGCCAGCGCGACCGGGCCGAGCGGGCAGTGGGGTGCCATCGCCACGTCGTAGGCCTCGGCCATCGACGCGATCTTGTACACCTCGGTGATGCCGCCGGCGTGGGAGAGGTCCGGCTGGATCACGTCGACGGCACCGTCCTCGAACACCTCCTTGTAGTCCCAACGGGAGTACATCCGCTCGCCGGTCGCGATGGGGATGTCAGTGTGGGCCGCGAGCGCCGGCAGCGCGTCATTGTGTTCGGGCAACACCGGTTCCTCGATGAACATCGGCTCGTGGGGCTCCAGCGCGGACGCGAGCCGTTTGACCATCGGCTTCGTGACGCGGCCGTGGAAGTCGACGCCGATGTCGACCTCTGGACCGACAGCCTCCCTGACCTCTCGGAGTCGCGTCGCGGCGGCCTCGACCATGGCCGGGTTGTCGACGCGCTCGATTTCGGGCGTCGCGTTCATCTTCAGCGCCGTGAATCCGGCATCGACCTGCTCCCGGGCGGCGCTGGCCACGTCTGAGGGCTCGTCGCCGCCGATCCACTGGTACACTCGAATCCGGTCCCGGGCCTGGCCGCCAAGGAGCTGGTGGACGGGTGCGCCGAGTTGCTTCCCTTTGATGTCCCACAGCGCCTGGTCGATGCCGGCGATGGCCGACATCAGGACCGGCCCGCCGCGGTAGAAGCCGCCCCGGTACATCGCCTGCCAGTGGTCCTGGATGTTCTCGGGGTTCTCCCCAATGAGATAGCTGTCGAGCAGTTCCTCGACGCCCGCACGCACGGTGTGGGCCCGGCCCTCGACGACGGGTTCGCCCCAGCCGACGGTGCCGTCGGCCGTCTCCAGACGCAGGAAGAGCCACCGGGGCGGCACCTCGAACAGTTCGTAGTCGACGATGCGGTTCCCGCCCGCGTCGTCGGCTGTCATACCAGTGGCCTCCTCGCTGTAGTACACGAAGCAGTCCCGCTGGGAGCACTACGCGGCGCATCGAGCCGTGCTCCGTCGGTCTGTGGAGTCATGTGAGACACACATAGGAGACGTGTATATAGTCGTTGTGTGATTCCAGAACCTACCGCTCGCGGTGTCGCTCCCACGTACGGACGAGCCCGGCAAGCGTCTCGTTCACGGGGACCGACCTGGTCGCGGTGTCGGCGACGTACCCGTTGATAGCGGCGATCTCCGTTTGGCGGCCGTCCGAGATGTCCTGGTACATCGACGAGTGGTTGGCGGCGGTGTCGCCGACGACACGTTCGACGAGCGATACTGCACGCTCGTCCGAGAGGTCGATCCCCTGCTCGCGGGCGACGGCGACCGTCTCACGGGCGGCGTCCGCGGCGATGGCGTCGGCCGGCGAGTCGGCCAGCGCGCCGTTCGCCACGCGGGCGAGCGCGGTCACAGCGTTGATACCGGCGTTGACCGCGAGTTTCTCCCAGAGACGGGTCGGCATGTCCACTGCGACGGTCGTCTCGATGCCGGCCGCACGGAACGCCGCCCCGACCTCGTCGGCGACCGCGGACCGGCCGCCGTTGCGGTCCCCCAGCACGATTTCGCCGCGGCCGGTGAAGGCGACGGTGCCCGGTTCCCGGAGCCGCGCACCGTAGGAACATGTCCCCGCCAGCACCGGACAGTCGAGTTCGGCGGCTAACCGCTCCTCGTTGCCCATCCCGTTCTGGAGCGAGAGGCAAGCGTCGAGGGTGCAGTCCGCGAGGTCCGTCGCAACGGCGGCGGTGTCGTAGGCCTTGACCGTCACCAGCGCGAGGTCGGCACGCTGCGGAATCGTCGTCTGTGCGCCCGGCCGGACCCGGAACTCCTCGGTTCCCACTACCGACAGACCGTTCTCGCTAACGCTGCCGACGTGTGGCTCGCGGCCCACGAGCGTCACGTCGTGTTCGCGGGCGAGCAAGCCACCGACGAGGCTGCCGAGGCTTCCGGCCCCGACGACGACGATATCCATACCGACGAGCAGGGACGGCCGGGACAAAAACCTACCACCGGCGCGCCGGAATCAGCACGCACTTTGCCGCGAGCGACGAACGAGCGGCCATGGGCGACTCCGACGACGCCGAGGCGGTAGTTCGGGCTATCGACGAAATCGGCATCGGCCGGCTGACCGAGACAATCGTCACGGCGTGGGAGGGTATCGGCGGCGGCGTCGAACCGGGGCCGACCTGGCCTGAAGACGAAACCATACGTCGGTTCGAACTGACCGAGCCCGACGAAGCGGTCGGGCTAGACGTACTCGCGGCGGTGCTGGACGCGTCACCGCGGTCCCCCGAAAAGGCCTTTGTCCACCTCGGTGTCGGCCGGCGAGACACTCCCCAGCGCGAGCGGTTCGCTGTCGAGACATTCGCGGGCCACACCGACGTTTCAGCTACCGACACCCACACGACCGGAGCGGTGCCGGTGACGGCAGAAACGTTCGACGCGCTGGCGCGGGTCTACGGGGGGACACTGGTGTACGTAGTCATCGGTGATGCGGACGGGCACGCAATTCTCGAACTCGACTGGACGACGCTGCGGTTCTCGCTCCCGTCGTCGGCCGTTGAGACCGTGCGGGAGTCAGTCGGACCGGCCGTCGCCGAGCGATTCGAGCAGGCGTAAGCGGCCTGTCACGCGGGCGTCGCCTCAATCCTCCTGCCAGTAGTAGATATCCTCTTTTGGCGCGTTGCAGGACGGGCATTCGTCGGGGATGTCCTCTATCTGGCCCATCTCGCCGCATTCCCAGCAGCGCCACATCAGTTCGGCCTCGCCCGCGGCCCCGGCGCTGAGATGCTCGCTCGACAGCGACTCGATGCCGTCCTCGACCGTGACGTAGAAGCCGTGTTCGTCGAACCCGCGAATTGTGCCAAGTGCGTCCCCGTCCTCGTCGTACACCGTCTGTCCGAACGAGTACTCTTCACTTTCGATGTTCGTGGTCATGTCAGCCATACATAGAACTAGTCGTGCCGATATATGTTAAATGCTAGCGTGGATTTGTGCATGATTAGCGAGCCGAATCGGGGCCAGCGAACCCGCCTGTCGGCGAACGGCACTCGCGTCGCTACCGCGAGAAGAGGCTATTGTGGACCGGTGCGAAGTCACTCTCCTGTGAGTCCTCGACCACCGAATCGGTGACGGCCTTGCCCGCGACGCCGTCGTCGAGGAAGTCCGCGAGCGGCGGCCCGACGTTGTCCGGTTCCACGAGGAACGCGTCGTGGCCGTGGTCGGAGTCGATGACGTGGTGGGCGACGTTCGCGTCGGCTTCCCGGAGCGAGTCGGCCAGCGCCTCCGCCTGCTGGGTGGTGAAGTGCCAGTCGGCGGTGAAAGACATCACCAGCGCGTCGCCGTCGAACGCCGCCAGCGCGTCCGCGTCGGACTCGAACCCAGCGGCGAGGTCGTAGTTGTCCATCGCCCGCGTCAGGTAGAGATAGCTGTTGGCGTCGAAGCGCTCGGTGAACTTCTCGGCGTTGTAGTCGAGATACGACTCCACGTCGCGGTACGGGAAGAACGCGCCCGCGGCATCGGTGGGGAACGTGCGGACGGCGTCCCGGCCAGCGGCGCGGCGGCCGAAGCGGCGCTCCATCGACGCCTTCGAGAGGTACATCACATGGCCCAGTTGGCGGGCCAGCGCCAGCCCGTCGTTCGGTGGGTCCTGGTCCTCGCCGTAGTAGTGGCCCTGGTTCCAGTTCGGGTCGGTCGTGATGGCCCGGCGGGCGATGGCGTCGAGCGAGAGGCACTGCGTGTCCAGTCGCGCGGCCGCGGCGATGGGGACGATGCGGTCGACGTGGTCCGGGTGACGCTTGGCCCACTCGATGACGTTCATGCCGCCGACGCTGCCGCCGACGACCGCGTGGAGGTGCGGAATCCCGAGTTCGTCAAGCAGCGCGCGCTGGGCCTCAGTCCAGTCCGTGACAGTGACCGGCGGGAAGTCGGTGCCGTAGGGCTCGCCCGTCTCCGGGTTCTCGCTTTTCGGCCCCGTCGACCCGTAGCACGAGCCGGGCACGTTCGCACAGACGACGTAGTACTCCGTGGTGTCGATGGCCTTGCCAGGTCCGACGATGTCGTCCCACCAGGCGCGGGCCTGGTCGGCGCTGTCGACCCGGTCGCGGCCTGCGACGTGGGCGCTGCCGGTCAGGGCGTGACAGACCAGCACCGCGTTGTCGCCGTCGAACTCGCCGTAGGCCTCGTAGGTGATTTCGAGGTCCGGAATCGTCTCGCCGCAGTCGAACTCGAACTCGCCCAGCGAGACAGTGTTGTGTTCGACGTTCATGTGACTCGTTCGATGGCGTCGTCGATGTCCCCGATGATGTCTTCCGGGTCCTCGATGCCGACGCTGAACCGGAGGAGGTCCGGCGTCACGCCGCTGGCGCGCTGTTCCGCCTCGCTGAGTTGGGCGTGGGTGGTCGAGGCCGGGTGGATGACCAGCGTCTTCGCGTCGCCGATGTTGGCGAGGAACTGGGCGAGGTCCGTCTCCTCGCAGAACCGTCGGCCGGCGTCGTAGCCGTCCTCCAGCCCGAAGGTGACGATGCCGCCGAACCCACCCGAGAGGTACTGCTGTGCCAGGTCGTGGGTCTCGTGACTCTCCAGTCCGGGATAGGTGACCCAGGCGACCTCGGGGTGGTCCTGAAGGTGCTGTGCGACGGTCATCGCGTTCTCGCAGTGGCGTTCCATTCGCAGGGAGAGCGTCTCAGCACCCTGGAGCGTCGCCCACGCGTCGAAGGGCTTCTGGCCGTCGCCCAGCGATCGGAGGGCGCGCTGGCGGGCAGCGACCGAAAAGGCGCGGTCGCCGAAGGCCTCGGCGAAGTTCTTGCCGAAGGCCTCGTTCTCGCCGCCCAGTTCCGGGAACTTCTCGGGGTACTCGTCCCAGGGGAACGAGCCCCCGTCGACGAGGACGCCGCCGACAGTTGTGCCGGAGCCGTGAATCCACTTCGTCGTCGACTCCCAGAGGAGGTCCACGCCGTGATCGAGCGGGTTACAGAGCGCCGGTGTCCCGAACGTGTTGTCGACGAAGACGGGGACGCCGTGGTCGTGCGCCACCTCGGCGATGTCTTCCATCGGCGGGACCACGAGCGAGGGGTTCCCGATGGTCTCGAAGTGGACGTAGGCCGTGTCCTCGTCGATGGCCGCGGCGTAGGCGTCCGGGTCGAGCGTGTCGACGAACCGCGTCTCGATGCCCCGCCGACTGGCGGCCTTCGAGAAGTACGAGTGCGTGCCGCCGTAGATGGAGGAGGCCGTCACGATGTTGTCGCCGTTGGCCGCGAGGACGAACGTCCCGGCGTCGAGCGCGGCCATCCCCGACCCCGTCGCGACGGCGTCGACGGCGTTTTCGAGCGACGCAATGCGGTTTTCGAGCATCCTGACAGTGGGGTTGTCGAACCGCGAGTAGACGTTGCCGTCGTCATCCAGAGCGTACCGGTCGGCCGCGGTGTCGGCGTCCTCGAAGACGTACGACGAGGTCTGATAGATGGGCGGCGCGCGTGCCCCTGTGGCCGGATCCGGCTCCTCCTGGCCGGCATGGACACAGCGCGTCCCGAATCCGTAGTCGTCGGTCATGTGCAGTATGCATATATCTCTAGCTATCTATAACTCAGAGTTACGGCAATACTCTCTTATTGTGATAGGGTAGCACGGTATCAGTCCGCCGACCTGTGGACCCGAGGGAGAGGGTATTTGTCGGTGGCTGTCTACACGCCGGTATGGACCACGACACTGCCGGACGAACCAGCCGACAGATTCTCGACGCCGTCGGCAGTGCCGTTATCGCTGACGACCACTTCCTCGAAACCGTCATGACCGGGATTCTCGCCCGGGGGCACGTCCTGCTGGAAGACGTGCCGGGCACGGGGAAGACGCTCACCGCCCAGTCGTTCGCGACGGCGCTTGACCTCTCTTTCAAACGGGTGCAGTTCACGCCGGACCTGCTGCCGTCCGACATCACCGGCTCGAACGTGTTCAACGAGGCCACCGGCGAGTTCGACTTCCAGCCCGGTCCCGTCTTCGCCAACGTCGTGCTGGCCGACGAGATCAACCGCGCACCGCCCAAGACGCAGGCCGCGCTGCTGGAAGCGATGGGCGAGAAGCAAGTGACCGTCGACGGCGTGACCCACGACCTCCCCGACCCGTTCTTCGTCATCGCCACGCAGAACCCCGTCGAGCAGGAGGGGACCTTCGGCCTGCCAGAGGCCCAGCGGGACCGTTTCATCGTCAAAACCACGATGGGCTACCCCGACTTCGGCGGCGAACGCGAACTCATCGACCGGCGGGCCGACCGGACGGCACAGGCCCCGAGCGTCACCAGCGTCATCGACGGCGAGCGCCTGCCGGCGCTCCAGCGGACAGTCGAATCGGTCACCGTCGACGGCACGCTCCGGGACTACGTCGTCGAACTCGGCCGCGCCACCCGCGAGGACGACCGCGTGGACGTCGGCGTCTCCCCGCGTGGTATTCAGCGGCTGTTCGAGGCGACTCGCGCCGCCGCGGTTCTGGACGGCCGCGACTACGCCGTCCCGGACGACGTGAAAAGCGTCGTCGAGGAAGCGTTCGCTCACCGACTCGTCCTGACCGCCGACGCGGGCGTTCGCGGGGTCGACCCGGCGACCGTCGTCGATGATGTGCTGGACCGCGTCGAGGTGCCCGCAGTCAGCCCCGGCCGCTGAGACGGGGGGCCGTCAGTCGGTTCCGGATTACCGCCCCAGCAACGGCTCCGCCTCGACCCACAGTCGCTCGAAGCGGGCCTCGAACGCCGCCGCGACCTCCGAATCGGTGATCCCGACCACGCCGAGCCTGTCGGCGGGCGAGAGCGGGTCCGGAACGTCGACCGTCACCGCCGCGGCGTCGATCACGTCGAAGGAGACCCCGACCGTCGGCACCGCCCGGACCGCCGCGTTGCGGTCGGCGAGCAGGTCGGGGAAAGACTCGGGAAGCACGTCGAGTACCGCCTCGCTACAGAGCAGGTCGACCCGCACGTCCTCGCCCACACCGTCGAGGAACGCGTCGACCTCGGTCTGGAGCGTCTCCCACGACGCGCGCTCGTACGGCGGACCGACGGTCGCCCGGACGTGCTCTCGGGCGGTCCTGACGTGCCGGTTCATCGCCGCCCGCATCTCCTCGCTTCCGAGCGATCCGAGCCAGAAACTGCTGTCGACGGGCGGCGCGGGCAGGAGGTCCGCCCTGACGGACGCGGCGACGGACCGGTACCGATCGAACTCCGACGCCAGTTCGCGGGTCCGCTCCGAGAGCAGCCTGTCGACAACCGTCTCCGGGTCGACGGGGGTGTACCGCGTCGGGTCAGTCGACTGGGTCCGGACTATCCCGCGGGCTTCGAGGCCGTTGAGCACGTCGTAGATCCGCCCCCGAGGGACGCCGCTCGCGTCGGAGAGGTCGCTCGCGGACACCGCACCGGTCACCAGCAGCGTCCGATACGCCGTCTCCTCGTAGTTCGAGAGCCCGAGTTCGGCCAGTTCGGTCATCGTCGGGTGGTCGAGCGGCCGGTACAAAGGTCCACAGGACCGGACTCGACGCGGGTGCGGCCGGCGCGAGGAGCGCCCCCGACGTGGATTCCCTGCCACCGGAAGCGCCGCCAGGGCCGCCGAGCGGCCGAAACACACCGAAAGTGGCGGGGCGTTTCAGTACATTCATCCCACCGTCGGCCGGCGTTCTCACTATGAATCCGTACGTGTTGCTCGGAGCGGCAATCGCCTCGGAACTGCTCGGAACGACCGCGCTCAAGCTCTCGGAGGGGTTCTCGAAGCCCGTTCCCAGCCTCGGCGTCGTTCTCGGCTACGGCGCGGCGTTCTACCTCGTCTCGCTGACCCTGGAGGAGCTCCCCATCGGCGTCGTCTACGGGACGTGGGCCGCCCTGGGTATCGTCGGTGTCGCGGCCATCGGAACCGTCGTGTTCGACGAACCGGTCGACCCCGTCGGCGTCGTCGGGATCGCGCTCATCGTCGCCGGCGTGTACTGCCTCAACGTCCTGTCCTCGATGGCCGCCCACTGACTCATAGGATTGGCGGCGAAACCCATCGCTTTCGCCGAGGAAGTCGATGCCCGACATCCGCTCGGACTGAGAACGACACCGACCGGCTACGCTACACCCACTCAGCTCCGCTCGAACTCCCGTTCCCGCTCGTCCCGAGTCGCGTCCTCGGCGTCCTCCAGCGTCTCCGTCTCCAGCAGCCGCTCCAGTTTCCGCTCGAACTGCTCGTCGGTCAGTTCGCCCTCGGCGTAGCGGCAGCGCAGGCGCTCCAGCGGTGTTTCGTCGCCAGTATCGCTCGACGGCGCTGGGTCCGCTTCCTCGATATCTTCCGCCTCCTCGTCCGCATCGCCGTACAGCAGTTCGGTCAGCGGAACGACCACGACGTAGCCGACGAGCAGCGCCACGAGCCACCACTCCTGCCCGGTGAGGAGAGCAACGAGCCAGAACCCGGTGACCGCCAGAGAGGTGAGTTCCGTCACGTTGTCTCTGGCTCGCTCCAGCGGGGACCGGTCGGTCATGCTACTTGCTTGTCACCACACCACAATGGATTGTTCGGTGCGCCCTACCGTATCGCGGCCACGAGTGCCAGCACGGCGACGAGACAGACCACGAGACCAGCCACGGCGACCGACGGCTCGACAGCGATAGAACCCCGGGCGACGCCGGCCAGACCCAGCGTCACCGCCGCGCCGACGCCGCCGACCGCGACGGTTCCGCCGGTGTGGACGAGTTCGGTGCGGCGCGTCGCGGCCCCGGTGCCGACCTCGTGTCCCAGCGTCGTCCCGAAGGAACCGGCGTCCCAGACGACGACCGCACCGACCAGCCCCGCGAGCACCAGCCACGCCGAGGTGTCAAGCGTCGCCGCGAACGCGCTCGCACCGAACAGGCCGGCCGCGGCGAGCGTGACGCCGGCCGTCCGCTCACGCAGATAATTCGTCGCCAGCGCCAGCCACAGCTGTCCAACTGCGCCGACGACGGTAAACAGCGCCACGACGGCCAGTGACAGCGTGACGGTCTCGGGGCCGTACACGTCCAGTATCGGAACGAAGAACTGTTCGGCGGCCGCCGCGGCCGGCGTCGCCCGGAGCGCCGTTTCGATGGCATCGACTGCCGGCCCCGCGACCCCCACCGCGGCGAGCGTGATGACGCCGCCGCCGACGTACGGTGCGAGAACGGTCCCGACGCGGTCGGCCGAACTCTGGACCGTCCGCCGGAGGAACCAGACAGCCACCGAGACGGCCGTCCCAGTGAGGAACAGCCACCAGAGGAGCCCGCGGAGGCCCGGCGCGGCCGTAACTGTGACGAGCAGGTCGTACAGCCCGACAGGGAGCAGTTCGGCCATGGGTTCCTGACCGAGGCCCAGTTCGAACAGGCCGGCGACCGGTGCGACCAGCAAGGCGAGCCGGCCCGTCCACCGGAGCGTTCGCTCGACGGCGGCGACGGCCCTGTCGACGTCGGGCGCGTCGCTCGTCTCCGGGACGAGTTCGGCAAGCGGCAAGGCGTCGAGACCGCGGGCCAGCGCCGCGGCGGCGAGGGCGAGCAGCAGGCTGAAGATAGCGATGTGCGTCCGCCCGGGAACCGGGTCGAAAATCGGTTCCAGCACCCGAGTGAGCAGTTCGCCGGTCAGTTGCTGGACGCCCGGCGTCCCAGTGTTGGACTGCAGGAAGTCGACGGCCCCTCGCGTGAACAGCACGAGGGCAACAGCGAACGGAACGGCGGTCGTCCGCACGACGAGGCCGCCGTAGGCCCCAACCCGCTCAGTGTCGACGACGCCGCGGGTGGCCGCGGTCGCACCGAAGACGGCGGTCAGGCAGCCGAGGACGACGACCACCTGCGACAGCAGTGTGACGACCGCCGGTCGGACGCCAGTCTGCGAGGTGACGGGAAACAGTTCGGCGCCGAGCGAGGCGACCGTGCCGCCGGTGGCGACCATGAGCCCGACGGCGACCGGCAGCGCGAGGGCGCTGGCCAGAGCCGTCCCGACCGCCTGCCAGCGGTCCCAGCCGCTCAGCCACAGCGACAGCGCCAGCAAGACGCCGGTGGCCACGCCGACGAGCGCGGCCCGGTCGGCGGAGACGGTCCCCAGCAGTCCCGCGACCAGCAGCGCCGTCACGCCGACGACGGTTGCGAGGCTGGTCCAGGGCATCCGGGTCGGGAGTGAGATCGTGTCGTCCATAGTTACACGCTGAACAGGTCCGCGAGCGAGGCACGGAGCGCTACGTCGATGGGGCTGTCGAGGTCCCAGTCGATGACGGTCGCGCCGGATAGTTCAGCCCGCTGTAGGCGGGCGGTGCGTTCGGTGCCAGCGACGGCTGCACCGAGCGAGTCCCCGCGGGCCAGTGACGGACTGACCAGGGTCGTCGGGTAGTCACGGACCGCAAGTGACGATACCAGCGAGACGGGCCAGTCGTCGGCGGCCGGCGAGAACACGACCACCTGCGCGGTCGGCGGGAGCCGAGCGAGCACGGCGAGCAGGTCCGAGTCCTCGATTGTGCCGCCATCAGCTGTCGTCACCTTCACATCTCCGCCCTGGGACTGCTCTGAGGACTCGTCCTCGGACACATCAGCGACATCGGCCGCGTCGGTATCCGACTGCCGGGCCGCAGCGCGGCCAACGCTATCGAATATCTGTCTCGCGTGGGCGGCCGCGTGGCCGCCCGAGGCGTCGACCCACGCCAGTCCATCGGGACCGAGCCCGCCGGGGACATCCTCCGGGGCCAGTCCGACGGCACAGACGCTCGCGACGACGCTGGTCCGGGAGAGGGCATCGAACAGGCGCTCGGCGGCGTAGGCCGACAGTTCGGCTCCGGTCGGGAACCCGGGCTCCGGTGTCACGCGGGCCGGCGGCCGCGCGTCGACGACCAGCACCGTCCTGACAGCCTGTTCTTCCCGGTAGTCGATGGTCGTCAGCTCGTCGGTCTTGGCGTAGCGCCGCCAGTCGATGCGGTTGACCGGGTCACCGGGCTGGTAGCTCCGCGTGGAGTGGAACTCGAGGCCGCTCCCGCCGGAGTCGGTCGGAAGCGTCCCCGCCCGCGGGAGCGTGGCGTCGGCCATCGGCACTTCGGAGACGGTGTTCGAGCACGTCAGCGTCCCGTCGCCGGCGACGGGCAGGTCGACGGTCACCTCGTCGCTGGCCGACAGCGTCCGCACCCGCACCGCGGCGGCGCCGAACGTGTAGGTCCCGCGCTTGGCCATCACGGCGTACGACAGCGTGGCGCTCTCGTTTGGCCGCAGTGACGTACAGAGCCGCGGCGACCCCTCGACGACAGCCAGTTCCTCGGGCACGCCGTCGATGACCCGCACGTCGGTCAGCGAACTGCTGCCCGTATTGGTCACGGTGAGTTCGACCTCGACCGGTTCGCCGGGCGTCGGCTGGGCGTCGGAGACGGACCGTGCCGCCTGCAAGTCGGTTCCCGCCGGCATCCTCGACAACGCGCCGTAGGCGACGTAGATGAGGGGGATTGCGGTCGCCGCGAGCAACAGCGGCTCGGCGGTCAAAAGCGAGACGCTGACGAGAAACAGCGCCGCCGCGAGGCCGCCGCTCCAGCGCCGCACGCGGCGATGCATCGTCAGCGCTCACCCCCCGACATCCGCTCGATGGCGTCGACCGTCCGGCGGATGCGGCGGCGGCGCTCGCTCTCCGGGTCGAGCCACAGCCGGAGCCGGGCCAGCAACGACTGAGACTCTGTCGGGGAAAGGAGTGCCGCCGCGACGGCGTCGTCGGTCCACGTCCCTGCGCGTACTGCCTGGTGGGCGGACGCCTGCGAGACACTGCTGCCGACAGCGTAGGCCGTCGTCGCCGCCGCGGCGAGTCGCTCGGTGACCGTGTCCATCGCCTCGTCGTCGCCCGCAACCGCGTCGTCGATGGCCGCGTCGATGTCGGCGGCGAACAGCCGACTCCCCGTGGCCGTCACGTCTTCCGGCGGGGTGTCGATAGCCACGTCGAAGGCGGTCGCCGAGCCACCGCCGAAGAGCCCACCGAGCCAGCCGGCAAGAACCGCACAGAGCCCAACGGTCAGGCTCCCGGCGAGGAGGGCGGTCGTCGGGGCAACACTGCCGAACACGGCGACCAGGGACTCGCCGGCGGCCGTCGGCGCAACAATGAGGGCGGCCGCGACGGCGGTCGCCAGCAGCCCCACAGTCCCGAAGACGACCGTTCGCAAGCGCATCAGGGCCGCCCCTCCGTCGCGTCGTCAGTGTCGTCGGTCGCGCTGGACTGCTGCCCGGCGGCCGCCTCGATAGTCCGAATCGCGTCCTCGACGGCCGCGACGTGCTCCTGTGGGTCTCGCTGACCGTACTCGACCGCCCGGAACGCGTCCCGGACCGTCCGAACCGCGGCCGGCGGAAGGCCGTCCCGTTCGATGGCGTGGGTCGCGATTTCACCGGGCGTCCGCATCCAGTACCGACGGAGCGAGACGTGGGTCAGAAAACGCGTCCACGCCTCGCGGATGGTGACGCGGGCCGCGGGCGTTCCGTCGCCCCCGTTCGATTCAGTGGTGGAGACGGCCGCCACCGCATCGCTGGCTGCCTCTTCGGCCGCTGAAAGGCGTTCGTTGACCCACACTCGCAACGCGTCGAGCAATGCCGAAGGGGACCGGCGGCCGGCGAGCAGGTCCCGGAGCGCCGTGACAGTGCGTTCGAGTCGCGTTCGGAGGCGGCCCAGCAGGTCATCGGCCATCACCGCGATGCCGACGAGCACCCCGACTGCGAGTTCGCGTGCGGCCCGAACCCAGTCCCATACCGTCCCCGGCGTGACGTTTCGCCGACGAGCACCGATGACCGTCCCAGCGACGAGAACACCGAGAGCGAGCACGACGCCCGCGGCGTTGACGAGCAAGCCACCGACCGTCGTCGTGGCCGTCTGGCCGTACTTCGAAACGGAAATTTCGGCGCTGGCCGCGAACGGCAGCCCGACCGTCGCCTGACCGGCCGCACCGGTCCGTGCTGTCGGCTCTCCGCCGACGGCAACTGTCGCGTTCGTGACCGGGTCTCCGCCCATCGTCGCGTTCACCGTCTGGCCAGCGACGGGCAAGGCCAGCGGGAGCGACGGCGACGTTGCCACGGAGAGCCGTTCGAGCGCGACAGTCGTGTTGCCGCTGACAGCGTCCCGCTCGACGGCAATCGAGGCGTTGCCCGGTTCGGTCGGGAGCGTGAGCGTTGCCCGCCCCCGCCGGTCCGTCGTCGCCACCTGCTCGCCGTCGAGCAGCACATCGCCGTCCCGCACCGGGACGCCGTCGACGGTCGCAGTGACAGTCACCTCGCCACCGGTGACCCGCTCGCCGGTGATGCTCACCGATGCACTCGTGTTCAGTTCGTAGCTCGCGTTCGTCGACTGCTGGGCCTGCGGGCCGGCGACAGCAAACGCGCGAGTGCTGTCCCGCGGGACCGACGGGGCGACGAGTGCGTCCTCGTCGTCAGGTGCATCGACGCTAATCGTCAGTTCGTCTTCGTAGGGGACCGTCCCGGAAACGGTGCCGTCCGGCCCCGTCGTTCCGACCGGCTCACCGTTGAACGAGACAGTCGCGCCCTCGACCGGCGCGCCGTCGCGAGTCACCGTCGCGGCCACCGCCGCGCCCGGCGTCGCCGTCCGGTTGAGTTCGATGACGAACTCGCCGGACTGGGAGACCGTCTCGCCGTCGCCCGAGTCGCCGGTTTCGTCGCTGTCACCGGTCCCGTCTGCACCTGTCTCGGTGCCCTCGGTTTCGTCACCGCCAGACTCCTCTCCAGCCCCGTCAGTCGGGGCTTCGGTCTGTGGCTCGTCCGCCGGCGTCCCGACGGCGAACTCTTCGTCGGGGCTCCCGGACTCCGCGGCGCTGTACTCCTGGCTGCTGTTTTGCATCGCCTGCTGCTCGGATTCCAGACGCTCCTGGCCAGGCGTCGGGTCGAACTGCACCCAGCCAACGCCCTCGAAGTACACCTCGACCCACGCGTGGGCGTTCATCCCGCGAACGGTGTACTGGTTCTGACCGGTCCGCTCGCCGGTCGAGTAGCCGACGACATAGCGCGCCGGGATGTCCTGGCTGCGCAACATTACGACCATCGAGGTGGCGAAGTACTCACAGTACCCCTCGTCCATCTGGAAGATGAACTCCGAGGCCACGTCGTCTTCGGGCGGCTGGCTGACGTTTAGCGAGTAGTTCTTGTTCGCCTCCAGCCACCCCTCGATGGTCGCCGCCGTCTCGTAGGGCGAGTCGCTGTCCTCGGTCAGCCGGTCGGTGAACGGCCCCACCTGCGCCGAGGTCGACGCCGGCACGCCCGTGTAGCGCGATTCTATGGCGTCAGGGTAATCGCGGCCACTCGTCCGCAGCACTTCCGGGTCGTCGGGGGGCGTCACGCTAGTCGCGCTGTATGTCGTTCCGGCGGGCAACGGCCGCTCGGACGCGACCGCGCCGTACTCGGTGACCATTACGTCGTCGCGCGAGACGGATTTCGGCCGCCAGACGGTCGGCAGCGACGTGGCAGACTTGGCCAGTCGCACTTCGTAGTCGACTGTCGTGTCGGCCATCCCGTCGACCGCCATCGCCCCCTCGTAAGCCTGCGGGTCCGCGCGTCCGTCCCACCCTGTGCCGGTGTAGGTTTCGTACGCGCCGGTCCGCCAGTACGCCGGTTCCGAACTCGTGACGGTGAAATGCGGCTCCGTGTCCTGTGACTGGTACGGGCTGTCGCCGCTGTCGAGCGAGCCGCCAACATCAGTCTGGCTTCCCGGGTTCAGCGCGCCGAGTTGCCCCCCGCTGCCACCGGTCGAGGTTCCCCCAGCCTCCCCGAACGGGTTCTCTTGGGGGAGAGGAATAATGGACTCCATCGGGCTCTGTGTCCCACCAGGGGCCAGAATCGGGAGGGTCGCCGTCGCCAGCACCACGGCGACGACACAGACGGCAGTGAGCAGGACCCGGAGGTAGTCCCGGTCTGCCGATACGTCGTCGAACGGCGAGTCGTCGGAGCCCACGTCGGATTACCGTATCGTCCCGTCGCTGTCGGCATAAATCTGCTGTCAACGGTGGGGATAGTGAGCCCGGGTGTCGCGTTCCGGTGATTGGAAACCCGTGTCGCCACCAACCGCACTCCCGGAGATTTGCCAGCTATGTAGGACTGACAGTTCAGGTATGGACGAGTACGTACGGGTCAGACTGCTATTATAAGCGGTTATTGCGAGCGGGCGGGCAGCCCCAGATACATGACTGTTGACATAAACGGAGCTGGTACTGGGTCACAGCAATCGGGCTGGCAGGCGTCACGCCGGTCCGTGCTGTCGAGTATCGGTGCTGCAGCGGGTATCGGGCTATTCAGCGGAACCGGGCAGGCACAGACGGGGGCTGGACTGTCGGGGGCAGGAGCGCTGTACCTCGTCACGACGGGAGCCGGACAATCAAACGGGAACGGCAACGGAACGGAGTATCTGGTGCTCGACGGCAGCGGCAGCGTCGCGTTCTCGACCGGCGGTACTGCCGATGAGGCGTTCCAGTATGCCTTCGACAACGTGCCGGACAGCGGCGGGCCCGTTGTCGCTAGCGCCGACACCTTCCGCTTTGGCGGCCCGGCGACGATGGGCGACAACACCGCATTGACCGGACAACAGGGAACCCGGTTCGTCGTCTCGCAGACGGGAACGGCTGAGGACCCCGCGCCGTCGGAGTCCCAGTCGAACCCGCTGCCGGCCGGCCACGACCTCGTTCGCGTGCGCGGTGACAACGTCGCCGTCACCGGCATCGAGTTCGACGCCGACGGAACGCAACTGAACAACCAGGCCATCCAGGCCGACCAGTGCGACGGCGTCTACATCGCCCGCAACCGGACGGTGAACGGCTTCCAGATGGCGCTGTCGTTCACGCGATGTACGGGTGTAACAGTCGAACACAACGAGGTCGTCAATCCGAACTGGTACGGTATCACCAGCCGGGCCGCACCGACCGGCAGCGACCGCGACCTCCGGCAGTCCAGCGATGTGGTCATCGCCGGGAACCGCGTCGTCGGCGTGAAGTTCAATAACATCGCGCCGTATAACGTCGCGAACTTCGCCGTCATCGGTAACGTCACCGTCGACGGCGGCCACAGCCTCATCGCCTGCTCGCCGGCCCAGCGCGGGACCATCGTCGGGAACGTCTGCCGGGACCTGACCGAGTTTGCACCCGACCCCGGCGGCGAGGCTGGCATCGAAATCGAGTACAAGGAAACTCACCTCCGGGAGGAGGTGGCCGGGACCCCCAGAGCCCGGTCGTCCGACATCACTATTTCGGGTAATCAGGTCGACAACTGTCCGGTTGGCATCCTTGCGCGAACGGTCCCAGCGGATGCTGACAACACCGACGCACGGAGTGCAGAGCGACCGTACAGTTTCACCATCACGGGCAACACGGTCAGCAACGCCTCAGCGGCCGGCATCCGACTCCGGTCGGGCAACGCGGGCGTGGTCGCGACGAATACGGTCCGGAACGCCGGGACTGCGGTCGACATCGACGAGGAGTTCACCGCGGACATTGAGCAAGGACTGAACGTGACCCGGTAACAGCGGTTCGAGAGGGGGTTGTAAGATATAAACCGCCGGCCCGCAAACGACACAGCAATGACCGACGACGAGGAGACGGTCCAGTGCTGGCTGGTCGAACGCTCCAGTTTCGGCGACGAGCGGATGGTGACGCTCATCTACGCGCCCCCGGAGGGCGACCGCCACCTGACCAAGCAGCTCTCACCGAACCTGCTCAGACGGAAACGGATTACGGCAGCGACGGATGTCGAGGTCGACAAGCTCGAACCCGTAACCGACGAGGAGACGCGGGAGCGCTACGCCACGGAGGCCCAGCGGATGGCCGAGCGCCACGACCCCGACGCTGAGGTGTAACCGGCCCTGAGACGGTGTGTGGCCGCGTGCTGACTTTCTTGCGTGATAACTGGAACACGAAAGACTATACAGGCGGCCGTCACAAACCGGCCGTATGGCAGCGATAGAACTGGATGGCGTCACCAAGCAGTTCGGGAGTCTCACCGCACTGCAAGGGGTCGACCTCACCGTCGAGGAGGGGGAAATCTTCGGCTTCCTCGGCCCGAACGGGGCCGGGAAGTCGACGACGATCAACATCCTCCTGGATTTCGTCCGCGCGACCGACGGGTCGGCGACGGTGCTCGGCCACGACATCCACGAAGAACCGAAGCAGATCCGTGCCCGCACTGGAGTCCTCCCCGAAGGCTACGACGTGTACGACCGGCTCACCGGTCGCCAGCACCTCTCCTTTGTCATCGAATCGAAAGACGCCGACGCCGACGCCGACGAACTGGCCGAACGGGTCGGCATCGCCGACGCCATCGACCGCAAGGCCGGCGGCTACTCCAAGGGGATGCAACAGCGGCTTGTGCTCGCAATGGCCATCGTCGGCGAGCCCGACCTCCTCATCCTCGACGAGCCGACGACTGGGCTCGACCCGAACGGCGCACGGCTGATGCGTGAGATCATCCGCGAGGAGAACGAGCGCGGCGCGACCGTCTTCTTCTCCAGTCACATCCTCGGACAGGTCGAGGCCGTCTGTGACACGGTCGGCATCCTCCAGAACGGCCGCCTCATCGCGAAAGACAGCGTCGCCGGGCTGCGCGAGGCCGCCGCCGGTGACACCGTCCTCCGCGTGACGCTGGCCGACGGCGACGGCACCGACGCCGCGGTCGCGGCTATCGAGGGGCTCGACGAGGTCTCGACCGTGACCGCGGACGGGACCACGCTCACTGTGGGCTGTGACAGCGACGCGAAGATGGCCGTCCTCAACGCCGTCGAGGAGAGCGGGGGCGAAGTCGCCAACTTCGAGACAGAGGAGGCCTCGCTGGATGAGGTGTTCGCCGCCTACACCGAACAGCAAGAACAGGAGCAACCGGAGGTCGACGCATGAGCGCCGAGCAGAACCCCGTCAAGCGCCTCCTCGGCGATATCGACACGAGCATCAAGAACTCCGAGTTCGCCGACTGGTACCCTATCTCGAAAAAGGAGTTCCGCGATACGGTCCGCTCGCCGTGGATCTGGGTCCTCTCGTTGATCTTCATCGTCCTCTTCGCGCTGCCGGCGCTGCTTGGCCTGTATTTCAACATCGGGCAGCAGTTCGCCGAGTCCGGGGCGTCGCTGACGACAGACGCGTACGTCCGGTTCGCACTGCCCATTGCAGCGCCGCTGCTCCCCGCAGTCGCTATCGTGATCGGCTACGCCGCCATCGCCCGGGAGAGCGAGCGCGGCTCCCTGAAGATACTGCTCTCGCTCCCGTACACGCGCGGCGAACTGCTCGCGGGCAAGTTCGTCGGCCGGAGCGCGATCACGCTCATTCCGGTCACGGTCGGGCTCCTGACGACCCTGCTGGTGATACTCCCGTCACAGATTGAGATCGCGTGGGAGTCGTTCCTGCTGTTCGCACTCACCACGATGGCCTATGGGGTCGTGTTCACGGCATTTGCAATCGGCCTCTCGGCGGCGCTGAAGACTGCACGACGGGCGATGGCGGCGTCGCTCGGGATCTACGTCTACCTGCAGGTGTTCTGGTCGAACCTGGGGACGGGCCTGGGGAACCTGCTGTCGGACCACGCGAATATCGGCGAGGTGACCCAGCTTCACGTCGAACTGTTCGTCTCGCTGCTGAGCCCCATCGCGGCGTACCGCACGCTCGTCCAAGAGATCCTGCAGGGCTCGCCGATCCGCTCGCGGCTCCTCCTGACGTCGAACCCGCAGGCGACATGCGAGAAGATGCTGGGTGGGACGCTCGAAGTGACACAGGCCGGTGGCGAGTGTACCAGCGCCGCGCTACCGCCCCAGTACGGGACGGTTGCAGTCATTGGCTACCTCCTGCTGTGGCTGGTCGTCCCGCTGGTCGCCGGCTACTACGTCTTCGAAAACAAGGACCTGTAGGCCTACAGGACACCAGCGTCGTCCAGCAATTCTTCGAACTCGCTCTTGGTGAGCGTCTTGACGCCGTGTTCTTCCGCGTCGTCCCGTTTTCGCTGGCCGGGATTATCGCCCAGCACCAGATAGTCCGTGTTGCCGGAGACGCTGCTCGTCGCCGACCCGCCGTTGCGCTCGATTAGGTCCTGTGCGTCGCTGCGGGTGTAGCCGTCGAGCGACCCGGTGAAGACGAACGTCTGGCCGTTCAGGGCGTCGCCGCCCGTTTCCTCAGCGGCCTGGGGGTTGACGTGGTCGAGCAGACGGTCGATGACGGCGCGGTTCCCCTCGCCCTCGAAGAACTCTACGATTGAGCGCGTGACGGTCGAACCTACGTCGGGCACGGCCTCGAAGGCGTCGGTGTTGCCCTCGTCGGCAGCGTCCAGTATCGCCTCGAACGTGCCGAACTCCTGGGCGAGATTTCGTGCGGTGACGGTGCCCACTTCGGGGATACCCAGCGCGACGAGGAAATTCGCAAGCGGCGGCTCGCGGGCGTCCTCCATCCCTTCGACGAGGTTCCGGGCGCTGGTCTCGCCCCAGCCCTCCAGGTCGGTGAGGTCCTCGACGGTGAGTTCGTACAGGTCCGCGGGGTCCGAGACGAGGTCGGCGTCCAGCAGTTGCTGGACGGCCTTCTCGCCGAGGCCCTCGATGTCAAGCGCGTCGCGGCTGGCGTAGTGCTCGACGCTGCGCTCGCGCTGGGCGGGACAGGTGAGGCCGCCGGTGCAGAACGCCATCGGACCATCGTGCTCGACGGGGCTGTCACACGCCGGGCAGGTGTCCGGGAACTCGAAGTGGCCGTCGCCGTCGTCGTCGAGCACTTCGACGACGTCCGGGATGACGTCGCCGGCCCGCTTGATGCGGACACGGTCGCCCACGTCGACACCGAGGTCGGCGATGAGCGAGGGGTTGTGCAGCGAGGCGCGGGAGACGGTGACGCCGCCGACCTCGACGGGGTCCATCAGCGCGACGGGGGTGAGCCGGCCGGTCCGGCCGACCTGCACGACGATGTCCCTGACCGTCGTCTCCTCCTTGCGGGCCGGGAACTTGTAGGCGAAGGCCCACCGCGGGGCGCGCGAGGTCGAGCCGAGTTCGTCGCAGGCGTCCATGTCGTCGACTTTGATGACGACGCCGTCGATCTCGTAGTCGAGGTCGTCGCGGGCCTGCTGCTGGTCGGTCCGGTAGTCGATGGCGGTGTCGATGTCGTCGACGACGGCGGTCCGCTGGCACACCCGGAGGCCCCACTCGGGGAACCGCTCGTGCATCTCGCTGTGGCTCTCGAAGTCGACCGAGGCGTCGAGGACGCCGAAGAAGAACACCGACAGCGGGCGTTCTGCGGTCACCGACGGGTCGAGCTGGCGGAGCGTCCCGGCGGCGGCGTTGCGGGGGTTCGCGAAGGGGTCCTCGCCGCGCTCGACGCGCTCGCGGTTGAACGCCGTGAAGGCGTCCCGCGGGATGTACACCTCGCCGCGGACGGCCAGGAAGTCGGGGTAGTCACCGCGCAAGCGCTGTGGAACACTAGAGATGGTACGGACGTTCTCGGTCACGTCCTCGCCGACCTCGCCGTCGCCGCGGGTCGCAGCGCGCTGGTAGACGCCGTCCTCGTAGACGATCTCGATAGAGAGGCCGTCGAACTTCGGCTCGCAGAAGTACTGCACATCGTCGGTGTCGAGCCCGTCTCGGACCCGCTCGTCGAACTCTCGCACGTCCGCTTCCTCGCCGCCCTGATCGATAGAGCCCATCCGGGCGACGTGTTCGACGTCGGGGAGTTCGTCGAGTGGCTCGCCACCGACGCGCTGGGTCGGACTGCCGTCGGTGTCGAGGTCGAACGCCGATTCGAGTCGCTGGAGCCGGGCAAACAGCGCGTCGTAGGCCCGGTCGCCGATGACCGGGTCGTTCTCGACGTAGTAGCAGTAGTCGTGATAGCGGAGCGCCTCGCGCAACTGATCAGCTTGCTCGCGGGCCGTCGCTTCGTCGAGAGTCGTTGTGTCCTCGAACTCGGTCGGGGGTCCCTCGACATAGGGGTTGTCCGCGAGATTAGCGTCGTCGGCTACAGCCATTACAGTCTGTTCTGGGTGCCGACCACTAAGCAACTCCGTCTGGGATTGCAGAGTGTTATACCAACAACAGCGGCCCTCGTCAATCAGCGCGCTGAGCGCCAGCCGACTCCGACGTTACGCCGGCAAAGCCGGTCCGGTCGACCGCGATAGCATCGACGTTGGCAAACAGGAACCCGGCGAAGCCGACGCGGATCAGGAGCCCCATGTACTCGCTGATGACGGTCAACACGAACGGGTCGAACACGTCCGCAACCGCAAGCAACGAGTAGGCGATGAGCATCCCGATGAGGAACAACAGGAGGTTCCGGGACTTCCAGTGCAGGAGCCGCTGGTCGTCGGGCAGGTCGGCCGCACGACGCCAGACTGGGCCGAGTAACAGGTACGCAAGCAGGAGCTGGCCGATAACGAGGACGCCAAAGCCGACGAGTCCGATAGCGCCGCCGACGATCGTCCCGCCGTTGAAAGCGATGACCTGTACCGCCGGGATGGCGGCGGCGACAGCCAACGTTCGGCGGGACGCCCCGGCTATCGCGACCGTGAGCGTCCACAGCACCGTGTACGCGACGAAGTCGTCGACGATGTTCGGGACAGTGAGCTGGGACCCGGGCACTGGCAGGACGCCGGCCGCCGTCAGCGCGGTCGTCACGGCTGAAATCCCGACGACGGCCACCACCGGGTAGCAGTAGTGTCGGTGGGACGACGGAATGCGCCTGAGCCACCCAGAGAGCACGACGGCCGCGACGGCCAGCAGGACCGCGGCGATCTCGTAGACGGCCGACCCGCTAATCATCGTCGCCCCCGACGCGCTGTTGTCCGGCGGTCGGTGTCGCCCCGTCCGTTCCACCGTGACCGACTGCCCGCGTCTCGAACGCATCGAGTCGATCGATGAGTTCTCGGGTCCGTGTCGAGAGGTCCTCTGCCCGCTGCCGGACGGCACTCATCGTTTCGGCGGTTTCCTGGGCCGTATCGGCCAGGTCGTGGGACTGCTCGGCGACGTCGCTGGCAACCTCGCCGACGGTGTCGATAGTCGCGGCCAGTTCCTCGGTCGCGCTGGCACCGTCGTCGGTCGCCCGCGAGATCTCGGCCATCGCATCGTCGACATCGTCGACAGTGTCAGTCAACCGCTCGACGGCGTCACCGACCTGATTGACCGTGGTAACGCCCGCGTCGATGCGCTCTCTGGTGTGGTCCATCTCGTCGGCCACCTCGTCGACTTCCCCGCGAGCCCCCTCAACGATACTCTCGATCTCGTCGATCGCCGCCTGGGTTTCCTCCGCGAGCGTCTTGACTTCCTCGGCGACGACAGCGAACCCGTCACCGCCGTCACCGGCGTGTGAGGCCTCGATGTTGGCGTTCAGTGCGAGCATATTCGTCTGCTCGGCGATATCATCTATCAGTCCGGTCGTGGCCGCGACGTCGTCCATGCGGTCATCCAAGTCAGTCACCAACTCATCGAGATGGGTCACAGCGGTTTCGATTCCTTCGATGGCCTCAATGGCCTCCGCCGTCCGGTCTGTCCCGGTCGCGCCAACGTTCGCGGCTTCCCCGGCCTGTCGAGCGACCTCGTCAGTCGTCGAGGCGACTTCCTCGACGGTCGCGGACAGGTCGTTCGTCTCCTCGATGGCCGTTTCGAGCTGGGTTGCCTGGGCTTCGATATCGCCGGCCAGTTCCCGGATATCGACGGCAAGAGACTGGTTGAGTTCCTCGACCTCTGTCGCGTCGGCAGCGACGGCCGTGCTTGCTTCCTCAACATCAGTTGCGAACTGCCGGATATCGACGACAGTCTCCGAGAGGCCGTCGGCCATCTCCTCGTAGGCGACCGAGATCCGTTCGACGGCATCGACACCGGTGTCTGTGTCGAGGCGTCGGGTGAAATCGCCGTCAGCCGCGGCCGTCATTGCGTCACCGATGTCCGTCGCATGATCAAGGAGCGTTTCGTTGAACTCCTCAGCCTCCTGTCGCGCCGCCTGTGCGTCTTGCTTGGCCTGTTCGGCCTCCTTACGTGCGGTTTCGGACTCGTCGAACGCGTCGCTGAGAGAGCGGCGCATACTGTCAAAAGCCGATGCGAGGCGACCGAACTCGTCCGCGCGGTCGACGTCCGGACTAGTCTCAAGGTCGCCGTCCTCGATAGCTGTCGCGGCGTCGGTCAGGCGCCGGAGTTCGACCGCCGCGTTCCCGGCCAGAACAATCGCGAGCAGTCCGAGATTGAGCGTTACCACGAACAGCGTCCCAGAAATGGCCGCGAGTCCAGCCCCCTGATTTGCCGCGTGCGCGGCAAACACAGCCCCGAACGCGAGCGTGACTACGAGCGTCACACCGATTGCGACCCCGATTCGTCGGCTGTAGTGGGTCACAACCCTCGTTCGCACGTTCGTTTCAGTCATACGTGCGAATTTCTGACCTCCTGACTTATGCCTACCTTTTCGAATTCAAATACTGATAACTGGGGCGTCGAGGCCTAAAAACGGTCTTTTATAGATATTCGGAACTGGGCGTTTCGATCCTGCACAAGCACAATCGCTATCAGGGGGAAAACAGGAGAGGAGGGGCAAAAACTCCGCAAACCGAAAGTTATCGGCCAATACTGGCGCTTGGTGCCTTGATAACGAGTTCCCCGTCGCTTCGGACAGTGACCGAGTGGCCGGCATATTCAAACGAGATACTGACAGGCGTCGAGCGCTTCGAGGAGTCGACGAGTGAGTCGAGCGCTTCGGGGTCGACAGTCTCGTACAGCGGTGCGAAGTCAGTCTGTTCCCGGCCGGTCATGGCGGAGATGTACTCAGTCACTGCCGCGCTCGGTCGCGTCTCGCTCCAGTCGAACTGTTTTCTGGTCACGTTCATCGGTGTTGAGGAGTCGCTGTCCCTACTCCGCCTGTTGCTTTTACTCATATGGTTCGTCTATCTACATCAAAGTAGTCGGCAGTAATATAGTCTTCCCAGCATTATCAAACTGTGAAAACGCCAAGTGGTAGAAGCGAGCCGCCCTAGAACGGCCTATAGCCCCGGCCTCAGTCGATTATTCCTCAATTTACAGATCGGCCACGTCTTCGATTGCGTCGGTTAGCTCTTTGATACTCTCAACGGTGTGTTCGCCCATGTGTCCGATACGGAAACTCTCCTCGCTGATGTCGCCGTAGCCGCTGGAGAACACCATGTCGTATTCTTCGGAGACGGCCTCGACCGTCTCGGCGACGTTGATGTCCTGCGTGTTCTCGATGCAGGTCACCGTCTGGGACTCGTAGCCTTCCTCGGGGTAGAGGTCGAAGTGTTCGCGCGCCCACTCGCGCGTGTACTCGGCCATCTCCTGATGGCGCTGGTCGCGGGCGTCGTGGCTCTCATCGAGCATGTGCTTCATCTGCTTGCGGTACGCGAGCATGAGCGGAATCGCCGGCGTGGAGTGGGTCTGTCCCTTCCGGTCGTAGTAGTCCAGACAGCGCTGGAAGCCGCCGTACCAGGACGCCGAATCCTTCTCCAGTTCCCGCTCGTAGGCCGCGTCGCTGACGGCACAGACCGCGAGCCCCGGCGGCATGGCGAAGGCCTTCTGCGTGGACGTGAAGATAGCGTCGATGCCGTGGGCCTCGATGTCGATCTGGTCGCCGCCGAGGCAGGAAATCGCGTCAACGATGAAGTAGGTATCCGGGTACTCCGCGACCACGTCGCCGATCTCCTCGATAGGGTTCCGGACGCCGGTCGAGGTCTCGTTCATCACGGCCCCGACGGCGTCGTAGTCGCCGGATTCGAGCGCGTCACGGATGTCGCCGGGCTTGACCGCCGTGCCCCAGTCGTACTCGATGCGGTCGACGTCCTTGCCGAGGCGCTCTGCGACGTTGGCCTGGCGCTCGCTGAACGCGCCGGAGGTCGGCACGAGCATACTGTCTTCGACCAAGTTGAGCGTCGTCGACTCCCAGAACTCCGTGCCCGACGCCGTGAGCACGATGACATCGTTGTCGGTGCCGAGGAACTCCTTCGTGTCCTCGACGATGGTGGTGTAGAGGTCCGTCATCCGGTCCATCCGGTGGCCGAACATCGGTTCGGCCATCGCCTCGATAACGTCCTCGCGCACCTCTGTCGGCCCCGGGAGATACAGCGTCTTGTCCTGGTAGTCGTCTTTGTATTCGCGTTTTTCGGTCACAGAACCACCTGTAGTAGGTGGACTCTCGAATCCGGGAGGCATGGTAGTTTTGATACCGGACGAAGCGAATCAATGCGTGCTCTAAAGCGGGGACCCGCTCACGCAAAGAATACGCAGACAGCGACTGTACTCTGCAGGAAGTATTTACCAATTGAGCAGTCACGTTCGTCCATGGGCAGCCACACCCCGCTCACGGACGCCCAGCGAGCGGCCGTCGCCGATAGAGCGGTCGAGCAAGTCGCCGACACGCTGATCGAGATGCACGCCGACTCGGGTTCGGGTCACCGCAAACCGCTCAGCGACGACGATACCAGCGGACGCCGTACATGACCAGACCGGCGTAAATTGCCGGGCCGAACAGAACTGTGGCACTGGTCGCCACCGCTCCGCTGAACAGATATCCGAGGAACACGTCGATAAACACCAGTAGGAAGGGAGCAAGCGCGAGTGCCTTCCCGCCGGTTCTGAGCGCCGCGTCGAACGTCGACTGTGTCGCGGCAATTGCCCCGACACCGGCGACGACGAGGAGATACAGCGCGGCACCCGGAGGCGAGACGAGTGGGAGGGTAAACAGCGCGATACCGGCGAGCAAGACACCGACGAGTGTCGGCCCGTTGTCGCTCTGTGCGAGCGCGTTCTGGATACCGTCGACGTCGCCGGCGTTGAGGGCCGCTTCGAGGTCAGACGCGGTCTGACTGCCGTCGGCATCAAGGACTGTTGTCCCGGTTCCGGCATCGACCGGGCTCTCGAAGTCCCGGCCGCAGTGCATACACCACGTCGCGGTCGCACTGACTTTCTCCGAGCAGTGAGGGCAGCGGGGATCGGCGGTCATACTGTCATGTTCGAGGGCGCACAGTTAGCGGTTACGGGGGGAGAATATACAGGTGTCCGCGGTAAACGGGGTGTATGGATTGGGTCGCACGGGCCGAGAGCCTCCTGTACGATGGCGAGGTGATCGAAGCGGACGTCAGGCTGGACCGTGGCGGGGTCGTCGTGACGAGTCACCGCATCCTCGTGTTCACGCCCGACCGCGAGGGGTCGAACTACCGGCAGGTCGACCGCCCCAACGTCGAGGGCGTCGACGTCACCACCAGCGGCGACTGGTCGTTTCTCGAACTCGGCGTGAAGGCGCTGGTCGTCGGCGTCGTGCTGGTGGCCGCCGGGATGACCGTGAGCCTCGACAGCCTCGTCAGCAACGTCTCGCTGGACAGCGGCGGTGCCGCCAGTGCCGTCGGTATCGGGGGGATGCTGGGGATGCTCCGGACGATGCTGTCGCTGATGGCGCAACTGGACGACCTGCTGCGCCTGTTCGGCGGCCTCGCGCTGGCCTTCGCCGCCGTCGTCCTCGGGGTCTATCTCTGGAGCCGCGACCGACTGCTCGTCGTGCGCGTCGCCGGCGACGACGACATCGAACTTGCTGCGCCGGAGGACGAGAGTATCGTCGAGCGAATCGAGGCCGCCATCGTTCCGGAGGCGGCCCCTGCCGACGCCGGGAACGTCGACCGGCCTGCGCCCGACGACCCGCTCCCGTGACGTTCAACCCCGCCGAGCACCAACTCCGAGCTAATGGACGCCGACGGGGTTCGAGAGCGCGCGGGGTCGTTGCCACGGGAGCCCGGCGTATACCTGTTCGAACAGGGCCGGGACGACAAGCGCCGGGTCCTCTACGTCGGGAAGGCCGTCGACCTGCGTGACCGCGTGCGCTCGTATGCCGACCCGCGGAGCGAGCGCATCGCCAAGATGGTCGAGCGGGCCGAGACCATCGACTTCGCCGTCACCGACACCGAGACGCAGGCACTGTTGCTCGAAGCGAACCTCATCAAGCGCCACCGGCCGCCGTACAACGTCCGGCTGAAAGACGACAAGTCCTACCCGCTGGTCCAGTTGACCGACCATCCAGTCCCCCGAATCGAGGTGACCCGCGACCCCGAGGACGGCGCGACCGTCTACGGGCCGTTCACCGACAAGGGGCGGGTCGAGACGGTCGTGAAGGCACTGCGCGAGACGTACGGCCTGCGGGGGTGTTCCGACCACAAGTACAGCAACCGGGACCGACCCTGTCTCGACTACGAGATGGGCATCTGTACCGCGCCCTGCACCGGTGAGATCAGCGAAACCGAGTACGCCGAAGACGTCGAGTCCGTCACGCGGTACTTCGAGGGCGAAACCGGCGTCCTCGCGGACCCGCTACGCCGCAAGATGGAGACCGCCGCACAGAACCAGGAGTTCGAGCGCGCCGCGAACCTCCGGGACAAGCTCGGGGCCGTCGAGGCGCTCCACGGCGAGGGCGACACCGCCGTTAGCGACTCCGGGGGATACCAGACGACGGACGTTCTCGGGGCCGCCGTCGAGGGCGAGCGCGCCATCGTCGCCCGGCTCCACGCCGAGGGCGGCAAGCTCGTCGAACGGGACCGCCACACGCTGGAGGCCCCGGACAGCGAGGGGACCGCGGGCGTGTATCGGGCGTTCATCCCGCAGTACTACGCCGAGCGGGACCTGCCGGACCGGATTCTCTGTGCCGAGGCCCCCGCCGACCCGGACATCGAAGCGTGGCTTGAAAGTGAGGGCGTTACGCTCGGGGTGCCCGGTGCCGGACGGGAAGCGACGCTGGTCGACCTCGCGTTGAAAAACGCCCGCCAGCGCGGCGGGGCTGACGACGAGAGCGGCCGTCTAGCCGACGCACTGGGTATCGACCGCCCGAGCCGTATCGAGGGCTTCGACGTGAGCCACGCGCAGGGCCGGTCAGCCGTTGGTTCGAACGTCACCTTCGTCGACGAGACGCCCGAGAAGAGCGACTACCGCCGGAAGAAGCTCACCGAGCAAAACGACGACTACGCGAACATGCGCGAACTCCTCCGTTGGCGGGCCGCGCGCGCCGTCGAAGGCCGGGACGACCGGCCGGACCCGGACCTGCTGCTCATCGACGGCGGCGACGGCCAGCTCGGGGCGGCCCGCGACGCCCTCGCCGAGACTGGCTGGGACGTGCCGGCCATCGCGCTGGCGAAGGACGAGGAACTGGTCATCACGCCCGACCGCGTGTACGACTGGGACAGCGACGCCCCGCAGCTCCACCTGCTCCAGCGGATTCGCGACGAGGCCCACCGCTTTGCCGTCCAGTACCACCAGACGCTACGGGATGAAGTGTCGACGACGCTCGACGACGTGCCCGGCATCGGCCCCGAGACGCGGAAGCGACTGCTCCGACGCTTCGGCAGCGTGGACAACGTCAGGACGGCCTCCGACGAGGAGCTGACAGCTATCGACGGTATCGGCGAGCAGACCGCAGAGACGATTCGGACCCGGCTACAGTGATTTTGTATAGCGTTTAGTAGTTTATCGAGCCATAGCGCTCAGATTCGCTAATCTGTCGAGAAGAGGCTAAAGAAGGTCGCTATATGGCGATCCCAGCGTCTTAATGCCGTTATAGCGAAACGACCGAGTTCCGGAGCGTCCCGACACCCTCGTAGGTTATCTCGATTGTGTCACCGGGCGCGACCGTCCCCGGGTTGGCCGGACTGCCGAACGCAACAACGTCGCCCGGACGGAGCGTGAACCGCTCGGAAAGGTACGCGACCACCTCGTGGGGACCGAACAGCATCTCGCTGGTGTTGGCAGACTGCCGGCGCTCGTCGTTGATGTCAGTGTACATGTCGAGACCTGTGGGGTCGACGTCAGTCTCGATCCACGGCCCCAGCGGTCCGGACCCGTCGAAGGCCTTCCGTGCGGTGCGGCCCTGCTGGTCCAGCGCGTCGACGTCGTTCAGTACCGTGTATCCCTGGACGGCGTCGGAAACGTCAGCCGGGTCAAGGTCACGACACCGCTCACCGATGACCGCAGCCAGCTCACCGGCGTAGGTGAGTTCGTCGGTGAACGGCGGGTAAGGGATGTGCTGCTCGTGGGCGAGTAGCGCTGTCGGGGGTTTGATGAAGAAGTCCGGTTCCTCGGGCCGGTCGTAATCCATCTGGTCGTTGGTCGCGGCATAGTTCCGACCGACGCAGTACAGCGCGGTCGGTTCACACGGCGGGAGGAGTCGTCCATCGCGGCCGACCACATACTGGCCATCGTCAGCATGGACGACGCCGTCAACGTATTCGCCAGTGACCGGTCCATCGTCCGTTAACAGTCGTGCGGTTCGCATACGCTGTGGTCCGAAGGCCGGTCAAAAAGGCGTGTCGCCCCACACTGCTCGAAAGACCGTTTTGAATGGGATGTGAGCCGTTCTCGGGTCGCTTCGTCGAATGAGACTGCCACTGGAGCAGTATTAGATAAATTCCATCGCGCTATATGAAATGGCCGCTAGCGACAACCCCATTCAGAACCTGGGGGTCAGAAACGCCGTGCTGACCACCGAAGTGACTTTTTCGGGCAACGCGTATCAGCAGATATGGCTGTGACCCGACGGCTCCTCATGGCCGTCGTCGGAGTGTTGTCGTTGCTGGTCTATCTCTCGGCGGCATACGTGGGGTACGCGCTGCTTCTACCAGTGTGGGACAGCCGTCCGTCGCCGCTGATAGCCGCCCTTGTCGTTATCGTGACGGCAATTGTTCTCGGCATCGTGAACTACTGGGCTGCTACGGCGCGGCTCAAGCGGTCTCTCGACGCAGTCGAACTCTCGCGAGCGCGTGTGCCGGAGGTCTACCGCCGCCTCGACACGCTCGTCGATCAGATGGACGTCGAGACGCCGACGTTGCTACTGGCGGAGCTGCCGGTCCCGAACGCGTTCGCCATCGGCGGCGGCGCTGGGGTTATCGTCGTCGACCGGCGGCTGTTCCAACTGTTATCCGCGACGGAGTTCGAGGCGCTGCTGGCACACGAACTCGCGCATCTGGAGACCCGGGATGCGCTCGTTCAGACTGTCGCGTACAGCCTCGTCCAGACGGTTGTCGGGCTTGTCGGCCTTGTTCTGTTTCCCGTCGTGGTGCTAACCGGTGGCCTCGCGCGCTCGTTCGCATTACTGCGTGGCAACCCCTCGTCGTGGTTGCGCTCCTGGCTCGGGCGGGCACAGCGGTACGCGCTACAGGTCGTTGCCGGTCTCGGATTCGCGGTAGCGCTGCTGATACTCGGCTACTCCAGACGTCGCGAGTTGGCAGCCGACGACCGCGCGATCGAAATAACGGGGAACCCCGTTGGACTCGCCCGAGCCCTCACGAAAATCGAGCAGGCGTCGAAGCCGGACACCGGTCTCCTGCGACAGCTATACGTTCACAGCGAAGCGGACAGCGAGCTTTCACGTCTCCTGTCGACGCACCCGCCGATGGACGAGCGGATACAGCGGCTACAGGAGAGCGCAGCACGGAGTTCCGCGAGGGTGAGCGAGGCGTCGGGCAGCCGTCGGTAGCTGCGTCGTTCAGCGACGGCCGGGAGCGCCGTAGTATATGCAAACGATTGCTTATAGAGATGGACAACCTCATTCAACAAACATATAGGACATATATGACCAGGAATCGGTCTTCTTCATGGTAGATACCGCTCGAAACACGTCGGTTTTGGCGGGCGTGTCTGACCGACGACAGTCTCGTTTGAGGCGTGAGAGGGGACGAACATTGTACACCAATCTCGTCAAGGTGAGTGAGCAGTAGGATGTGTCGCGTCCGAGGCCGACACGGGGAAAGTCTCTATATGCACATTGAGAGCAACATAGCGGTCCTAGAAACCGCTATGTTCGGCAAGGCGCTTACATCCGCATATGCAAGCCAGCATCCCGCAGCGAGCGACCGAGGGGGCAAAGAGCCACACATACGGATGCCCGCTGTGTAACTGTGGTGCGGACAGTGAAGACGACATTTACTGCCATCTGCTGGTCTCACACCGGAAGAGCGCACTTGTTGACGCGCTTCTCGAAAGAGTGGACAGCGACGAGTTGGCCCGGGTTTAATTTCGGTACGGGCGTCAGTATCGTCTGGTAGTACCAAATAGTTAATTCTGGAGAGAGTAGTACGGTATTTGTGTTCATACTTGTCCACTTGTTACCCATATTCTGAAATCGAAGGGTAACACTGGCACCGCTCGCGTGGTAGATTCGACTCGGTTCGAGAGCCCTGGGCCGTACTACAGCGCATTGACTGCTATTTTTTCGTCGGTGCGGTTTATCGCTATAAATTGAATACTGCTATATCAAATGCTGGGAGACGACTCGGGCGACGGCCGGTCCAGCAACTACCAGCAGCGGGTCAATAACATACATACACATGTTAGACTATGAGATGTATTTATATACTAGGAGAGGTCGCAGCAGCGATCAGTCGTAGCGACACGGCAACAGAATGCGAATAGCTCTGGGATACCGGTACGGCCGGCCAATAGTAATTTCCAAGGAACACAAATACCGCAACGCGGCCACGTCCCACGTTGTGACAGATCTGGCAACACACAGATCGTGTTGGTGCTATTTGACAGCGGTAGCTATTTTAGTGGGCTTCAATTTCGGTTCCGCTGTGAGTCGGTCATCGCGAATTCGGGGTTGGACCGGCGACGCTGATTACACTGGCTACGGTGCCTGTTATCCAGCATTGCCTCCGTGACCCACCAGTCGTTCCATACCGTCGAACGACGCGGCACAGCGAAGGATGGGAAACGCGTAAGTATTGGGAATGAGATGAATTAAACGTATGACGCAGACGTATGAGAACTATATCGGCGGTGAGTGGACCGGGAGCGGAGAGACACAGGACGTCACGAACCCGGCAGACGAGACTGACGTCGTCAGCACGGTTCCGGTGGCCTCGGCGGCGGACGCCGACGAAGCGGTCGCGGCCGCGGCGGAAGCAACAGACGAATGGGGCGGGATGCCTGGCCCGGAGCGTGGCGCGATCCTGCGTGAGACCGGTGAAATCCTGAAGTCCAGGAAAGACGAGCTTGCGGAGACGCTGACCCGCGAAGAGGGGAAACCGCTCGGCGAAGCCGAGGGCGAGGTACAGCGTGCGATTGATATCTTCTATTACTACGCGGAGAAGGCCCGCGACTTCGGCGGCACTGTGAAACAGCCAAGCGGCGGCCGCGCCGGTCTGCAGACGAAAAAAGAGCCGATGGGCGTCGCGGCGCTTATCACGCCGTGGAACTACCCCATCGCGATTCCGGCCTGGAAGATCGCCCCGGCGCTTGCGGTCGGCAACACCGTCGTCATCAAGCCCGCGATGCAGGCGCCGACCGTCGGCGCAATGATCGTCGAGGCGCTGGACGAGGCCGGTATTCCGGACGGCGCTATCAACCTGGTCTGTGGCCCCGGTAGCGAGGTCGGAGAACGGCTGACCACCCACGACGACGTCGACGTGGTGTCGTTCACCGGCAGCGCGGCCGTCGGCGAGCACGTCTACGAACAGGCGACGAGCAACGGGAAGCGCGCACAGGCAGAAATGGGCGGGAAGAACCCGACCGTTGTCATGCCGAGCGCCGACGTGGACAAAGCGGCCGACATCGTCGGGGCAGGGGCCTTCGGCGGGACGGGGCAGGCCTGTACAGCGACCTCCCGGGCTATCGTCCACGAAGACGTGTACGACGAGTTCCTCGACGCCGTCGTCGACTACGCAGAGTCGCTCGAGATCGGAAACGGCCTCGACCGGGCCGGCATGGGACCCCACGTCAGTGAAGACGAGCTCGCGGGGAGTCTGGAGTACATCGACATCGCACAGTCGGAGGGAGCAACCCTCGAAACGGGCGGCGAAGAACTCACTGGTGGCGAGTACGACGCCGGGAACTTCATCTCGCCGGCCGTCTTCTCCGACGTCGAGCCTGACATGCGTATCGCACAGGAAGAGGTGTTCGGGCCGGTGCTCGCCGTGATTCCCGTCTCCGACTTCGACGAAGGTGTCGAGGTCGCCAACGACATCGACTACGGGCTCTCGGCCAGCATCGTGACCGACCGAATCGAGGAGGAAAACGAGTTCATCGAGCGCTCCGAGTCCGGTGTGGTCAAGGTCAACGAGAAGACGACCGGACTGGAACTGCACGTTCCCTTCGGCGGCCTCAAGCGCTCCTCGACGAACACCTACCGCGAGCAGGGTGACGCCGGACTGGAGTTCTTCAGCTACATCAAGACGGTGTACCGCAACAGCTAATGGAGGCGGCCACCGTCGCTGACGGTGGAGTGTAGTTTTTATTACAATAAAGTTATATAGTATTATTCTTAATATCCTGTTGCTCTTGTCCACCGCAAGAGCAAGCGTGCAAAGTCATGGTCGTAGCCCAACCGACCGACGATGGTGGAACGGTCCCAGCATCAACACTGTCTGTCCCGTACAGGCGTTCCACTCTCGTTGTTAGCGCCCCGGCATCCGAAGCAAGTTTCACTACCGCGAAGTGCCACTAGCCGGTCAGAATGCGGCGAGAAACGAAAGCGTCATTCGAATGGGCGCAGCGCCGTTCTGTCAGTGGCAGTCATTGTAGACACCTCGTGTGAACACAGCGAGTGCGACAGGGCTTCGAAGTTGTCCCTGTCAGACGAACCGTGGCGCTCCGCCCTCGACAGTCCGTTCAGTATTATGGAACGGTTCCCGTAACGGTTGTACTGTCGTTATTCTCGATACGGAAACCGGAGAGCGTAGACGAAGACAGTCCACAGACGGCCCGTGAAACAGTATTTTCCGCCCGGATTATCGACGGGTCGCTGTAGAATATCTGCGGGTGAGACAGTCATATGGTTCCATAATACCAAACATCTATGTCATCTGCTGGGACTAGTTTACTTAACAGACGAACTACCATTCGCCACTCTAGAACAGCGGGAGCTGACACGGGCGTGCCAACACAAAAGATAATATCCAGCCAGTCGATGGCAGCGGCATGAACGTTGACGCGCTCACGGGAGGATTCGACCGTCGAGACTGGCAGGAACAGACAGAGACCGACGATCCAGTACGGTTCGCGATGATCGGCGTCGGCTGGTGGACCACCGAACAGGCGATGCCCGCCGTCGACGCGGGGGACCTCTGTGAGACGACTGTGCTGGTCAGCAGTGACCGCGAGAAGGCGGCCGATGTGGCCGCTGATTCGGAGACAGTCGAACACGCGATCACCTACGAGGAGTTCCACGAGGGGGCCGCGAGCGACGCGTACGACGCCGTCTACATTGTCACCCCGAACGCGCTCCACCTCCCCTACGTCGAGACGGCGGCAGAACTGGGGAAGGCAATCCTCTGTGAGAAGCCGATGGAGGCCACCATCGAGCGCGCCGAGCGAATGGTCGAGGTCTGTGACGAACACGACGCGACGCTGATGATCGCCTACCGGATGCACACCGAGCCAGCCGTCCGGCGGGCGAAGGACCTCATCGACGAAGGGTACATCGGCGAACCGCTGTTCGTCCACGGGAATATGACCGAACCCATCCTCGAACTCGTCCCCGACCCCGACCAGTGGCGGCTGGACGGGGAGCTTTCCGGCGGCTGTGCCGTGATGGATATCGGCCTCTATCCGCTGAACACGAGCCGATTCCTGCTGGATGCCGACCCCGTGGCCGTCCGGGGGACTGTCGCATCGGTACAGGAAGAGTTCGCCGACGTGCCAGACGAACACGGCGCGTTCCAGTTAGATTTCCCCGGCCACATGTACGCGGTGTGTACAGCCAGCCAGAACGCCCATCTCGACAGTCACATATCGGTACTCGGAACCGAGGGCAAGGTCCGCATCGAACCGGCCTTCTATCCCTGGGACGACCGCGCGCTCCAGCTTTCCCACGAGGGAACGACGGTCGACATCGACTTCGAACAGATCGATCAGATGGAAGAGGAGTTCGAGTACTTCGCCCACTGTCTGCTGACCGACACTGAGCCCTACGCCGACGGTGAACACGGCCTCGTCGACATCAACACGATCAAGGCTATCTACGAGGCCTCCGAGACGGAGTCGACAGTCACACTCGACTGAATGCGGTGCGAGATTTTTTGACCCGGCCAGGCGTAGTTCGGCGCATGGTTCAGTCAACGTGGGACGACTGGTTCGTCCGTGACGAAATAGAGGCGACAGACCCCGGCGATGGCGTCGTAATCTGGTACCTCGGTTGTAACGGCTTCGTACTCCGGTCGCAGTCGACGACGCTGTACATCGACCCCTACTTCGGGACTGGCGACCCGCCGAACCTCATTCGCATGATTCCGGTGCCGATAGACCCCGCCGACGCGACCCAGTGTGATGCCACACTCGTCACACACGAACACATCGACCACATGCACCCGCCGTCGTACGGCCCGCTGGTCGAGGACCTCGGAGCGGACCTGTACGCCCCGTCGGCATCGTATGACTCCCCGGACTACGACGGTGAGATGCGGGTGCCCGACGAGCAGCGCAACGAGATCGCCGTCGGTGACGAGTTCGCTGTCGGCGATTTCACCGTTCACGTTACTGGCACCAACGACCTCGACGCCATCGAACCGGTGGGGTACGTCATCGAGCACGACGCCGGGACGTTCTTCCACGCCGGCGATAGCCGGCCTGCCGAGGCGTTTACCGACGTCGGCGAACGGTTCGACATCGACGTGGGCGCGCTGGCGTTTGGCACCGTCGGCTCTATCTACGAGCCCGAGCCGGACTGCGGTGTCAGAACGAAGTGGTACATGGACGAAAACGAGATTATCGAGGCCGCAAATCAGCTCCAGCTATCCCGGTTGCTCCCCTCACATCACGATATGTGGCAGGGCGAGGCCGGCGACCCGAAGGTGCTCCACGAGCACGCGGTGTCGTTCGACTACCCCCGAGTCATCGAACCGCTGTACATCGGCTGTTCGGTTCGGCTGGGTGAGGCCGGTATTCGTCGTATTGACGCGCTGGACTGAGTGATACTGCCGGCTGTAACTATTTCAAGATATTCGCCACCCCGAGATGGCGAGATTCTTCACAGACTTACAGCTGGCAGTATGAGACCGTGGTTCCGGTAGCTGCTGTGTCGGCCGCTCAAACAGAGACGGCGTATCTGTCGCGGGGTAGCTTTAATATCCCCACCACAGTATGTCCGGCAAATGTCGCCAACGATAACGAGGATCGAAAGCCGAGAGTTCGAGTACCCCCTTAATGACGTCGGGACCGATAAGCACGGCTTCAATCTGGTCTATGCGCCGGGCGAGACAACCACGCGGAAACTGTTCGGCGTACAGATTCACACTGACGAGGGAATCACGGGCGAGTACGTCGGTGGGAACTCGCCGGCAGCCGCCCAGTACAACATCATCGCAGAGTACCTCATCGGCAAGGACCCGCTGAAACGCGAGAAACACTGGTCCGAATGCAAGCGCGCACTCCGGAAGTACGACCGGATGGGTATCGGCCCGATCGATATCGCGCTGTGGGACTTCGCCGGCAAGTACTACGACGCGCCGATTCACGAACTGCTGGGGACCTACCGCGAGCGTATCCCCACCTACGCGTCGACGTACCACGGCGACGACGCGGGCGGGCTGGACTCGCCCGAGGCCTTCGCCGACTTCGCCGAGGAGTGCCGCGACGAGGGCTTCGGCGGCTTCAAGATTCACGGCTGGGGCGGCGGCGACGACGCCCGAAGTCTCGACCGCGAAGTCGAGGCAGTCCACGCCGTCGGCGAAGCGGTCGGCGACGAGATGGACCTGATGCACGACCCCGCCTGCGAACTGGAGACGTTCGCCGACGCGCTGGAACTGGGCCGGGCGCTCGATGAACAGGGCTTCTTCTGGTACGAGGACCCGTTCCGCGACGGCGGTATCTCACAGCACGCCCACAAGAAGCTGGCACAGAAACTCGACACGCCGATTCTCCAGACCGAACACATCCGCGGACTGGAGATCAAGTCCGACTTCGCCGCCAGCGAGGCGACCGACTTCCTCCGGGCCGACCCCGAGTACGACGCGGGCATTACCGGCGCAATCAAGGTGGCCCGGATGGCCGAAGCGTACGGCCTCGACGTGGAGTTCCACGCGCCCGGCCCGGCCCAGCGCCACTGCATTGCCGCCTGCCGCAACTCCAACTACTACGAGATGGCGCTGGTCCACCCGGACTGCCAGAACACCCAGCCGCCGGTGTACGAGGGCGGCTACTCCGACCTGATGGACGCCGTCGACGACGACGGGACAGTCGGTGTCCCCGACGGCCCCGGCCTGGGCGTGGAGTACGACTGGGACTACATCGAGGACAACACCACCGGGAGCGTCCACATCTACGAATAGCGGCACTGTTTCTCCCGGTAAGCGCACTCCGTCCGTTTTGACCGCCGCAGTAGCGAGCCGTCTCGTCGTTCGCGGAGTCAGGCCGCCGAGCGTCGTCCTGTTGGGCCTCAGGCCAATACTTATGCCGGAATCGTCCGAACGGATAGTAGTTGATGACAGACGGAGACAGGACCCTGACCCGCCGGGAAACGCTCCGCGCAGCCGTCGCCCTCGGAGGGTCGACAGGGCTCGCAGCCTGCCTCGACCTGGAGGGGCAGCCAACGGAGGCGGGAGGGACAGACCGCGGTACCGACCGGCCGGCTGGCACCGAATCGGAGGCTGAACTACCGAGTCGACAGCACGCGTGGAACGAGTTCTCTCGAACCGACGAGCACGGGAATCCGGTGCCGGCTCGGCACCATGTGTTGTTGCTGGCCGACTATGTTGGCGACGGACCGGTCGATGACGGCGACCGGACGCAAGCGGAGAACGCGTTTCGCGAGCTAGAGGAGACGTATCGGTGGGAGTCTGACGGGCTTCTGTTTACTGTCGGCTACTCCCCGGCGTACTTCGACCGGTATGACGAACCGCTCTCCGAGTCGGTCGACCTGCCACAGCCAGCGGCGCTGGCCCCTTTCGAGGACCCGTCGTTCGATACCCCGGACCTCCTCGTTCATCTGGCAAGCGACCGCGCTTCGGCGGTGCTGGAGGCCAAGCAAGCGCTGTTCGGTGAGCTGGAGACCGCAAACGGGAGCGAAGTCACCGAAACCATAGACGGGACGGTCGAGTTGGTCGACCGACGGACGGGGTTTATCGGTGCGGGGCTCCCGGCGGAACACGACGACGTGGATGGCGTTCCGGACGGCGCGGTCCCCGAAGATGCACCGCTGTTCATGGGTTTCAAATCGGGGTTCCGACAGAATCAGGCGACGGAAGACAGCGTAACGATCGCGGAGGGGCCGTTCGCGGGCGGGACCACGCAACACCTCTCACTGCTACGCACGGAACTGGACCAGTGGTACAACCAAGACTCCCGGGAACAGCGCGTCGCCAAGATGTTCTCGGCGACGCACGCGGCGGAGACCCTGGTCGAGGGCGTGGGCGACAACCTCGGTGATTCGTCGCTCGTAGCGGAGACTGGCGTCGCTGACCGAGTCGAGGACGACGCATTTGAGAAGGGAGTGGTCGGGCACGCACAGAAACTCGCGCGTGCACGAGATGAGGGCGGTGACCCACGGCTCCTCCGACGCGATTTCGCGACGGTAGACGATGGCCAAACCGGAGTACACTTCCTCAGTCTTCAGGAGGGCATAACGGACTTTATCCGGACCCGGAACGCCATGAACGGCGACGACGTTGCGAATGTCGGCGGCGTCGGTACGAAGAACAACAACGGGATACTGCAATACGTTACGACGGTTCGACGCGGGAACTACTTGCTCCCGCCCCGCTCGAAACGCTCGTTCCCCCGTCCGTCGTGACCCAGCCGGCCCCACAGTCCGCCCGAACGACGGCGACGGTCTATCCCTGACAAGGTTTTTTATCCTTTCCGAGAGCAGAGGGATACCATGTCGCCCAGGAGAAACCCGACGCGCCGGGACTTCATCGCTACGAGCGGGGTAGCACTTGGGGTGAGTGTCGCCGGCTGTGCAACGGGGGATGACGCCGCGGACGAGACCCCGTCCGAGGCTGCACCTGGCGGTACCGAATCGACGCCCGAGGGAACCGAACAGGGACGGGGAAATGAGCTCCCGACAGCGTCTGCCCAGGAACGGCCATTAGTGCACATCCCGGCACATCAAGACGGGATGCGGATGGTCGGTATGGCGGAGGTAGGACCGTATATGGTGGCGATGTCCTATACACTGCTTCACGACTTCTGGATACTAACTGGCAAGGAGAAGAGTTACGTACAGATCGAGGACGGGCAGGGACTGCATCTCATGGCAACCGTGTGGGACCCGGAATACAACCAGCGCATCCCGCTGGGTAGCCCGCCGGTCGAGGTTCGAGCCGCCGAAAGCGGCGACAGTGTGACCAAAAAGTCGCTGTGGCCGATGCTGTCCCAGCAGATGGGCCCACACTTCGGGGACAACGTCGCGTTTCCGGAGGAGGGAGAGTACACGGTGCAACTCTCGTTTGACCCGGTCTCAGCGCGGCAGTTAGGGGAGTATCGCGGGCGGTTCACCGACGCGGTGGACGCCGAGTTCGACCTGCTGTTCAGAACCGACATCACGAACAACATTCGCGAGCGGTTCGTCGACGAGGCGGGACAAGCGGGGGCGCTCGAACCGATGGAGACGGATATGCAGCCCGACGGAAGGCTGGCGGATGCAGCGTCGCTACCGGGTGAACACGGCGGGATCGTCGAAAGTGGTGCTGCGGAATTTGTGGTGCAGGTGCTGCGTAGGGCTCCGGCCGGAATCGACAGCTCTGGCCCGTATCTCGCCGTGTCCGCTCGAACGCCGTACAACCAGTATCCCCTCCCGTTCATGGGTCTCCGAGCAACTGTGGCCAACGCCGGCGAGGAGGTCCGCGAGCCACTGAAGGCAGCCGTTCACCCCGAGCTGGGGTATCATTACGGTGCCCCGTTCCCTGCTATCGCGATGGGTGACGAGGTGACGCTTTCGGTCGGGGCCCCGCCACAGGTCGCGCGACATCGCGGCTACCAGACTGCGTTTCTGGAGTTCGACGACACGACGCTCACGCTCGGAGACGGGACGTAGGGGGCTACTCGGGGACACAGCGAGGAGACGACAGTTCTCACGCCAGACGTGGCCTGGCCGTGTACTGTCAGCTACGAGCGAGATGCAACTCCGGGTCAGAGTGCCACATCGGGAGAGAGTCTGCTACCGCCGAGACGACGGAACCCGGCTACAACCATCGCACGGAAGGCGGGCGCTGGGATGCCGGACGACCGACGACGAGAGAGCGCACGACGGCGATGCGGCCCAGTGTAGGACACGCCGCACACAGCGGCGAGACAATCATGGTCGGCCAAGCGAATCCATGTTTGTAGCTACTCTGTCTTGATTCGGCCTTCGACCGACGGCGAAATCGTCCCGTCCTCCTCGATTGCGTCCTCGACGATGACCGACAGCAGTTCGCCCTCGTTCGCGTCGATAATCCTCGGGGCGTCCTGGAACATCGTGTAGCTGTCGCCGCCTGTGGCGGTGAAGCCGTTCGTTGCGACGGTGTAGGTCGCTTCGGTGTCGAGTGGCTCACCACCGACTGTTACCTCCGTGACGCGGTCGCCCTTCGATTTGTCCGGGTCGTATGTGTAGCGCATACCGCTCACCTGCAGGAATCCGCCCCCGCCGGTCGAACTGAGCTCCAGTGCCTCGACCAGCGTTTCACCGGTGACCTCGATGGTCACCTGGTTGTTCCCGAACGGGAGGACGCTGTAGACCATCCGTCTCGTGATATCCCCTTCGGGGTAGAGTTCGTCGGTCCGGATACCCCCACCGTTCTGGATTGCGACGTCCGCGTTACCGTGGCTGCGGAGCGCATCGGCGATGTAGTTCCCGAAGTTCGACTCCTCGGAACGCACAGTGTCTTCGCGGGCATCGAGCGGGACGGTTGTCTCGCCGACGACGACGTCGAGCTCGTCGCTGAGCTTGCTCTCGTAGCTTTCCGCGACTTCGAGCACACCTGGGTGCGGTTCGACGCGGCCCTCATCAACCGCGGCAGCGGTGTCGTACACCGTCAGGCTGTGGTCGGTTCGCTCCCCGTCTTCGACAGTGAGCGTCAGTTCGCCGAGGTAGTCGTACTCGTCGTCAACAAACGAAAGCACCGTGTCGTTCACGACTTGGGGCTCCTCGGAGAACGTCGCGGCGTGGTCGCCGACGATGGCGTCGATGCCGTCGACAGACTCCGCGAGCTCGACGGCGGCCGGGCTTGCCACATGGGACAGCACGACGACAAGATCAGCGCCGTCGTCCCGCATTTCGGTCACGACTGCCTCGACCGGGGCTTCGAGGCCCGGGACCTCCGTCGTCTCGCCCATGGTGGTGATCGTCGGCGCTTCGACGTTGATTATGCCCGTGAGCCCGACAGTCACATCGCCGGCCGAAACGAGTTCGTACTGGCTCGCTCCCTGTTCAGCGCCGAACACGTCGCCCGTTTGTGCGTTGCGGGCGTTCGCGCTCACCCACTGGAACTCGCTGTCGGAAATGCGGTCCCGCAACACGTCCGGCCCTCTGTCGAAGTCGTGGTTCCCGAACGTGTCGAACTCCAGCCCGCCCTCGTTGAACGCGTCGACGATGTGTTTGCCGTCGAACTGTGCGGAGAGAATAGAGGTGGCCAGGTCGTCGCCGGATCCGACCTTTATTGAGTGGTCGTTGTTGTCCGCGATCTGATTCATCAGGTCGAAGTAGGTAGCGATGTTCGCCGCCTCTTCGAGGTCGCCATAACTGCCGTGGACGTGGGTGTCGTGGACGAGCGTCACCTCGCCCGTTGCAGGTTCAGATGTGCTCTCGGCCGTGCCAGATGAGGTCGTGGTCTCCTCAGCATCTGTAGATGCTTCGTCGGTCTGCTCGGTGCCGTCGTCGGAACTGGAAGCACAGCCGGCGAGTCCCGCAACGCCGAGTGCAGCAGTAGCCGAGAGGAACTTCCGCCGGTCGACTGGTGTGTTCGTCGTATCGTTCTCCGATCGGTCCGCTGAAGCGGCTTCTAGGTCTTCTTTGTTGCTTCGTGACACAGCATACATTAGATTGAACGTTTATATAAAATATTTGCTGGGTGCTAATGTGACGGAACTACAACAATTAATCCACACAGACGCTGGTGTGGTAATATGGCGCAAAGTGAATCACAGACTTGTGCCATATTGGCATTCGGTCGGCAATAGCACAGTAGCGCAAGTTCGGACACACTCGTGCTGCAGCGGTGGAGCAGTCCGCGCCTCAGTGGTCTGGTTTCCGTGGCTTCAGGCTGTCGGCTCATCGGATTTTCGCCCCGAAGACAGTTTCACGGGTGTTATCAGGGCGTTGTAATAGCAGAACCGACACAGCAAGCGGCCGCTACTGCGTCGCGTAGGCCTGGAGGCCCGTCTCAAGGATGTCCCGGTATCGGTCGACGTCGATGTCGACAGCGACACGATTGTTGGGGTCGTTGTCGGTCGTGCCGTGCTCGTCACAGATGACGGCCCCGTGGCAGGGGCCGCCGGTCGTGTCTACCTCAATGTGGTACTCCTCGAAGGTGAGTACCGATTCGTCGATGAGATCGGCGACGACGGCGGCGTCGTGGATAGCCGGCGCATCGGCCAGCGGGTAGGTCCCGGAGTCGGGTCGGTAGTCGAGCCACTCGGCGATGGTTCCGCGGACGCCGTCGGCCGTGCGGAACTCCTCGATGAACTCGGGGGAGACGGTGGCGCGGTTGGTCACGTCCAGGCCGACCATCCGCGTGTTGGCGTCCTGCAGGACGCGGCTGGCCGCCGCGGGGTCGTTGTGGAAGTTGGCCTCGGCCATCGGCGTCACGTTCCCGGTCGTCATTGCCGCCCCACCCATGAGATAGATGTCCTCGACGAGGTCTGGTAACCGGGGCTCCTTGGCCAGTGCGATCGCCAGATTCGGAAGCGGACCGACGGCCGCGATCGTCAGTTCGTCCCCGTACTCGTGGGCGGCTTCGACGATTGCGTCGGCCCCGTGGATGTCCCGCGTGTCGCCCTCGGCGTCGGGGATGTCGCCGTGGAGCCCGTTCTCGCCGTGAATCCACTCGGCGGTCGTGAGATCGTCGACGAGCGGACGCCCACAGCCCCGGGACACCGGAACGTCGTAGCCACCGAGGTCCAGTATCGCGTGGGCGTTTCGCGTCGTGTTCTCGATAGTCGTGTTCCCACAGACAGTTGAGAGACCGACAACGTCGATCCCGTCGTGACCGAGCGCCATCGCCAGCATGACCGCGTCGTCGCAGCCAGGGTCCGTATCGAAGAAGACTTTGCGTGACATACCTTCGAAGTTCCGCCCATCGGGTCTTAAAAGCTGGTACGTGCCGGTTGTGACACGGACACCGCCGGAGACAGACCTGTGGGCGATCTGTCGGGCCGTCGTCGCTACCACAATCCGTGTGTCGGAATGTGTGGCCGACAGACAAGGTGTGTCCGCCAAAGCCGTCTTATACTGGCCAAGCGGTGCGATACTGGGGGACAGCTGAGGGTTCATCCATCCCCGAAGTCCGGGCCACAGCTCAGGGGGAAAGTCAATCATTCGTTACGGAGAACAGTCAGTATCCGGAAACAGTGCGTCTATCATAAATTTTAACTATATAGTCACAATACCGTACAGGAAGTGATGGATAGAAATCACATACGGCCAGTACTACTCAGCGTACTACTCGTTTTGTCGGTTGTCAGCACCGGCTTCCTCGGAAGCGCCGCTGCTGCGCCGAGCGAACAAAACGAGCTGGCAACGGCGAACAGTCAGACAGCAACACAGACGGCCTCGGCTGGTGGAGCGACCTGTCAGCTCGACGGGAGCTGTCCGGTTCCTGATGATTCGGTCGATCTCAACAACAGCGGTGCCGGCGTCGACGTGTTGATCGACGGGAGTCATCAGGGCTCGACGTTCACGAAGTTCGCAAACCGACTCAGCGAACGCGGGTACGACGTCGACACGAAACGGTCGACGACCGGCGGGCTGACCTCGTGGAACAGTTCGGCCGCGAGCGGGCTGTCGGACTACGACGTGGTCATCATTCCCGTCCCCCAGACGGCCTATAGCGAGGCCGAGCAGGATGCAATCGACGAGTACGTCAGAAACGGCGGCAGCCTGTTCGTCGTCGGGGACTGGACCTCGCCACTACAGGGCCACGCCGGCAAGCTCAACGACATCACCGACCCGTACGGGCTCCACTTCAACGGCGAGAGCGACAAGTGGCTCCGGAACGTTCAGGATCCGACCAACAAGACAGTCGAGGACTACGAGTGGCGGGTCATTCTGCACAACACGGGCCGGCATCCGATAATGAACAACGTCGACACCGTGGAGTACGACGGAGTCAGTCTCAACGTCACCGACACCGAAAACGGGACGCAGGCCCCGTTGCTGTACGGTGACAGCGATACTTACGAGTACACCTACTCCACGACAGAGAAAGAGTACCCCCGTGGCGAGCGCATCGTCGGTGCGGCCGCGACGTGGGACATCGGTGACAACGGCCGCGTCGTCGCCTTCGGCAGCCAGAAGTCGCTCACGACGTATCTCACCGACGAGTGGCAGGCCGAACACCAGCAGACCGACACGCGGCCGTTCCTCTTCCGAACGGTGAAGTGGCTGGCCTCGTCGGGCCACGTCGAGCGACCGGACAGGCCGGTCGCCGTCACCGGCGAGCGAATCAAGGGCGGCGAGACGCCGGCGAACGAGACTATCGTCCTGAAAAACAGCGAAGTCGCCGCCGCCATCGGCACTGAAACTAACGGTCCTTTCGGCACGCTGCCGGGCGGTATCTACGACGCCAACGCGTACGGGCTGACGACCGACCAGATCGGCGTCGCCGAGTTCGCGTTCAACAACTTCGGGACGTGGCCCGTCTACGAGTCCTTCGAGCGCCAGAACGCCACCGGGCCGGACGGCGCGGCGGTCGTCACCGCGACCGGCCACGTCAGTACGAACCCGAACGTCTCCGTCACGACGACGTACACGCTGCCGGCCAATTCCAGCCACATCTGGATCAATACCACGATGGAGAACGGCGGCGATCAGCGCCTCCCGGTCAACGATTCCGAGCGCCTCCAGAGCGGGGCAGCACTGAGTTCCGAGGGGCAGTCGACCTGGCTCCCCGGTTCGGGGAGACTCGAGGAGACGCGCTCGCCGCCAGTGAGTGCCGACACACTCGACCAGCCCTGGGCCGCGCTCACCGGTGACCGCGTGAGCTACGGCGTCTGGGGCGGGAACGGCTCCTTTACCTCGTACACGGGTGCCACGACCTGGATTGACCCGTGGCTCGAACACCGTCTCGACCCCGGCGAAACGCGGTCAGCGGAGTTCGCTCTCTTCGTCGGCGAGGACGGTTCAAGTAGCGCGACCAGCGAGTACTACAACCAGCAGCAGGGAACCGAGACGGGTACTGTGACTGGCAGCATCGAAAGCACGGACAACGAGTCCGTCTCACAGGCCACAGTCACCGCCTCGAAGGGCGACCGCGCGTTCACCTACACCGTCGGGTCGGAGACCGGAACGTACGAACTCGAACTCCCCGCCGGCGAGTACACGCTGACGGCCGATGCCAGCGGATTCGCGGCATCAGAGCCGAAGTCCGTTACCGTCAGCGGCGGCGAAACGGCCACCGCCGACTTCGACTCGCTGGAGGGACCGGCCCCCGTCAACGTCACCGCAACGATAGACGACGAGGGCGAGGTCAGTCCCGCTGACGCACGGATTACGGTGCTCGACGACGGCACCGCGATCCAGACCGTCTACACCCAGACGACGCCGGCCGGCACGGCTTCGTTCCAGCTCCCGCCCGGCAACTACACGCTGGTGTTCAACCACGGGACCGGCTACATCGCCGAACCGGTCGAAAAGAACGTCTCGGTGACGCCCGGCGAGTCGGTCAGCGTCAACGCGACGTTCACCGAGGAACTCGACCCCAGCGAGCGCAACTGGGTCGGCATCGACCCCCACGCCCACAGCAGCGTCAGCTTCGACGGCAAAACGCCCATCGACAACTTCGTCGCTATACAGAAATCGGCGGGCGTCGACGCGGTGTTCATCTCCGACCACAACGCCATCGGCGGCTGGGGGTCGATGGAGACACAGGCCGAGGAACGCGACATCATGTTCATCCGGAGCGAGGAGATCACCACCGGCGACCTCGGGCACTTCAACCCCTACCCGATGCACGGTGAGGAGATGGTCGACTCCGACGGGACCATCGTGGAGTTCATCGAGGAGTCCCGCAGCCGACACAACGCGACGGTGTTCCAGATCAACCATCCGGGTGACCGCTTCGTCAGCCTCGACAGTGCGCCCGGCCAACACGAGGAGTACCTCCCGATGGTCGACGCCATCGAGGCGTACAACGGCCCGTACGGCGAGTCCGACGCCGCCAGCGTCCAGGGGCTGTTCACCCTCTGGAACGAGGGCTACGAAATCACGGCGACCGGTGTCAGCGACGATCACTGTTCGCAGTGCTTCCCGGCGAAATACGGCACCGCCCGCACGCGGGCATACGTCGAGGGACCCGTCACGCCAGAGAAGTGGGCTCAGTCCGTGAAAGACGGGCACACGTACGCGACGTACGGTCCGTCCGTCGAGTTCACCGTCGACGACAGGATGCCCGGCGAGACCGTGAACACGACCGCCGGGTCGTCCGTGGAGGCGTCCGCAACGGTCCGAAACCTCGACGAACTGGCCTACGCCGAGGTCATCCGGAACGGCACGACCGTCTCGAACGTCACGCTCGACGGGACGAACGACACTATGAGCACTGACGTGGACATCGACGGGAACGCCTGGGTCGCCTTCCGCGTCGTCGACGAGGACGGCGACCGAGCGCTGACCAGCCCGGTCTGGATTTCGACCGACCAGCAGGCCGAATCCGGGACTGACGGCAACGGCGAATCCGGCGGCACTACGGGGACTGCGACGCCGGCGGACACCGAGGGCGAGTCAGCGACCACGGCGGCGGATGACACTGCAACCGCGGAGTCGGAGACGACCGCCGCGTCCGGACCCGGGTTCACCGCCGTCGTCACGCTGCTCGCGCTCGTCGGCGCAGCGCTGCTCGCAACGCGACGGAGGACCTGAGCCATGACAGACGCCAGCCAGCGACGGAGTCGGCGTGGGTTCCTCGGAACCCTCGCGCTGGCTGCGGCGACCAGCGCAGGCTGTAGCAGCCTCGGCGGCACGCAGAACAGCCAGTCGGACGACATCGGAGCCAGCGGCTCGACGGCAACGCCCGCGAAGGGAGACGATGGGGCACATCACGACGAGGCGCACGGCCACACGCACACAGACGGCGGTCACGACCACGGCGAGGGACACAGCCACGACAGCGAACACGCAGGTGGCGACGACGAAGCCGGCGGTGCTGCCGACACCGAGCTAGCCGCGTTCGAGTCCAACCTGCGGAAGTGGTTCGTCGACATCGACTCGCTCGCCGTCGAAGACAGCCGCGTCAGGCTGACGTACGTCACGAAGAGCACGCGCGGCCACGAACTCGCGGCCGGCATCGAGACGGTCGTCGTCTCGTTCATTCAGGCGTACACGGACGACTGGGGGGTCGAGGGCCTCGACGCGGAGGTGATCGAACCGTCCGGCGACGTGATGGGCTACTGGCGAACCGAATCGCGGTGGGTCGAACCGGTCGTCGAGGGCCACGAGACGCGGACCGCACTCCTCGAACGGACGCTCGACACGTACCACGGCCGCCTCACTCGCGATCACGACCACGCTGGAACCGACCACAGCGGGAACGAAAGCAGTCACCAGCACAACGGGACAGAACACGCGGACCACTGACGGCGGCAGTGTCATCACTGCCGTCACTGTCGTTCTGGTAGCGAGAAGATGGGACGCTCAGGTCAGAAAAGCGCTCTATCGTCGTCAGACCTTCAGCAACGACAGCAGGCTGACGCCGACGTCGAAGTACTCGATGAGGCGATAGCCGACGAGGATTCCGAGGATACCCATGACACCAGCGAGGTTCGGTGGGGCCGGAATCGGAACGTCAAGCAGTCCGAACACGACGCCGGTTGCGACGCCAGTCATCGTCGCGACGATAACGAGTGAGAGATTCATCGGTCAGTCACCACTGTCACGCAGCGAGGACCCACGCAGTCGCGTGTCGGAACGGCCCGAGAGCGACCAGTGGGTGTGTTTGATGTGTGTGTCATTGGTGGCGTAGAGAACGGGTTCGAGCGGTAAGTATGCTCCTCATCGAGCCAGCAGTGGTGAATAGTAGCACACACCAATCCCGGACAGTGTTGCAAGGCCGAGAAGGACGCTCAGATATCTGAATTAGCGTCTTTTGTATTTTTATCTCCAGATATCCACAGTATCTCAGGCTGATATGGCTGCATATACGATAGATAATAATAGAAGTCAGCTAGATAGGGAGAAGAGGTGTATTCTGTAACCATATAGTGCATAGGCAGAATAGAATAAGCAATAGACACAGATTGAGCGGCGCTGGTAGGCCGAACACTGGCGACGACAACCAGAATAGCCTCCGGGAGGCTGGCGTTTATAAGCGAGCCACGGGAAGTGATGACGATGCAAGCCGTTCAGTTCGACAGTCACGGCGATCGTGATGTGCTCGAGTATGGCGAGTTTCCCGACCCCGAACCGGGCCGCGACGAGGTCGTCATCGACGTGAAGGCGGCCGCGCTGAACCACCTCGACATCTGGACCCGGCGCGGGCTCCCCGGCATCGACCTGGAGATGCCACACATCCCGGGCAGTGACGCCGCAGGCGTCGTCGACGAGGTCGGCGACGGCGTCACGCGGTTCGAACCGGGCGACCGCGTCGCCGTCCTCGCCGGCAAGAGCGGTGGTGGCGACGAGTTCACGCGGAAGGGCGACCCGACGCTCGCGCCTGATTTCCACATCATCGGCGAGCACGTCCGGGGTGTCCACAGCGAGTACGCCGCCGTGCCAGCGGAGAATCTCACGCCAGTCCCGGAGGGCGTCGACTGGGAGACGGCCACCGCATCGCCGCTGGTGTTCCAGACCGCCTGGCGGATGCTCCGTGACCGCGGTGACCTGAAGGCCGGCGAGTCCGTTCTCGTTCTCGGTGCCTCCGGCGGCGTGGGCCACGCGGCCGTCCAGATAGCCGACCACGCCGGCGCCGAGGTGTTCGCCACTGCCAGCAGCCAGGAAAAGCTCGACTACGCCGAAGAACTGGGCGCGGACCACACCATCAACTACGAGGAGGCGGACTTCGCGAGCGAGATTCGGGACCTGACCGACGGCCGCGGCGTCGACATGGTCGTCGACCACATCGGCGCACAGACATGGCAGGACTCGCTCAAAAGCCTCGTCAAAGGCGGCCGGGTCGTCACCTGCGGCGCGACTACCGGCGGCAACCCGGAGACGGACATCAACCGCATCTTCTGGAACCAGTTGCAGGTCATCGGCTCGACGATGGCCACCCCGGGGCAGGCCGACGAAGTGCTTGACCTGGTCTGGGAAGGGGAGCTGGAGCCGCGAGTCCGCGAGACCCTGCCGATGAGCGAGATCGCCCGGGCACACGAGATAATCGAGGACCGCGAAGGCTTCGGGAAAGTCGTGGTCGTTCCCGACAGCGAACTGTAGGACCGCCCCCACATTTTTGTCGTTACTCCGCCCCGAAGCGGGCCGTTGCAAAGTCCTCGAAGGGAGCAGAGTACTGCATCAGCATCGTCCCGAGAATACTCATCACGAGCACGTAGGCGACGGTAAAGGAGTAGACGGCGTTGGCTAGCTCGGACGACAGCGACGTGCCTGCGCCGGTCAGTGCGACGGCGGCGATGATCAGAGAGAACTCGCCGCGAGTGACCATGCCGAGGCCGACGCGCATCGACCGACGGGGATCGAGGTCGTACGCGCGGCCGCCCAGATAGCCCGACAGGATTTTCGTCGGCGTCGTGACGACGACAGCGGCGACGACCAGCCCCGCGACGCCGGCGAACAGTCGGGGGTCGGTCTCGACGCCGATCCAGAAGAAAAACACCGCTGCAAACGTGTCGCGGACGGGCTCCAGCAGGTTCTCTAGTTTGTGCGTGTGAGTGGTCGAGGCGAAGGCCATCCCGACGAAGAACGCGGCGACGGCTTCGCTGACGCCGATAGCGAGGGCGATGCCGGAAATGAGGACCGTGATGCCGACGGCTCGTATCACTGTGAACTCGTTCGAGTTCGTCTCTAAGGTCCGCTCGAACCACGGCGTCCCGTAGCGGGCCAGGAGCAGGAGCGCGACGATGAACGAAAGCGCGATGCCGACGGAGGTCGCGGCGGCCCCTACGTCGGACCCGCCAGCGACGAGCGCGGCGGCTATCGTGAGATACACCGCGATGACCAGGTCCTCGAACACGAGCGTCCCGAGCAACGGGTCCGCCTCGTCGTTGGCGATCCAGCCGAGGTCGATGAGCGACTTCGTGATGATGGCCGACGAGGAGATGTAGACGATGCCGGCGATCAGGAAGGCCGCGAGCGGGTCCCGGAACAGCGCGAACCCGAGCAGGAGACCGACACCGAAGTTGATGCCGAGGTCGATGGTCCCCGCTTTGGTGATGCGCTCCCACCGATCCAGCAGCCGGTCGAGATTGAACTCAAGCCCGAGGAAAAACAGCAGGAAGACGATACCCAGCTCCGCGCCGAGTTCGATAAACTCGGAGGACTCGACGACTGGGAGGCCGTAGCCGGCGACGGAGAACTGCCCCGCAACCGACGGCGACAGCACCATCCCGATGATAATGTACAACGGGATCACCGACTTGTTCAGCCGCACGGCGACGAGCGTGGCGGCCGCGACGGCGGCGAACAACACACCGATACCGAGCAGGTCAGCCATGGCGATGGACCCCCAACGAGCCGGTTGTCGGCATCTGTCTACAGCTCTCCGGACAGGAGCTTCTCGAATCGCTCACAGTTGTCGCGTTCGCCGATGACGACGATAGTGTCGCCGGCCTCGATCTCGGCGGTGGACGTGGAGCCGGCAATGACGTCGTCGTCGCGCTGTATCGCGACAACAGTGACACCGGTCCGCTGGCCGATGTCGACGCTCTCCGGAGTCTCCCCGACTAGCGGCGAGTCTTCTTCGACTGCGTACCACTCAAGCAGTGTCCCCTCCGACAGCATCGTCTCGACGTGGTCGGATTCGACCGGCTAGAAGTACGCGCCTTCGAGTATCGTGCCGACCATCCGCGCCATCCGGTCGGAGAGTTCGAACAGTTTCTCCGAGTCAGCGTTCTCGTTCTCTCTCAGGAACAGTTCACGGGTGCCCGTGTTGTGGGTCACGACGACCAGTTGCTGGCCACCGCCGATGTCCACCTCGTGTTTCTTCCCAACACCAGGCAGGTCGCTCTCGGTCACGTCCATGGCCCGAGATTGCGGTCGAGCGTGTATAAGACACGGTGCCCGGTGTCCTGAACGGACGGTCGCCGGTAGCCGAGCGAAGGGGGACCCAAAGGTATTAGTGGGTTCCTGCCAACGTTCAGGCAAGCCAACTTTCGCTAAAACAAGTTAGGTTGTTTTAGCGTTGGGAGCTACCAATGCCACACGACACACTCCTGCTCATCGGTCGGGACACGTCACGCGCTACGCCCTACGAGACACACGCTCGCCGTCTGCGCGAGCGCGGGGTAGCCACCGACGTGACGGTCCTGACCTACGACCACGAACCCCGTCGGGAGTTACGCGACGAACTGGTAGCCATCGATGCGGACCGCGTGTTCGCGCTTCCGATGACCGTCGCTCACGACCACACGACAGTCACGGACGTTCCGGCGGCACTCGACGAGGTTGACGCCGAGACGCATTACTGTGAACCGGTTGGGCGAAGCCCGCTGCTGACCGAAGCGCTCCGGGACCGCGCCGCTACTGCGGTACCGGAAGCTGCCGACTCCTCCGTCGCACTCGTCGCCTTCGGCTCCAGTGGCAAGCCGTATCAGCGGCAGGTGACGGAGTACCACGCCGAGCGCCTGCGCGAGCGCTCGGCCTTCGGCGAGGTCGAACCGTGCTATCTGCTGCAAAACCCCGCCGTCGAATGTGTCAGGTACAACCTCACCCACGACCACGCCGTCGCCGTGCCGCTCTTTCTCGCGCCGAGCGACGCGACCGAGGCGCAGATCCCCGCTAAACTCGACCTCAACCGGGGCGGGCTCGCCTACACTGACACGCTGGACGACCACCCGCTCGTCACCGAAGCCGTCGCAACCGCCGTCGAGACGGCACGGACGATGGCCGACACGCGCACACCACGGACGTTCGAGGCGACGCTGGCCGCGACAAACCGGCCGATGGCGACCGACGGCGAGGGCGATTAGGGCTGTCGCGGCGGCAGTGCCGAGCTCCCGTCGACGAGAGGAAGCGATTTGTACCCACGGTACATTCTGGCACGTAGATGGTTCGCCGACGAGTAGCGCAGACGCGAGACCAGGTCAAAGAGAAGCTAGTGGCCGCGCTGATAGAAGACCACTCTCCGCAGGAGGTCGCGATGAGCTTCAGCGTCGGCGTGTTTCTCACCGCGCTACCGACGCTTGGCACTGGGTTCATCGCCTTTCTCGTCCTCGCGTACCTGTTCAGACAGCTCAGCAAGGTCGCGCTGTTTGCCTCGGTGCTGATACTCAATCCGCCAGTCAAGTGGGGCGTGTACGCGTCGAGCTTCTGGCTCGGCAACCGGATTCTGGGGCCGATACCCGGGCTGTCATTCGACGGTGTGTCGATGTCGATGGGCGGCGACGTGCTGGTCCGACTGTGGACAGGGAACATCATCCTGGCCGTCGTGTTCGCTGCTATCGGGTACGTGCTGGCGTTCCGTCTGATAAACGAATACAGGCGGCGGCAGCAAGAGCCCGCCGCAGTTAGCTGACCGCAGTAAAACGGCTCAGTCTCGCCGCACGACGAACACCGACAGGTCCGAGAACCGCGTGTCGTCCCTGCCGTCACCGCCAGCATCTTTGGCAAGGTCGCCGAGCGTCGTCGCGGTCCGGTCCTCGTCGTCGTGGGTCAGTCGCTCGTAGACCAGCGCCGGCAGCTCGGGGTCGCCGCCAGCGTCCAGCAGTTCGGCCGCGATGTCTTCGGGCATCAGGTCGAACGGGCGCGGCAACACGAGCAGGTGTCGGTCGCCCACGTCGCTCCGAAGCCGGTCGAGGTCGGCGGAGAGGTCGCCGCTCTTGTGCAGCGTGACAAACGTCGTGTCCTCCATCGGCGTCCGGGCGCGACTGGCAGCGATCTGGAGCGAGGAGATGCCCGGCACGATACGAACCGGCCGGTCGACGGCCCGCTGGACCTTCCCGACGAACTGGTAGCCCGAGTGGTTCGGGTCACCCATCGCCACCGCAGTCCCGCGCTCGCCGTCGGCCACGCGTTCGGCGAAGGTCTCCAGCGTGTCGAGTTCGTCCCGGTAGCCGCAGGTCAGCAGGTCCGCGTCGGTCCGGTCGGCGACGAAGTCGACCACCGTCTCGAAGCCGACGACCACGTCGGCCTCGCGAATCGCCTGCTCACCGCGCGGCGTCAGGAAATCGAGGTTCCCCGGGCCGATGCCGACGGCGTGGACCGGCCGGTCGGCGTCGGGGTCCTCGGGCGCGCTCGCCGCGATGGCCGCCGGGTCCGGTCCGCTATCGAGGTCGTAGTCGTCGTCAGTCATCGAGTGAGACCGTCCCTTCGCGCACGTCCGATGCCACATGCACCAGTTCGTTCGTCAGGCCGGCGGCCAGCCCGCTCCCGCCGCGGCGGCCGACGTTCGTAATGGTCGGAACGCCGTGCTCGGCGGCGACCTCCCGGAGCCGTTCCCGGCTTTCGGCGGCCTTGACGAAGCCGACGGGTGTGGCGACGACGACCGCCGGGCGCGTGCCGTCCTCGATGCAGTCCGCCAGCGCGAGCGCGGCGGTCGGCGCGTTCCCGACGACGGCAATCGCCCCGTCGTAGACGCCCTGCTTGTCGAGTTCGAGCACCGACGCGGCCGTCCGGGTCATCCCGGTTTCGGCGGCCAGCTCCGCGCCGTTGCCGATGGCCTTCTTGACCGGGCAGTCGTGCCCGCGGCCGGTGATACCGGCCTTGACCATCGTGATGTCGGTGACGATGGGCTGTTCGTCGAGGACGGCCCGCGCTCCCGCGCTGACCGGTTCGTCGTCGTCCGCACCAGTGAACCGCATCAGATACTGGAACTCGGGGTCGCCGGTGGCGTGGACGGACTTCTGGCGGATGCGGTCGGCCAGCGTCTCGTCCGGCACGAGTTCGCGCACGCGGTCCATCGACGTCTCCGCGATGTCCATCGCGTTCGAGGTGGTCGCGCCGAGGTCGGCGTACTCCTCGAAGTCGTCGTCGCTGTTCGTCTCGTCGTCTGTCGCGTCGTCTGTGTTAGTCGTCATCTGAGGTCACCTCCTCGTCCTGCTCGCGGGTCGCACTGCTCCCCGCTCGCTCGTCCGGAGAGCCTCGCTCCGGACCGCCCGTCGCTCGGCTCTCCAGGTCGCCATCCACCTCCAGATTCAGATCCCGCAGACGGTCGCGGGTCTCGTCGTCGGCGTCCCAGAGCCCGCGGTCGATGGCTTCCAGCAGCGTGTCGGTAATCGAGTCCAGCGCCCAGGGGTTCACGTCCCGGAGCCAGTCCTGGCGGTCCGCATCGAAGGCGTAGCGCTCGGCGACGTCCTCCCACAGCGTGTCGCTGACGACATCAGTCGTCGCGTCCCAGCCGAGCACCACATCGACCGTCGTCGAGAGGTCCCCGGCTCCTTTGTAGCCGTGTTCCTCCATCGAGTCGAGCCACGAGGGGTTGAGGACGCGGGCCCGCATCGCCTTCCGGACCTTCTCCTCGTTGGTGTAGACGTCGACGTTGTCCGGGTCCGAGGAATCGCCCACGTAGGAATTGGGCTCCTCGCCGGCGATTTCCGTGACTGCGGAGATGAAGCCGCCGTGGAAGGCGTACCAGTCCGAGGAGTCGAACTCGTCCTGTTCGGCGGTGTCCTCGATTTTGACCGTCGCGTCGACCGACGAGAGGCGGCGCTCGAAGGCGTCGTGGGCGTCGCTGACGCGGCCCCGCGAGCCCATCGCGTAGCCGCCCCACTGGACGTACACGTCGGCGAGGTCCGAGCGGTCGTCCCAGTTGCCCTCGTCGACGGCCTTGTTCGTCCCGGCCCCGTAACCGCCCGGACGGGTCGTGAACACGCGGTGTTTCGCCGCGCTCTCGGCGTCACTCTCGTCCATGCCGTCCGCGACGAGGTCGTCAGTCTCTTCCTCGACGTGTTTCTTCACGTAGTTCATCTCGTGGGGTTCGTCGAGGTCGACGACGGCGTCGACCGCGTCGTGGACGACCCCCGCGGCCGCCGGGAAGGCGTCACGGAACAGGCCCGAGACGCGTGTCGTCACGTCGATGCGCGGCCGGCCGAGTTCCTCGAGCGGGATCGGCTCGACGTCCTCGACGCGGCCGGCGTCGGACCAGACCGGTTCGACGCCCATCAGCGCGAGCACCTGCGCGATGGTCTCGCCGCGGGTTCGTACCGTCGGCGTGCCCCAGACGACGACGCCGATTTCCTCGGGGTACTCGCCCTCGTCGGTTTCGTGGCGGTCCAGCACGCCGTCGGCGACCTCGCTGCCCACGTCCCAGGCCGTCTTGGCCGGGACCTTCCGCGGGTCAAGCGTGTAGAAGTTCCGGGCCGTGGGGAGCAGGTCGACACCGCCGCGGGTCGGCGCGCCGGAGCCGCCCGGCGGCACGTACTCGCCGGCCAGCGCGTCGGCGGTCCGCGGGATCTCGTCGGCCGCACCGGCCACCCGCGGGGCCGCTTCCTCGCAGATGTACGCCAGCGCCTCGCGCAGGTCGTCGTGTGCGCCAGACCGCACGCGAGCGTCCCCGAGCGGTTCGATGTCGACCACGAGGAGGTTCATGTTCACCTCCGAACTGCTGTCTTCGAGTTCGCTCTCTGGCACGTCGAAGTCGTGCTCGGCCAGCGTCCGGACGAGGTCCTTGCTGGTCTCGTGGACGTGGTCAGCGGCCTCGGCGTAGGTCATCCCCAGCGCCTCGTCGTACTCTCCAGGGGCGTTCCGTAGTTTGTCGTAGTCGACGCCGAGCACGCCCGCGACGCTCTCTCGCAACGACGGCGCGCCGGGATTTTCAAGCCGAGTCAGGGCGACCAGATAGTCGACGAGTCGGTCGTCTCCGGGCGGCTCACCCATCGTGTGCAGGCCCTTCCGTATCTGGGTCGTCTTCACGTCCGTGAGGTACTCGTGGACGCGCTCGACGAGGGCGTCAATATCTAACTCATCACCGTCCACATCACCTTCGGCCAGCGACGTCCCGGCTTCGTCCGGACCGCGCACGTCGGCTTTCTCGTCGATTTCACCGGCAATCCCGAGTTCGACGGCGAGGTCGAGTTCGTCCACAGTCTGGCGGATCTGTTCTGCCAGGTGCTCGCCGTCGTCGGTCCGGGCGTCCTCCATGCCGGCCTCGCGGTAGCGGTCGGCCAGCTCCTCCAGGTCGGCCAGGTCGTCGTAGGTCCCGGCGTTGGCCATTACCGGCGTCAGGTAGTCGACGATAGCGGCGTAGGACCGGCGCTTCGCCTGTGTTCCCTCGCCGGGGTTGTTGACGATGTAGGGGTAGACGTTCGGGATGTCGTCGATGAGCTGGTCCGGCGCGCTCTCGCCGTCCAGCCCGACCGTTTTGCCGGGGAGCCACTCCAGACTGCCGTGAGTACCGAGGTGGACGACGGCGTCCGTCTCGTAGCTGTTGCGGAGCCAGCGGTAGAACGCGACGTAGTCGTGGGGCGGCTGGAGGTCGGAGTCGTGATACACCTTCGAGGGGTCCATGCCGAACCCGCGCGGGGGCTGGACCGTCACGAGCACGTTGCCGAACTCCACGCCGGGAATCGCGAACGGGCGCTCGGGCGGGTCGCCCCACTCCTCGATGACGTTCTCGCGGAAGTCTTCGTCGAGCGTCTCGAACCACTCGCCGTACTGGGTCGGCGAGACGGTGTCGACGCTCATCTCGCGCACGTCCTCGGGCGCGACCCAGCGGTCGTCGAGGGTAAGCTGTGCGGTGAGGCGTTCGACCAGCGACTGGCCGCTGTCGGGCATCGTATCCCCTAAATCGTACCCACGAGCGTCCAGTTCCTCCAAGAGATTCACCGTGCTCTCGGGCGAGTCCAGCCCGAACGCCGTCCCGATGCCGTCGTCGCTGGGCGGGTAGTTGTGCAGGACGACGGCGACCTGCTTCTCGTCGTTCGGGGTGTGGCGCAGTTCGGCCCAGTTGACGGCCAGCCGTGCGACGTGGTCGATACGGTCGTCGATTGGGAAGTGCTGTTTCGGCGCGCTCCCGATGCCAGCGTCGTCGTCGGTCCGCTCCTTGCCCGAGATAGGGTGGGTGATGACGTTGCCGTCGAACTCCGGTAGCGCCACGGAAAGGGCGAGTTCGAAGCCCATCACGCCGGTATCGCTGCTGTCGTAGCGCGAGCGCGAGCGCATCGTCGTCACGGTCTGGATGACCGGGACGCCGAGTTTGTCGAGGAACACGTCCTGTGCGCTCTGTCCCTCGTCGTCTGCGCTGCGGCCGCGTTCGTCCATCGACAGCGAGAACATGAACGACGAGCAGACGGCGTCCACGAGCGGGTTGCCGTCAGCATCGAGGAGCCACTCCTCGGTGACCTGCTCGGCGTTCCACTGGCCCTCGGCGTCGGTCGCCGGCTCGCAGAAGATGGGGAGCGCGTTCGCGCCCTGGGCCTCGATGGCCCGGACCTGTGCGTCGACGTAGCGGGTGTTCTCGTGGGTCCAGTGGGACTCGTAGAACCACACGGCGACGGTCGGTTTCGCCGGGTCGAACGTCGCCCGCAGGTCGTCGATGCTCGCGCCCGGGTGGTCGGGGTGGTAGACACCCTCCGTGGGCAGGGTCACCGGATCGTCGTACGAGGGGTCGGCGTCGCCGAACTGCGCCACGAGGTAGCGCAGGCAGTTGGCGACGTTGCTCGCCCCGCCCTTCTCAAGGTAGTCGTAGACGGTGTCGCGGTGCTCGTCGGGAACCGACGTGTCCTCGAAGGCGAAGGCGTCGCCCGTCGCTTTCACCACGAGCGGGATGCCGGCCTCGCGCAGGCGCTCGACGGCGAGGTCGTAGCCGGGCATACTGTCCTCGGCTCCGTGGAGCCACAGGATTACGGCGTCGGCGTCTGTCAGTTCGTCGACGAACGCCTCGACCGCTGGCTCGTCGTCGAGGTCGCTCTCCGAGCGGACGACGAGGTCGGCGTCCACCTCGCCCGCGGCCCGCTGGACGGCCCCGAGTTCGTTCTCTGTCGCGGTGTAGAGTCCTAGCTGTGGCATAACGTTATTAAATCTCCGTTTGCACTAATACAAGTATGGTTGTATTCGGCGACGGCAAAAAAGCTTCGCAGGGGGCCTCGTTCGCGGCCGTGGTGGGCCAGCGAGACCTCAAGGACGGACTGCTTGCCGTCGCGACGGACGACGACCTGGACGGCCTCCTTGTTCGTGGTGAGAAGGGCACGGCGAAGTCGACGGCGGTGCGCGCGCTCGCCGACCTGCTGCCCGAGCAGCGCGCGGTCGCTGACTGCCCCTACGGCTGTCCGCCAGACAGACCGGAGGCTCAGTGTGAGGACTGCCGGACGCGCTCGGACCCACCGGTCGAAACCCGGTCGGTACCGCTCGTCACGCTCCCCCTCGGAGCCACGCGGGACCGCGTCGTCGGGACGCTGTCGGTAGCCGACGCGCTCGACGGCGACCACGAGTTCGACCCCGGCCTGCTCGCCCGCGCGAACCGCGGCATCCTCTACGTCGACGAGGTGAACCTGCTGGACGACCATCTCGTCGACGTGCTGCTCGACGCCGCCGCGAGCGGTCAGAACCGGGTCGAGCGCGACGGCGTCACCGTCACCCACCCCGCCGAGTTCACGCTTGTCGGGACGATGAATCCCGAGGAGGGCGATCTGCGTCCTCAACTACGGGACCGATTCGCCCTCCAGACCGAGGTGTCGGCCTGCGAGGACCTTGACGACCGCGTCGCTATCATCGATCAGGCGCTCGGGGATGGGGACGGAGAGACACGGACCGACCCCGAGTCCGACGAGCGCGACCCGGGCGAGCGCCTCCGAACGGCCCGCGAACTGCTTCCAGAGGTCGACCTCGCCCGCGAATTCCGCGAGCAGATCGCCGAGCTCTGTCGGGACGCCGGCCTCGACGGCCACCGAGGGGACATCGCCACGGCGCGGACGGCCCGGACCTTCGCCGCGCTCGACGGGCGGACGACAGTCCTCGAATCGGACATCGAGCGGGCCGCCGAGTTCGCGCTACCCCACCGGCTCACCTCCCGGCCCTTCGAGGACGCACCGGATGTGGACGACGTGCTCGACGACCACTTCGATGACGAAGACGGCGAGTCTGAGGAGGAGTCCGCCGAAGATGGTGAGAGCGGTAGTGAGAAAAGCGGCGCAGACGGCGACGACGGGGACGAGGCAGGTGGCGAGTCGGCGGACGACGGAGCCGATTCTGACGGCGGTGAGGACGGCGAAAGAGAACAGCAGGAGCAGCGCCCAGACGACAGCGGAGAATCCGGCGAGGACGGCGACGACGAGTCGGGTGAGCACGGCGAGCAGCCGACGCCTGCCTCCGCCGACAGCGACGGCGAACGGCAGGAGACAGAGGCCGACGACGGCGGAGGAGCGACTGAAGACGATGGCGACGAGGGTGAACCCGGGCAGTCAGAGGACCCCGAAAACGCCACCCCGCTGCTGCCGGGCCAGTCCCGCGCGGAAGTCGGTGACAGCGGCGCGCCCGACGTGGACGCCCCGACGGTCGACACGGACGGCGGGAGCACAAGCGGGCGGGCGAGTGCCACAGACACCAGGCGCGGTGCGACGGTCCGCACCGAGCGCGCCGGCCGCGACGACGAGGTCGACGCCGCGGCCTCGGTCCGGGCGGCGGCCAGCCGCGGGAGCGGCCGCGTCGAATCGCGGGACCTCCGCAAGTCCGTTCGCGCAGGCGACGCGGAAACGCTGGTCGTGTTCGCCGTCGACGCGAGCGCGTCGATGCGTCCGGCGATGAAAGCCGCGAAAGGTACCGTGCTGGAGCTCCTGAAGGACGCCTACCAGGCCCGCGACCAGGTCGCGTTCGTCACCTTCGCCGGCGAGGGCGCGGACGTGGTGCTCCCGCCGACCGACAGTGTTTCGCTGGCCGCCCGGCACCTGAAGGACCTCCCGACCGGCGACCGGACGCCGCTACCGGACGGTCTGACGGCCGCTCGGGAAGTGCTCGACCGGGCGGACCCGGACGCCGGCGTCGTCGTCGTCGTGACCGACGGCCGCGCGAACGCCGCCGACGGGAGCCCGGTCGCGGCGACCAGAAGCGCAGCGCGGACGCTCGGCGAAGCGGCTGACCGGACCGTCGTCGTGGATGCGGGCGAGGGGAGTCGCGCCGGTCTGCTCGACCTCGTTGCAGACGAAACAGACGCAGCAGTCGTCCCGCTGGACGCGCTGACCGCCGAGCGCGTCGACGCCGTCGCCAGCGAACGATAACCCCCGTCGGAGCTGTCTCAGGCGGAAGTTTTACAATCTTACTTGTTCTTAAGACAAATGAGATTTCAATGCAGGACGACACTGACACCACACGCGCTACGGACAGCGTGTACGACCGTATCGAACGCGCCAGAGCGTCGCTGACCGGCCCGCAGATAGCCATCGCCGTCGCGCTGGTGGCGGCGCTCGGCTTCACGCTGCTGTTCGTGCAGGACCCGATGCTGCACGACTCGCTGCACAACTTCCGACACAGCGCCGGGATCACCTGCCACTGATGGCGACTGACTACCTCGAACGCGGCGCAGTGGCCGGCGTGGCAGGCGGGCTGGTCTACGGCCTGTTCGTCGCGACTGTCGGCAACGCGTTCACCGCCGGTCTGGAGACGTTCGAACACGGGCACGGCCACGGCGGCGGCCCCGTCGTCTCCGGACTCACGACGGCCGTCGCGAGCATCGGCGGCGGCGTCCTCTGGGGTATCCTCTTCGGCGTCGCAGTGTTCGGGATGGCGTATTTCTTCCTCGAACCCGCGATTCCCGGCTCGGGCGCGACGAAGCGACTGGCGCTCGCCGGAGCCGGCTTCCTCACCGTCTCCGGCGCGCCGTGGCTCGTCCTGCCGCCGCAGCCGCCGGGCGTCGAGCAGGCGCTCGGAACGGAGACGCGCCTCGCCTGGTACGCCGGCCTGATGACGCTTGGCGCGCTGGTCGCGGTGCTCGCCGGACTCACGTATCGACGGGCCGAGGGACGCCACGCGGCAGTTCGACTCGGGGCGACGGCGCTGCCGCTCGCGCTGCTCGCGGTTCCAGTCGCGCTCGCACCCGCGAACCCGGTCCACGGCGACGTGCCCGCCGCGCTCGTCGCAGCCTACCGCTGGACGGTCGTGTTCGGCCAGTTGCTGCTGTGGGCCACAATCGCAGGGGTTCACGCCTGGCTCGGGGACAGTGATACCCCAGTCGCGGACGACCTGGACTATCCCGCGACCGCGGACTAACGACGACGCGGCTCAGATTTTTCCGGCAACCGTTCCGAGATTCAGCGCCAGGCCGACGATAGCGACGACGGCGGCGATAGCGAGGTTCGTCGTCGTCCCGCCGACGCCGAACGACGCCGTACCGGCCGAGACTAGCGCGCCGAACCCGATCCCGGCAACGACGAGCGCGACACCGGTCAGCCCGACGAGCATCGTGCCGGTCGGGCCGAACCGACCGCCCGACCGGTCCGCCTCGTACTGGTCTAGGGCGTCGTACATGGTCTCCCCGACGGCCTCCTTGACTTCCGCCATCTGCCCCGAGAGGTAGGTGTTCAGTGTCTCCTCGTGCTCGTCGAGTTCCGCGGCGCGCTCGGATAACTGCGCGTTGTACTCGGTCAGTTCGGCCTCGCGCTCGTCGAGCGCAGTCTCCCGGTCGTCGAGAGCAGCCTCGCGTTCGTCGAGCCGATACTCCCGCTCGTCCAGTTCCGTCGCTCGCTGGTCGAGTTCCTCCTCGCGGGCGTCGACTTTCTCCTCGCGCCGGTCGAGTTCCGCGCTCCGCTGGTCGAGGCCCATCTCCCGCTCGTTGAGCCGGCGCTGCATCTGCGCGAACTCCCGCTCGCGCTCGGTTGGGTGGTCATCGACAGCAGTGCTGTCGTCGTCGGCCTCGGAGTCCGCGTCCGACGGTCCCTCCTCGTGATCCGCGTCTGTGTCATTGGCCATACTCGGCTCCCATACCGAGGCGCTACGACTAGCGAACGGTTAGTTTGACACCCCATAACACAGTAACCGGAGCCAAACCGGGAACAGGACATCTGAATCAGAAATCGTTCGCCCGGACCGTTACCGGCCCAAATCGCTACCTCGGCGCGTCAACGACGCGGTCGGCCGGTGTCGGTTCCCATCTCGACTCGGTGCAACCGGTACGCCCCGCGCTCGCGGCCCTCGTCGTGGTAGACGACCGGCTCCTCGACGGCGACAGCGGTCCCATCGGAGACTGCGGCCGCCGTCACGACGCCGTCGGTGTCCAATATGTCGATGGGGCCGTCTGCGACATCGAACAGCCGCAGTGCGTGGTCGTCGGCGTCGCGGTCCCGGAAGTTCTGCGCGCCGGGGACCGCGAGTAACGAACCGTCGGTGCCGAGCCCGCTAGCGAAGCCGCCGACGGGCGCGTCCCAGCGACGGTCGCCATCGGGCGAGACGCCAACGACAGTGTGCTCGGTCGGATGCCGTGCCTCTGTCTCGCGGCCCTCCTCGGGGTAGGTGTTGCCGGTCACAAACACCGCGCCCACCTCTGTCGCGTGAACGTGGTTCGGGTACGCGTAGACGATGTCGCCGTCCACGTCGGTCGGCGTCGCCAGCGGGACACGCCAGCGCTCCCGGCCGCCGCTGTCGAGCCGGTAGCCACAGTAGTCGCCGTGGCTGGAGACGACAGCGCCGTCGTCCAGCAGGGCAACGTCACCGACACGCCGCTGGCCGTCGGTGCCGGGGTCCCACATCCAGCGCGGGTCACCGTCGGCGGCATCGAGGACGACGAGGCCGTGCTGGTGGTCGCCGGGACAGCGGTTGTACGCGACTGCGACGCGGCCATCGTCGGCGTCGAGGGATATCGGCGAACCGTCGGTCCGGTACGTCCAGTCGACGGTGCCGTCGGGCGAAAAGGCGTGGACGACGCTCTCGAAGTGGCGGAGGTCGTTCCCGTCATCGTCAGTCCGTCGCTCGTACCGTCTTGCGGCGGCGTACAGCCGGTCACCGTCAGTGGCGAGGGACGCGACAAAGGGGAGCAGGAAGCGCGTCTCCTGCTGAGCCGCGCCGAGGTCCGTCCTGGTTTCGTACCGCCAGCGCAGCGTCCCGTCGGTGTCATGACACCGAATTTCGCCACGGGCGCTGCGTTCACCGACGACGACACCGCCGTCGAACGGTACCGCCGCGACGACGCTGGGCTCCCCGTCTGTTTCGTACTGCCAGCGCCGACGTGGAGGGCCGGAACCTGTCGACACGTCGAACGCCTGCAGGTCCCCGTCGGCGGTCCCGACGACCGCGAGCCCGTCGGTCAGCGTGACCGCCGAACGGCGGCCCTGATGGCGCGAGCGGGCCGGTGCTACGTCTCCGAGGTCGGCGGTCGGAGTGCCCTGGCTACTCATCGACCGGGAACGCCTCGTGGAGGACGTCGTGGGCCTCACCCAGCCCGTCGAGGACGTCCTCGCCCTGCATGGTGATGCGCGACACCGCCCGCTCGGCGTCGCGGACCGCCACGAGTCGGCCCCGGAGGTAGTCGTACTCGGGGTCGTCTTCGGGGGTCGCGGCGATGTCTTCTTCGAGGTCCACAAGCGCGGCATCGAGATGCCGCTCTATCGCGGCCAGCGTCTCCGCGCCAGCGAGGGCCTCGATGGGGCCGGTCATGTGGCCCTCCAGCTCCTGTTCGGCGTGCTGGCGGGCGTGGTCGTCTTCGGTACCGAGAACGTTCATGAGGCCCAGTCGGAGGGCCTCGATTTCGTAGCAGCTCATGGGTATCGTAGTGTTGTAAGGGTGTACTCTCAAAGCGTCTGGTCGACGAGTTCGCTCACGATGCGGTCGCGGTCCAGATGGGAGGAGACGATATCGGCGGCGTCCTCGTCCTCGACGCCGCCGTACCAGACGCCGTCCGGGTAGACGGCGACCATCGGCCCCTCGCCACAGCGGCCGAGACACGACGACCGTGTGATGCGGGCGTCACATTGGTCGCTGTCGCGGGCGGCCTGGCGGAGTCGTTCGAGGACCGCCGGCGCACCGTCCTGCGCGCAGGTCTGGTTCGTACAGACCGCGACGTGTTTTTCGGGGGCGTCGTGGACGTGGGGATCGTCGTCTACGTCCTCGCGGTCGGCGTGTTCGGCCTGATGGGTCAGCGCACGGAGCATCGCCCGAGCGCCGCCCTGGTCTTCCTCGTAGCCGTCGAGCTCGACCTTGTACTTGCAGGTGTCACAGGACATCTCGACGCTTCCCGTTCTCGCCTCCTGCCAGCGGTCGCCCAGCACATCGAGCAGGCGCGTATCGGTCCCGAGCGGTTCGCCCGGCGCGGCGTCAACGTAGGGGTACTCCTCGTCGAACTCCCGCGCGCCGTCCTTGATGCGCCCGGTCAGCACGCCGTCGCCGAGCATATACGGGATAACGACGACAGCGTCGGGCCGGCTCTTTGCGATGTCGTGCAGGGTGTCGTCGAGCAACGGCTCGGTGACGCCGATGAACGACGCTTCGACCCGCGAGAACTCGCGGCCCTCGTACAGCAGCCGAGCGAGCTTGTGTACGTCCGCGTTGGCGTCCGGGTCGCTGGAGCCACGGGCGCAGACGACGGCGGCCACCTCGTCCTCCTCCCGGTCGACGCCGAGTTCGGCCTCGACGGCCGCCGCGCGGTCGTCAAGCAGGTCCAGCAGCGCCGGGTGGACGCCCAGATGCGCACCGTTGTTGATGGTCAACTCCGGGTGGGCCTCGCGAGCCTGCTCGACGGCCAAGGGCACGTCGTTTTTGACGTGGCTGGCGGCGAACAGCGAGAGGTGGACCACCGACACCTGCGAGACTGCTCCGGCTAGCCCCGCGATGGCCTCGTCGATGGCCGGCTCCGCGAGTTCGAGGAAGCCAGCGTCGACCGGGATGCCGAGCCGGCCTTCCAGTTCGACCGCGAGGTCGCGGACCTGTTCGTTCGACTTCTCGCGCCGGGAACCGTGGCCGACCAACAGGACCGCCTCGTCGTCCAGCGTCTCTGGCGCGGCGATGGCTTCGCTCATCGTTCTCGGACTCGTTCGATACTTTTCCGGAGCTTGCGCCGGCGGCTCGGCGCGAACAGCCCCGTCTCCTCGCTGCCCTCGTAGAGCCAATCGCCGAGGACAGGTGCCGCGTCGTCGTCGACACCGAACCAGTAGCCCGACGACGTTTCCGAGAGGTCGTCGTACGGTGCGTCGACCGGGCAGCGGTCGAGCAGCGTCTGTATCGTCCGGAGGAGCCGTTCGTCTTCATGGACGAACGAGATGCCGACCGCGTCGTCGTCAGACTTGAAACACACCGTGCCACAGCTTTCGAGCAGTCCCCGGAGGAGCTGGCGGTCGTAGTCGGCCAGCGCGTCGAAGCGGTAGCCGCCCGAGTCCCCGTCGAAGGGCAGGCCGAGCGCGGCGCTGGCGCGGTCGGCGAGGCCGCCGACGACCTGCACCGTGAACTCCTCTTCTGTGCGCGTAATCGAGGTGTCGTGGGCGTACGCGCGCTCGACGATACGGCGGTCGGCCCGCTCGGCTCCGGCGATGGACGCGAGCCGCCGAGCGGCCGTCTCGTCGTTCGTCCGGACGGTGACACAGCCGTCCTCGCACTCGCCGTCGCCGGCGACCCGGCCCCAGAAGTACGCCGTTTCGGGGTGGGCCACGAGCATATCGTTCGGCGCGCCGGTCTCGACGCTCATGGCTGGACCTCCTCGGTGTCACCCGCTGGCGAAGCGTCTGCGGTGGCGTCCTCCTCGACGGTTTCGACGTGAATCGCGTCCAGCGGACAGGCCGCGGCGGCCTGCTCGGCGTCGTCTCGCTGGTCGTCGTCGAACGTCGCCGCGACGGCGTGGGCGTCGTCGACCTCCAGTTCGGTCGGCCCCGCGGTGTCGAGCGTCGCCAGTCCCTCGCCGTCCTCGGCGAAGCGCCCGTCGCGGACGAGACAGGCGAACACGCCGTCGCAGGCGTCGCGGTCGATGGTGATTCGGTACATTAGTAGTCGTACTTGGTCTCGTAGCCCCGCGGGGTCACCATCCGGTCGTCCCAGACGTAGGTGTCCTCGTTGCCCACGAGCAGGGTAGTGGTCATGTCGACGAGGTCCGTCTCGCCGAGTTCGGGCAACTCGCCGAGTTCGACGATCTCGACCTGTTCGTCCTCGCGGCCGGCGGCATGGACGACGCCGACGGGCGTCTCGGGGTCGCGGTGTTCCAGCAGGATTTCACAGCACTTCTCGTAGTTGTCCCGCCGTTTCCGGCTCCACGGGTTGTAGATGGTGATCGTGAATCCCTCCTTGGCGGCCGCGTGGAGCCGCGACTCGATGGTCGGCATGTCGGTCAGGTGGTCCGACAGCGAGATGGAGACTGTGTCGTTGACCAGCGGCGCGCCGACGCGGGCCGCACAGGACTGGGCCGCCGGGACGCCCGGAACCACGTCGAAATCGAGCATCGTTGCCGTCGCGCCCTTGGATTCGATAATCTCCAGCGCGAGGCCCGCCAGCGCGTACACGTTCGGGTCGCCGCTGCCGATGATGGCCACGTCGTTGCCCGCCAGCGCGCGGTCGATGGCCTCCTCGGTTCGGGACACCTCGCCGCACATCGGCGTGTTGTAGATGTCGTCGGCTCCGTCGGTGATCTCGTCGGGCAGCAGTTCGACGTAGGTAGTGTAGCCGACGATGTGCTCGGCGTCCAGCAGCGCGGAGCGCGCGCGGGCCGTCATCCCCTCGGGCTGGCCAGGGCCGAGGCCGACGGCGATGAGCTGACCCGGCTCGGCGTCGAAGTCGTCAACGGTCGCGCCGACCTCCTCCTCGTCATCCGAAGAATCAGACGATGAGGACGCCCCGCAGGAGCTACTGTTGGAGGAAGACGAGGAGTCGGATGACGACGAGGCCCCGCACTTCGAGGCGGTGTCGTCGCCCGTGTCCGGCGTCGTTTCTGTGGACGAACTCGCGCTCGCGCCACATTTCGATTCTGTCTCGGTACTCGCGTCGGTGGTGTTGTCAGTGCTCATTGTCAGAAATCGTCGACGTCACGCCCGCCGCGCGGGGTGACGAGGAACTCCTGGTAGTCGTTGCGCCACACTTCGGTCTCGTGGGTGCCGACGACGATGGACGAACCCATCCCGCCGACCTTGTCGTCGTGTTCGGACAGTTCGCCGAGCGTCGTAATCGTCTCCGTCTCGTCGTCAAGGTTCCGGCCGGCTTCGCCGCGGCCGGAGTCGTTGACGATGGCGGCGGGCACGTCGTCGGCTCGTTCCTCCCGCAGCACATCGACGGCTCGCTCGTAGTCGCGCCAACAGTTGTAGAGGACCACGACGAAGCCGCTGATCGCGGCCGCCCGGAGCTTCTCCTCGATTTCCGCCCAGCCGCGCCACTTGTCGGACAGCGAGATGGTGCAGAAATCGTTCGACAGCGGCGCGCCGAGGTTCGCCGCGCCCGACAGCGCCGCGGTCACGCCGGGGACAATCTCGATTGGCACGTCGTCGGCATCGTCGGCGTCGGCCATCGTGAACAGCAGGTCGGACTTCCCGTAGACGTTCGGGTCGCCGCCGGAGACGTGGGCGATGTCCTCACCGGCCCGGACCCGTTCGAAGGCCTCGCGGGCGAGTTCGACCTGCTTACCCATCGACGACCGGATGAGGGTCTGCCGGCTGCCGTCGGGTCGCTCCAGCACCGCCCCTTCCTCGTCGGCGATCTCGCCGTCATCGGATTTCCCATCGACCTCGGCGGACTGGGGCGGGAGCGTCCCGTCCTTCCGCAGGAACTCCTGGTAGAGGTTCGAGGCAATGATGCAGTCAGCGGTCTGGATGACGTCTTTCGCCCGCTGGGTCATGTCGTGGGGCAGCCCCGGCCCGATACCGACCACGTACAGCGTCCCGTAGTCGGCTGGACGCGTTGCCTCGGTCGCGGCCGTTGTCGACTGGCGTCCGTCGCTGCTCATCCTGGCGCTCCGCGACTCGCCGGTCGATTCTCGATACTATGGCGCATGATGAGTACAACGCCGCTTTCGCATAAAACAATTGTGCTTGTACTAGTCCAAGCGAAGGTGTTGAGAGACCATATTCCAGTTGTATTCGGATTCGGGAAGAAGTCGAGAGCGGTCGCTGTTCAATCGTACTCGCGTCCGCGAATCGCACCGCAGACAGTTCGATACCCTCTCGGTCAGGTGTTCGACAGCCCGCCGTCGACGACGAGGCTCTCGCCGTTGACGTAGGAGGCCATGTCGCTGGCGAGGAACGTCGCCGCGTCGGCGATCTCCTCCGGTTCGCCGAAGCGGCCGGAGGGGATGAGTTCCTTCAGCATCATCTTCGTCGTGTCGTCGATGCGCTCGTCCTCGAACATCTGGGTCTTGCTGTAGCCCGGGTGGATGGCATTGACCCGGATGTCGTAGTTGCTCAGGCGGTCCGCAAGCGCGTACGTGAACAGTCGGACCGCGCCCTTGGAGGTGCAGTAGTTGACCAGCAGCCCAGTCCCGCGGATGCCGCCGGAACTGGACATGTTGATGACGGTGCCGCCGCCGTTCTCGCGCATCCGTTCGGTGGCGACCTGCGCGCCGAAGAACACCCCCTTCGTGTTCACGTCCATCAGCCGGTTGTAGTCCTCCTCTGTAGTCTCGTAGAAGTCCGCTATCTCGGAGATGCCGGCGTTGTTGACCATGATGTCGATACCACCCAGTTCCTCGGCCGCGGCGACGGCCACCTCCAGGTCGTCGGGGTCGGTCACGTCGCACTCGACGAAGTGTGCTGTTTGGTCTGTCTCGGCGTTGACCAGTTCGTGCGTCGGTTCGCCGCCCTCGCGTGGTTCTTCCTGCAGGTCCGCGACAATGATGTTAGCACCGTGCTCCGCGTACCGTCGGCAGATGGCCCGGCCGAATCCGCTCGCGCCGCCCGTAACGACCGCCGTCTTCCCTTCGAGTAGTGTTGTCATGCGTCATTTGTCACCACAGGCTCACATAATAAATAAGTTTAGAGTTGTACAGTGACATGAACGCGAAACGGCCGTACAATCATCGCCACAGATAGTTCAGCGGTCGCTCGGTGACAGGAAACCGAAGCTGAGAACATGACTCTCGGAAAACGTCGAGGTTAGCGCCCGATAGCGACGGTAACGGCCTCGTCGTAGCGGGTCTTCTCGGCAAACAGGTCGTGGTCGCTGCCGGCAGCGATGGCCGACGCCTCGGCGATGCCGGGCCAGCCGATGAGTTCCTTCGACCGCGAGGGGGTCGGTCCCTCGAACTCCTCCAGCGTCTCCTTCTCGAAGGCGATGACGCCCAGGCCCCACTCCTCGGCGGCGGCGAGCATCCCGTCTTCGTCGGCTTTCCGAGTCCCCGTCGCAATGAACTCCACGTCGTCGCGGTCCAAGTCGGCCTCGTCCAGTGCCTGTTCCCAGGCGGCGTGGAACTGCTCGACATCCGCGCCAGCGACGCTGCCGCACCCCAGCACGACGCCGTCGTCCTTGTTGCGCTTGAGCACGGTCACATCGTCGTCGACCAGCACGGCCTTCGGCCCGTCGAGGCGCTCGACGGGGCCGAGTTCGTCGTCCAAGACGGCGAGATTCGTCGCAACCGTCGAGTCGCCGTTGACGACGTGGGCGTCGAGCGCCTTGGCCTGCTTCTCGACGCCTTGCTTGTCGGCGGCCTCCGAGGCGGTGGTCATCGCCGGCACTGCGCCCATCGACGCGAGGTCGTCGGCGACCTGGTTCGCGCCGTGGTGGCCGCCGGTGATGGGGATGGCCCAGGTGAGTTCCTCGTCGACGACACAGATGGCCGGGTCGTCCCACTTGTCATCGAGCAGGTGAGCCGTCTTGCGCATGGCGATGCCGCTGGCCATCAGGCCGATGAAGCAGTCGTACTCGCCCCAGTACTCCTCGAACACGTCGCCGTGGTATTCGAGGATGTCGATGGACTCATAGCGGTCGCCGATGCCGTCGACGATGTCCTCGGCGGTGTCCATCTTCCGCTCGAAGGCGACGATGGCGATGTCTTCGGCTACTTCGCCGTCCGAGTCGGGCGCTTTGCAACTGTTCGAACTGGAATCGTTGTCTGTGTCAGTGCTCATGGGTTCGCTCCGGCCAGTGAAACTTCCCCAGGCGACTGTCGGCCAGGAAGCCGCCTGGGTCCTGTCTGCGATTCGATTCTCGACTGCTGTCGGCGCGCGCTGGCGCGCTCGGATGGCGCGCCAAAACTGTGCGAGGGATGAGCAGCACAGCGAGTCCAGCGAGCGAGCAGCGCAATCGGGTGGGGAGGTGTGTGGCTCGCAGTGGAGTGCGGTGCTGTAGGGTGGACTGAAAGGGGCCGGTCGCTCCGGGAAGACGACCGACGCGAGCACGCGAGGGCAGCGAGCGCGCGCGGCGAGGTCCTCGACTGGAGCGACCGGGGGCTTTCTGGCTGTACTCGATACGGACGAACCATCCTAGTCGTCAGCCTCCTGCGAACTGTCACCCGAATCACTGCCCCGGTTCGCCCAGTCGCCGTAGAGGAACGAGCGCTCGTAGTCCTCACCACCAACAGCGTCCCCAATCACGACCATCGCGGAGGCGCGATATCCGGCGTCCTCCAGTTTCTCTCCGATGGTCGCAATCGTCCCTTCGATGACGTCCTCGTCGGGCCAGGAGGCGTGATAAATCGCCGCAACAGGCGTCTCGGGGTCGTGGCCGTCCTCAAGTAGGCGGTCCATCGTCTCGGAAACAGCGTGGGTCCCGAGGTAGATGCAGGTCGTCACGTCGCCCATGCCGACGAACTCGGAGATGTGGTCCTCGTCTTCGTCCAGGGTCTTGCCCTGCGGGCGGGTGAAGGCGACGTGGTTGGCGACCTCGTTCAGCGTCAGTTGGGTCCGCATCGTAGCACTGGCAGCAAAGGCGGAGGTGACGCCGGGGACGATGTAGGTCGGGACGCCCTCGTGTTCGAGCGCGTCCATCTGCTCCAGCGCGGCTCCATAAATCGCGGGGTCACCGCTATGGAGGCGGACGACCGTGTCGCCGTCCTCGTAGGCGTCCCGCATCAGCGGAATCAGCTCTTCTAAGTCCTTGCCGATGGAGGAGACTGTCTCGGCGTCGGCGCAGTACTCCTCTAGAAGTTCGCTGTTGACGAGCGACCCGGCGTGGACCACGAGGTCGGCGTCGGCCAGTAGCTCGCGGCCGGCGACGGTCAGCAGCCGGGGGTTGCCCGGTCCGGCCCCGACGAAGGGGATGCCCTCCTGCTCGTCGCCGGCGTTGTGCTCGTAGACGCGGTCGTCGCGGTTGCCGGCGACGGAGTCGATGGCCGTCTGCGGGTCCGTCTCGCCAGTCTCATCAGTCTTCTCAGTCATGTTTCACCTCGTCGCCACAGAGGGCGGCTTCGGAGCGCTCCTGTCGCACTACCGCCCCGGAGCCGTTCTCGCCGCCGTCGGTCACGACGCCGCTCTCGTCGGCCGCTTCGAGGAAGGCGTCGGTCGCCTGCTCGACGCGGGTCTCGGGCTTCTCGGCGTAGGCCAGCGTGTAGTAGTCTCGCTCGTCGATCTCGCTCGGGTCGTCGGTTACGACGGTCTCGCCCTGCTCCATGAACAGCCGGCGGCCGTACACCACGTCGTAGCCGGCCTCGACCAGCCCCTCGTGGGTAGCCGGCGCGTCGGTCACCTTGAACAGAATCATCCGGTCCGGCCCCGTCGGCGACGCGCCGCGGTCGGCCTCCCGCAGCGCTAAGCTCGACCCCGCGGTGATTTCCACGCCAAGCGCCGTCGCGAACGCCGACATGGCGCTGACGCCGGGGACCACTTCGAGGTCGACCTCGGGGTGGAACGCGGCGAGGGTCCGCCGGAGGTGACCGAACGTCGAGTAGACGTTCGGGTCGCCCAGCGTGACGAAGGCGGCGTCGCCCTCGCGGGCCGTCGGCGCGATTTCGGCGGCGGCTTCCTTCCACGCCGACCGGAGTTTGTCCTCGTCGCGCGTCATCGGGAAGTCGAGGTCACCGATGCGCTCCTCGGGGACGTGCTCGGTCGCGACCGAGCGCGAGAGCCGCCCCGGCGAGTACACCACGTCGGCGGATTCGAGGGCGCGCTTCCCGCGGACGGTCACAAGGTCGGGCTGGCCGGGACCGAGGCCGATGCCGTAGAGGGTCATCGCTGGCCTCCGTTTGCGGCCCCAGAATCAGCCGGCGACCCGCCGTCGGCCGCCACGTCCTCACTGGCGCTGCCGACGAGCATGTACACCGGGTTCTCCGAGTTGAAACTCGTCGCACCGGCGAGTTCGTAGCCGTGGCTCACCTGGAACTGGACGACCTCCTCTAGGATGTCGCGCTCTCGGAAGGCCTCCGTGGCTGCGCCGGCGACCTCCAGCCGCGAGACGTTCATCACGATACGGTCGACACCGGTCTCGACGGCGTGGTCGAGGACGGCCTCGTAGTTGCGCGACCCGCCCAGAAAGAGCGCGTCGGCGTCGTCCGGCAACCTCTCCGGGGCCTCGGCCTCGCGGAGTTCGACATCGGCGTCGACGTCGTTGGCGGCGAGGTTCTTGCGAGTCACGTCGAGTCGGTTCCCCTTGCGTTCGAGCGCAGTGACCCGCCCGGCCCGGCGCGCCGCCGTGATAGTGACGGCACCGGTACAGGAACCGACCTCCGCGAAGTGGTCGGACCCGGTGAGAGCGAGTTTGCTGGCGAGGACGGCCCGGACCTCCGGCTTGGTGGGACCGGCCTTCGCGTCGTGTGGGAGCGAGACGCGTGTCATCACGCTATACAACTACAGTAGCGCGTAAAACAATTTTGGTTGTATTAGTCCAAGTCGGGCTGATTCCAGGCACGGGTGGCGGCCGTGCCACCCCTCTGAGATTCAGATATCCAGGCGACGGCATCCGGCACGGTAGAGGACGGCGAGCGATCCACCCCAGAGGAGATGGCCGACCAGCGTGAGGGCGGTGAGGTTCGGCAGGCTCGCTTCGATACCGACGAGCGAGAGCCAGACCGGCATGATGAAGCCGGCCGCGACGAGCCAGAGCGCGAGCGACCAGCCGACGGCGACGCCGTAGTACCGTATCCGGTCTGAGACGTGGTCCGGCGCGGTCTGGACCAGCGCGGCGTACACGAGCCCGAAGACGACGCTGTGGAAGCTGTGGGTTATCCAGCCGACCAGGGCGTTCTGGACACCGTACAGCGCCCCGATGACCGGCACGCTCCCCGAAAAGAGCTGGTACGGAACGCCCATCACCACGGCGGCAACGACCGAGGCGCCGGCGGCGACGCCGATGCGCCGCGGCGAGAGCCCGTACACCTCGTCGTCCGGAAGCACGACGCCCCCGTCCGCCGAAACCCGCGGGAGCGTCAGCGTTATTGTCGTCCCCGCATCGGTCACGGTAGCCGCCGTCTGTCCGCCGTAGCTCCGGACGAGCAGGCGAACGAGGTCCAGCCCGAAGCCAGTCGACCGGTCCTCGTAGGAGCCGATTTCGCCGCGCGCCAGTAGGTCGAGTTGCCGCTCGGGCAATCCCGGTCCGTTGTCGCTGACACTGATAGCGACGGTATCCCCGGATTCCGTGACCGACACCGCGACCCGTGGCTGATCGCTGTCGCTGTAGACGACCGCGTTCTCGACCAGATGCGCCATGAGATTGTCGAGCATCGTGTTGGCCCGCACCCGCAGGTCCGCGGGCACGTCAGTCTGTAGGTCGTACTCGGCAGCGGGATACTTCTCTCGGACCGTGTTGACACCTGACTCGACGCAAGGCACGACGGGTACGGCGTTCAGTGACAGGTCCGTCCCGCCCCGAGTGATGTGTTTCATGTTCTCGACAACCTGCTGGACGCCGGCCGACCGGTCGTCGACGACCGACAGGGCGTCGGCTGTCCCGACGTCCTCCCGGTCCTGTGCGACCTCGACGCGCCCGCGGATGACCGTCAGCGCGTTCAATACCCTGTCGCGGAGGATGCGGTTGACTAAGTCGAGCCGTGCGGCCTGCTGTTCAAGTTCGTGTCGCTGTTGGTTCGACCGCCCGGCGTAGACGCCGGTGAGCGTCCCGCCGACAGCGCCGCCGATGAGGAAGTTCGACAGGTACGTCCGGCTTCCCGACGACAGCGGCCCCATGCTCCCATTGCTGACCAGCGTCAACAGGACGAGGACGAACATCGCGCCGGTGCCCGCGAGACACCACAGCGCGACAGTTCGGACGAACGGCCCCTCGAACTCACCGACGGTCAGTGCCACGCCGAAGGCGGACAGTCCCAGCCCGAGTACGAGCGGCAGAACCCCGCCGAAGACGAACGTCGCCGGGTCGTCCGCGACTGCCAGCGTCACGGTGAACCTGGTGAGAAAGAATCCCAGTCCGGCGACGACGAGCCCGGACGGCGAGACGTGACGACCCAGCGAACGAATGGACGCAGACATGGTTTGGTCCCGACGCGGCTACGTTCAGGATACGTCCCATTTTGTTCCAGTGTACAAAGGGGTTACCCAGAGTATCGGGCGACAGCGTCCGCGAAGTAGCGGCCGGCTCAGAACTCCGGTCCGGGCGCCGGCACGCCGTCGCCGTCGTCGCCGCCGTCTAAGTCGAACTCCTCGCGCAGTTCCCGGATGCGGTCCCTGATGTCCGCAGCCAGTTCGAACTCCAGGTTGTCCGCGGCTTCCTGCATGCGCTCCTCTAACTGCTCGATCTGGCGGGCGGCCTCGTCAGCGTCGCTCGCGCCATCGCCCGAGATGCCGCCGGTGTCGGTCTTGCTCCCCGGCAGGTTCGTCTCGCCGACTGCCTTCTCGATGGTCGTCGGCTCGAAGCCGTGTTCCTCGTTGTACTGCTGCTGGATGCGCCGGCGGCGCTGGGTCTCCTGGATGGCCGACTGCATGGCGTTGCTCCGCTCGTCGGCGTACAGCACCACCTCGCCGTTGACGTTTCTGGCTGCGCGCCCCATCGTCTGGACGAGCGTCGTCTCCGAGCGGAGGAACCCCTCCTGGTCGGCGTCGAGAATCGCGACGAGCGACACTTCCGGGATATCCAGCCCCTCCCGGAGGAGATTGATGCCAACCAGCACGTCGATCTCGCCCAGCCTGAGCGAGCGGATGAGTTCGTGCCGCTCCAGCGTGTCCGTCTCGTCGTGCATGTAGGCCACGCTCACGCCGGACTCTTCGAGGTACTCCGTGAGGTCCTCGGCCATGCGTTTCGTGAGTGTGGTCACCAGCACCCGCTCGTCGAGCTCGACGCGCTCGTCGATGCGCTCCAGCAGGTCCTCGACCTGTCCCGTCGCCGAGGCGATCTCGACGGCCGGGTCGACGAGGTGGGTCGGACGGACGATCTGCTCGACGACCTGGTCGCTGTGTTCGCGCTCGTAGTCGCCCGGCGTCGCGCTCACGTACAGCGTCTGGTCGGTCTTCTCCTCGAACTCCTCGAAGGTGAGCGGGCGGTTGTCGAAGGCCGTCGGCAGGCGGAAGCCGTTCTCGACGAGGCTCTCCTTGCGGCTCTTGTCGCCCTCGAACTGGCCGCGGATCTGGGGGAGCGTCTGGTGGGACTCGTCGACGACCGTGAGGAAGTCATCGGGGAAGTAATCCAGCAAGGTGTAGGGGGCCTCGCCCGTCTCCCGGTCCGAGAGGTGGACCGAGTAGTTCTCGATGCCCGAGCAGTAGCCCGTCTCCTGCATCATCTCGATGTCGAACGTGGTCCGCTCCTCGATGCGCTGGGCGGCGACGTGGTTACCCTGGCGCTCGAAGTAGCTGATACGCTGATCCAGCAGTTCTTCGATCTCGTCGATGGCCCGCTGGAGCCGCTGTTCCGGAATCGAGTAGTGCTCCGCCGGGTGGAGCAGGGCGGCTGGCTCCTCGCTTTTGACCTCGCCTTCAAGCGGGTCGACCTTCAGCATCCGGTCGATCTCGTCGCCCCAGAACTCCACGCGCAGAGCGTAGCGGGCGTACATCGGGTAGATTTCCAGCGTGTCCCCGCGCACGCGAAAGGTCCCCTGCGTGAAGTCCACGTCGTTGCGCTCGTAGTTCAGGTCGACCAGTTGCCCGAGCAGGTCGTCGCGCTCGATCTCCTGGCCCACCTCCAGTGAGAGGGACATGTCGATGTAGTTGCGCGGGTCACCGAGCCCGTAGATGGCCGACACGGACGCGACGACGATCACGTCGTCGCGGGTGAGCAGCGAGCGCGTCGCGGAGTGGCGCAACCGGTCGATCTCGTCGTTGATGGAGGCGTCCTTGTCGATGAAGGTGTCCGTCTGCTCGACGTAGGCCTCGGGCTGGTAGTAGTCGTAGTAGGAGACGAAGTACTCGACGGCGTTGTCCGGGAACAGCTCGCGGAACTCCTCGTAGAGTTGGGCCGCGAGGGTCTTGTTGTGGGCGATGACGAGCGTGGGTTGCTGAATCTCCTCGACGACCCACGAGACGGTGTTTGTCTTCCCGGAGCCGGTCACACCGAGCAAGGTCTGTCGGTCCATCCCCTGGCGATAGCCCGACGCGAGCCCTTCGATGGCCTCGGGCTGGTCGCCTGCGGGCTCGAACGGGGCGTCGACGCGGAACTCGCGGTCGACATCTGGTCGGTCGATAGAGAGTGGGCCGCCGGTGTCGCTCATTACCCACACATCGGGCTGGACGGACTTGAGCCGCGTGGTTCGTGAAGGGTTAGCAGACCGGTTTCGGGTTCACGCCGAGGTCTTCCAGTGTCTCGAAGTACTCGTCGTAGGCCGTCGAGATGACGTCGATAGCAGCCGCCGCCGCGGCGTCCCAGTCGTCGTCGCTCTCACACACCGCATCGAGCAGTTCGGCGGCCTCGTTGCGGAGGTCCACCACGTCGCTGCCAGCGCTGCGGAACGTACTCGCCGTCTGTGGGTCCGCCTGGCCGGTGAAGAAGCCGGTGTACTGCTCTTTGACCTTCTTGTCGACGAGCGACCAGCCGACGAAGCCGCCGAGGCGTTCGACGGTCCCGTCGAGGTCAGCGAGCACGTCGTGCATCGCCGGCGTCCGGTCGACCGGGTCGGCGCCGAGGCTGTCGCGGCGCTCGGCCGTCTCGCCCGCCGCATCGGCAAACAGCGCCGCCGCGTCGTCGTGGTCGTCGTCGCTCCAGGCGTCGAACGTGTCGTGGGCCGCCTGCTCGCGGGCGGCCGCCGCCGCCAGCACTACGTCCGGTTCCATCTCGCCGCGGGTGTCGGCGTACAGCGTCTTCGAGGAGCCCAGTCGGGAGAGTTCCGTCTGCTGGTCGTCACGAACGTCGTCGATAAGGTCGGCTGCGGTCATACACGGGCCTGCGGCCGGCGCGGGCTTGTAACCATCGGACCCGCCGCTATCAGAATCAGTGGCTGCGGGGAGTAAGCCCCCTTCTGTTCGGGCCAGCATTCGGCTGAGCGGCCACGTCCAGCGCTTGCGCGCGGCGTCGGACTACCTGTCGACGCGGCCTTGCACCGGTGAGGTTTCGCCGTTCCATCGGTCCGTCGCCGGAGGCGTGGGGCGTCTGCGGCCCACGGAATGCGTGGGGCGTCTGCGGCCCACGGAATGCGTGGGGCGTCTGCGGCCCACGGGTGGAGCACGGATGTGGTCCACAACTGCGCGCCCCGGAGTCACCGGGTCGCGACTGCCCTCGGTGGGTTACCTCTCCCTCGCTTTGGCCGCGTGCCGCACCGTCTGGTGGGGCACGACCAGCCTCGCTCGGGATTCGCACACCTCATCGGTCCGGCGACGACGTGTCGTTGCTGTTCCAGAGCCGACGGTCTCCCGCCCCGGGCTTGCGCCCGGTCACCTGTCCGACAGGTGGGGGGACTTTCCTCATGGCTTGCGCCACGGGAGCCGGCCTCCCGCTGCCACTTACTGCTATGCCAGTGCGGCGAATAAGGCTTACCAACGACCTTTTTTCACCGGGGCATCGCGCTCGCCGATGGCGAGCGCTCAACCCCGGCCAAAAAACGTCGATGAAAAAAGCGCGAATCGCGCCGCGATTCGCGTGAAACCGCTCGCTTCGCTCGCGGTATGCCCACAACAGCGACTGCAAAACTTGTGTACCCCTTCAGAGGTAGACCTGTCTTTCCCCGTCTTCGTGAGCGAAGCGAACGAAGGCTCGTCAGAGCAGCGCTCTGACGGCGGGTCGCGCGACGGAGCGCGCTCCCGGCCACAGACAAATGCGACAGCTAATCAAAACCCGGACGACCGCACGATTCAGCGAAAGCCGAGGTGCGAATGCCCAGTAGTACGCCTTAGTCGTCAGAGGGCAGCGGCTCGCCTTGCCCGTTCGTGGGCGCGGGCGAGGCCTGCATGTCGTCGTCCTCTGCGTAGGGGTACCACGTCATCTTCGTGTTGTGCATGTACGGGTCGTGGTAGTCCGTCTCTTCGGGGTCGACCATCTCGGCCAGCGTCTCCTCGTCGCGGTCCTCGACGAAGTCACGGAAGGTCTCGCCGCCCTCGCGTGCCTCTTTGAAGTTGTTGACGAGGTTCTTGATCGCGCCGGGGACTTCGTCGGCCGGGACGCGCATCTCCACCCAGTCGGCGAAGCGCGGGTCGTCGCCGAGGCCGCCGCCGAGGCCGATATCGAGCGCTTCGACCGGTTCGCCGTCCTTGCGGGTCTTCATGCCACGCAGGGAAACGTCGGCGATCTGGGGCTGGGCGCAGGAGGCCGTACAGCCCGAGAGGTGGATGTGGAAGTCCTTGTGGTCCTCGGGCAGTTCGACGTTGTCCTTGAGCCAGCGGGCGTAGCGGACCTGGCGGTTCTTCGTCTCGACGATAGAGAGCGAGCAGTACTCCGTGCCCGTGCAGGCGATGGACCCGCGCATGAACGGCGACGGGTCCGGGGAGTAGTTCTCCAGCAGGGGTTCGCTGGTGAACTCGTCGAGGTTCTCCTCGGGGACGTCGGTGACGATGATGTTCTGGCGCTGGGTCAGTCGGACCTCGCCGGAGCCGTACTCGTCGGCGAGTTCCGCGAGTTCGAGCACGTCGTCGGCACCCATCCGGCCGACCAGGACGTTCAGGCCGACGTAGTAGTTGCCGTCCTTCTGCTCGTGGATCCCAACGTGGTCGTTGTGCCCGTCCTGGGAGCCGGTGTTGTAGCTGTACTGGTCGCGCATGTCCTCGCCGGCGGTCTCCAGTTCGAAGTCGACGTAGTCGTCCTGGAGGACCGAGCGCATCTTTTCGGGGCCCCACTCGTCCATGAGGAACTTGATGCGGGCGTTGAAGCGGTCCTCGCGGTCGCCGTGGTCGCGGAAGAGCGCGGACATGCCGTGGGCCACGTCGGCGGCCTGCTCCGGCGGGACCCACACGTCGATATCGCGGGCGAGGCGCGGTTCCTTGCGGGAGAGGCCGCCGCCGATGCGGACGTTAAAGCCGAGTTCGCCGTCCTTCTCGGCCGGCTCGAAGGCGAGGTCGTTGATGTCGCCCTGGCCACAGCCTTCGTCACAGCCAGCGATGGCGACCTTCCACTTGCGCGGGAGGTTCGAGTAGTCGTCGTTGCCCTTGAACGTCTCGTGGAGGTCCTCGGCGACGGGCCAGGCGTCGACGTGCTCGTGTTTGTCCTTGCCGGCGACGGGGCAGCCGACGATGTTCCGCCAGGAGTCACCACAGGCCTGTTGCGTTCCCAGGCCGACGGCTTCGAGCTTCTCGAATATTTCCGGGATGTCCTCCAGCTTGATCCAGTGGAGCTGGATGCTCTGGCGGGTCGTCCAGTCACAGTAAGCCTCGCCGAACTCGGGGTTATCGACGGGGCCGGTCGCGTACTCCTTCGCGACTTCGCCGATGACTTCGAGCTGGCCGGGCTTGATGACGCCGTTTGGCGTCCCGATACGCATCATGAAGTAGGACTCCTGGCCGGAGCGCTGGTGGTACAGGCCCCACCACTTGAAGCGCTCGAACCAGGCGTCGTGCTCGTCTTCCGGAATGGCGTCCCAGCCCTTCTCTGCGAACTCCATCAGATGCTCCCGGATTTCGTTACCGTAGACCTCGTCCTTCCATTTCTCGACTTTACTGGGCATAGCTAATGTGTTCTTCCACAAGTCTCACAGACTTATACAACACACTTTGCCGTCAACCGTCGCCACCACTCCCCGAAACAAGAGATTGTTGCCTATTCTTCGGGATGGGCAAGCCGGGTTCGCTTCTCCGGAAAATGGACGCTCTCGTGGACGACGCCGTAGAACTCACCGGATTCGGGGTCTACGACGCGGCCGACCGTCAGCCAGTCGGTAACACCGCTTTCACCGCAGGCGATACACTGACCGGCAATTCGCGCCTGAATATCCGGGTAATCCACGCCCACTTTTACGAACCCCTCGGCGAGGAAATCCGTCGTCTCACACCCACAGAAGTCGCTTCGAGCTAACAACCACAGGTCCGAGACGTTCACTTCCCGCGAGTCGTTGACGGAAATCCAGGCCCCGTCGTCGAGCTGGTGAACGTCGGTCGTCATTACATCTCATTAGATTCCAGAGATACCTGAGAGCATCGGCGGTCGCAAGTATCACCGGATCGGGACGAATCCACCGCAGTCATGCGGTGAGTGTATCAGAACATAATGACCCACTATTTGGTGGGACCTGTACGAGATACAAACATATGTTGCCTGTAAGTCGCAGTGCGGGCCAAGCTTACAGGAGAGTCCGTGTTTAAGATAGTGGGGGCGTTACGAAGGAGTACGACACCACGCGGCGGCCACGCAGGTCGCTGCTGTGCCAGAAACGATGACGAACGCACAACAGACCCACGACGACGACGCCGAACGCGAAGAGCCGACCACAGACCACCTCGACAACGTCGAGGACGGCTGCGGTTGCACAGAGATCTGGGAGCACATGAGCGAAGAGCGCGAGAGCGCCTCTGACGACTGATACAGACTGTTGTGACTGCGTATTAAGTGCGCCGGCCCGGGTCGGCGAAATCCCGGAATGACTTACAATAGCCTGTATGACACCCCTGTACGGGATACTTTTGTGCAGTGCTCCCCAAGCACGTATCGATGCCTGAGGGGCCCGACAATTACGTTCCATCGACCGACCGTGAATCACCGGTCGGTAAACCGGTCATCCGCGGGGACCCGGCACTCACTGGCCAGCGGCCCGAGGAGGCCATCGAGTTCGATCCCGACGACTCCGAGAGCCTCGAGCTCGCCGCCAGAACGGTCGAGAAGTTCTCCGAGAACACCGCCGGCGCCGACGACAACGTGTTCATTCTGCGCGGCGCAGCCGCGTGTGCAGCCCTGGTCCGTGGTGAGGGGTCCTACAAGGCCGCTGCCGAACGGGCCGGCGGAGAGGCGTCGGTCTCGTTCATCCGGAAGTGGTCCCGCGTGCACGACCTCCCGCGGTCCGTCCGTATTCACGTCGCCAAGGGAGAAATTGCGCCGACGGCGGCCAAACACATCGCCAGAGTCTCCGGCGAATCCCGCCTCCTGCTGGCGTGGGCCGCCCTCGACCACGACCTCACCGTCCGCCAGATCCGGTCCGTTGCCAGCAGTGTCAACGACGGCGCGTCCGTGGACGCGGCGCTCGCCAGAAACGGGTACGCGCTGGGCGAGTTGCGGACACAACTCGGCCGCGACGCCTACTGTCGACTCCGCCGACAGGCCGCACTCGATGGGGCCTCCCCCGGAGAAGTCATCAGCGAGGCTATCGAGTCGTACTTCGACGACGGACCGTAAGGTCTTAATCGCCGCTCCCCCGAGCGAATAGCGAGGGCCGGTAGCTCAGTTAGGCAGAGCGTCTGGCTTTTAACCAGATGGTCGGGGGTTCAACTCCCTCCCGGCCCGTTGCCCTGTGAACAACAGTGAGCAGTGGCAACGCGATGGAGGAGTTGAACCCTGGAAGGCACGCACAGCGAACGAGTGTGAGCGAGCATGTCTTCCTCTGGTTCAACTCCCTCCCGGCCCGCTGTTCTGTGTACAAGAAGCAGCGCGACAGGACAGAGTTCGAGACCGGTTCATTTACCACCGAGACGGCGGATGGCACCAGTATGGACGGAACTACCGGTACGGTTCAGCGCGTACTCGCACAGCCGTTGCGCCCGCTAGGTGTCACTGTCGGCGTGTTGCTCGTCGTCGCCACGCTCGCGGCGGTGGCCGGCACACCGTGGCAGACGCACGCGTCGATGGCAGCGGCGATTGTACAGATGGTCGCGGCGGTCCTGATGAGCGTGCTCGGTGTCGGACTAGCGTACATCAGCTGGGCGGCCGACGCATAAGTCAGTCGCCGAGAACAGAGCCGAAAACAGACGGCTTGTTATCCGCGGACGGGCATGTACGCCATCCCAAGCATCAGCACGGCCGCGATGCCCGAGAGTATCGAGACGCCCCAGATGCCGTTCTTCCGCTCGTGGAAGTAGTCCTGCTGGTCGAGCGTCTCTTGGTACTGGTCGTACTGCTGAATCGGGACGATCTGGACAGTGCTATCGTCAGGGAAGTGCGTCAAGAACTGCTGCTCGTTCAGCGTGACGTTCCCACCTTCCGAGAGCTCGATTGTGTTCTCGCGCGGTTCGAACCATTCGAGGGTCGCGCCGTCGTCGGTCACTTCGGAGATCGTGGTCTCCTGGGTGCCGCTATCGGTCGCGTGCGGGTAGGTATCACCGGTGGTGAACGACACCGTCTCCGGCTCCGGAAGCCAGTCACTCAGCGGGACCTGCGTGTTGTTCGACCGATAGACCACGTACTCGGTCCCGTTCTGGGTCGCCAGCGTGTTCTGGACCGAGGAGTCCTCGACGAGGAGCGCGCTGACGTTGAGCTCTTCTTCGAGCGTCACCGTGCTCTCGTTACCGTCAGTGTGGACGCGATAGGTGTCGTTCTGGTAGGTCGTCGTGGCGTTGTGCTCTAACGTCGCTGTATACCGTGACGACTCGTTCGTCCACGAGAGGTCAGCTGCCATGCTGCCACCGCCGCCGCCGTGGCCGCCACCGCCGCCGCCGGACATGTGGATGTTCGTGGCTGTGTATTCCGTTCCGTCGACAGTGAACGTACTCTCGTTCGTCAGTTCGGCGTCAGCGTCGAGCGACACCGCCGGCCGCTGACTCTCCGCGACGCCGATGTAGGCGTACGCAGCAACACTGATAACGAGGAAGAACGCGAAGTACGCCGCCGCGGCTCGTCGTTGCATATCAGGAGGGTCAGTCGCCGCGCCGTTTAATGATTACTTTTCGAGTGTCTTGATAGACGGGTGGTAGGGGCGTCTCGACCCGGCAACGGCGGTGTCGATGTATCGGGTCAGGCTGTATCAGACTCGCCAGCGAGAACGTCGTAGCTGTCGAGCGTTCCTGCCATCGACGGGGCATCCGAGTCGTCCTTCCGCTGCGTGCCGTAGTCCATCCACACGCCGCTCGTGTAACTGTACATTTCGAAGGCAGCCTCAGTCTCGACGACAATGTCGATGACTGCGTCCTCGGGGGCGTCATCGAGAACGACGGCCGACCGAACGTCGTTGTCGTGGTGCATCACCCAGACCGCGACAGCGCCGTCGATGTCATCCAGCAGGGCACTGGCTTCCGTCGGCGAGAACGGGCGGTTGGGCCAGTCGTCGACGGGTTCTGGTTCGTCCATACTAGTCGGACGGGCCGGAACGGCATCGGTGTTCCCCCGTCCAGAGAGTCACCGGGCGTCAGTCGGCGAAGTAGCTGGTGAAAAAGCCGGACAGGAACGACGAAATAGCGACGGCCATGGCCATGTCAGTCAGGCTCCACGGCGCGTCCTCGTCGTCGGCCAGCCAGACAGTGATACCGACGCTGACGACCAGTGAGACGATCCCGTTGAGGAGGTGCTTGTTCTTGAGCAGACTCATACGCCTGCTCGTTGGTACGGGATTCGTATAGAGATTACCCACGAGCGACGTGTCGCTGACTGAAACGTGGTCACTGAATTCGCTTGCTGGGTAGTTCTGGCGCTGGGACAGTTAGCCGTCACAGCAAACCGTGTACCGAGCGTCGGAGTGGGCGAGCGATTCGACCCGCTCGACAACGCTATCGACCGTCTCGAACTGCCCGAACTTGCTCACGACCGCACCGTCCGCGCGTAACACGACTGTCCACCGGTACCCATCCGGGCTATCGTTCCGCTCGAACGCGAACTCGCGGTCGGGCAGTCGAGCGACGACTGGGCCGTCAGTAGTGACCGTCCACGACACGCTATCGGCAAGCGCGCTCTCCAGTACTGTTTCGAGTCGCCGGGCGAGTCTGGGCATCGGTTCGTCCCGTGCGTCCATACAGAAACGTAGAGGGGCAGAAGCATAAGCCGTTGTGACACTACACAACGTTCAAACGGCCCAAACCCGTACAGGGGGTGTGACTCAGTCGCTTCTCGTCTACGACGGCAGTACCGACCTGTTCCGGCGCGCTGCCGAGACGGTAACCCGCTGTGCCACGGACATCACGCCGGTCCCCTGGGAGTCCGATGCGATTCAGGCGTTCCTCCGGGCGCAGTTCGACGACCCGCCGTTCGCGTTCATACTGATCGACGGGGAGTCCGTCCACGTCGGCGAAGCGGCTGTGAAGGAAGCGCTGGAAGGCCTCGATGTCGCGGCCCCTGTCGCCCGGTTGGCCGAGCAGGTGTATCCCACCGCCGCCGCGCCGTTCGGGCGTGTCGTCCACGGCCAGGTCCCGGCCGACATCCACGGGACCTTTCCACTGGACGAGGCGGCGAAAGCACACATCGAACCGCTCCGGCAGATCCACACGATCCCTGTCGAAACAGAGTGATCGAGACGGTCAGTGATATGGTCGACCAGAACTGGCCTGCCACGCGGTCACCATACGACAGTGCGTCGCGCGCAGAGACCCCACGCGCCGATTTCGTACGCTTCGAATAATGAGCGACTGCGTCGACTGCTCCGCTGTTCGGAGGGTTGAAAACCTGTGACCGGCTACTGCAGGTATGCTGCGGCAGGCCGTCGAGGACGCGTTCACCCTGCTTGCTGTCCTCGTCGTTCTCTCCCTCGTTATCGGGCAGCTCCTCGGACAGCCGATCCTGCTGGGGTACGTGACTTCAGGGAGTATGTCACCGACGCTGAACACGGGCGACGCGTTCGTCGCCGTTCCTGCACCCGTCGCTGGCGAGATCGAGCCGGGGGACGTCATCGTGTTCGAAGCGGTCGAGTTACAGGGCGGCGGACTGACCACACACCGGGTTGTCGCGGAGACCGACGGCGGCTACATCACGAAAGGGGACAACAACCCGTTCAGAGACCAGAGCGGAGGTGAGCCGGTTGTCACGGACGACCGAGTCGTCGCGACAGCACTCCAGATCAACGGACAGGTCGTCCGGCTCCCCGGTCTCGGCACCGCCATCAGCTCCGCTCGAACGGCGGCAGAAAGCGGCTTGGTATTGATTGGCGGGCCGGGCAACAGCGACCTGACGAGCGGACAGGGACTCAGTGGACTGTTCATCTCTATCGGGCTCGGACTGTTTCTGCTCGTCTTCGTCGACAGCTTCCGGGCCAGCGAGGAGCGGACCAGAGAACGGACTCGTTCGCGCGACGGGGACGCCATCAATGGCTGGACGGTTATACTCGCACTGGCAGTGTTGATTCTCGTCCCAGCCAACGCGGCGATGGTCGCTCCGAGCGGCACTCACAGCGTCACCATCGACAGCACTAGCGAGGATGTCACGCCCGGGGAGACCGTCGAAAGCGAGTTCACTGCCGAAAACGGCGGACTGGTAACGATGCTCATTATCCTAGAATCATCGCACCCGGACGCGGCGATGGACCGTAACCGGCTTGTCGTCCAGCGCGGCGGGTCCGCGACGGCAACGCTGTCGGTGCCCGCCCCACCACCGGGCGAACAGGCGGTCGTGACCGTCGAAGAGCATCGATACTTCCTGCTAGCACCGCCGGGCGTCATCGCGGGGCTGCACGGAGTCCACCCGCTGGTGGCCCTCGGAGCGTTCAATCTCCTGGTGTTAGGAAGCCTCACAGCGGCAGTTGGGGCGACCTTCGGGTTCGGAACAACGCGCGAGCGGAGCCGGGACCGGTCGGTCCCGCTGAAGCGACAGGTACGCCGCCTGCTTAGGCGTGAATGATCGCGGGTTCATCCGGTGATATCGCCGCCGCCACCACCTGCACTTGCCGTGCTTGAATTGTAGAGATTGCTCACCTGCTCGGCGGTGAGCGCGGCGTCGTACACCTTGGGTTCGTCCATGGCACCGTTGAATCCGTAGATAGCGTTCCCACCGGGGTTGATGCCGGTGCCGATTCGAAGCGGTTGTTCGGACGCCTGCGCATCGGGGAGCGAAAACGTCGGCCCCTTTTGCGCCCCGTTGACGTACACCCTGTCCTGTGATCCGTGGGTCCACACGACGTGTGCCCACCGGTTCTTCGTCAGCGAAACACCCGTGAGTTTGTTATCGTCGGTGGTCTCGATGAGCAGTTCTCTGTCGTCCGAACCCTTCCAACCACCACCGAAGCCGAACTGATAGCTATCGTCGCCACGGGAGTTCCACTTGCTGAACAGTCGTGTGAGGCCATTCTGACTTCGGGGGAATACCCAGGCAGAGAGCGAGAAATCAGCAGTCAAGTCGAGTGTATCGTCGTCGGGAACGGTGACGACGTCGTCACCATCGAAATTGAGCACTTCACCGCGGCCCTGACTGGATGTCGCTAGATCCGGTTCATAAAGGGGGTCACTGTCCGGGTCAAGACTACGGTCTCGCTCACCATCGTTGCCAGCGGCCCAGGAATCCGGGATATCCGTTCTGCTAACATCTTCGAAGTGCCACCACGACACCCTGGGGTCGCGACACTCAACTGAAACCGATCGGCTCAGTTCGACACGCTGGTCGGTACCGGTAGCAGTGATATCAAGGTTGACAGTGGTACTCCCTTCTGAGTCACAGGCGAGCGTCGTTGTGACATCGCCGCTCTCGCCCGGCAGAAGCCTGTTCGGCGTCTGGACAGTTTCGAACGGTGGAGCGGGACCGGGGCTGACACGAACACTCGTAAGTTGCTGGTCGAAGTTGTTGGTGAGCGTTGCCAGTGTCACCTGCTGGCCGTCCGTGCCACTGACCTTCTGGTCATCCGTGTCACTGTCCGGCCCGATGTCGATACCAAGCAGTGCATCGCTGCCGTCGGTCGCTTTCAGGTTACTGGACCGCTTTGCGTCGATGGTAGTGACACCGGCTGTTTCGGCAGCGAGCAGTCCTGCACCGCTGGCGATGAACGCGAGTGCACCACGTCGGGTCCACTTCTTGTTCATTCCGACAACTCCGGTGGCTTATCGGCTGCGCCGAGTTGCAGCCGGCGAGTCTCCTTGACGTGATACGCCGCAGAGACGAGAAACAGCAGCGTGATGACCGTCGGCCACACGAGCGACGGAACCGACGGTGGAAAGACACCGACCCAGACAGCGACGACGAGCGCTAACGAAACAGCGGCGAGCCCGAGATAGTACTCCGCCCACGGAATCGAATCCCCCGGGACGACGTCAAGGTACACGTCAAGGCTGTCAGCTGTATCGGTCATCGTAACTGTCCCGTTGTCGTGCGTGATGACTCCCGCGCGTTCAAGCGTCGGGAGATGTGTCTGCTGCATCGACGTGTACACGCGGTGTCGCTCCGTGGACGTGATCTCCTGAATGCACTTGTCGTTTTCCCACGCAGCGACTTGCTCGGCAAGGTCAGAGAGTTCGGCGCACTCGTCCTCCTGTTTTATCGCGTGTAAAGCGTACCGGCGCCGTTGGTTGCTCAGTATGTCGTATACGTCATCACGCGATAGCTGTCGCTCTTCTGGCCGGCTAACCCCCACCTGTCCCATGTTCCTGTTTAAACTGCACTACTTGATAGATTTTTTGTTCGTATTTGATTGTAAATGGTAAGTAACTGTATTTTCTACGCTAGACATCCATCGCCAGAGGCAGGCGTCTGCCGACAGCAGGGCATGGTAGGTGAGGGAGTCGGACAGCAGAGCCAACCCGTTATACTTCAGTGATTGTGATTGTCAGGTCTTCGGTTTCCTGGGCGCTGTCGCCCGTTTCGAGGGTTGCAGAGAGATCAGAAACCCCGCCCGCAGACACCTCTTCGCTGTGGGTATCGCCGCTCCCGTTGATATCGGAAAGAAGGCCGCTGCCGGTACTCAGCTCAACGTTGAACGCCGTCGAGTTTCCGTCGTTGTTGACCAGTTTGAAGAACCCACTGTCATAGTCGTACGTACTGTTTGGCATCAGCCGTTCGTCGGTTCCACCGTCCTCGTATCCAAAGACGACAGATACGTCGTTCGCGATGAGGCTTACGTAGTCAGTCGAAACAGTCGTGCCGCCGTCGGTAGTAAGAGAGTCAGAACTCGTCGGAAACAGGGTCGTAGCGTCGGTAACGAGATCGTCGTTGCTATTCCGAAGCGCAACCTCATCGGCGGACGCGTCGACAAGCACGTCAGTAAATTCGGTTGCGATCTCGGAGCCGTTGCCGTCAGCGCCAACGACGTTGACTTCGACTTCACGCGTTGCGCTGACAGTGCTAAATGCACCAGAGCCGAACGCCGCGCCAGATCCGATACCGACTGTCCCGATGAGACCGAGTACGCTTCTACGGTTCAGTTTCATGTTCAGTTCGCTTATCGAGAGGTTACCACTTACTATTTTGTTGCATTAGCCCGGCTAAAGCACTCATTGAAGCCGCTAACGCTGTTCAGTACTAAGCCGCTATGCCGTGAACTAGCTTCCAATGAATCGGCGTGGCTTTCTCCTTAGTATTGGTGCGGCCAGTGTGGGGACGGGTGCGGTGTTTGGTTCCGGTGCGTTCACCTCTATCGAAGCAGACCGGAACGTCAATCTCCAAGTCACCGGCGATACCGGGTCGGCACAGGTGGGGTTCAGCCCGGGGAGCGGTGCCACGAGCATCGTCGGGACGGACACAAACGAGTCGGTTGATATCATCAACTTCGAACAGACGAATCTCAACGAACAAGCGAAGACCAGCTTCGAGAACGCTTTGGAGGTCGACAACAACAGCCAATCCAAGGTCAACCTCTATATTGATGACAGCACTACTGGGGTTGGGGATGACCCCACAAACGGTGAAGTTCTGGACTTCCGGGAGGGATCCGCTGGCGTCTCGATTGTCGGCTCGGACCAGGCTATCGCGCTCGACCCCGACGGCGGGAGTTCAGACGGCGGCTACAGCGACACCGTGGAACTGGACATCGTTGTCGACCTCCGAGATGACGGCGTCGATGGCGACGATCTCAGCGAGATCAGCGACGTGACCTTCGTCGTCGAGGCGGTCCAGCAGTAAGTGAAACGCGATTCCGGCGCTGGCCGCCGACCAACAGGCCCAGATACAGGCACACACGAAGATCCAACGCAGTCGGCACGACACAACCAACTATGAATCGCACTCTCGTCGCCGTCATGGCAGCGGTCGTCCTCCTCGCAGGGACCGCTATGGCAACAGGTGCCTTCATCGACGGCGACGAGGTTGCACCCGACCGGAACTCCGGCGTCTACTTGGCTCCCGCTGACACGGTAAACGGGGACCAGTACGCCGAATACGACGAGACAGGGCAGCTACGCATCAGTCTTTCACCAGTGCTCCCGAACGGTCAGACCCGCGTCGATGACCTGTTCGTCGTCGGGTTTGCGGGTTACGAGGGAACTGATAGTGCCGCTACCGTCGAACTGGACAGCGAGCCGGAAACAGTTCGCATGTACCGGATGGACACTGGAGCACAAGTCGCCGGCGACACCGTCTCGTTGGAGCCCGACGAATCAGTTCGCTTTGGGCTGGCAGTGACGCCAGCGGAGCGCAACTTCACTGGCACGATATCGATCACCGCCCCTGTTCCCGAACAGCAGTCAACCGAAGGGGACGAGAGCAACGGTGGGAGCGGCGGTGGGTCAACCGGTGGCGGTGGTGGCAGTGTGCCACCCAGTGACGATGATGGGAGTGGTACGCAGGACGGGGGCGATCCCACGACGCCGACGCCAACGCCGACGGACAGTAACTCGACGAACGGGACCGCAAACGATGACGGGAACGAGACTGAAACAGCCGCTGGCGGCGGAAGCGGTGGCAGCGGTACTGGTGTCGGGACGTCGACCGACGAACCGGCTGAGACACCCACCACCAGCGAAGAAGAACCCGAAACCGTGGCCGGCGGTGGCGCTGAGCCCGTGCCGACGACACCCGAAAGTCAACAGTCAGCCGAACCGAACGGATTCACGCTCGGCTTCGAGCCGGCATTCGGAATTAGCTGGGGGCCGTGGGCGTTCATCGCTGGCCTGCTCGCCGTAGTGACGAACTACCTCGTGCAGACGCGATATCACGATGTCCTCCCGGTACTCCAGACGCAACCGAGTGACCGCCGTCGCCGGTTCCGGCGCGTCGCTGTCCGCGAGACCGCGATCGGTCTTGCCGGAATCGTACTCACGGTTCTTGTCGTGGCAGCTGCCTCAGGCGCTGGCTTCGGCCCAGTCTCGCAGCTGGTTGCGGCGCTCGCGTTCTCCGCTGCAGTCGGCACGGGGACCGGGTACCGGCTGGTCCCAGAACTCGATGCACTGCCCGAACTGCAAGCTGCCGACGGCGGCACCGAAGAGCAGTAAAACAACTCGGTCAGTCCGGCGTCTCAGCGCCACTGTTTCCCACAGTCGAATCAGTTCCGGGTTCTGGCGGAGGCGCGTACCGAAACAGTCGGTCACCAGTGTACACGATGAGTTCAGAATCGCTATCTGACTCGATGATACGTTCCTCGGTGTCTATTGCGACGTCCACGAGCCCGACGAGCGAATCAACTGAAGTTGTCCAGATGTCGTCGTCGACTGGATCAGCCCGGCCGACGGTTATCCAATCGTCAAACTCCTCACGGGCGGACTTGTATGCGAGCCATCGGCGCTCGGCGTCGGTAAGTGTGAGATAGTCGGTCGTGCGCCCGTAGACGAGGGCAGCAGCACCACTAAAGCTACCAAGCAGGAGCACTGGGCCACCGAGAGTCCAGATCGGTCCATACGCTTTTTCGACCTGCGCTTCGACGGTTCGGTCACCACTGTTCGGAACCGGGCCAGCGTTTTCGACCCGGTAGCTGCTCTGACTCGGGATAATCGGGAGGCGATACGTCCGAGTCGTGTCGACCGACTGCCCGTTTCGCGTCCCCGAAAGAGCCACCTGAGAGACCACCGCCATCTCAAGTCGACCGGACGTCTGGCCGTGTTCCGAATCGATACGTCGAACAGTTTCGGCTGCGCGACTGACATTCAGCGAGAACGGAACCGTCAGCCGCTCACCCGCGGCCAGCGACTGCACAGTGCCTTGTGTCAGTGGTCGTTTGACCTCCCAGTAGACGAGCTCTCCGTTCTGGGTTGATTCGACGGAGCGATACTGAACGAACACGTCAGCCGAGGCCGTAAGATCGCTTTCGTTGCTGGCGCTGAACGTGTACGTGAACGCGCCGTCCAATACGGGGGCGACCGTCCGGAGATACACAGGTTGATCTTCGAGCACTTCACCCTCTGGAAACGCCGAGGTACCGTTGCGAACTGTCGCATTGTGGGAGAACGATCCGGACGACTGCCACGACGACACCTGACGCGTAGTTGTGTCCGTTCCCGGAGCAACGTGGCCCGTATACGTGAGATATCCGCCAACCGCAGCGATGGCGATCAGACAAATCAGTAGCAGTTCGTAGTTGTCGACGACTGTCCGCCGTGTTTCCCGTCCCAACAACCCCATTGCAACTGTAATACTGGTGCCGACAAATAAGAGTTGATACCGGGTCAGCAGCGGCATCCACCTTTCTCCGCCGCCCCATCTCTGCTAACTCCAGCTTCGAATGTCCCGGGAACCAGTTTGTGGCCGTAACAGTATAGTAACAATTGAAACGATTTACACACTGATCGCACTGCCGTCGTGCGATCAGGTGTGCATTGACTTTCAATGGCTACTATAGTTCGTGCGATCCCACTACGTCGGGCGTTGCCCCGTCGAAACGGATTTCATGAGCGGACTGTCCGTACTGTATTCTTCGATAGAGTCTTGATCCTGTATGCAACCGTTTTCGAGCAACAGTTCACAACGTCGAGTCTACAGAGAAAGGCAGGTAACAGTTACATACCGGCACTTCTCGGGGGTGTAAGAGACGAGGAAGCCAAGGGCCGGATTTGAACCGGCGATGGGCGGCTCTGCAGGCCGCTGCGTTAGGCCAGACTCTGCCACCTTGGCACGAATAGGGGTAATCAACTCGGTCGTTTAAGCGTAGCGAATTCAGTTAGCCCTCACCCTCAGACTGGCCCGGTTCACCGACTCCTTCAACTGGGATAGTACTGTAGATGGATGATTGTGCCTCGTCCGGTGAGTCGAACTGCTCATCATTGACCCGATCCAGTAGCGCAGCTAACGGTTCGGAGCCGTCTGCGTACACGAGCTGTACATCGTCGAACTCCGCCTGGGCGGTCTCAACCGGCAGGGGGTACGTCGCTGTTTCGAGAAGCGCCGTAAGTTCGTTTAGCTTGACCTCGCGAGTCATACAGTACCCTTTCGGTCAGACCACGTAGTTACGCACTGCTTATAAAAATCGAAAGCCCACCGGAGAGAGATGCCTCTCTTCGATGAGTGAATAAGGTATGAATGGTGGCGGCGAACCGGATTTCCCAGAGGCTCGCGCACTCCAGTACTCGCCGGAACGCTGGTGGGCTTATCTTCCGTGTTCGGGATGGGTACGGGAGGCAACCCCGCCGCTGTGGCCGCCTAACGCCGAGTCGCGGATTCGAACCACGAAAGTACCAGTCTCGGTCGGTCGTCTCTTCCACCGTGTGTTCGTGCGATCCAGTTTGCGCCTGGACTCGTTCAGCGACGAGTAAATCGTCGGTGAATGAGTCACAGTGCGTATGAATGATGGCTTTGGTCTGTTAGTACTCGTGGGCTTAACGTCTCGTTACCTCGACGCGCACACCCCGAGTCTATCGACCGCGTCTTATACGCGGGACCTCGGCGGTGTCTCTTTTCCAAGTGGGTTTCGAGCTTAGATGCGTTCAGCTCTTACCCCGTGTGGCGTGGCTACCCGGCACGTGCTCTCTCGAACAACCGGTACACCAGTGGCCACCAACCGTAGTTCCTCTCGTACTATACGGTCGTTCTTGTCAGACACCATTACACACCCAGTAGATAGCAGCCGACCTGTCTCACGACGGTCTAAACCCAGCTCACGACCTCCTTTAATAGGCGAACAACCTCACCCTTGCCCGCTTCTGCACGGGC
>NZ_JAYMGY010000008.1:0-167026 GCF_037078445.1 Haloarcula sp. CGMCC 1.2071
CTTCGAGACTGTTGACGACAAAATTAAGCAGGTGCTCTTCCTCTATCTCGCTGTCTGCTTGGGTTGACTGCACATCCTCTCCAAGCAGACGCTTACTCTAACCCGATGTGATCGACTGAGTATAGTGCGGTCTGATTGCCACTACAGCATCCCGGTTACGGACTCTACTGCGTCCGGAGAGAGCGAGTCCCGGGGCGGCCGCACCGTCGCGTGGGCGATGATGCCGCGGTCGGCGAGCAGCGCCTTCACAGTGGGTGCGAAGCCGAACTCGGCACACGCTTCTGAGAGTGGTGAGAGGATCTCCCGCTGGACCGTTCTGGCTTCCGCCACGTCGCCGTTGGCGACGGCGGTGCCCGCCCGTTCTAGCTCGCTGGACAGTAGATGGGAGAGCGCGCTGACGCCGCCGTCGCCGCCCAGCACGAGCGACGGGACGAACAGGCCGTCGTGGCCCTGATAGACGGTGAAGTCCTCCGGCGTTCGATTGAGGACCGCGGTGACGTACGGCAGGTCGCCCGAGGAGTCCTTGAGTCCCGCAACGGTGTCCGATTCGGCGAGCGCGGCGACCGTCTCGACGGACAGCTCCTGTCCGACGGCCTCGGGGATGTTGTAAAGGTAGACTGGCAGCGGTGCGTCGGCCAGAACTGCTTCGAAGAACGCCTCGTTGCCCGCCCCGCTGGCCTGGCCGCCGTAATACGGCGGAACGACGAGCGTACTGTCCGCACCCTGCTCGGCGGCGAACTGCATTCGGTCGTGCACCGTCTCGACGTCGGTCGCGGCCGTCCCGACGATGACGCGGCAATCGTTGGAGGCTGTCTCCGTCGCGGTTCGGACGACGGTCCGGTACTCCTGTGGCGACAGCGTCTCGAACTCCCCGGTCGTCCCGCAGGGAACGATGCCGTCGACGCCGGCCGCGGCGACGTGCCGGACCAGCGATTCCAGCCCGGCGACATCGAGGTCACCGTCGGCGTCGAACGGCGTCACCAGCGGCGTCAGCACGTCGAAGGACTCGGCCATGCACCAGGTCAGACACGGCGGTCGCTTAGACGTTTTCCCCGTCGATAGGGCGGAACCCACTTGCCGCGGCGGTCCTACTGGTCGGTAAGAACCGACAATGGGAGGACGCGAGCGTCTCGCAGCGACAGACCCGGACTTCGACCCGGAGGCGGTCGACATCGACGACGCCGAGGTGTTTTCCCGCCTCGCGCCCGTCGTCCAGGAGTGGTGGGTCGAGCAGTTCGGGGAGTTCGTCCCCGGCAACGGCGGCTTCTTCACGCCGCCACAGAAGGAGGCCATCCCGCTCATCCACGAGCGCGAGAACGCTCTCATCTGTGCGCCGACGGGGAGCGGCAAGACCCTCGCATCCTTTACCGGCATCATCAACGAACTGTTCGGGAAGGCCCGCGAAGACGAGCTTGAGAACTCCGTCTACTGCCTCTATGTCTCGCCGCTGAAGTCGCTGGCCAACGACATCCACCGGAACCTCGGACAGCCGCTGGACGGCATCACGGCCAAACTCGACGAGCGCGGCGAGGACGTCGAAATCAGGCACGCGATTCGCCACGGCGACACCAGCGACAGCGAGCGCCAGGCGATGCTGGAGACGACACCCCACATCCTGAATACGACGCCGGAGACCCTCGCTATCCTCCTGAACTCCCCGAAGTTCAAGCAGAAACTCGAAACCATCGAGTACGTCATCGTCGACGAGATTCACAGCCTCGCCGAGAACAAGCGCGGGACACACCTCTCGGTGTCCCTGGAGCGCTTAGAGGAGATGGTCGAGGAACCGCCGACACGCATCGGCTGCTCGGCCACCGTCGAGCCGCTGGACACCGTCGCCGAGTTCCTCGTGGGTCGCGAGGAGCCCGGCGGCGACCCACGGGACTACGAAATCGTCGACACGCGCTTTGCCCGCGATTTCGACATGGAGCTGTCCTGTCCGGCCGACGACCTCATCAACACGCCCCGCGACATCGTCACCGAGCGCTTCTACAAACAGCTCCACGAGCACGTCCAATCGCATACGAACACGCTCGTGTTCACGAACACACGCTCGGGAGCCGAGCGGGTCCTCCACAATCTCCGCGAGAAGTTCGACGACTACGACGAATCGAACTCCGGCTGTCATCACGGCTCGCTCTCGAAGGAGAAGCGCCGCGACATCGAGGAGTCGCTGAAGGAGGGGTCACTCGATGTGGTGACGACCTCGACCAGCCTCGAACTGGGAATCGATATGCCTCACATCGACCTCGTCGTGCAGGTGGGGTCGCCCAAGTCCGTCGCCGCGTTGCTCCAGCGCATCGGCCGCGCCGGCCACCAGCTCGGCGAGACTGTCGAGGGCCGCGTCATCGCACTCGACCGCGACGAACTCGTGGAGTGTGCGGTGATGCTGGAAAAAGCCGAGCGGGGCTTCGTCGACCGCGTGTTCATCCCCGAGAACGCCCAGGACGTGGCGACCCAGCAAATCTACGGCATGGCAATCAACGATGTTCGACCAGAGGCCACGTTCAAGAGCGTCCTCCGGCGAGCCTACCCGTACCGCGACTACGACGACGAGGACTGGGAACAGCTGATGCGGTACATGACCGCCGACTACCCGGGGATGGAGGACAAGAACGTCTACGCCAAAATCTGGCGGGACACCAACGACGCGCCCGACGGCGAGCACCACTACGACGCGTACGACGTGGGCGAGCGCCTCATCGGCAAGCGCGGCCGGCTCGCGCGGGTCATCTACATGACCAACATCGGGACGATTCCGGATTCCTTTACTTGTGACGTGGTGACCCGCAGCGACGATAGCTGGGTCGGCCAACTGGACGAGTCGTATCTGGACACGCTGGAGAAAGGTGACGTGTTCGTGCTGGGCGGGGACAACTTCGAGTACCGCTACCGCCGCGGGTCGAAGGTGTACGTCGACCGGACCGCCGCCCGCCCGACCGTCCCGTCGTGGTTCTCCGAGCGCCTCCCGCTGTCGTATGACCTCGGCCGCGAAATTCTCGACTTTCAGGGACAACTGCTTGACCGACTGGCCGACGGGGGAATGTCCGAAGTCCGCAACTGGCTCCGGGAGTTTCCCATCGACGAGAACAGCGTCCGGGCCATCGCGCGGATGTTCCGCGAGCAGGTGGCGTACGCCGGACCGGACAGCGTGGCTACGACCGACCGACTCGTCATCGAGGAGACGCTGGACCACGACGAGTACGAGCGTCACTACCACGTCCACTCGAACTACGGCCGACGGTTCAACGACGGCTTCTCGCGCTTGCTGGCGTATCACATCGCTCGGGCGGCCAGCGCGAACGTCCAGGTCGCCGTCGCCGACAACGGCTTCACGCTCTCGATGCCGCTGAACCGCAAAGTCGATATCGCGCGGATCGTCAACGACCTGGACCCGGAGACGGCCCGCGAGGACCTGCGGGCCAGCCTCGACGGGACCGACCTCCTCCAGCGGTACTTCCGCATCAACGCCACACGGTCGTTGATGATACTCAAACGCTACAAGGGGTACGAGAAGTCGGCCAGCGAACAGCAGGTGTCCTCGGAGATGCTGCTGGGGTTCGCCGAGGACCTCGGGGACTTCGCCGTCGTCGAGGAGACCTACCGCGAGATTCTGGAAGACAAGCTCAACGTCGACGGCATCGAGACGGTCCTGCGTGCGATACAGGATGGCGACGTGGACGTGGTCCGGACCCGCGTCGATTCGCCGTCGCCGCGCGCCTTCGGCCTCGCGACGCTGATGGCCAGCGACGTGGTGCTCGCCGAGGACGAGTCGGCCGTCTTACAGGAGTTCCACCAGCGAGTGCTGAACGAAATTGCGGACGGAGACGCCGACGACGGAGTCGTTGCGACCGACGACTGACGAAAGAGGGTCCGGGTCGCGTTCACTCTTCGGAGACGACCGGACAGTTGACGGTGGCTGCGCCGGCGTTCAGGACAGTCGCCGAACTGGCCGAGTCGAGGTCGGAAACGGCGGCGAAATCGGCGTTGTCGTAGATGTTCACCGACCACAGCGGCGAGTATGCGTCGTCGCCGGGCACCGTCGCCGTGACGTTGTGTGTCTGGTCGTTGCCTTCCTCGGACATGAATCCGGAGGCCGGGCCACCACCGTCCTCGCCGGGGTTCGTGTTGAAGCTCACGTAAATCGGGGACAGCGGAACGGAGCCGTCACGCAGCGAGAGGCTGGCTTCCTCGAACAGGAAGTACGAGACGACTTCGCCCTCGTACCAGCCCTCAACAGGCGACGCGGGACTTTCATCCGCGCTGTGACGCATCGACGCCGTTGACCCGTCGGGAACGATTGGACAGTTCTTGACTGTGCTCGTCGGCGAGATATCGAAGCCGGCAGCCTGAATCTCATCGACGCTCGTCACCGTGTTGGCCTCGTAGTCGTCGGGGACAGTCACCATGTGGACCTGCCAGAAGTCGTTGTACCCCTCGTCGCCAGGGACTACGTCGACGATGTTCAACTGTCCCTCGACGGGATCGCCGTTCTCGTAGAAGAGGGCGTAGATGGGCGCTGGCTGGGTCGACTGCACGTCGAAGTCGTAGTACTCGATGCCGTCCCCGCCTGGGCCATATCCTTGCGTCAGAAACAGCGAATCGAAGTCGATCGGTTCGTCGGGGCCGGGCAGCGCGTCGTTCTGGCTGCGCCGGTGTAACATCCCGGCGCTGTCGCTGAACCGGTCAATGCTGGCCCGCGGCGCCTCGCTGGGGTCGGTCGGACTCATCTCGCTGTCCATCGATTCAGTCATCTCCTCGTCCATCGCGTCAGTTTCCGCTCCCATTGACTCGCCATCGCCCTCGGTCATCGCGTCCTCCGCTGTCATCGATTCGGTCATTGCCTCGGTGCTTGCGCCGCCGCCGTCGTCACTTCCCGTACAGCCCGCGAGCGGGAGCGTGACACCTGCAGCAGCGAGCGTCGTCAGAAACGTCCGTCGGGTTCGTGACATACGCTTTGTCCGGCGTCGGGACTATACAAGGAGATTTTTGGAAGTTTCGGACAATTCAGGCCCTACTCGACCCAGTGTCTCGGTCAAAATTCTTCCAATTTCGCCCCTGAGCCAAACCGTTAATCCGCGGCCGGCCCCACGGGTGAGACATGGAGTCGCTCCACCCGCGGGTGAGACTGCTGTGGGTTCTGTCGACAGTCATCCAGGCGTCGGTACTCGGTGTTATCGCCTATCTCGTCGACCGGTTCGCGGTCTCACTGCCACAGACGGTGGTCGTCGGCGGCTGGGTCGTGCTCGTGGTGCTGGGTATCGTCCACGCAATCGCTGCCCACCGAATCTGGCGCTTTGACCTGCAGGACGACGCACTCTTTCTCCTCCGCGGTGTCGTGACCCGGACCGACACGTCGGTCCCGTACGTTCGTGTCCAGCACGTCGACACCACTCGCGGCCCGGTAGAGCGCGCCATCGGGCTGGCGAGCGTCGTCGTCTACACTGCCGGGACCCGCGGCGCGGACATCACGATTCCCGGACTGCGGCCCGAACGAGCCACCGAACTGCGCGAGCAGCTCCGTGACCTCGCGAACGAGAGCGAGGCCACGGACGCGGTATGAACCGGCTCCACCCCCGAAGTGCCGTCCTGCGAGTCGCCCGAGCAGCGCTGCAAGGCGGCTTCTTCGGCTTTTTTGGCGGGTCACTGGGAACCGGAATGTTCGGACTGCCAGCGTTCGCGGTTCCGTTACTCGGCCTGCTCGGCGCGCTGACGTTTAGCGGCTACGCGCTGGCGCGCTATTTCCGTTTTCAGTACGAACTCGACGGCGACACGCTTACTGTCGAATCCGGCGTCTTCGCCAGGCAGTCCCGCCAGATTCCGCTGGGCCGCGTCCAGAACTTAGACGTCGAGCAGAACATCCTCAACCGCCTGCTCGGACTCGCAATCGTCCGCTTCGAGACGGCCGGTGGCAGCGCGACGGAGGCTACGCTGGACGCAGTCGACGAGGCCGAGGTCAAACGCCTGCGGAACTACGTGCGGACCCACGACCGGGACCAGGCCGCCCAGGCAGAGACAGCCACCGCCGACGCGGTGTCCGAAGCTGCGACACCTGGCCGGTCGGCCCACGCCGATCTGCCCGGCGTGACCGGCCCCAAACCGACACACGCTGGCGACACTCAGGCGAGGAATGACCTCGGGGAACCGGTTTCCGAATCGGACACGGCGGAACGCGACCAGCCGGACGGGTCGCTGCTGTTCGCGTTCACCCAGCGCGAACTCCTGACGTACGCGCTCGTCTCCGTTCGGCCGGCCGCGCCGGTCCTGACGCTGGCGTCACTCCCGCTTGGGATGGACGTCGTCTGGGCGGTTCTGCGGTTCAATGCGACCCTTGCCGGCGCATCGCTGAGCGGGCCGGTAGTTCGCTGGCTGACCGGCTCACCGGAAACCACGCGGCTCGCGGTCTTTGCTGCGCTCTCCGTCGTCCAGTTCCTCCTGCTCGCACTGGTCGTCAGCGTGGCGCTGACGGTCATCGAATACTACGGCTTCCAGCTCACGCAGGCCGACGACGACCTCCGGTACGAGCGTGGACTGTTGCGGCGTTACAGCGGCAACATCCCGCTGGAGAAGGTCCAGACGGTTACCATCCGCGAGAACGTCCTGATGCGGCGGTTCGGCTACGCGACGCTGGCCGTCGAGACGGCCGGCTACAGCGGCGGGAACCAGCAGTCCACGCAGGGCGTCGCCGTCCCGCTCGCGCCCCGCGAAGAAGTGTACGAACTGGCCCGCGATATCGAGCCCTTCGGCGACCTCGACTTCGACCGGTCGCCGAAACGCGCCCGTCGACGGTATCTCGCCCGCTTTTCGCTGGCCGCGGCCGGCCTCACCGCAGTCGCCTACGCCCTCGACACACTGCTGCTGGAGACTGGCTACTGGTGGGTCGCCGCACTCCTCTTCCTCACAGTTGCGCCGGCAGCTCACCTCCGCTGGCGACACCGTGGGTACGACCTTGGCGAGTCCGTGCTGGCGACCCGAAGCGGGTTCTGGCGACGAACGACACGCATCGTCCCGTACTACCGGCTCCAGACGGTGTTCGTCACGCGGTCGCCGTTCCAGCGGCGCCGCGACCTGGCGACTGTGGGGGCCGACACGGCGAGTTCGTCGAGCCTTCTCGGCGGCGTCGCTCGGGTGTACGACATCGACGAAGACACCGCAAAAGAACTCAGAGACACGCTTCGGGAGCGCCTCACCGCACACGTTGCAGGGCTGCGGACGGGCGATAGGGCCGGCGACGCGGACGCGTAGTCAGCCCCGCGCCCACTCGACCATCCGGCCGTACACCTCGTCGGTCGCCAGCGCGTCGCCGTCGCCGACGAGAACGAGCGCCTTCTTCGCTCGCGTGAGTGCGACGTTGATGCGCCGGTAATCCTCGAAAATGGGGCTGTCGAGCGTCCCGGTGGCGACGAAAGAGATGACGATGACCTCCTTGCTCGACCCCTGGAACCGGTCGACCGTGTCGACGGTCACGTCCGGGAGCCGTTTCGAAATCTCCGCGACCTGGGCGCGGTACGGCGCGATGACACCGATGTCGTCGGCCGGAACCCCCGCGGACCGATACGACGCGACGATGTCGGCGATCCGGTCGGCCTCGTCGGGGTTGGTGTTGCCGACCTGGCTTCCGTCCGGGTCGACGAAGGCCACGCGGTCCCGGAGCCACTCGGGCAAACTTGCCGTCGAGACGCCGTCGAGGTCGTCGAGTCGCTGGGCGGCCACCTCGCCGGTCGCCGGCCGCAACTGACCGTCGTAGAACTCCCGCGAGGCGAAGGCCTGGATGTGCTGGGCCATCCGGTACTGGCGGTCGAGCATCACGCCAGCGTCCGGGTGGGCGTCGATGAGCCGCTCGAACAGCGATGTCGTCAGCGTCTCGTCCTCGGACTGGACCACCGGCGGGAGCTGCTGGTGGTCGCCGACGAGCACGAATCGGTCGGCGAGCGTCGTCGCCGCGAGCGTCCCCGGTTCGGTCAGCTGGCCGGCCTCGTCGACGACCGCGACGTCGAACTCCTGGGTCTGGAGCGTGCTCCCGCCGCAGGTGGCCGTGGTCGCCGCGACGACCTGCGCGCTCTGGAGCCGACTCGCACATTCGCCGGGGTCGCCGCTGGTCTCCAGTCGGTATTTCTGCATATCTTCGCGGACGCCGCTCTTCGTCCCGACGCGGACGATGTCGGTGTAGCCCTGGTCCTCCAGCGCCTCCAGCAGATTGTCGACGGCGCGGTTGGTGAACGCCGAGAGCAGGACGCGGTCGCCTCGGTCTCGCGGGTCGCCCTGCTCCCCGCTCGCCTGTTCGGCGGGGCGCTGCCCCGCTCCCTCGACTAAGGCACGAACCATCCGCGCCAGCGTGTACGTTTTTCCGGTCCCCGGCGGCCCGTGGACGAGCGCGAAGTCCTCAGCGCCGACGGCTAGCTGGACGGCCTCGTTCTGGGCGGCGTTGTTGTCGATGAAGGTCTCCGCGACCGGATCGAACTCCGGCTCTCGCCGGCCGAACAGCACGTCCTTCTGCTCGGGCGACTGGAGGAGGACGGCGTCGTGGAGCGCGTTCTGGAGCCGGTCGGTCGTCAGTTCGGAGGGATACACGTCCAGCCGGCGGAGGTCCAGCGGCTCGTCGGCCGTGACGACGATCTCCTCGTTCACGGCGGTGCCGTTCCCGCTATCCGAAGCGCGTGGTGCCTCGTTGCCCAGTCGCTCGACGCGGGCCAGTTCGGCGTTGCCGGTCACCGGGTCGCCGTCGCTGGCGAGCACGAGATTGCCTTCGCGGATCTTCGAGACGGCTCCCGTCCCGGTCGCCCGGAGTTCCCAGCGGCCGCCGTCGAGTTCCCGGCGACCGGTCGGTTCTAGGTCGATGAGCGCCCGGTCGTTGTCGGCCCGCTCCTCGGGCGTCTGCTCCCAGAGCTTCGCGTACTCCCGGTGGACAGCACGGCGCTCGGCCTCGATTGCCGTGTAGAACCGCTCGAAGTAGTCCAGTTCCTCCTCCGGCACCGCTCGGCCGACCGTTCCGGCCTTGGATTCCTGATCGAGTCGGCCGGAGACGGCCATGCAGGTGTCCTGCTCGAAGCAGTACTCGCATTTCGCGTTGGCCTCGTAGCCTGTCGGCACGCCCGAGTCGTACTCCAGCGCCGCAATCGCGTTGCGGGTCCGGACGACGTAGTTCAGCAGGCCGCTCCCGATGGAGAACTCCTTGGCCGGCGAGAGGTCGCCGCTCTCCTCGTTTCGGTCGACGGCGGCGTTCTTGGTGTAGAGGAGCGTGCCCGTGTCCGGCGCGGCGTCGACAGCGCTGCCCGCACCGGCCGCGCGCTCCCCAAGCATCAGCGCGTAGGCTGTCGCCTGAATCTTGTCCTGGAACCGTGGCTCCCGCTTGGTGTTTTTGCCAGTCTTGAGTTCGACGGGCATCCCGCGTCGGACCGCGTCGGCCCGCCCTTTCATGCCGAATCGCTCAGAGATGAGCGTCATCTCGGAGCGCCATTCATCGGTTTCTGTAAGCGTCCCCTGCTGGAGCCACCCCTGAATGGCCGACGCGTGGTCGCGCACGTCGCCGGCCACCTCGTCGGCCTCCCGGCCGAGCAGGCCGATGTCTAGCCCCGCGGCGTCGACCTGTTCCTCGATAGCGGTGTCGAGGTCCCGACCACGGAGCAGGTCGCCGAACACCTCGTGGACGACGGTCCCTTTCACCAGCGGATAGGCGTGCTCCGCGCCGTCGAGCTTCCGGAGGTAGTACATCCGCGGGCACTGCACCCACGCCCGGATGTCGGTCACGTCGACGAGGAAGTCCGGCTGGACGACGAGGGTGGCGTCGCCGCCGACGGAGTACTGCTGCTCGCCCCGGTACTCCCGCTCGTCGGGGTTGTAGACGGCGATCTCCATCCCCGTCTCGATGACCGCGGCGTTCTCGGTCCACTTCCCCCAGAGCGTCACCGTCGTCGGCTCGCCGGCCCCGCGCTCGGGCCGAATCGTCACCTCACAGAGGTCGCTTTCGCCGTACTGGGTGTTCACCGTCTTCGGCTCCTCGATGTCGACGACGACGCCGCGAACGCGGTCCGCGCTCACGGGTTGGCCCTCCCCTGTTGCACGGCCCAAGCGAGGGGGCGGACCCTCAAAAGTCGTTCGCGCCGCAGGTCACTCGCCGGTCGCATCGACATCTGAGTCAGCAGCGTACTCCTGTAGCGTCTCCAGCGACACGTCCTCGAGCACGTCCTCGCTCGTCGCGTCGAGGTTCACCGGCGGGGCACGCCCGGCCTCGTGGGCCTCTATCCAGCGCGGGACACAGACACACCAGCGGTCGCCGGGGTCCAGACCCGGAAAATTCAGCTCCGGCCGCGGCGTCACGAGGTCGTTGCCCTGGGCCTTGCTGTACTCCAGAAACTCCGCCGTCATCACGGCACAGATCTCGTGTCGACCCGGGTCGCGCTGGAGCGGATAACAGTAGCCGTCGCGCATGAACCCCGTCTCCGGGTCCATCGAGCAGCGGGCCAGCTCCCCGCCGAGGACGTTGCGTTCGCTTTCCATACTACGTCTGGCTGTTCCGCAGGGTAAAGCCGTTCGCCTGCGGGGCTCGTTCACCGACTTTCGCGCCGCTGCTTCGTCGCCGTTCTCGGTAGCCATCGTCCGGCATCTGTGGCAGTCAGGACCGATGGGTTCATTCTGGCCCAGGCCGAACGGGAAACTGACAATGCGCGTTCGTGACTGGCAGGACATTCTCGAAGACGTGATGGAGAGCAATGCCAATCCGGGGGACTGGCGTGCCGTCGGGGGCGACCGCGCGAACGGTATCGGCGAGGACATCTACTTCGGTCACCCCGACGCCGGTGTCTACCAGCTCAAGACCTACGCGAAGAACCCCTTCGAGGTACAGGGCGTCGGGTCCCAGGTGGCCCGCCGTATCGACGACGACATCGACCTGCTGTTTCCGAACGACGGGTCGGGCATCTTCGGCGTCCAGCAGGGACCGGCAGACGAGGACGACGCCAAGGAGAAGGCCAAGAACCTCGAAACGGTACTCGAAACCCACGCGGACGCACCCACGTCGCCGCAAGCGCTGCTTGAGGACATGATGGACGCGATGGACTCCCCGGCCTACGGCCCGATGGAGTTCGACCACCACGACCGGCCCGACCAGATGACCGAACTCACGGAGACGTTCGAGGAAGCGGAGGAACTACTCGACGCGGAGTTCGAGGACGTCATCGAGGAAGACGTAGCGCGGGGCTTCTACTGATGGCCGAACCGACGCGCGCCACCGGTTTCGGGGGGCGCTAATGGTCGGCCCCTCGATGACGGACGCCGACCGGCGACGCTTTCTCAGATACACGCAGGTCGGATTCGCACTTCTGATCGGCGTCTCGATGGGGCTGGTGACGATGTACGGCGGTGCCGAACTGCTGACCGTACTCGGGATTTTCGTCGGCGGAACCGCTGCCGGCGGCGCGCTCGCGTGGTACATCATCCCGGAGAGCATCGCGGAAACGCCGTACGAGTCGTTCGACAGGGGTCCGAAACCCGGCGCAAAAATGAAGCAACGTCGGCAGGAAAACGACGGCTCCGGACAGCGGGCATCCGAGGACGACGGCCGACTCTCACAGAACCGCGACTAGAGGAAATCGTCCTGCATCGCGGGGTCCTGCTGTTCGGATGCCGTCTGGTCGAAAATCTCTTCGTCGAGTGTCTCGGTCTCTTCCGTCGTAGTGTTGTAGGCCGAAATCCCTCGCTTCAGGAGGTCTTCGACGGCCTGGTCGCGGTTGAGGAACTCGCCCTGTTCGACGAGTCGCTGGATGTCCGAGTCCACCTGGTCCGGAAGTGACACCTTGATCTTGCTCACACTTGCCGCCTATACTGTTCGGACATAAAAACCCACCCCTGGTTTTGGGAGGGGTGAAAAAGGCGCACGCGCAGATGCGCGGAACCGTCACACACTTGCCGGCGGCCGACACGAACCAGAGTGTGAACGCGAACGACCGAGCGATCACCGCGCTGGTCATGCTCGCACACGGACTCGTCCACACCTACGAGATGGCGGTCCCGATATTCGTCGTCATCTGGCTCACCGAGTTCGACCTCATCAACCTCGGCATCGCCCAGTTCGACGTGACGACGGCGACCGTGGGCGTCATCGTAACGCTGGGCTATGGCCTGTTCGGGGCCGGCGCGCTCCCGGGCGGTATCGTCGTCGACCGTATCGGCTCCCGCCGGCTCATCACGGGCTGTCTGCTCGGTATGGGGGGCTCGTACATCCTGCTCGGACTGGCCCCGAGTATGGTCGTTATCGCGCTGGCGCTGGTCCTCTGGGGCCTCTCGGCCAGCGTCTACCATCCAGCGGGGCTCTCGCTCATCAGCAAAGGCGTCGAACAGCGCGGAACCGGGCTGGCCTACCACGGCGTCGCCGGGAACCTCGGTATCGGCCTCGGCCCGCTCGTCGCCGCAATTCTTCTGCTGGTCGCCGAGTGGCGGACGGTCGCGCTCGTCCTTGGCGTTCCCGCGTTGCTCGCCGCCGTCTACGCCTCGCGAGCGAGTTTCGACGAGACGGCGGCGGTGACGGCCGCAACTGACGGCGGGTCGAAAGCCAGCAGCGGTATCGACTCGCTCGGGGAGTTCCTCACGGAGAGCAAGCACCTGCTGACAGGGAGCTTCCTGCTCGTGTTCGTCGTCGTCATGTGCTCGGGGCTGTACTACCGCGGCGTCCTCACCTTCCTCCCGGAACTCCTGCGGGACCTGCCGGGCTTCGAACCGATCCCGATAGAGACGCTGTTACCGCCCGGCGTCCTGTCGGCGCTCGGTATCGAGGCCGGAACGGGCCAGACGCTCAAGCCACAGGACTACTTCTACGCCGGCCTGTTGCTCATCGGCGTGTTCGGCCAGTACGCCGGCGGGAAACTGAGCGACCGAATTCCCGTCGAGTACGGTATCGCCGGCTCGTTCCTGGTGCTTGCCCTCCTTGCAGTGCTGTTCGTTCCGGTGTCTGCCATGGGCTTCGGTCCGTTAGCGGTGCTTGGTGCGCTTCTGGGCGTCGCCCTCTTCGTCGTTCAGCCGATGTATCAGGCCGCAGTCGCGGAGTACACGCCCGCCGGCACGCGCGGACTCTCGTACGGCTACACGTATCTGGGCGTGTTCGGCGTCGGCGCGCTCGGCGGCGGGCTGGCCGGGTCGATTCTGGCCGTTGCGAACGCGACGGCGCTGTTCGGGACGCTCGCCGGCATCGCCCTTGTCGCCGTCCTCGCGGGAACCGCCCTCGCGCGGCGTTCGTGACTGCCTGAGACCGGGACAGGCCGTCGCATCGCTTGCTATTTCTGTCTGTGCGATGTACCTGCCTCTCAGATGGACGCCGCAGTCATCGTCCCGGCCTACAACGAGGCGGAGTCGCTGGCCCGCTGTCTGGCTCCCTTCGAGTCACAGCCCGTGGAACTGGTCGTCGTGGTCGGCGGCGACGACGGCACAGAACAGGTGGCCCGTGACACGCCCTTCGTCGATACTGTCGTTCGGTGCGACGAGGGCGGGGCGGGAATTGCCCGAAACCGCGGAGCGGCGGCCGCGACAGCGCCGATTCTGCTGTTTACCGACGCCGATACAGTCGTCCCCGAGGACTGGGTCCGCCTGCATCTCAGGCACTACACCGACGACGAGGTGGTGGGGGTCGGTGGCCCCGCACGCCCGCTCGAAGACAGCCTCAAACACCGCATGCTGTTCAAACTGCTGTCGGACTACTGGTATCGCGTCTCGTGGCCGCTGGGCTTCGTCCAGCAACCGGGCTTCAACTGTAGCTTCCGGGCCGACGCCTTCGAGGCCGCGGGCGGCTTCGACGAGGACATCCCGTTCATGGAGGACACGGAGCTCTCCTTGCGGATGAAAGAGTACGGCCGAATCGTCTACGACGCCGACTCCTGTGTCGCTACGTCGGCCCGCAGAGAGGCCGACGAGGGATATCTCTCGCTGTTTGCGAAGTACGTCCGCGGGTACGCGAACCACTACATCCTCCGTCGGGAGTTCGATGCCGACTACTTCTGAGAAGGGTAGCCTTTTCAACGCACACCCCGGAGCAGTGACACGATGAGTAGCTGGCGGTCACTGTCCCGACGTGCTGTCGAACAGGTACGGTCGGATTTCCGGGACGACCCCTATCTCCGCTACGTGCTCCTGCTGTCGACTGTTATGGTCGGGTTCTGGTTCTGGCACCGCATCCCAAACTTCGCGACCCGTGACGAGTACAGCCGTCTGCTCGACGCGATGGTCGTCTACGGCTCGCTCCTCGAAGAACCGAGTTTCGAGGGGCTCAAAGCCGGCGTCGAGTGGGGCCGGGCCCCCTTCGGCGCGACGCTGTACCTCTATGCGCTGGCTATCCTCCCCGTCGTGCTCGTCGCCGCCATCACCGGCGACCTGGGCGCATTCACCACGATTGCCTTCCCTAGCTGGGAGTTCGGCCACTACGAAGTCTGGGCCGCCACGCCCGAGTGGATATGGACATGGAGTCTGGTCTTCATCCGACTAACCAACGTCGTTGCCGCACTCTGTGCCGTCTACCTCACGTACCGCCTCGGCGTTGCAATCGAGGGCCGCAACGCCGGCCGGCTGTCGGCCGTCGTGCTCTCGCTGACCTTCGGCTTCCTCACCATCTCGAAGGAGGCCGGCGAGGACATGCCGGCGCTCGCGTTCGTCCTGCTGGCGCTGTACCTGCTGGTCCGCTACGTCCAGACGGACGACGGGACGCTGTTTCTGGCGGCGAGCGCGGCCGGCGGCGTCGCCATCGCGTTCAAGCTGACGGCCGCGCCGGTCATCCTCCTCATCGGCGTCGCCTTCTTGTTGCGTGCCCATGCCGCCGACGCGACGCTGACGGAGACGCTGTACCGGCCGAAACTCTTGCTGGGTGGCGCACTGCTCGGGTTCGTCATGATCATACTCGGGTTCCCGACCGCGCTCGTGGCGGGGGCCGAACCGTTCATCGAGCGGGTGTTCGGCGGCTCGACCTCGCGGATGAGTCACCCGACGGGCCCCGACGCCCCGATGTGGTGGTGGTTCCTCCGTGGCTACTTCAGCGCGCTCGGCTTGCCGCTGGTTGCCGCGGCCGCGGCCAGCGTCGTGGCGACCGTCGCCGCGTTGCGCGACCGCGGTTCCGCCTTCCACGGCACCGTCCTCGTTCTGACGGGACTGGTGGCCTACATCGCGATGTTCTCCCAGTGGCACGATTTCCGCGTGCACCACCTCCTGCCGACGTTCCCGCTCATCGCCTTACTCGTCGGGGGCCGACTGGTGCAACTCCGCGAGCGCTCGACCAGTCTCGCCCGCCCGGTGATGGCCGTCTTACTGGTGACGACGGCCGTCTACGCCGGCATCGGGACGGCCCAATTCGCGTCGATGCCTCGGGACGAGGCGACGGCGTGGCTCGAAGACAACAGCGACGAGGGCGACGTGGTGGAGACGTACCGCGTCCACATTCAGGACACCGCCATCCCGCACTCGCTGACTGCCCGACACGTCGCCGGCCAGGACTCGGAGGCGGAGGAGGCGATGGCGTGTCCGCGATACATTCAGGTCGGATATCGGGACCTGCTGTATCTCAAGGAGGACACCTACTACCGGAACGGCGACGCACAGGCGACCTACCTCCGGGCCCTCCTGAACGAGGAGTACAACTACAGGATAGCCGCCGAGTTCGGGGAACGGCCGCCGAACTTCGTGCCACAGCGACCGACCCCCGGCTCGTTCACCGACCTGCTCCGACTCGGCGTCGTCCCGCACACGGACCAGTTCGCCGACGAGCAGGAACTCGCGGCGAACCAGTACACTCTCATTCTGGAACGTGACGGCGAGTGCGACACGAGCCGGCATCCGCCGTTCTGAGCCGTTTTCTCGACTTCCCGCTCCGTTTTCCGCCGACTACTCCGTCGTCAATGACGTGACATCGAGTCGAACGGAGGGATACCAGCCCGCGAGCGAGGGTAGGTAAATACTGAGGAACCGGTCGACGAAGATGATGGGGATGATGACCTCCGCCGGAATGCCCAGCGCGACGAACACCGCCGTCGCCGTCGCCTCGGTGATGCCGATGCCGCCGGGCGTCAGCGGCAGGAGTGTCACGGTGTATGCGACCAGGAGATACAGCGGCAACGCGACCAGCGGTTCGAACGCGACGCCGAAACTCCCCAGCAGCAGGCCGACGCGGACGCCGGGCGCGAGCACGAGGTCGACGGCCCAGCCGACCGCGTAGCGGAGCCACACTGCCGGCTCGCTCGCGAGCGACCGAAACGTCGTGGTCGAACTGTCAGTAAATTCGAGCAGGCCGTCGAGCCGCGCCGCGAGTCCCTCACCGACGCGTGGAACCCGGACCGCGACTCCCGACAGCCAGCCGATGAGCCGATCCAGATAGGAGAGATTGAGGCCGCCAAACAGTATCGCGAGGCCGGCCGCGAAGTAGAGACTTGTCGCAAGCGCCAATAGCAAAATTAGTTCGAGCCGGAGCAGTGGAATCGCCAAAATAAGGCCTGCAGTCGCCGCGACACCGTAGTAGATCGCGAAGATGCTTGTGTGAAGCGCCGACGCCGCGGCGGCGTCGCTGTAGGCCATTCCGGTCTGGCTCCGGAGGACGAACGGCGCGGCCAGCCGTCCCGAGAGCCGCGAGGGGAGCAACTGATTGACGAAGTTCACGATGAGCGTCGTCCCGGCGGCTGTCCGGAATTGAACCGGTGCGAGCGGGGTGATCACCGCGTACCACGAGTAGACCCGGCCACAGATGCCGAGGACGCTGATAGCAAGGATAGCGAGGACCGTCTCGCTATCGACACCGGCGAGCAGGTCGACCGCGCTGGCGATGTCGAACTGGGTGAGCAGCCACGCCAGCGCAACGACGGCGAGACCGTACTGGGCGACCGTGATCCCCAGATCACGAGCCCGGCTCGTCACGGCGTCTCGCCCCTGTGTAGCCGTGTCGCGACCGTTTCGCCATCCGCCAGCACCGCCCGCGCGGTCGTGAACTCGAAGTCCTGCTGCAATATCCGCTCGACGGCCCGTCGCATCCAGTCGCCGGTCCTGACGTACACCCGCGTCGGCACTCCCTCGACAGCCGGCAGGTCCACCAGTTCCCACGGGTGGACGTACAGCATCGGCGTGATGCCCCGGCGGGCCAGCAGCTTCATGCCCAGAACCGTGTACCGCGGGCCGAAAAACCGGAGCCAGGTCCCGGTGAGGGGCAACTGCAGGCCGGGCATGACGCTCGCCGGGAACTCCGTAATGGTGTCCGGCGCGTTCGGACGGACCGCCGTCGCTGGAACCGGCTCGTGGACGTCGTACTCGCCGCCGTACCACCCCGGAATCGACCGGCTCGAGACGACGCTCGAGTCGTACGTGTACCCGGTGTCGGCAAGCAGGTCGAAGTGGTCGTCAGTGATGTCGAAGGCGGGCGCACGGAACCCGGAGACCTGCTCGTTGGTGACCTGCTCCAGCACGTCCTTCGACTGGCTCAGTTCCGCTCGTCTCCCGTCGCTGTCGAGGTCCGAAAGCAACTGGTGGGTGTGCGTGTGCGAGGCGATTTCCAGACCCGTGTCAGCGAGCGCCTGCACGGCGTCGGGGTGGGACTGGGCGACTGACGACACCACGAACGCGGTCGCAGTCGCGTCGTACTCCGCGAGCATCTCCCTGAAAAACCGGCCGCCGTCGAGGCCGACGCCGTCGCGGTCAGTCGTCCCCGACGCGCTCCGGTAGGCCGGTGTCTGGGTGAACAGTTCGAAATCTATCGACAGCACCGCGCGATTACTCATCCTGCTTGTCCTCGGTCTGTAGCTGGTGTTCCTCCAGTTCGCTCCGGAGGAGGCTCAGCTCCTCGTTCAGCCGCGACAGCCGGTCGTACATATGTCCGATGCGGTTGAGCAGGTACGTCACTGCCACGAACAGCGTCAGGTTCGAGATGACGAGGATAGCTCGGGCTTTCAGTTCCAGCCCCAGCAGCCGCGCCACGACCTCGAACACGTTGGGGACGATGGCGACGACGATGAGCCCCGCGCCGAGCAACAGCGACATCACGAACAGCTCTAGCGATTCGCGTTCGCTTCTGACGATGATGTACCCGTTCGCGAGGAAGGCCAGCCCGACGACCAGCGACAGGAGGTTGACCAGTGAGTAGTCGAATCCAAAGACCATGATTAGCGAAAGAGGAGGACGCGAAACACCGTGTCAGTCATGCGTAGCGGGTAGAGCACGAGCGTGTCGAGGCTGAACTGCGACTCGCCCTCGTCCCGGATCGGCATCTCTATCGATACCTCTTCGATTCGGTGGCCGCGCTGGGCTGCATCGAGCGTCTGTTCGACCGCCCAGTGGTTGTCCGAGCGGTGGAGGATGTCCTGTAGCGCCGACACGCGGTAGACGCGGAAGCCGCTCGTCACATCGGTGATGTCGATGCCGCCGAGCTTCCGTACGACGGTCGTGAAGAAGGTGATTCCCAGCCGCCTGATGAGCGGGTAGTCGTCGATGCTCTCGTTCAGATAGCGGCTGCCGATGACCATGTCCGCGTCCGCGGCGTGGTCAAGCAGGGTCGGAATCTTCTCCGGGTCGTGTTGCCCGTCGGCGTCGACCTGCACGACGAAGTCGTAGTCGTGGCGGATCGCGTACTGGTAGCCCGTCCTGACGGCTCCGCCGACGCCGGTGTTAAAGACGTGTGTGACGACGTGTGCGCCGTGCTCGCGAGCGATGGCCGCGGTGTCGTCCGACGACCCGTCGTCGACGACGACCACCTCGTCGACGTAGCGGCTCGTTCCGTCGATCACCGACCCGATGGTGGACGACTCGTTGTACGCGGGGATGACGGCGACTGTTCGCACTGGTGGAAACGCCGCTAGCAGCGAACTTAGAATTGTCGTTCTATGGAATGGTCCTATTCTGGTCTGTGAGCCCGCACTCGACCCGGCAGCATAGTTCATTCCCCGAGGGGGCTCGTAATCGACATAAGTCATGATGAATAGGGCAAGAATGAAAACACACCGCGCGGTACGTACTGGCATGAGTGTCGAGCAGGAGCAGACGGAACGGACCATCAGGTGTCTGGTGGCGAAAGTCGGACTCGACGGGCACGACCGGGGCGCACACGTCATCGCGCGGGCGCTCCGTGACGCCGGCTTCGAAGTGATCTACTCGGGGCTACACCGAGCACCCGACGAAGTCGTGCAGGCCGCCGTACAGGAGGACGTGGACGTCGTCGGTATCTCCATCCTCTCCGGGGCGCACAACACGCTCGTCCCGAAGATTCTCGACGGGCTGAAGGAGTACGACGCGTTCGACGACCGCCTCATCCTCGTCGGCGGCATCGTTCCGGACGACGACCAGGAGGAACTCCGCGGGCAGGGCGTCGACGAGATCTTCGGCCCGGGCGCGTCGATGGAGGAGATGATCGACTACATCCACGAGAACGCGCCCGAGCGATGAGCGACCTCGTCGCTGACCTGCTCGCGGGCAAGCACAGCGCCCTCGCCAGAGTCATCACACAGATAGAGAACCGCTCGCCGGGGTATCGGGAGATCATCTCCGACCTTCACCAGCACACCGGAACAGCCGACGTTATCGGCGTCACGGGCAGCCCCGGTGCGGGCAAGTCCACGCTGGTCGACAAGGTGGCGGCGACCTACCGCGAGCAGGGCCAGACCGTCGGCGTCATCGCTATCGACCCGTCCTCGCCGTTCTCCGGTGGCGCAGTGCTCGGCGACCGGATACGGATGGCCTCGAACGCGGGCGATATGGACATGTTCTTCCGGTCGATGTCTGCCCGGGGCTCGCTGGGCGGGCTGTCGACGGCGACGACCGACGCCGTGACCGCGCTTGACGCGTTCGGCAAGGACAAGATCATCGTCGAGACGGTCGGCGCTGGCCAGAACGAGGTCGACATCGTCCGCACCGCCGACACCGTCGCCGTACTGGTCCCGCCGGGGAGCGGCGACGACGTACAGATGCTCAAAGCCGGTATCCTCGAAATCGGCGACGTGTTCGTGGTCAACAAGGCCGACCTCGACGGAGCCGACCGGACGGTCCAGCAACTCCGGGAGATGCTGCAGGGGCGGAGCGGACGGCCGAACTCCGGCCATCACGGCCCGACCGAACTCGCCCCCGAACACGGCGACGCGTCCGACGACGACCTCGATGAGGAGGAAGACGAGTCGGAGACGTGGAATCCACCCATCGTTGAGACGGTTGCGAATCGGGGCGACGGCGTCGAGGACTTCCTGGACGCGCTGGCCAACCACGGGGAATATCTGGACCGAACCGGCCGCCGAGAGGGGCAGGCGCGGGAGCGCTTCGCCGCCGAGATTCGAACCCTCCTTCGGGAGGACGCCAACGAACTACTGGTCGACGAACTCGACCGCCGCGGCGGTATCGAGCACTACGTCGATGCCGTCATCGAGCGCGACACCGACCCGTACACCGTCGTCGACGAGGTCCTCGCGCCGCTCCGTGCGTGTCTCGACGAGCGCCGCGACGAGAGCTAACTTCGGAACTGTCGCGTTTGCGGAACCATGTTTGCCCGGGCCGATAGCGACAGTTATCTGACGTTCTTCCAGCATGTATAACACACTCCGGGCCCCAAGATATCAGTATGAGACTCCGCAAGGCGCTCGGGGCGGTCGTTGGTGCGGTCGGCGCGACAGCCGCTGCCAACCGCGTACTGCAGTCGCGGGCCGGCGCGTTCGAACCGATGCTCGACGGGGAACAGGGGACGTACCGCTGGCGCGGGTTCGATATCGCGTACACTGAAGCCGGGGACCCGTCGGACCCGGACCTCGTGTTGTGCCACGGCATCAACGCCGCTGCCAGCAATCACGAGTTCCACACGGTGTTCGACACGCTGGCCGAGGACTACCACGTCATCGCCCCGGACCTGCCGGGATTCGGGCACACCGACCGGCCGCCGTTGCTGTACTCGGCCTCGCTGTACACGGCGTTCGTACGAGATTTCATTGAGGACACCACCACGGACGCGACCGTCGTCGCGTCGTCGCTGACCGGGGCCTACGCCGCCAGCGCGGCACAGGAAGTCGACGTCAAGGAACTCATCCTCATCTGCCCGACAGACAGTTCGATGGGGAGTCGCAACGTCGGACTCCGCTCGCTGCTCCGCGCGCCGGTCATCGGCGAGGCCATCTACAACCTTACCGTCTCGAAACCCTCCATCCGGCACTTCCACGCCGACCACGGCTACTACGACATGGACAATCTCACCGAGGACGTCGTCGACTACGAGTGGCAGAGCGGCCACCAGCCCGGCGCGCGGTTCGCGCCGGCGTCGTTCGTCTCCGGCTTCCTCGACCCGGAGGACGACCTCGGTGAAACACTGGCCAGCCTCGACGTGCCCGTGACGCTGGTGTGGGGTGAGGACGCCGACATCACGCCGCTGTCGAAGGGTCGCGACCTGGCCGAACAGGCGGACGCGATGCTCGTCGTGTTCGGTGACTCGCTGCTCCTGCCCCACGTCGAACACCCCGGTGAGTTCGTCGACGTGGTCCGCGACAGAGTGACTTCGGTAACGGTCGAGAACTGAGTGTTAGCGCGGCCGGAACACGACGGCTCTGTCGCCGGTCGTCACGCGCTCGCCGACGTCGATCCCGACCACGTCGCCGATGGCAACGTCGTCCGGGTCCACGTCGCGGACGAGTCCCGTGACCGAAACCGGTCCGAAGTCGGCGATGGCGGTGACGTAGGGCGCGTCGTCCTCGAACTGCGGCGTCGGGACGGTAATCGTCGTGTGGCTCGCGATTTCGCCGGATTCTGGCAGATCGACCGCCGAGAGTTCCTGGTCGTGACAGCGCGGGCACACCCGTCGGGGCGGCAGCCAGCCGTGGCCGTTCGAACATTCGAGGTAGTAGCCGTCGTCCGATTCGATGCTGTCGAGCCAGTCGTCGTACTCGCCGTCTCGTGCGGATTCAGTCATTCTTGCACCTCCATGACGTGGACGGTCGTAGACGCCACTGTGCCGCCCGCGTTGTGCGCGACGCCGACGGTGCTGTCCGGGACGGCGTCGGCCCGCGGGTGCGACCCGTCGAGGAGCCAGGCAACGGTCGCCAGTTGGGCGACACCGGTCGCGCCGACCGGGTGGCCCTTGGCTTTCAGCCCGCCCGAGAGATTTATCGGGAGGTCGCCGTCACGGGTCGTCTCCCCGTTGCGCGCCGCGGCGATGCCCTCACCGCGCTCGTAGAAGCCCAGCGATTCGATTGCCAGCACTTCCGCGATAGTGAAACAGTCGTGGACTTCGGCGAAGTCGACGTCGTCTGGACCGACGCCGGCGTCCCCATAGGCCTCTTCGGCGGCCTTGTCGGCGGCGGGCGTCTGTGCCAGGTGCGGGCGGTCCTGTAGCGCGAGATTGTCGCCACCCTGCCCGGTCCCCGTGATGGCGACTGGGGCGTCCAGGTCGTGTTCCTCGGCATAGGACTCCGTCGTCAGGACGGCGGCCGCGGCCCCGTCGGTAATCGGACAGGAGTCATAGAGCCCCAGCGGGTCAGCAATCGTCGGGGCCTCCATCGCGTCCTCGACCGTGATTTCCTGCTGAATCTGGGCGTGCTCGTTGACCAGCGCGTGCTCGTGGTTCTTGACGGCGACGTGAGCGAGGTCCTCGTGGGAGCCGCCGTACTGGTCGAAGTACGACCGGGCCATCAGCGCGTACGCCCCGGGGAAGGTCATCCCGGCGCGGACCTCGTAGAGGTCGTCGGCGGCGATAGCGAGCGCGTCCGTCGCCGCCGCCGTCCCGATATTGGTCATCCGTTCCGCGCCGCCGACGACGACGACCTCCGCTTCGCCGTTCCGGATCGTCTTGACGGCTTCACGAACGGCCGTGCCGGCAGATGCACAGGCCGCTTCGACGCGGGTCGCCGGAACGTCCAGGCCAATGGCCTCGGCCATAAGCGGGCCCTGATGGCCCTGGTGTTCCGCGAGCTCTCCCATGAAGTTGCCGTAATAGAGGGCTTCAGCGTCCGCTGGGTCGATTCCGGATTGCGATAGCGCTTCGAGTCCGGCCTCGGCGAACAGGTCTCGGCCGGTTCGCTCGGGGTGTTTCCCGAAATGTGTCACGCTGGCCCCGGCGATACGTGGGTCTGACATTATCTCCCAGTGTGCGCTGACGGCTTAAATGCCTACTGCTCGGATGCTTAATTAGCGCATATTCGGGGCCATAAACGCCTAAAAACGGGGTATGGGTTCTTTATCGAGGTTATCTCCCACGAGGGGTCTATCGCCCAGAAAGGAACTATCTCCGCTTCAGTTCACGATCTCGGCGATACGCTGGGGTTCTCCCGACAGCGCGGGTTCCGGCTCGACCATCTGCAGCACTTCGTGATCGGTCACGTCGGGATACGACTTCTGGATGGCGTCCTCGATGAGGGCCTTTTCGAGGCGGAACTCCGTCCCCTCGTAGACGACGTCTACGCCCTGTTCGTCGAACGACAGTACAGTCATGCCGCGAATTACGCACGGCACGAATAAAAGGATAGTCTCTCGCGCGGCCACACTGATTCAGGTGCTTCGACGGCCGCTCGACGTAACACGCGCTCCGGTCAGTCCGTCAGGATTGTTACGAGTCGCCGTCGCTGCCGACTCGGATGACCTGCAGCAGGGAGTACACCGGGACGCCGCGGATGTCGCCGACGCCGCGCTTGTCAGCCAGCACGACGCAGGCCACGGGGTTGCCGCCCTGTTCGTGGATCGCGTCGATGGTTTCGCCCATCGTCTTGCCGCTGGTGATGGTGTCGTCGACGACGTAGCAGTCGCGGTCCCGGATCTGCGCGAAGTTCCGGGAGAACGAACCGTCGGTTGTCTCGCTCTCGTCGTCGTCCCACTGGTGTTTGGTCGGGGCGTACGTCCCGAGGTCGGTTTCCAGCTCCCGTGCAACGGTCGTCGCAAGCGGTGCGCCGGCCTTCTCGATGCCGATGGTGAGGTCCACGTCGTCGCCTTTCTTCGAGAGCAGGTCCGCCATCGCCGCCCCCGCGTGGTATAGCCGGTTGCTGTCCCGCCCGACGGCGGACCAGTCGACGTGGATATCGTGGGGACCGCCGTCGTCGCTCGTTTCCGGTTCCGTGCCGGTGCCGCTGCGTTCGACAAGCCAACTCGCCGTCTCGCGGGAGACGTTGAGCTCGTCAGCGATCTCGCCCTTAGAGAGGCCACGCTGTGCCAGGTCGGACGCGCTGTCGACGAGGTCGTCGATATTCTTCATACCACCATCTCCGTGTGCGAGGATTTAATAGGCAGTGTTCTTCACTTACCGAAAATTTATTTACAACACCAGTTGTATATTTCCATCGGCTGGGTTTCACTCCCCCTGCCGTCCGGGATCAGGTGGGACCACCGTTGGGTCACCAATGCTCCCCACCATTCCGACCCGGCCGACGTCAACCGTCTCACGGAGCATGGTTGTCCGCGGGACCGCACGCACCAGCGGTCAGGCGGGACTCTCCCGCCGTTCCCGTCCATCGTCTCTCCGAACAGAACCCGGCTAGCGACTCGAATCCCGGACCAGACACCGATTCGGCCGTTCCGTGTAACCCGGTTCAGTTGTCGCTCAGTTCAAAGGTGTAGAGTCGCTGCTCGCAGGTCGGACAGACGAGCGTCTCGTCGGGGTTCTGATGGGGACCCAGATGGCCGCCACAGCACGACACCGACGACGACTCGACCAGTTCGGCGTCACAGACCGGACACCTGTCGAGAAACATCCGGAAGGCTTCCGCGCCAGCGACTCTGAGCCGCTCGTCGTCGAGACGCTCGCCGAGAACATCGTACGCCGCGAGCTCGGCGACGACGACCGGGCGGGGAAGGAGCTGCTTGTGGTCGGAGCCAAGTGCGACCCACTCCGCGTCGTCGGCGTACGGTTCTGTGTAGTCGACTCGCGGGAGCGACGCCTGCAACGCCGTCGAAAGCGAATCGAGCGAGTGGTCGGCCAGTTCGTCCATTCGCTCGTGCCATGCCGTGTCGATGGCCGTCGCGAGAAACAGCCGCTCCCCTTCGACTTCGATAATGCCGGCCGCCGATAGCTCCCGGAGGACGGTTTCCCCGTCCATCTCCACGCCGTCGGCCAGTGATTCGCTTTCCCGGCGAGTCGGGTCTTCCCGGGATGTGTCTCCGTGTGGTCGGCCCCCGTGGAACCACTCGTCCGGGACCGGTGACGCCGCCACCAGCCGCGGGGCAAATTCGGGCGTGTACGGAACCAGATACCCCCGAAGGTAGACTACTGCGACGCCGACAACGGCGACCAGCAGGCTCGCCCGCGGGCGGTTGCGTGCGCGAAGGAACATGACACTGATTCCAACGAGCCCCAGATTCAGGACAGTACACGGCCAGCATCTGTTCTCTCCGGTGTACGACTCGTCGCTGAGGGTTCTGAATGGGTCCATCGGATCTGTTTCCTGCGGTGCGGACTCCCGGCTCATGTTCGGACAACGGTATGCAGTCCCAAAATTCTTTAACAACAGCTGTGGTACGAAGTGTCATGAGTGATTCGCCGGTGACATACACCACGCTCGGGTCGACAGGGCTCGACGTGTCCGAACTCTGTCTCGGAACGATGAACTTCGGGAGCGCGGAGCCCTGGATGCTAAACGACGAGGCCGAGAGCCGCCGGATACTCGAACGGGCGCTCGATCTGGGTATCAACTTCTTCGATACGGCCAACGCCTACTCGAACGGCGAGAGCGAGCGGATTCTGGGCGACGCCGTCGACTCCGCCCGCCGCGGCGAACTGGTGCTTGCTTCGAAGGTGTACTTCGATATGCACGACGGGCCGAACGGGGGCGGGCTCTCGAAGAAACACATCATCGACCAGTGTCACGCGACGCTGGACCGCCTCGGTGTCGACTATCTCGACCTCTATCAGATCCACCGGTGGGACGACGACACGCCCATCGAGGAGACGCTGGACGCGCTGACGTATCTCGTCGACGAGGGGCTGGTCCGCTATATTGGCGCGAGCACGATGGCCAACTGGCGGTTCCAGAAGGCGCTGTACACGGCTGACATCGAGGGGTACGAGCGCTTCGTCTCGATGCAACCGGAGTACAACGCCGTCGACCGCCACGAGGAGGCGAACCTCCTGCCGGTGTGTGAGACGGAGGGGGTCGGCGTCATCCCGTGGTCGCCGCTGGCCGGTGGCTTCCTCGCCGGGAAGTACGAACGCGACGAGGACCTCTCCGAGGGCCGAGCAAGCACGGACGAGTACACGGCAAACCGATTCAGCGACGAGAACTGGGCGGTCCTCGACGAGGTGCGGGCGATTGCCGACGCGAAGGGCGCGACACCGGCCCAGATCAGCCTGGCGTGGCTCTGCCATCAGGAGGTCGTCGACGCGCCGATTATCGGGCCGCGGACGATGGACCATCTGGAGGAGAACGTCGGATCACTCGACGTCGACCTGACCGAGGAGGAGTGCGCCCGAATCGAGGGCCCGAAACAGCCACAGTGGCCGGTCGAGGGCAAGGACTGACCTGTGGACCTCGATAGATAACCATGCACGTTAACTGCGTACTCAGTTTCCCTGTACACACATGGACGACAGCGAACTAACCGATGTCCTCGAAGATGCCGGTCTCTCCCCGTATCAGGCGGAGGCCTACGTGGCGTTGCTGGGGCTGGGGACCGCATCGGCGACCGACATCGCTGACTCCTGTGACGTTCCGGACCCGCGGATCTACGACGTGCTCCGGGACCTGGAGACGAAGGGGTATATCGAGACGTTCCAGCAGGATAGCTTGACCGCCCGCGCCCGCAACCCCGATGTGGTCCTCGAAGATCTGCGGTCCCGGTCGAGCAAGTACCTCGACGCGGCAGAGACGATCGAGGAACGCTGGAACCAGCCCGAGATATCCGACCACGAGGTCAGTATCGTCAAGCGGTTCGAAACGGTCGTCAGCCGAGCCCGGGAGCTCATCGAAACGGCCGAAAACCAGATTCAGGTCGGCGTCGATCCGGAGCAGTTCTACGCGGTTCGTGAGGAACTCATTGCCGCCCACGACCGCGGCGTGAACATCAAACTCAGCATCTGTACGGGTCCTGGCGAGGAAGTACCGCCGCTTTCCGACATCGAAGGGACCTGTACGGAGGCTCGAAACCGTGAGATTCCAGCCCCGTTTTTCGTGCTGGTCGACCGGACCTGGACGTGTTTTGCGCCCCATCACGACTCAGTCAACGAGTACGGCGTCCTCGTCAAGGACCGCACCCACACCTACATCTTCCACTGGTTCTTCCTGACCTGTCTCTGGGAAATCTGGGACACGCTGTACACCGAACGGACGCCGGAAACGCCGACGACGTACGTCGACCTCCGTCACGCGGTCCGGGATATCGAACCGCTGTTGAACGAGGACGCGACTATCGAGGCTGTCATCCAGGGGTACGACACGGAAACGAAAGAGTCGGTCGAGCTGACAGGGCGCGTCACCGACATCGACTACACCGGGAGTAGTATCGGTCGCAAGGACCCCGTCCCACTGGCACAACTGGCCGGTCGAATCAGTGCGACGCTGGTCACCGACGACGGGACGTACGAAGTCGGTGGCTGGGGGGCCGTCATCGAGGAAATCGAAGCGACCGAGGTCACGATTACGAACGTCCATTACGAGTAACGAGCCGCTGTTTTCGCAGGGCCGGTAAACTCTCCCTCAGTTTGCGCGTTTGAGCTCCGCTGTGTGGCAAACAGCTGTTTGACCTATCCGCACGTATATATACTGAAAGATTTATACGGTATTCAACAGTCAATAATATATCACGACTGGGGGCCGAGGCCGACAATTAACAACACCTGTGGTTAATTATGGACAACCTTTAAGGTGTGTCCGGGATAGCTCAGAATAGATATGTCGGACAATGGCACAAGCGGCGAGCGGAACTCGACAGGCGTCTCCCGGCGACGGTTCGTCCGTGCCGCCGGAGCAGCAGGTGTTGTCGGTGGACTGGCAGGCTGTGCTGACTTCGTTGGTGGTGGCGATGGCGGCGACGGGAGTGACGGTGGCTCGACTGACGACGGTAGCAGCGGCGAGACGACGACGGTCCAGTGGGGTTTCGACCCGGTGGCCGTCCAGAACAACGGCGACGCAATCAAGCAGGCACTGCACGACAACGGCCTGTCGGACAACATCGAGATAGAGTTCGTCCCGCGTGACCAGGACACCGGTGCGGCCCGGTCGAACTACAACCGACTGCTCTCGGCCGGCGAGACGAACCCGGACATGTTCCTGATGGACAACGGCTGGACGAACATCTTCATCCAGCGGGGTCAGCTCCAGAACCTCTCGCAGACGCTGCCGGAGGAACTCCTCTCGGACGTGTCGGACAACTACTTCTCGGCGTTCACGGACACGGCCCGGAATCCAAGCACAGGTGACCTGTTCGGCGTCCCGGTGTTCCCGGACTTCCCGACGATGCAGTACCGCAAGGACCTCGTCGAAGAAGCCGGCTACAGCCCCGAAGAGAACAACTGGGCGACCGAGCCGATGACGTGGGAAGAGTGGTCGAACATCGCCGCGGACACCTACGACAACGCCGATGTCGAGTACGGGTTTACCACCCAGTGGGACATCTACGAGGGTACCTCCTGCTGTACGTTCAACGAGGTCATGTCCTCGTGGGGCGGCGCGTACTTCGGCGGCCGCGACAACCTCTTCGGGCCGATCGGCGAGCGGCCGATCACGGTCAACAACGAAGAGGTCATCAACTCCCTCAACATGATGCGGAAGTTCGTCCACGACGAGGAGTTCGACGGGCAGTTCGAGGGGTACGGCGGCGGCTTCACCCCGACCGAAATCCTCGGCTGGAAGGAGGAAGACGCTCGCGCGCCGTTCGTCAACGGCAACGCCGTCTTCCACCGGAACTGGCCCTACTCGCTGGCGCTCGGCGGCCGCAACCCGGAGGAGACCGAGGACCCGGCGCTCGGCGAGAACCTCGGCGCGATGCCGATTCCGTACGCCGTTCCCGAGGGCGAGGCCGCACAGCCCGGTACGGGCGGTACCACGGCCGCCCTCGGTGGCTGGCACATGACGGTCAACCCCAACAGCGAGGACTTAGACGCCGTGACACAGGTCATTCGCGCCGCCATGGAGCCGGACTTCCAGCTCACGCTGCTGTCCGTCCAGGGCTGGCTGCCGCCGCGGCCCGAACTGTTCAACTCCAGCGAGGCCCAGAACGTGCCCGTCGTTGGCCGGTACATGGACACGCTGCAGGTCGCTGGTAACAACACGATGCCGCGCCCGGTGACGGCTGTCTGGAGCGACCAGTCAAGCAAGATCGCACAGCAAACGAACCGCGCAGTCGGTCAGGAGGCCTCTTCGGCCGACGCGATGGCGACGCTAGAGTCCGCACTGGAAGAGACCGAGCAGACCTGAAGCCACGGGCAACCGTTACAAAACTACCCCTGTGATTATTTACCATGACACATTCAAACGACGGACGGAGGTAACCGAATGAGCACAGAAACCGGCCGTGAATCCAGACGTTCGGGGGCACTCGTCAGCGTGATGCGCTGGATGGAGAACCTCAGCGACACGCAGTACGCGTATCTGTTGTTGGTTCCCGTGTTCGTACTTCTGGGTATCGTCGCGCTGTACCCGCTGTTGCGGACCTTCGAGCTGTCGCTGTTCGCGCTCTCGGCGGACTTTTCGAGCACGACTTTCGTCGGCGCTGGGAACTACGTCGAGCTGTTCACCGGCGAGAAGAACCGGTACCTGCCCGGCGGAACGACGTTCCTTCCCGAAGGGCTTGGCATGAGTGCACTGCTGAACAGCGCACTGGTCGTCACGATAATCTTCGCCGTCGTGAGTGTACTGTTCGAGACGCTCATCGGCCTCGGACAGGCGCTCATCCTCGACCAAGACTTCTACGGTCGGCGGTGGATTCGCGCGGCTATCATCATCCCGTGGGCCGTCCCAATCGTCATTCAGGGGATGATCTTCTTCCTGATGTTCAACTCGAACGTCGGGTTCCTGACGCCACCGCTTGCTGACCTCGGACTGCTCGCGCCGACGAACACGCTCAACGACACGGCAAGTGCGACGTTTATCATCATCGTCGCCGACATCTGGAAGACGTCGGCGTTCATGGCCCTGCTCATTCTGGCAGGGCTGCAGAGCATCGACCGGGGCCTGTACGACGTGGCGAAGGTCGCCGGCGCGACGAAGTGGCAGCAGTTCAAGCTCATCACGTTCCCGCTCATTCTACCGACTATCGGCGTCGCCGTGCTGTTCCGGTCCGTGCAGGCGATGCGGGTGTACGGGATCATCGACACGGTGTCGAGCTGTACCGTCGTGCCGTCGCTGTCGTGTATGGTCGTCGCGACGTTCACCACCCGTGAGGGGACGTCCGCAGCCATCGCGTTCGTGACGGCCGCCATCATCGGGACGGTCGTAATGGGACTCATCGTCTGGCAAGGGGAGGACGCGATCTAACATGGCGACGCCAACCGACACCCAGGAGCAGTCGAGCGACGGACCGCTACAGCGCTGGACCCAGAGCGCCATCCAGGACCCGGAAAAAGTGTACCGGGCGCTGTTCTACGCGGCGATGGTGTTTTTCCTGGTGACGACGCTGTTCCCATTCTACTGGCTCATCGTGCTGGCGGTGACCCCCGAAGGGAACCTGCTCTCGGGCAGTTTCCTCCCGACAGTAAACCTCTTCGGCGTCAGCGGGACGTTCCCGCTACCGGTTCCGAAGGGCTTCAACCCGGGCGCGTTCGTCACCGTCTTCGAACAGGTGCCGTTCCACCTGTACATGCTGAACAGCTTCGCGCTGGCGGTCACGACGACGGTCATCGTGCTGTTCGTCGCCAGCCTCGCCGGCTACGTGTTCGGCCGACTTCGGTTCCCCGGCCGCGCACTGCTGATGCTCGGTATTCTGGCGATCAGCTACTTCCCGCCGGCCGCGTTCGTCATCCCGCTGTTTCAGGCGTTCGCCGGCAACGCCCCGATTACAGTGCCGTTCACGTCCATCCCGCTGTTTACCCCGCCACGGATGCTGAACACCCCGGGATCGATGGTGCTGCCGTTCAGTGCGCTGTTCATGCCGCTGTCTATCTTCATCCTGACGACGTTCTACGGCCAGATTCCCGACGGGCTGGAGGACGCCGCACGGGTCGAAGGAACGACGCGACTGGGCGCGCTGTTCCGGGTCATCATGCCGCTGTCTGCGCCGGGCGTGGCGACGGCGGCCGTGCTGACGTTCATCGCCGTCTACAACGAGTACTTCTTCAGCTCGATCATGGCGACCTCGCCGGAGGCGGCCAAGTGGTCGCCTATCGTCGGCGGGATTCTCAGCTACCAGACCCAGTACACCACGCAGTTCAACCTCATGGCGGCCGCGAGTATCGTCGGGGTCCTCCCCGTCGTCATCCTCGTGATTGTCGCACAGGAACGCATCGTCAGCGGACTGACCTCAGGCGCACTCAAGGAGTAACACAATGGCAAGAGTACGACTCGAACACGTAACGAAGCGCTACGACGACCAGGGTGACGTGGTCACCGCGGTCGACGACATGAACCTCGACATCGACCACGGCGAGTTCATCTGTTTCGTCGGCCCGTCCGGCTGCGGGAAGTCGACGACGATGGAGACCATCGCCGGGCTCACCATCCCGACCGAGGGTGAGATATACATCGGCGACCGCGAGGTGACGAACCTCCCGCCGAAGGACCGCGGCATCGCGATGGTGTTCCAGAACATCGCGCTGTTCCCGCACATGGACGTGTACGACAACATCTCCTTCGGCCTACGGCTCCGGGACTACCCGCAAGACGAGATCGACCGCCGGGTCGAGCGGGCCGCGGATATCGTCCAGCTAGAGGGGATGCTCAACCGGATGCCCGAGGAGATGTCCGGTGGACAGCGCCAGCGCGTCGCTATCGCCCGCGCTATCGTGCGCGAGCCCGACGTGTTCCTGATGGACGAGCCGCTGGCGAACCTCGACGCGAAGCTCAAGGTCCATATGCGGACGGAGCTTCAGCGCCTGCACAAGGAACTGGACACGACCATCATCTACGTGACTCACGACCAGGAGGAGGCGATGACACTGTCCGACCGCATCGCCGTCCTCGATTCGGGACAGCTCCAGCAGATCGACCCGCCGCTGACCTGTTACAACGAGCCGGACAACCTCTTCGTCGCCGGGTTCATCGGCTCGCCGTCGATGAACTTCGTCGAGGGGACAGTCACCGAGACCTCACTTGAGACGCCGAACTTCTCCCTCGAATTCAATCCGTCGTCAATCGAGGGCATCGGAGTGGGTGACAGCGTGACACTCGGCATCCGCCCGGAGGACATCTACCCGGGCGAACTCAAGTCAGAGGTCCCCGACCCGTCGGGAATGATTACGGCGACGACCGACATTCTCGAACCGATGGGCGACGAGATATTCGCCTACCTGCTGCTGGGCGACGGCGAAACGTCGATGTCTCAGGAACTGGCGACGAACGACCAGTTGCTGATGAGCATCGACCCTGACTCGGACCTCGAAGAAGACGATGAGATCGGGGTCGTCATCGACCGGCGGAACGTCCACCTGTTCGACTCGGCCACCGGCGACGCGATCGTCCACGACCTCATCCCGTACGAGGCCGAAGGCACTGCATCCAGTAGCGAAGTAGAGTCAGACGACTGAAATGAGTAGCCACCTCGCGATGCTGTACTGGAGCGGGATGCTCGTGCTGTTTTTCTTCTGGTCATACGGGATCGTGTCGTTCATTCTGGACCTGAAGAACAAAATCGTCCCCGGCATCATCCAGTATCGGCGCGGTCGACGCCGTGAGAAGGCAAAGCAGGAACAGGAAGAGGAACGCGAAGAGCGTGAAAAGCAGTTGTATTAACCCGACACCGGGTGCAGCTTTCGAGACACATGACTGAGACCGTTCGGATAGGCATCATCGGACTGGGGAACATCGCGGACATCCACTGTACCAACCTCCGACAACTCGACCAGCCGGTCTCGATAGCGGCGGGCGTCGACGTCGACGCCGATGCGCGCCGCCGGTTCGCTGAGACGTACGACGCGGCGGTGTACGAGGAAGCCGCGGCGATGTTCGAGATGGTGGATGCCGTGCTGGTGACGACGCCGAACAAGTTTCACGAACAGTACGTCGTCACAGCCCTTGAGGCAGGGCTCGACGTGCTCGTCGAGAAGCCGCTGGCCCACACGCTCGAAAGCGCCGAGCGGATCGCCGCGGCCGCCGAAGCGGCCGACGGGTTCTGCATGGTCGGCTTCCACAAGCGGTTCGCCGATCCAGTTCAGACGCTTGTGGGCTACCGCGACGCGGGCGATATGGGCGAGGTGTCTCATATCGAAGCGAACTACATCAGGCGTCGCGGCGTCCCCGGCCGGGGGTCGTGGTTCACGCGCAGCGACGTGGCTGGTGGCGGGTCGCTCATCGATATCGGCGCGCACGCTATCGACCTGGCGCTGCACGTCGCCGACCACCCGGAGGTCGTCGAGGTGTCGGGCGACACCCGCGCTCAGTTCGGCGTCGACGAGGAGTACGCGTACGTCGAGATGTGGGGCGAGGACCACGGTGCAGCCGAGTTCAGCGTCGACGATTCCGCGAGTGCCTTCATTCGCTGTGGGGACGGGACGACGATCTCTCTGGAGGTCGCGTGGGCGACGAACCGGCCGGACAGCCAGGAGTACTACGTCCGCGGGACCGGGGCGGGCGCGAAACTCGACCTCGCAGACCAGTCGCTGACGCTGTTCGAAACCGCCGACACCGGCCGGATGCACCACCGGACGACCGATATCGAGACGCAACGGTCGGACCCACAGCGACGGGAACAGGCGCGGTTCGTCTCCGCAGTCAGAGACGGGACGCCGCCGTCGACGAACACCGTTGAACAGGCGCTTCGCGTCCAGCGTGTGATGGACGGAATCTACCGCTCCAGCGAGACTGGCACGGCCGTCAGTGTCGGTGAGGCAGAACCCTGAAGAAAGACTTAATCCCCAGTGTTCTCACTCTCTGCCTGGCATGAAAGTGATTGGTGTTACGCGGGACGACGACGGCCCACAGCTCTTAGAGCGGGAGCGACCGTCGCCTGACCCGGGCGAGGCACTCGTCCGGACGCTCCGCGTTGGTGTTGACGGCACAGACCACGAAGTCCTGAACGGGTCCCACGGCGGGTTCCCCGACGGGGCGGACCACATGGTTCTCGGACACGAGGCGGTCGGCGTCGTCGAAGAGCCCAATGGCACGGGGCTCGAGGCGGGGCAGGTCGTCGCGCCGACCGTCCGACGGAAACCGAACGGTGAGACGAACGACTACTTCCGCCGGGGCGAGCCTGATATGGCCCCTGACGGCGAGTACACGGAACGCGGCATCGTCGGCGACCACGGCTTCATGGCCGAGTACTTCACCTCGCCGGCGGATTTCCTTGTCCCGGTCCCCGAGTCAGTCGCGGAGCACGGCTTCCTCGTCGAGCCGCTCTCGATCACCGAGAAGGCCAACGAGCACGCGTACGCGACGCGGGAACCGTTCGACTGGCGACCGGAATCCGCCTGCGTGCTGGGCAACGGCTCGCTCGGGCTGTTGACGCTGTGGATGCTCGACCAGGAGTACGACCGGACGTACTGTGTCGGTCGGCGTGACCGACCCGACCCGACGGTCGATATCATCGACGAGATCGGGAGCACGTACGTCGATTCCCGCGAAACGCCGGTGGACGAACTCCCGGAGGCCTACGAGGCGATGGACTACATCTACGAGGCAACCGGGTTCGCCCCGCACGCGTTCCAGACGGTCAAGGCGCTTGACCAGAACGGGGTCGGCGTGTTGCTCGGCATCCCGGAGCCGTGGGAGTTCGAAGTCGACGGTGGCTCGCTACACAACGAGATCGTCCTGCACAACAAGTGTCTCATCGGCACGGTCAACTCACACGTCTCGCACTTCGAGGACGCCGTCGAGACCTTACAGGAGCTTCCGGAGTGGCTACTCGATGACCTGGTCACGACGGTCACCGACCCGGAACACGTCGAGGCGGCCTTCGAGGATGGGGACGACCAGATAAAAGCAGTCGTCGAGTTCGATTCGCTGTAACCCTCGGGCGGGACCGCGCCCGAGCTTTTTGACGCCAGTTTGGTCTGAATATCCTCCCTCTAGACGGGTATCTGTCGGGCATATGTAAGATAGTAGATGTAAGATTGTGAGGTATTTACTCGCATTCGATTAATTTCTTTCTCCACTCAAACCCGAAAAATCGGGGAATATAGATGATATACCGGAATCGGATCGAATGTCAAATGCTGATTTTCGCTATACAGAAGTATTAAGTGCGAATCTTCAATAAGGAATTATGAGGTATTGGTGCAACCATGGCTGATGACAATTCAAACAGACGGTTGACGCGGCGTAACGCTCTTCGGATTGCTGGTGCAGCAGGTGCGGCCTCGCTGGCTGGCTGCGGTGGGAGTGACGGCGGTGACGGCAGCAGCGGCGATGGCAGCAGCGGTGACGGTAGTGACGGCAGCAGTGGTGACGGCAGCAGCGACGGCGGCAGTACTGACAGCGGGACACAGTACAGCACACTTGAAGTGGCCCACTGGTGGGGTGAGGGCGACGGACTGGAAGCAATTCAGTCCGTAATGGATGCGTTCAAGGAGCAACACCCGGACGTCCCGTTCGACGAGAACCTCATCGCCGGCGGTGCGGGTGAGAACCTGCAGGCGAACATCCGGACACGGGTGCAGAACGGCAACCACCCGAGTACGTGGCAAGCCTGGCCCGGAAACAATCTGCTCCCCTTCACCGATGCGAACCTGCTGAAGGACATCGGCGACTCCGTGTGGTCAGAGAACAGCATGGAGGACGCCTACCTTCAGGGCGTCAAGGACGCGGCCCAGCCCGCCGGGAACTACGTGACGGTGCCGCTCAACATCCACCGGATCAACAACCTCTTCTACAACGTCGAGGTCGTCGAGGACGCCGGGGTCGACCCGGCCTCCCTCGAAACGCCGTCTGACCTCGTCGACGCGATGGCGACGGTCAACGATGCCGGCTACACCGGAATGGCACACCAGACCGGGTCGCCGTGGTCCAGCTTCCAGATGTTCGCGACTGTTCTCCTCGGCGAAACGGACGCCGACACCTACAGCGCTATCTTCGTCGACGGTGAGGTCGACGCCAACAGCGACGCGCTCGAGTCGGCAGTCGAGACCACGCAGTCCTATCTCGACTACATCCCGAGCGACGCCGGTTCGATTTCCTGGACCGAGGCCAACAATCAGGTCATCAACGGCGAAGCGGCGTTCCTCCACCAGGGTGACTGGGCGGCCGGAACGTACATCACGAACGACCTGACGTACGGCGAGGAGTGGGACCATGTGACATTCCCGGGAACCGACGGCTACTACGCCCTCAACATGGACTCGTTCCCGTATCCGGTCAACAACCCGTCCCCGGAAGCGACCACGCTGTGGTGCCAGTTCGTCGGGACGACGGAGGCACAGGAGATCTTCAACCCGAAGAAGGGGTCGATTCCGCCGCGGACCGACGTCAACACCGACCCGTTCAACGACTTCTCCAAGGACCAGATAGAGGACTTCCAGAACAGCGAGGCCCAGCCGCCGTCCGTCGCGCACGGTCTGGCCGCACCGCCGGCAGTCAAGTCCTCGCTCGAATCCGCTATCTCATCGCTGAACTCCGGTGCTGCGCCCGCGGACGTCGTCTCCCAGATTTCCAGCGCCTACTAGTAACGCAGCGACAGCACGCAGTTTTTTCGCCGTGGCGACTCGAACGATCGGAGTCACAGGAGTAGGCAGCCGCTGTGACGGGACAACCAACAGTAGCACAGAGTCACATGACTGGTTCTGAAACTGGCTGCTGAATAGAGTGCCGAAGTTCTTAGTACTCGACTCGCAAACGCTCCACTATGTCTAGTGACGACTTGGAAGCATCGCTCGAACAGGTAATTGCGCGGTTCAATCTCGGCGAGTACGAGATTTCAGCCTACCTGGCCGTGTTGCAACACGGTGAGCTGACAGCGTCGGAGATCTCGGAGAACACGGACATTCCACAGCCGCGGGTGTACGATACGGTCCGGAGCCTCAGCGACGTCGGGCTCGTCGAACTCAAGGAGTCCCGGCCGATGAAGGTCCTGGCTATCGATCCTCGGGAAGCCTTCGAGGGGATTCAGGACTCACTCGATGACCTCGTTGACGACCTGTCTTCGCGTTACACCGCGCCCGCTCGGGAGCCGGAAGCCGTCTCCCTCGTCAAATCCCGGCCGACGATACTCCGGTACCTCGAAGACATCATCGAGACGGCCGAGTACGAACTGACGCTGTCGTTGACGCCGGCCCTGTTAGAGCGGTTCGAAGACAGACTCGCAAGCCGGAAGCAGTCCGGCATCGCCATCGAAATTCTCATCTCGCCGGGCGTGGACGCCCCCGACCCGGCACGGTTCGATTACGAATCCATCGCGACCACTGTGAAGGCCCGCCGCGGTATCACGACCCCGGTCGTCGCCGTCGCCGACGGAAACTACTCGATGTACGCCACCCGTGAGAGCGTCCGCGGTGACACGGACCGGTACGGCGTTATCTTCAATCGGTCGGAACTCGGGTTTCTGGTGTCCGGGTTCCTCAACACGGTGCTATGGACGACGGCCGAAACGATTGCCAGCGACGGGGATGGGCTGCCGTTCCCGCGCCGCTACGGGACGATCAGACGCTGTATCTCTGACTTGGTGACATTGGACGGGGAGTTCTACGCGACTATCGAGGGGCGGGACGTGGAAACGGGCGACCACCGGGTCGTCGAGGGCAAAGTGGATCAGGCGTCGTTCAGTTCGAACCGCGAGGTCGCGACGCTGGTCGTTGAGACGGCCGAGGGGCCGGTCGAGGTCGGTGGACAGGTCGCTGCGTTCGAGGACATCGAGGCGTACGAGATCCGGATCGGGATGGACGAACCGCCCGAGAACTGACACTGTCGGCTGTAGCTGTTTCTCACGGTGACCGCCTGACTACTGACGGTCGATACGGAACCGACGGACGGAGTCCGAAGTAAACAGATGCGGCTGGACGAGACGACAGCGGAGACAATGAGCACCGTGGGCGGGCAACCCACGGTGATTGCATGACCCTTCGGGCTGGCGAAGTATGTCAGAGGCACGATATCGCCGGGCCCGAACGTGGCAATTCCACAAGACCAACGTGCTCCATCGCGTTCAGCGGGGACGTGGTCGTACGTGGACAGCAACAGTGTCTGTATCACGAGCGGTAAAAAAGATGGACACATTGACTGCAATAATATCCAATGTCCGGGAGAATAGTACAGCTTCCGGAGAGTATTCCATTACAAATGGAAACTGATATGTACGAAAAATATGAGCTACAGTATATGGGGACAGTATGGGCGTAGAATCAGTTATTCAGTACGTCCGAACGTCGTCCGTCCGGACGGACATCATCGGCTCGCTGTGTCCCGGAGCCAAGGCCACCAACGAACTGCTGTCAGCGGTCACTGCGAGCGAGTCCGCGATATACGATGCGCTCTCGAACCTCGAAGGCCGCGGTCTGGTCACCTCGATGGATGACGGCTGGCGACTCACCGGCACCGGCCGCCTCGTCGCGGATACGATTCACCGCCAGCAACGCCTCGAGGAACTCTTCGCCGTGGCCCCGCAGTACTGGGAGTCCCACGATACATCAGTTCTGCCACAGCCGTTCCGGTGTCGCCTCCCGGAACTCGACGAATACACCGTCATCCGTGGCACGCAGACCGATATCAACCGCCCGGTCCGCGAAGTCGTCACCCGCGTCGAGAGCGTCCAGAACTGCGACGTGGTCTCGCCCGTCTACCACCCGGAGTACGAGGAGGCGATGCCAGATAGCCCCGACTCGAGACTGGTGGTAAGCTGTGCTGTCATCGACGAGATGCTCGGCAAGGAGTCCGTCTCGCTCGATATGAATCGATACGAGGAGACGACCGTTCGTGTCACGGAGGTCCCGTACGCACTCGCCGTCGCCGACGACTGGATGATCTTGACGCTCCCAGAACTCGACGGAGCCTGGCCGTCGGCGAAAATCGTCTCCGAAACGGACAGCGCTATTTCGTGGGCACGGGACCTGTTTGCGCACCTCTGGGCGGTTGCAACCCCGATAAAAACGTATCTCACCGACCGCTGATTTTGGCAAACCTAAACATTCAAGAACCGTGGGTACTGACGGATGAGCAATGGCTATTCAGGGTTCACGGACTGACGAACCGGCCGGCTACACCTTCGACGACCTCGCGGTCGTTATGGGCACGTACAACGAGGAAGAAGCAATCGGCACCGTGCTCGACGACATCGCTGCAGTGACTGACGGGCGCGCCGAAGTCGTCTGTGTCGACGGGTCCAGCGACCGGACACCGGAGATCGCCCGCGAGCACGGTGCTACAGTTATCGAACAGGAACCGCAGGGGTACGGCGTGGCAGTCCGCAAAGCCGTGCTGACACCGGACCGCCCGGTCGTCGTCACGACGGACTGCGACGATACGTATCCGATGGAGCGTCTGCCCGATTTCCTCGCGGAGATAAACGACGGGGCCGACGTCGTCAGCGGTGACCGACTGTACTACGGGGCCGAACAGATGCCGGCGATGAACAAACTGGGGAACGAACTGTTCGCGTTACTCGCGAGCGTGCTCATGGGCAAGCGCGTCCACGACACGACGACTGGAATGCGCGCGTACCGCCGCGAGGTCCTCCAGAAGATCGTCTGGACAGAGAACACCGGGCTCTCAGCCGAACTGCTCATGCGGCCGCTGATGCGTGGCTACGACGTGCGTGAGCGCCCCATCGCGTACGACGAGCGGAAAGGCGAGACGAAACTCGACCCGTTCTCCGGCGGGGCCGCCATCGCGAAATCTATCGTCCGGGTTGCGCTCGAAGAACGGTTCCGGTAACACCGCCGAAGCAGTCGACGACGGGACCCGGCTTATCGGTCGTTCGGTGGCTGCTGATAGCTACCCGTTCCGCCGGGGTGGCCCTGTGGATTCTCGATGCCGACGAGCTTACCGCCGGTCGGCGAACTGTACAGCGCGAACAGGAGGTCGTTGACGAGGTAGTAGCGGACGCGGTGCCTCGGGTCGCCATGTGGGTCCGGATCAGAGGCCTTGACCCCCATTCCCCGAAGCGTATCTTCTTGCGTCGCAGCATCGACCGCCACGAAGTTGCTGTCTTCCCACTCTCGGGTGTACGCGTCCAGATCCGCGACTGCTGCCGCCATGTCCTCGGCTCGCTCGGGGTCTGCCTCGACCCGTCCGGCGACGTAGCTGTCGACGAATCCAGCGACGCCCGTCACCTCGCTCGGATAGACGATAGCGGCGACGGCGCGGTACGTCTCGCGCTCGTGGTCCCCGAAGCCCGATTCGGAACTGGCGGCGTCGGCCTCGGCTGACTCGGCAGCATCGTCGCTGCTCGACCTGTCCCAGGCGAGCGCCGCCGCGCCGCCGCCGACGGTGACACCCGCCGCGCCGAGTGCTTTCAGTGCGTCGCGTCTGGTGAGTTCGTAGTCAGTCATCGGTGAGTATCACGTATTCGCGCTTTTCGTGGTCGCGTTCATGCTGATGCCATCGCGATGCGTGCCCGGGACGTAGGCCGCTTCGCCGCCGCAGCGGCGCTGGTCCCGACAGACTTCGAGCCGCGGCGTCAGCGCCCGGACGCGTTCGTCGGTCTGCTCGACCGGGAGTTCCGCGCGGTACTCGAACCCTGCGCCGGTGCCGTAGTCGACGAACATAATCAGCGTCACCGTCCCGTCTTCCGGCGTCGGGACGCTGACCTGGTCGTCGATTCCGTCGCCGGTGAGCTGCGTCCGGTTCCGGTCGGTCGAGAGCTGCAGATCCAGCCGGTCCGTTCCGGTAACCGTCGCGTAGTCGTTCTCGCCTTCGCTCGTGAGCCGGATCGAGACCAGCGCGGCCTGCTCCGGAACCGACGCTGACACGTCCGTTTGGACCGTCTCCCCCTCCGCCACAGACACCGGCTGGAGTCGCGGTTCGACGGGCAGCCCCAGATACGGGACCCACTCCCCGCGGAACACGTAGCGGTAGTAGTCCCGCTCGGGATAGGCGTCGAGCACCTCGAACTGGCGGTGTTGCATCGCGTAGACAGTGTCGCCGTCGAAGCCGGGGTCGTTGCGAACCGACTGGAACGGGTGATTGAGCCAGTCGCCATAGGGTGTGGGAAGCAGGACGAGGCTGTTGTCGAGATCACGCTCCGAAAACGGCTCGTAGGCCTGCTCTAACTGCTGGGTCACCGCGTAGTTGTCCGAAACCGGCTCGGACGCCGTCGCGACGGCCGCGCCGCCGCCCAGCGCTGCGCCGCAGAGCGCGACCGCAAGCAGGACCGGACGGACCCGGTCGGCGCTGACCCGCGCCGTGACCAGCCGCTGCGTCCACCGGGCAACCGCAACGACGCCGACGGCACCGAAAGCCGTCAGCGGGACGAGCATGTCGACGTGGTAGAACGGGCCCAGGAAGGCGACCAGGCCGTCCGTCGGGTCCGAAAGGTCTCCGAGCATGTTCACGGTGCCCCAGAAGTAGCCGTTGCCGAGGGAGACCGTCAGGAGGACGCCGGCAAGCGCCGCCTGTCGACCGTCTATCCCGCGGCGCACGGCAGCCCCGAGACCGACAGCCGCAGCGAGCGTCCCCAGCGGGCCGGCGACGACCCACTGCGTGAGGAGTTTCCAGAGGAGTTCGGCGTTCGCGTCCAGCGACATCGCCGGCGTAAACTCCCGAGAGTAGCCCAGAATCTCACGGTAGCCGAAGCCCAGTCCGTCCTGTGGAGCGAACACCTCATAGGGGAACAACAGCGCGGAGCCGGTGACGACGCGGTTGTAGGCAAGCGTCGCGGCGACGCCGGTGAGCCCGCCGACGGCAGTCAGCGACAGTCGCGTGAACCGCGCCGGGTCGCGCGTCCGGAGCGACCACAGCGCGTGCGCGATGAACGGCGTCGCAAACAGCACGGCCGTGTACGGCCGCGCGAAAAAGGCGATGCCAATGGAGAGCCCGGCACACACCGCTGTCTTTCGGCTCCCGGTCCGGTCGGCGTGGAGATACGCCGCGGCGAAGCCGAGGTTCCAGAGCGTCGTCGGTACGTACGAGAGGAACACCGAGGCGTCGATGAGAAACAGCGGCGACCCGAGCATGAGGACGGTCGCGACCACGCCGGTTCGAGCGTCGAAGGCCTCGCGGACGGTGTGGTAGGTCAGCGCTAGGACACCAGTCGAGATCAGACCCAGCGCGACGCGGTACCCGCCGAGCAGTTTCCCGACGGCGAACATCGCCGCCGGAACCGGCGCGTACTTCGGATACAACCGCTCGCCGTCGGCCACGAAGAACCACGGCCGGAACGATTCCTCGACCGGCGGGTAGATGAACAGTTGCCCCTCCAGCAACATGGCGGCTTGCTGGAGGTAGACGCCCTCGTCGTGGTTGGTGGTGTGGTGCGGGAAAACGACGTGGGCGAGCGTGAAAACGGCGACCCCGCCCAGCAGCGCCACCAGCCCCGCCTGTACCCCCGGCCGGCGCAGTCGCGTCATTCCGTCGGGTACCAGGCCAGATCGTGGTCAGCGACCAGGTCGACCTCGACGGGCTGGCCTGGCTCAAACGTCTCGACGTGGTTGTGCATACAGTGGACGACGTCGCCGCTGTGGAGTTCGACCCGGTAGACGAACGAGGGGCCGTTGTACTGGCGATGGACGACGTAGCCGTCGGCCTTGGACTCGTTTGTTGGCATCGCCTGCAGGTCGTCGGGCCGGACGAGTACGTCCACCATCGCGCCGTTGTACGCCTCGACCGGCCCGTTCAGCAGTTCCACGTCGAACGAACCGAGCCCGGTCTCGATGACGTCGCTGGTGACCCGGGCCGAGAGGAAACTCGCCTGGCCGAGGAAGCTCGCGACGAAGCGACTTTCGGGGTTCTCGAACACTTCAGCGGGGTCGCCGATCTGAGCGATGGTCCCGTCGTTCATGATGGCGACGCGGTCGCTGATCGACAGCGCCTCCTCCTGGTCGTGGGTCACAGAGATGGCGGTGACGCCGGCCCGCTTGAGGATCTTGCGGACCTCCTCGCGCATCTCGACGCGCAGGCGCACGTCCAGGTTCGAGAACGGCTCGTCGAGCAGGAGGACGTCCGGTTCCGGGGCCAGCGAGCGCGCGAGCGCGACGCGCTGTTGTTGCCCGCCGGAAAGCTGGCTGGGCATCTTGTCGTGATGGTCCGACAGGTCGACCAGTTCGAGCAGTTCGTCGACCCGCTCTCCGACAGCGTCTTCCGCCATCTCGGTCAGGCCGAACGCGATGTTCTCGGCGACGGTGAGATGCGGGAACAGGGCGTAGTCCTGGAAGACGATACCGACGTTGCGCTCCTCGGGCTTCCGGAACGAAGTGCCGTCGGCGATGACTTCGTCGGCGATGGAGATCTGGCCGTCAGAGGGGCGTTCCAGCCCGGCAATCATCCGGAGGGTCGTCGTCTTGCCGCAGCCAGAGGGGCCCAGAAGCGTCAGTAGTTCGCCGTCTTTCACGTCGAGCGAGAGGTTCTCGACGGCGACTTCGTGACCGTAGTCCTTGGAAACGTCGTCCAGTTCCAGGACGGTCCGGTTCGGGTTCGCTACCGCTGCGTCCACGTCGTCGAAGTCCGATGTTTGCTGTGTGCGTGTTTGTCGAGACATTAGCTTGTGTCCTCCCGTCGAAGAATGACCAGCATGGAGAGTCCGGAAAGGCCAACGAGCACGAGGGCCGGGACCGCCGCCTGTCCGTAGTAGCCGGCACCCTGGACGAGCCAGATGTACGTGACGAAGGTTTCGAAGCCCGTCGGGCGTAACATCAGCGTTGCCGGCAATTCCTTCATGGTCGTCAGGAACACCAGTGCGGCCCCGGCGGCGATACCCGGCGCGACGAGCGGCAAGACGACCTTCCGGAACGCCGAGAGCGGGTGGTAGCCCAGTGACCGCGCCGCCTCGATGTACTGCGGGTCGACCTGAAGAATCGAGGATTCGGTCGTCCCGACGGCCTGCGGGAGGAACCGAATCACATAGGCGAACACTAGCAGGATGACGCTCTGGTACAGGAAGGGGACGTACCGGAGCCCAAGGTACACCAGCGCGAGGCCGAGAACGACACCGGGGACCGCGTAGCCGACGTACGTGGCCCGCTCGGGAAGTGACGAAATACCCGACGTGCCCCGCGCGGCGAGGTACGCAATCGGGAGCGCCGCCACGACACAGATAGCGGCCGCGGCGGCGGCCAGACCGACCGAGTTCCAGGCATAGGACGCCTCGAACGCGAAGCCACCGCCGCTGTAGCCCGTGCCGGAGCGGAGGAGCCACTGGAGCAGGATGCCGATGGGAAGCACCAGACACAGGGACGCGATGGCGCCGCAAAACAGCAGTGCCGGTCCCTTCCAGTATCCGAGCCTGATGAGACCGGGCCGGCGCGAGCCGCTGCTGACGTAGGCGCCGTCCCGGCCCGCGCTGAGCCGGGATTCGACGGCGAGGATGCCGAGCGCCATCACGAGCAACAGCATCGAGAGCACGGAGGCGTAGTCCAGTCGGCGCGCGCCGAACTCGTTGTAGATCATCCGCGTGAACACGTCGTACTGCATAATCGCCGGCGTTCCGAAGTCAGAAAGCGCGTACAGTGCCACCAGCAGCGCGCCGGCGGCGATGCCTGGTGCGATCTGTGGTAGCGTGACGCGGCGGAACGCCTCCCAACGAGTGTGATTCAGCGTCCGGGCGGCCTCGACGACGGTCCCGTCGAACGACAGCAGCGACGCGCGCGTAGTCAAGAATACGTACGGGTAGGTAAACAGTGTCAGGACGAGTATTGCGCCGTGCAGGCCGTATATCGTCGGTATTTGCTCGATACCGAGCGGCGAGAGCAGGTCCGCGAGGACGCCCCGGGGGCCAAAGGCCGAGACGAACGCGAAGGCCCCGATGTAGCTCGGAACGACCAGTGGCAACGCGGACGTGATCGTCCAGAATCGCTTGAACGGCAGATCGGTCTGGGCGGTGAGAATCGCCAGCGGGACGCCGATGAGAATCGACGCGAAAGTGACGCCAGTCACCAGCGCCAGCGTGTTCAGCGTCACCGAGACGGTCGTATCGCTTGTCAGCAATTCGACCGCACGCGCGAACTCGATTTCACCTGCCCTGAGAAAAATCCATACCAGCGGTGCCAGTAACAACAGCGAGATCGCCAGCGAGACCACTGCGAGCAGCGTGTGCGGCGACGAGTCTCGTTCCGACGTCGTCGCCTGCTCCCGAAGCCGCTCGTACCGGTCTTTTGTGCCCATATTAGAGGACGCCGGCGTCCCGAAGTAAGTCCACGGTTCCGGCCACGTCGGCCAGTTCGGTCAGATCGATGTCCGGCGGATTCAGCTCGTCGATGCGCGGCAGGTCGCCGACCGGTGCGACGCCCGGAATCATCGGATACGCGAACGTTCGGGTGGCGAAGAACTCCTGGGCCTCCGCCGAGAGAACGTGCCGGACGAAGTTCGACGCCAGGTCAGCGTTGTCGGTTCCGTCGATGATTTCCAGCCCCGAGACGTTGACGAGCGCGCCGGCGTCGCCCTCGGTGAACGCGAGGCCGATGGGCGAGTCGTCGCGGGCGGACTGGACCCGAAGCGTGTAGTAGTGGTTGGCGAAGCCGGCGGTGAGTTCACCGTCGGCGCAGGCGTTGGAAACGCGGAACTCGTCGTCGTAGGTAGTGATACCGTGGTCCTGCATCGCCTGGAGCCACGACATCGTCTCGTCGTCGCCGCGGATGAGCCGCATCGCGGTGACAAAGGACTGGAACGCGCCGTAGCTCGGCGCCCAGCCCATGCTGTTTTCCAGCGCAGCTGTTTCGGGGAACTCCTGGACCGTCGATGGGATGTCGGATTCGGAGATCTGGTTCGTGTTGTACGGGATCGCCCGGGCACGCCCGGCGATGCCCACCCAGCGCCCCTCGCTGTCCTGGTAGGCCTCGGGAACCGTCGAAAGGGCCTCTTCGGGGAGACTCGCGGTCGCCCCGGCGTTTGCCACCGCGCCGAGGGACCCGGCGTCGATGGACATGAACACGTCGGCGGGACTCGCGCCGGCCTCGTTTTCCTCGATAATCGTGTTCGCGAGGTCGCTGGAGGCTTCGAGCCGGTGGTTCGCCGAGAAATCCGGATAGAGCTGTTCGAGCAGATTGATGAGGTCGAGATACAGCCCGCCCTCGCCACCGCCGAGATACAGCGTCAGTTCGCCGCTGAGGTCCGGCAACTCCTCGATGGAGGTGCCGCCGGGAGCGTCCCGCTGTTCCACCAGTGGGCCGGACCCACGGAAGTCCGAAAGGGAAATCTGCCCGACGCCGGTATCAGTTCCACCGTCGCTTCCACCCTCACCGCCATCGCCACCACCGAGAATACCGGAACAGCCGGCAAGCGCTGTTGCGGCAGTCGCGCCGCCGAGAGCGAGGAAGCGCCGTCGAGACTGCGTCACGTTACGTCCTGCCGTGTCGTTAGAATCACTCATTGTTTGATTTAGGGTTGCCTAAACAACTTAGGCCTTTCTAGTCGTCGGCGGTTGCGGGGACCTGTTCCGTCGCGGCGGCGTCCAGTTCGTCGAGACATTCCAGCCAGTCGAGCATGAATTCGCCGCAGTAGTTAAGGAAGGCACCGTTTTCCCAGTCGCTGAAATCGCCGTCGGCCATCGCCGTGGCGATCGCGTCGAACACTTCGGCATAGGAGTCGGCGTCCGCGCCGGCCTCGTCAACGATCTCCCAGACGTGCTCGTTGAGTTCGAGCCCGTGGACCTCGTTGGTCAGGTCCGAGAACGTCGAGCGGGGCGCTTTGTTGTGCTCACAGAGGGGGTCGCCGTTGTAGATCTGCTTGCCGAGCACGTCACAGGCCCGCTTGAGGAACACGCCCGACCAGATGTCGTCGAAGCGGCCCACGTCCCACTCGTTGTCGTCCATCGGGAGCTGGTAGAACGCCGGAATCACTTCCCGGCGGAACGCGAGGTTCATCGAGCAGACGGTGAGGTACTGGCCCTCGGCGGCGACGAAGTCATCGCCGAAGTCCGCCTCGCTCGTCCGGGTCTGGGCCTGTCCCTGGAGGTCGCCGTCCATCAGGATACGAACGGCGTCGAGATCCGGTACGTTTGTCCAGAGGCCTTGGGAGGCAACCACATCGTCGACCTGCGTCGCTTCCGTTGAAACCGTCTCGTCCATCGCGGCGTAGGGGTAGCCACGCGGGTAGAGACCGTGTTCGTCCTCGTTCTGGTAGAGGACGTTGACCCACTGCTCGTCGGAACTGACCGTCTCGATCTCGCCCTCGAAGGCCAGGTTCGACATGTGGGTGCCGAAGAAGTCCGCGTCTTCGTGTGGCAGCGTGTCGTCGTCGATGAACACGCCGTACTCGTAGTCGTTGGCCCACATGTAGAGGAGGCCAAACGACGTCTGGGCGTGGCTCGCTTCTGGGATAAGGTGCGAATACTCGCTCGCGCCGTGGGTCTCGAACCACGCCTCGCGGGCGGTCCCGTCGTAGACGGCCCCGTCGACGCCTTCTTGGTCGAGCATCTGTTCCATCGCGTCGGTGTCACAGAAGTCCTCGGTGATGAGCACGACGAACAGTCGGTCCAGATCGAACCCGTGGTCCCGGGCGTTCTGGAAGTACGAACGCATGCATTCGTGGTTTCGAATCGTCGGCACCATCACGCAGATGTCGGCTGTCATGTACTGGCCCTACCTCTTTAGGCCATCCTAAAAGATTTGGCGTTCTCACTTTGCTGCCCTCGTGAATCTGTTTTCCAGACATCATGTATCCCGAAACCGGAACACCATTATATTCTAAATCTGACGTTTAATGTTGTATTAGGAGAACTATTATCTGGCTGTGCTTTGCCAGATTAGGTGATGAGCGTACGAAGCAACAGGGCTCCCATCAACCACAAATGAACCTGGATAATCAGACCTGTGTCGTCACCGGGTCCTCGCGCGGTATCGGCCGCGGAATCGCCAAAGACCTCGGTGCTCACGGGGCCAACGTCGTCGTAAATTACCGGTCCTCGGACGCGGAAGCCCGTGCCGTCGTCGAGGATATCCGCGAAAACGGTGGTAACGCTATCGCGGCGCAGGCCGACGTGGCGAAACTCGATGAAGTCCGGGCGATGCGTGAGAAGGTGGCCGACAAGTTCGGTCCCACGGACGTGCTCGTCAACAACGCCGGTATCACTATCGACAAGAAATTCGAGAACATGACCCGTGAAGACTGGGAGACGGTTATCGACGTCAACCTGGGCGGCGTGTTCAACGGGACGAAGGCGTTCTACGACGACATCCGCGACGCGGAGCACGGCCGACTGATAAATATCTCTAGTGTCGTCGGCCAGCAGGGCAACATCGGACAGGCCAACTACGCGACGACGAAGTCCGGACTGTTCGGCTTTACGCGGACCCTAGCGCTCGAACTGGCACACACGGGCTCGACCGCGAACTGCGTCGCACCGGGCTTTGTCAAGACCGATATGTTAGAGGAGGTGCCCGAACGCGTTCAGGAGAAGATTCTGCGGGAGATCCCGCTCGACCGGTTCGCACGCGTCGAAGACATCGCCGGCATCGTCAGGTTCGTCGCAAGCGAGGACTCGAGTTATATGACTGGACAGGTACTTGGTGTCAACGGCGGGATGGAGTGGTAGCATGAGTCAGCAGGAAGAACCAGAAGACGAGACCGCGCCCGACGACGCGGTCGAGGAGTTGCGACAGAAACGGGCCGAAGCCGAACTCGGCGGCGGTGAAGCTCGTATCGAATCCCAGCACGAGAAGGGCAAGATGACCGCCCGCGAACGCATCGACTTCCTCGTCGACGACGGCACGTTCAATGAGGTCGATCCGTTCGTCGAGCACCGGTCGACGAACTTCGGCATGGAGGAGAAGCGATTCGCTGGCGACGCGGTCGTCACCGGCTACGGCGAGGTCGACGGTCGGAAGGTGTTCCTGTTCGCCCACGACTTCACGGTCCTCGGTGGCTCGGTCGGCGAGGTCGTCGCGGATAAGATCTGTAAGGTGATGGACCGGGCAATCGAGAACGGCGTCCCGGTCATCGGACTCAACGACTCCGGCGGCGCACGCATTCAGGAAGGCGTCGACTCGCTGGTCGGCTTCGCCAAGATTTTCGAGCGCAACACCAAGGCTAGCGGGCTCATCCCACAGATTTCGGCCATCATGGGGCCGTGTGCCGGCGGAGCCACCTACAGCCCAGCGCTGACTGACTTCACCTTCATGGTGCAGGACACCAGCCATATGTTCATCACCGGGCCGGACGTCATCGAGACGGTGACCGGCGAACAGGTGTCGAAAGAGGAACTCGGCGGTGCTGGCTCTCACTCTACCAAGTCCGGCGTCGCTCACTTCTCGTACCCATCAGAGGAGGAAGCCCTCGAAAACATCCGTCGCCTCCTGTCGTACCTGCCATCGAACAACATGGAGGACCCGCCGCGGGTGAAGCCGTGGGACGACCCCGACCGGGAGATCCCCGGTGTGACCGACATCGTGCCGTCGGCCCCGCGAAAGCCCTACGATATGACGAAAGTCATCGATGCCATCGTTGACGAGGACTCCTTCTTCGAGGTCCACGGCAACTGGGCGCGCAACGTCGTCGTGGGCTTTTCTCGGATGGACGGCCAGTCGGTCGGCGTCGTCGCCAACCAGCCACGCGTGAGCGCGGGGACGCTTGACATCGACGCGGCGGAGAAAGCGGCCCGGTTCGTCCGCTTTTGCGATTCGTTCAATATCCCCATCCTCACGCTCGTCGACGTACCCGGGTTCATGCCCGGCACGGATCAGGAGCACAACGGCATCATCCGGCGGGGCGCGAAGCTGATCTACGCCTACGCCGAGGCGACGGTGCCGCTGCTGTCGGTCGTCGTGCGGAAGGCCTACGGCGGAGCGTACATCGTCATGTCCTCGAAGTTCCTCGGCAGCGACGTGAATTACGCCTGGCCGGGGTCGGAGATGGCGGTCCTGGGTCCCCGGGGCGCGGTCAACATCCTCTACCGGAACGAAATCGCAGACGCCGACGACCCGGACGCCAAGCGCCAGGAACTGATGGACGAGTTCCGCGACGAGTTCGCCAATCCGTACGGGCCGGCGAAACGGGGCTACCTCGACGACGTCATCGAACCGAAAGAGACGCGCAAGCGCCTCATTCAGGACCTCGACCTCCTGCAGCGCAAGCGCGAGGATACACCGCCGAAAGACCACGGCAACATCCCGCTGTAATATGGCGACTCGCAACACCCCCCAGTCGGACGCGGAGCCGGTGCTGACCACCGACAGCGAGGGCCCGGAAGACCTGTCGCTGTCGATACCAGCGGACGCATCACAGGCCGAGGCAGCCGCTATCACTGCCGCAATCAGTGCCCATTTGACCGACCGTCAGCGGGCCGCTGTGGCGACAGCACAGCGGCAGACGGTCGAGTACGTCGACGAGTGGACGCTGGCCGGACGGCTGGCGAGCGTGGGCAAGCGCCACCCTCCGGACAACGTCAAGCGAGGCGAGGAGTGGAAGGCGGCGGCGCGGGCGCGGTACTAAGAGTCCGTAAACTCCTGCAGCACTTCGAGGTCGCGGGTGGTCCGCATGAACTCCGACAGCGCCCGTTCGGCCCCGCAGTCGTCACAGACGAACTGTGTTTCAGGGGCCGGGAGGTCGGACACTTGCTCTTCCCAGGCAACTGAACACGCCGGACATTGTAGTTGGAGCCAGGCCTCCTGCATATTTCGTGTGTGGTTAGCACACACGGATATACTTTGTGTGGATTCTCACTGTCGGGGGCTGTGGTGCTGTTTGTCGATTCATGCCGCTTTTGGGCTGCCTAAACATGGGAAGATTTAAACCGTTTAGGCAAGCCTAAAAAGATATGAACCGACGAGAGTACATCGTTGCGACCGGTGTCGGGCTGGCAGGTGCCGTCGCCGGCTGTTCGGGTCAGTCCGAGGCCGGGAGCGGTGGTGACGGCGCGACTGATGACGCGACGGATTCCGGTACGACGACCGCGACAGCGACCACGGAACCGACGGAGTCGGGCTACTCCGTCACGATGGAACCGGTGGGCGAGGTCACGTTCGAGGCAGTTCCGGAGGGCTGGGTCGCGAACAACGGGAGCTGGGCCGACATGGGGATTGCGCTCGGCCTCGACGCACCAGAGGGCGTCTGGCTCCCATCCCGGTACCACACCCAGCTCTACGACGAGATCCCGGGCGTCAGCGTCGACGGGAGTTCGATCCAGAAGCTGTGGGGGGACAGCGGTGTCGGGAAAGAGCAGTTCTACGAAATAGACGCCGACATCCACGTCATGGACCCGAACTTCCTGCAGAGCCGCGGGTCCTGGGAACAGTCGGATATCGACGAAATCGAAACCCAGGTCGGTCCTTTCTTCGGGAACAGCATCTTCTCGACCGGCTACGAGTGGCACGACTACACCTACTACACACTGTACGAAGCCTTCGAGAAACTGTCCCAGGCGTTCCAGCGGACCGACCGGTTCGAGGCGTTCCGGACTCTCCACGAAGAGTTCCAGACGAGCCTGGAAGACATCCTGCCGGACTCGGAATCAGACCGGCCGGAGGTAGCCATCATGTGGGCCGGCAGCGACGAGCCCACCAGCTTCTCACCGTACCTCATCGAGGACGGGACCAGCTTCAAACAGTGGCGAGACCTCGGGGTACGCGACGCCTTCGCGAAGACCGATGTCAGGGACTTCCACGCCGACCGCAGCAAGGTCGACTTCGAGACCCTGCTCGACATCGATCCGGAGCACCTGCTCCTGCGTGGACAGGAGAACAAAACGCGCTCGGAGTTCGAGGACACGGTCGTCAGTTTCCTCGAATCGGATTCGGCCGGGAGCGAGCTGACGGCGGTACAGAACGGGGACGTGTATCGCGGGGGGCCGTTGTATCAGGGGCCGATAACGAATCTGGTCCTCACGGAACGGGCCGCGTCGCAGGTGCACGACGTGGACCGGAACCTGTTCGACCGTCAGCGCGTCGCCGATATCGTCGCCGGAGAGCTGTAGGGCACCATGGTCGGACGAACACTCGCGGACATCCGTGACAGGCTCTCGGATCTCAGCGTGGCTGTTGGGCCGTATCGCGTCGTCAGCGCCCGGACAGGCACGCCGCCGTTCCCGGTGTCGGGAATGCAGTTCCCGGACCGCGAGACGGCCGCCGAAGCGGCCAGCGTCGCGACCGCCTACCGGAGTGCCCTCCGGCGCTATGACCCCCGCGTCACCGTCCACGGCCTCATCGTCTGTGAAGCGCCGTGGGGGACCGACGCCGTCAGGACTGGCCCGTCGTCGCTCCCGGAGTACTGTCACACGGTCGCCGGGTCGCTGTTCGAGGTACTGTCGGGCCGTCATCGCTCCGTCGAGCAGGCAGTCATCGACAGCTACCTCGAAGCGGCCGAGGAGACGGAGAACCGCGAGCGCCTCTGTCTGGCGATGCTCGAAAGCATGGCCACGGCGATCGCCGACAATCTCGACCCGGAAGTACAGGCGGACACCCTCCGCGAAGCCGCCGGCCAGTTACCGAGGAAGCCAAGCGGGCCTGAGCCGGTCCGGGACGCCGTCGCCGACCTCGAAACAGCGGGGCTGGTCGACGAGACAGCAATCGAACCCGCCGCGGTCGGTCCCGGCCGCTGTTCCAGATATATTACATTACAGAACTATCGCCCGACGCTGTCGGACCTCCGCTGCCCAGTGTTGCCGATTGCCGTCGAACTGCTGCGACGGACGAGTATCACGCCACAGATGGCCGAAGCGGAGCGAACTACGGACGGCTGGCGGCTGCTCGTTTCACTGGCTGGTGACCGACCCGCCGAAGGGCTCTCGGTCGTCACGACGACTGCATGAACATTCCATTCGTTCTATAGGTCGGACCGTAATACATACACGAGACCCCTGTGACGGCACAGGTATGGGAGTCGCAGTAATCGGCGCGTCAATGACGAAATTCGGGCAACGTGACGCCTGGATCCGCGAATTGCTCTCGCAGGCGGGCGAGGAGTGTCTCACGGACGCCGGCGTCGCGCCCGATGACGTAGAGCACCTGTACGTCTCGAACATGGCTAGCGGCGAGTTCGAAGGGCAGACGGGAATCATGAACCTGCTGGCCCACGACCTGGGGGTGCTTCCGGCCTACAGCGAACGGGTCGACCAGACCTCCTCCTCGGGCGGAGCAGGCATCTACGAAGCCTGGCAGTCCGTCGCCAGCGGGGCCAGTGAGATGACGCTGTTAGTCGGCGGGGAGAAGATGACCCACAAGACGACGGGCCAGGCGACCGACATCATCGCCTCGATCACCCACCCCGACGAGTACAAGCACGGCGTGACGCTCCCGTCCTTTGCCGGGATGACCGCCCGGCACTATCTGGAGCGGTTCGACGCCCCTCGGGAGTCGCTCGCCCGGGTCGCGGTCAAGAACCATCGAAACGGCGTGGACAACCCCAAGGCGCAGTTCCAGACGGAGATCACGATGGAGAAAGCGCTGGAGTCGCCCATCATCGCGGACCCGTTGCGGCTGTACGACTTCTGTCCGATCACGGACGGCAGCGCCGCGCTCATGTTCACGACAGAGGAACGGGCCAAAGAGATCACCGACGAGTACGCCCTCGTCTCCGGTATCGGCGGGGCAACGGACACGCACGTCGTCCACGAGCGGGACGACCCGACGGTCATGGGCGGGGTCGTCGAGTCGAGCAAGGAGGCCTACGAGATGGCCGGCCTCAGCCCCGAGGACCTCGACGTGGCCGAACTGCACGACATGTTCACGATTCTGGAGTTCCTCCAGCTAGAGGGTATCGGTGTCGCCGAGCAAGGGACAGCCTGGGAGATGGCAATGGACGGGGCCACCGCGAAGGACGGCGAACTGCCCATCAACACTTCCGGCGGGCTCAAGTCGAAGGGCCATCCGCTGGGGGCAAGCGGTGTCGCACAGGGCGTCGAAATCTACGAACAGCTCGTCGGCGAGGCCGGGCCGCGACAGGTCGAGGCCGACACCGCACTGGCGTGTAACGTCGGCGGGTTCGGCAACTGTGTCATCACCACCATCATGGAGGCCGCAGAATGACGCTGGAAGCAGGCATGTGCGCGAACGGTCACGTCTCGTACCCCACCCATCCGCTGTGTCCGGAGTGTGGCGAACCACAGGACGAGACGTTCGACCTCGCGGACCGGACCGCCGAAGTCGTCACCTGGACTCATTCGACAGCGACGCCGCCGGGCGTCCGCGAGCCCAACACGCTGGCTATCGTCGAGTTCGACATAACGGACGTCTCCGATGCGAGCGATGAGTTCGTCCGCGCGCTCGGGCAGGTGACCACGGACGAGGTCGAAACAGGTGACACGGTCGAACCCGTCTACGTCGAGGAACTCCGCGACCCCGACGCGGGTATCAAAGTCCCCGAGAGCCAGGACTGGGACGGTTACCGCTGGGACCCGGTCTGATCAGCTCTCCTCGCCCTGTCGGATAATCCGACCCTCTGTCGTCGGCGAGATCGTCCCCTGTTCCTCGATAGTGTTGATGACGAGATCGGAGAGGAGTGCACCCTCGTTCGACGAGACGAGGACAGTTGCGTCGCTGAGTATGCTGTACCCGTCGCCGCCGGAGACGACGTAGAAGCCGTGAACAGAACGTGAGTGCGCTATACGGTCGAGACCGTTGTCGAATAGGTGTCGGGAAGGGCCCCCGTCTCGGCCAGCTCAGCGATACATTCTTCGACGGACTCAGTTCGGCCTCTGTCGGCGAAGGGGGCAACCTGCACGAGGTCACCGCTCTCGTAGACTGCGAGGCAGACGGCCGGCATGACGAGTTCGCGGCGCTTCTCGCCCGTCGTCGAACTGTAACAGAGCCGGGTGTCGAAAAACGGCGCGAGGCAGACACCAGCCTCGCGGGCCCAGTCCGCAAACTCGTTGTACAGGTCCCGTTCAGTTCCATTACCGGAGCCCTGCAGCGGCACGCGCTTCTCCCACTCGACTGTGTCGACGTCGTCGAGTACGCCACGGCACACCAGCTCCTGTAGCTCACGTTCGATAGCGGTACAGCGTTTCTGTGACGGCGCTGGGAGGTCAGACCGGACGAACAGGGTCGCCCGACGACCGCCCGGAGCAGTAGAGCTGGACATCGGTATTCGTACCTAGCTCTGTGACATAATAAATCATTATATTTGTGGAGATGAAAGTATCACACCGCGCTGAAGCTCTTTACTCCTCGTCGCTCCCCTCTCCGTCTTCGGTACCGGTGTCGTCCCTGTCTGGACCTTCGATATCGTCCTTTATCGACCGTAGTTCGGCGTCTACGTCCACTGGGACGTCAGTAACCTGGTCGGAGTCGACCTCCTCGCTCACCCCTGGTTCATCGGCTAATCTATCCTGGATCTGGCCACGCAACTGTTGGGCTTCCTGAATAAGCTCGCGGGCCTCTTCATCTTCCGGTGTCCCTTCGACAGCCTGCTGGAGGTCGGTCAACGCACCGTCGAGGCGAGAGAGCGTGGCCCGACTCAGATCACTCGCACGCTGTCGCACCTCATCCGAGGCGGACCCGGTCGATGTCGGCCGGCCCTCGGCCATCCGGAGGGCTCGACGGAGTATCTTCAGCGCCTCGATGTTGGTCTTCAACACGAGAATAACCGCAGGAATGGTCACGTCGCTGGTGAACCGGAGGAGTTCGCTCGGTGTCGGTGGCCGCGGCAGGCCGCTGTCGGTCGTGGGCTCGACCCCCGTCTCTAGTTCCTGTAGCGTCGTAACGAGGTCCGTAATCAGGGCGGAAAGGTCGTCGTCCGAACTCATACCTCTCTCTTGTCGCCTCGGGTACTAAAGGCCGCGCCGCGTGGCCGGCCGGTTTCGTGTCGTCTCTGCCCCCGGTGTGGGGGCTGGCATCCACAGATGATTAGGCCAACCAAAATCCTTTTAGCTTTAGGGGTGCCTAACTCAGGTAATGCCATCACAGACGGACGATGTCGAGGCCTCCGAGGACCGCCCGGACGTAGCAGCACTGGACAGCGGTGCTGACAGAACCGTGTTTACCGAAGACGGGAACCGAGACGGCTGGATTTCGACCGACGTCACCGTCGAGCTCCGACGGTAGTCCGTTCGTCCGCCCCGCGCCGCGTTTCTCTTTCCTCTGACTCCTGAGTTACTTTCTTCACAGGCGGGTCTCTCCACGATATGAACTGGGTAGCGACGCTACCAGTACCAGAAAATTCGGGAGAAGGCGGTGGGCCGACGTTAGTCCAAGACGAGCGTGTCGTCTTCGAGGTAGTGCTCGATGTGGTGGGCGTCTTCCTCGGTCTGCACGATGATTTCCCGGAGGATCTGCGCCGTCGCGTGGTCACCGAGGTTCTCCGCAAGGTCGATGTGATCACGGAGCGACTCGATGATGTCGCCGTACATCTCGAGGTCGTTTTCGAGCGACGTCCGGATGTCGTACACGTCCTGTCCTTCCGGTTCTACCGACGCGTGCTCTTCCTGTGCCTTGCCGCCAGCGACGGGCGTGCCACCGAGGGCCTGGGCCCGCTCCGCGAGTTCGTCGGCTGCCTCTTCGGCGTTGCCGGCGGCGTCGCCGAGGAACAGGTGGAGGTCGCGGAACTCGGCACCCTCGACGTTCCAGTGGTGCTTCTTGACCTGATGGTACAGTGTGTACGTGTCCGCAAGGTCCTGATTCAGCGCGTTGATAACCTGCTCGGACTTCTCTTTGTCGAGGCGGAGTTCGTTCTCTTCGACTTCCCCGAACTCGCGTCGGACGTGCTCTTGTGTTGCCATAGTCATCTTATTGTACAGGGGGAAGCCACTTAAAGATTGTTTTGTGAAAATATGTTTTCGGGAACCCAAAAAATATGTTCTAAGATAGAATGGCTGGTTACCTGAACAGAAATATTATCCGCTGATACCAACCCTCGCTCGAGTCAGCACTCTGCGCTTGATATAAAAGGGATAGGACTACTCCGACGACGGCCGGGAAACGACGAGCGCGACGGTGTCCTCGTCGATTGCGCTGCTGTCGACCGCTGTCTCACGGAGGACTTGCTCCTGATGGACTGCGACGACCGCGGCGAGGAGGTAGTCGTCCAGACCGAGATGTGCGCCGTACTCTTCCCAGACAGTTTCTCTGACCGCCATAAAGAACGTCTCGGGCGTGCGGCGTAGCACTGCGTCGTCGAACCGCTTTCGCCACTCGTAGACGAGGTCCTCGACACCGGGATTGTCACGCATCGTTTGCTGGTGGTCAGCGAGCGCGGTTCGCAACTGTTCCTCGTCGACGCTGTTTGCCCCTGCGACTCCACGGACCACTTCGTCGTCGAACGGTGCTAAGAGCGCTACGTCAGTCATCGGATGTCGTTACGGGGGTGACGAACAAAAACACCGTCACACCGAAATCGCGGTAATGAATCGTCTAGATTCCCGCTTGCTGGGAGTTCCCCACATCTATATTCGGGCCCCCCTGTAACCACCGAGTAGAGGCATGGGACGATTATCGACGTTGTTTGCGCCGGAACGTGTCGCAGTGGTCGGGGCGACCGATTCGGAGGGGTCCGTCGGTCACGCGGTCACCACGAACCTGCTCGATTCGTTTGCAGGGGAGGTCGTGGCCGTAAACCCGAACAAAGAGACAGTGCTTGGATTGCCGTGTTACGACAACCTCGCCGGCCTGGAAGACCCCGGGACGGTCGACGTGGCTGTCGTCGTCGTGCCGCCGACGGTGGCGGTCGACGTCATCGAGAACGCCGGGGAAGCGGGTATCGAAAACGTCGTCGTCATCACTGCCGGGTTCGGTGAGACCGGCAGTGATGGGGCCGAACGCGAGCAGCGGCTCCGCGAGGCGGCCAGCAAATACGACCTGAATCTGGTCGGCCCGAACAGCCTCGGCGTGATGTCGACCCCCGTCGGGCTCAACGCCACTTTCGGCAATGAGATGGCCAGCGACGGCGACATCTCCTTTATGAGCCAGTCGGGCGCGTTCATCACCGCCGTGCTGGACTGGGCCGCCGAGCGCGATGTCGGCTTCAAAGACATCGTCTCGCTCGGGAACAAAGCGGTGCTAGACGAGAGCGATTTCGTCGCCGAGTGGGGCGACGACCCCGATACCGACGTCATTCTGGGCTATCTGGAGGACATCAACGACGGGTCGTCGTTCGTACAGACAGCCCGTGAAGTGACACAGGACACGCCGATTGTCCTCGTCAAGTCCGGTCGCACGGACGCGGGTGCGAGCGCGGCGGCCTCCCACACCGGTGCGATGGCCGGATCGGAGCGGGCCTACGAGGCCGGCCTCGACAAGGCTGGGACGCTCCGCGTCGAATCCGTACAGGAACTGTTCGACTACGCCCAGATTCTCGCCGGCCAACCGCTCCCGGACGGGGACGAAATCGCCATCGTCACGAACGCCGGCGGCCCCGGCGTGATGACGACCGACGCCGTCGGCGACTCGGACCTGCAACTCGCGCAGTTCGGCGACGAGACGTTCTCCCGGCTCCGCGAGGAGATGCCCGAGGAAGCCAACATCTACAACCCGGTCGACATCATCGGGGACGCTCCCGCGGAGCGCTTCGAAACGGCGCTTGAAACGGTACTTGCGGACGACAGCGTCTCGATGGCCGTCGTCGTCGCCTGTCCGACGGCAGTGCTTTCCTTCGAGGAACTCTCGGAACGGGTCGTCGAACAGCAGGAGCGGTTCGAGAAACCCGTCGCGGCGACGCTGATGGGCGGGAAGTCAGTCGACGCCGGTGCGAACGTCCTGAGCGAGGCGGGCGTGCCGAACTACTTCGATCCGGCCCGCGCGGTCGGGAGTCTGGACGCTCTCAGACGCTATCGGGAGATCAGGGCGACCGAGTACGAGGAGCCGACGACGTTCGACGTAGACCGCGAGCGGGCCCGCGAGATACTCGAATCCGGTGCCCGCCGCGGGTCGAACCGGCTCGGCGTGGAAGCGATGGACCTGCTCGACGCGTATGGGATTCCGACACCGCAGGGCGATGTCGTCTCCTCGCCCGTCGAAGCGGAGGCTATCGCCGAGGAGATCGGCGACGACGTGGTGATGAAAATCGTCAGCCCGGACATCCTGCACAAGTCGGACATCGGCGGCGTCGAGGTCGGTGTCCCCGTCGAAGACGTCCGGGACACCTACGAGGACCTCGTCGTCAGGGCGCGCAACTACCAGGAGGATGCGACAATTCTCGGCGTTCAGGTACAGGAGATGGTCGACCTCGACAACGGCGTCGAGACGATCCTCGGGATGAACCGCGACCCGCAGTTCGGGCCGCTGCTGTTGTTCGGCCTCGGCGGTATTTTCGTCGAGGTGCTCGAAGACAACACTGTCAGTGTCGCCCCCGTCAGCGAGAACGAGGCGAAAGGGATGCTCGACGACATCGACTCCGCACCGCTGTTGCGCGGTGCGAGAGGCCGCGACCCCGTCGACGAAGCGACGCTGGTGGAAACCATCCAGCGGCTCTCGCAACTCGTCACTGACTTCCCCGCTATCGTCGAACTGGACATCAACCCCCTCGTCGCGACGCCCGACGGGGTGCAGGCGGTCGACCTGCGACTCACCCTCGACCAGGAGAAACTATGACCGACACGAACACGCTACTCGTCACGTCACTGGAGGAAGGTATCGGCAAGACGGCTATCACGCTCGCGCTAGCGACGCGTGCCCACGACGCGGGCTACGACGTCGGCTACATGAAGCCCAAGGGGACGCGCCTGCGGAGCGCGGTCGGCAAGACGCGGGACGAGGACCCGATGCTCGCCCGCGAACTGCTCGATCTGGAGACCGACCTCCACGACATGGAACCCATCGTCTACTCGCCGACGTTTATTCAAGAAGCCATCCGCGGGCGTGAGGACCCGGACGACCTCCGCAAGCGACTGCAAGAGGGCATCGAGACGTGTTCAGAGGGGACCGACCTGCTCCTCGTCGAGGGGAGTAGCGACCTGACGACCGGCAGTATCGTCGACCTCACGGACATCGATATCGCGGAACTGCTCGACGCCCGCGTGCTGTTAGTCACCGGCTACGATACGCCCAGTGATACGGACGAGATTCTGTCCGCGGCCCGGGCGATCGGTGATCGGCTCGACGGCGTCCTGTTCAACGGCGTCACCGACGCGACGGTGGACGAACTCGCCGACGACGTGGTTCCGTTCCTCGAAGGCGAGGGGATTCCAGTCCACGGCATTCTGCCGCGTGACCGCTCGCTCGCCGGCGTCACCGTTGCCGACCTCGCCCGGAACCTCGGCGCGGACATCCTCACTGGCGATGCCAACACCGACGTCCACGTCGAGCGGTTCAGCGTCGGTGCGATGAGCGGGAGCAGCGCACTCGAACGCTTCCGGCGGACGCGCGATGCCGTCGTCGTCACCGGCGGCGACCGCTCGGAGGTCCAGACCGCGGCCCTCGAAGCGTCCGGTATCAAGGCGCTACTCCTCACGGGTGGGTTCCAGCCCCCCAGTGCGGTCATCGGACAGGCAGCCGAGAAAAATGTCCCAGTGCTGTCAGTCCAGTCGGACACGCGGACGACGATAGACTGGGTCGAGGAGGTGCTCCGGACCGGCCAGACGCGCAACGAGGCAACAGTCGACCGTATGCAGTCGCTACTCGACGACGGTGTCGATATCGAGGCGCTGCTGTCAATCGATCTGTAGCACCGTCGTTTCGGCTGGGCGTTAGTCCGTTCCTAACGGAACATGGCCCCGCGCTAGGGCGAAACCTCCACATGAAACGTGCCTTACTATTTTAGTGGTTGGTAGTCAAGTATCAGATGGAGCCTTACCGGCTCCGTAGTGTCACACGACGGGGGTTTGCCCCCGTTCTATCCCCTTTGCTCGGCCACGTATGGACAGCTACTGGTCGATAGCTGGCCGTACCACCGACTGCGGGAGATCTGTGCTGATCCCCGAAATCACGCTGTCTGACGACTCGACGTCCAGCGGCGGAACGGGCCAGACGGAGCATCCGGTCATCCGCTCGATAACGTTCGGATTCGTTCGCTCTGCGGTCGTCGCGCCTTCGTACTCGTTGAGAACGACACCGACGACCGGCACGCCTCTCTGACGGAGCGCCTGCACCGTCAGCGCCGTGTGATTGAGCGTTCCGAGCCCCGAACGGGCGACGACCAGCGCGGGAAGCCCGACATCCGAAACGAGGTCGATGACCTCCCGTCCGTCCGCGAGTGGGACGCGCAGGCCGCCGATACCCTCGACGACAGCCGTCTCGCTTCCTGCCACGACATCGGCGACCCCGTCGCGGATCGACTCGTAGGAAAGCGTGACGTCGTCGTTTGATTCCTTCGCAGCTACGTCCGGTGCCAGCGGTGGCGACAACCACTTCAGACAGACCGCGGCCTCGGTCGTACCGCAGACGGACTGGACGAACGCCGCGTCGTCATCGGGCGGATGCCCGGTCTGGCAGGGTTTGACGGCGACTGCTTCGGTCCCCTGCTCCCGCAGCCAGCCCGTCAGCCCGGCGGTCACGACCGTCTTGCCGACGCCGGTGTCGGTGCCGACGACGAACACACCGTCCTCGGCGATGTGGCCGGTCTCGCGGTCAGGGCCCGAATCCTCGCTCGTATCGCTCATAGCACGCCCACCTCTGTGCCGGCGGTTCGGAAGGCGTCGAGACACTGCGCGATGTCGTCGGCGGTGTGTGTCGCCATCGGCGCGACCCGGATACGAGCGGTCCCTTCGGGTACCGTCGGTGGCCGGATCGCAGGGGCGACGATACCGTGGTCGCGCAGTCTATCGGCCAGTTCCAGCGCGTCCCCGCGGTCACCGACGACGACCGGGAGGATATGCGTCTCGCCGAGCACCTCGTAGCCCATCGTCTCCAGCCCGTCCCGGAGGGTGGCGACAGTGTCCCAGAGTTCTGTCGCGCGGTCGGTCTCGCGAGCGATTCGCAGCGCTTCGCGGGCCGCCGCGGCGTTCGGTGGGGATAGCCCGGTCGAGAAGACGAACGACCGCGCGGCGTTCAGCAGATACTCGATAAGCGTCTCGTCGCCGGCGATATAGCCGCCCTGGCTCGCCAATGCCTTCGAGAGCGTGCCCAACTGCACGTCGACGCGGTCGCTCAGCCCCTCGCGTTGTACGACGCCACCGCCGCTGTCGCCGAACAGTCCTGTCGCGTGGGCCTCGTCCACCATCAGCCACGCGCCGTACTCGTCGGTTGCGTCACAGATGGCTGATAGCGCCGCGATATCCCCGTCCATCGAGAACACGGAGTCAGTGACGACGAGCCACTGTTCGTCCCCGGGCGCGTCCGCCGCTCGCCGTTCCATTTTCGCACGTAGGTCGTCGGCGTCGCAGTGGTCGTACACCACCGTCTCGCTCGCTCCGACGCGACAGCCGTCGATAATCGAGGCGTGGTTCAGTTCGTCCGAAAAGACGATATCCGGGGCCAGCGCGTCGATTGTTCCAATATTGGCCGCGTATCCCGACGAGAACACCAACGCTCGCTCGGCCCCTTTCGAGGCTGCGAGGTCACGTTCCAGCGCCCGGTGGACCTGCGTGTCACCGGTGACCAGCCGCGAAGCCCCTGCCCCGGTGCCGACGGTCCGTGCGCCCAGTTCCGCCGCTCGCTGGACCCGGCTGTCGTCAGCCAGCCCGAGGTAGTTGTTCGAGGCGAAGACGACCATTTCGTCGCCGAAATCCGGTGGTTCGCCTTTCGGGTCGTCAGCAAAACGAGTCCGCGCTGAGACGGATTCGGTGACTTCCAGATGCCGGCGGAGGTTCTGTGCGTCGCGCTGTTCGAGTCGGTCGTTCAAATCGAAGCCGTGAGTCATGAAAACAGAATCAGGCTGCCTCAGAAGCCGGGCATCAGGTCGGCGGGGCCGAACACGCCGTAGTGGCCGGCGCGGTTGTTCCGGACGCCGGCTTTCAGGTAGCCAAGCGCCGGCCCGTTGACGTTGGCCTCCATGCTAGTTACGTCGTCCAGTTCGAAGGTGTTCGTGCCGGTCTCTCCGTCGAATGTCGTACCCGTCACGCTGACCGTCGTGGTGGTCGGTTTCTCGTCCGAGCGCACGTCGAGGACGCCGCCGACGTGGACGTCCTCGGCGTCACAGATGCCGGCCCGCTCAAGCAGCACGTCGTCGGCGTGCTCCATGTCGTGGAACTCCAGCACGCCGTCGTGGTCGTCGATGAGTGCCTCGATTTCGGCCTCGCTCATCTCGCGGGCCGTCTCGATGTCGTAGCCGTCGAGGTGGGCGATGTCCTCCCGGACCGTGCCGCGGTTGTCCTCGTAGCCGGACTTGAGACCGACGCCCCACCAGATTTCGACCGCCTCGACCTCGACGAAGGACTGGGCGGCCAGGGCCGCCGCGCCGGTGAGGAAGCCGGGGGTCGCACCGGCCCCGCAGACGAACGTGATGCCCGACTCTTTCAGTTTGTCCTCGCGGTCGTCGAGCATCCCGATGACCCGGGACCGCTTGAGCACGTCAATCATGACGCCCTCGTAACCGGCCTCGGCGAAGCGCTCGGCCACGCGCGGGATGAAGTCGTGTTCGAGGTTCGGGAGCGCCAACAGCACCGCGTTGATGGCATCGCTCTCGGCGATAATGTCGTCAATGGGCGTTTCCGTCGGTTCGCCCTGCGTACTGGCGACGATGCCGGCCTGCTCGCCGTGCTGTTTGACGCCGTCGGCTTTGGCGGCGGCCGCGCCGCCGTCGGTCGCAACGTCGTCGGGGCCGTCATCTTGCGGCCCGCTCGCAATATTACCCTCCGTCGACTCCAGCAGTTCGTCCACATCGAGACCGTCGTGGTCGATAGCCACGCCGTTGCGGTCACAGGCTGCGACGGCAGTGAGGCCGTCCTTGTGCTGTGAGACTTCGAGCGTCCGCCGTCCGATGCCACCGGTTCCAAGCACTGCAAAGCGTATGTCGTCCATTGTCAGTCGTCGGATTTGAGTTCTGATTTGGTCTGTGCTGTCCCTGCCGCCGTCTCGGTTTCCGTCTCGTCAGCCGCGCGTTCTTTGACCGCTTCGGGGTCGAACTCGTTGGCCTCGGTGTTCGGTTCAAGCCCGGCCTCCGCCATGATTTCGAGGTCGTCGGCCGCCGTCTGGCCCTCGGTTGTGAGATAATCGCCAGTGAGGATACCGTCAGCACCGGCCTCCAGCGCGGCCACCTGTCCGTCCGTGTCGAGGTTGACCTCGCGTCCGCCGGTGAGGCGCACGCGGGACTCGGGGTGGAGCAGGCGGTACACCGCGATGGTCTTGACGACCTCCTCGGTCGTGATGTCGGGCAGCCCCTGTTCGGCCATGGGGGTGCCAGCGACCGGGTTCAGGATGTTGACCGGGAGCGAGGAGATACCGATGTCCTGCAGAGCCATCGCCGCATCGACCCTGTCTGTCGGCGATTCACCCATCCCAAGTATGACGCCGGCACAGAGGTCCATGCCGGCGTCTTTGGCGACCCGGAGCGTCTCGACCCGCTTCTCGAAGGTGTGGGTCTGAACGACCTCCGGGAAGTATCGGGGTGATGTCTCGATGTTGTGATTGTAGTGGTTGAGCCCCTCGTCGGCCAGAATCGCGGCCTCCTCCTCAGTCAGGATACCGAGGCTGGCGTCGACCTCAACGTCCGTCTCGTCGCGAACGAGGCGAATGGCTTCGAGGACTTCCGCCCACTCCTCGGGGCGGTTCTCCTTCGAGACGCCCTTCTCGGCGACGACGATACCGAACCGCTGTGCGCCGTCGCGTTCGGCGCGTTTTGCGGCCTCCAGTATCTTCTCCGGGCCGAGAAAGCCGTAGTTGTCGATGCCGGTGTCGAAGTGGACAGACTGGGCACAGAAGCCACAGTCCTCCGCGCAGTTCCCGGCTTTGGCGTTTACGATCGAACACGCGTCGACGGTGTCGTCACCCAGTTGCGTACGAACGTAGTCGGCCCCGACCGCCAGGTCGTCGACCGGCTGTGCGATGAGAGCCAATCCGTCCCGTCGATCGAGGCGTTCGCCGTCCAGCACGCGTGCGACAGCGTCGTCTACCGTTTGGTTGCCCGTCTCGTAAACCACATACTCGCTGTCGGTTGACGGTTTGATAAAGATTCGGGTGGGTCCGGCGACGGACGTGTCAGTCGCGGGGGTACCGTTTTACCAGCCCCGATGCTACAGGCTCACATGGCTGGTTCGACGGAGACGGCAACCGAGCACGCCGCCGAAGACGGCCACGAACACCGGAGCCGATGGCCGCTGCTAGCTGCAATCGGTGCTGCGTCGCTGTACCTGGGCGTCGGGTTGGTGTTTGTCGGGCTCGACCTGGTCCCGTCTGTGGTCCCGATTGTACTCGGCGGCGCTGGTGCGATTGGCTTGCTGACTGGACTCGCCGGGTGGGCCAACGAGGCGTTCATCGCCGATTACGTCCGGAACCGCGGGGACGGCGATTCCGACCTGTACGCCACGACGATGGTTCTGTTTCTCGTCTCCGACGTGGCGACGTTCTCCGCCGGTTTCATCTACTACGCCTTCATTCGGGCCGGGTCGTGGCCCCCGGCCCACCTCCCGCCGTTGCTTGGCTCGCTGGTGGTCATCAACACGGCGCTACTGCTCGCCAGCAGCGTGACGCTCCACTACGGGCACGAGGCGCTCGAAGGCGGGAACCGGCGGCGGTTCCTCGGCCTGCTCGGGGTGACGCTCGCGCTCGGCGTCGTCTTCCTCGCCGGACAGGTGTACGAGTACTACGAGTTCGTTGCCGTCGAGGGATTTAGCATCGGCTCCGGTGCGTTCGGAAGCGCGTTCTATGGCCTGACCGGTCTCCACGGCCTCCACGTCGCGCTTGGCGTCCTGCTGCTCGCTATCGCCTTCGGGCGTGCGCTCCGGGGCCATTACACGCCCGAGCGAGACACGGCTATCCGGACCACGTCGCTGTACTGGCACTTCGTCGACCTCGTGTGGGTGTTCCTCGTCGTCGTGCTGTACGTCGGCGCTGCGCTCTGATTCCGCCGTTGCGGGCATGAAACCGCTATTTCGACCGGCCGGCCCGCTGATCCAGCCGTACCAGCCGCCGGTACAGCGGCGGAGCCAGGACACCGAGGAACCCAAGCGCAATGGCGAACACGCCGAGCGGGAACTGGAGCGGGAGAGCCGCGAAACACGTATTTTCGGCGACGAGGGTGACGTAATACTCTTCGCCCTCGTAGGTAACGATGGCTCCGCGGCGGAAGGCGTCGGCGTTGGGCACGTCACCGACGACCTGCTCCTCGCCAACCGGGTCGTCTACGGCCGTCAGGAACGCCGTCTGTTCGTCCGGGGAGAGGTCGTCGAAGGCCAACTGCGGGAGCCGCGGTCCCGGCTCGTCCCCGCCGAACCGCTCCGCCGTTGCTTCGGGTGATTCGACACCGATGGTCGGGTTCCCGCAGTTCTCCAGGTCCGGCTCGATAATCGCGTAGCCGCCGGGCACGGCTCCGGCGATACCGACCGCGATGAGCAGGACGCCGACGAAGGGCGCGAGATACTGAAAGACGAACGAGTCAGCGCCGTCGCTCATCTGTCAGCCGCCCCCGTCGGTCCGTGTCCGAAGCGACTCGTCGGATTTGAGGTACTGGAAGGTCACAGTCAGCCCGATGCCGTACGCCCAGTGGGAGACGAGCACGAAAGTGAGATACCCGACGAACGCGAGCCCGCTCTGCCCGGTGTAGAACGCGATGGCGAACCCGCTGGATATCAGCGTCGCGAACACCAGCCCGGTCTCGAACAGCAGCCGACCGGGGAGGTAGTCGGAGAACGCAAGGAACAGGAGCGGCCAGGTGACGGTCCCGCCGACGAGGAAGAGGGCGGCCCCGATGGCCGGGCTCGAAGGCAGGCCGACCAGTTCGGCGATTTCACTGAAGGAAACCGGGTCGAGGACGCCGATGAGTATCGCCGTGATGAGTCCGCCACTCATCAGGACCGTGCCGACAAACCCGCCGGCTGCGGCCATCCAGGCGTTCCGGGAGACGGTCTCGGCGACGGTCCCGACGCCGCCGGCCAGTCCGGTCGGCTCGGCTTCAGGGGCGTAGGAGCGCCGCGTCGTCTCGGGCTCGGTCGGCTCCATATCGTACTTGTCCATCATGTGCTGTTCGAACCACTGCCACTCTCGGGTGAACTGGCTCGTCGCCTTCAAGCCCCACGGGTCCGTCGTCGACACGGGCGTCCCCCGCCAGTAAGAGACGAGCATGTTGTACAGCCACAGCAGGGCGCTCAGGCCGATGATGTAGCCGCCCACGGTCGCGATCTGCTGGGCGAACTGGTACTCCGGCGGGTAGATGGCCTGTCGTCGCGGGAGCCCAAGCCCGCCGATGACAAGCAACGTCATGAACGTCACGAACGAGCCGAAGACGATCAGCAGCGCCTGGAATCTCGCCATCCGCGTGTCGTACCACCGGCCAGTGATGAGCGGGTACCAGTAGTAGCTCGCGGCGATCATCAGGAACGGGATGATGCCGACGACGATGAGATGGAAGTGGCCGACGACGTAGTAGGTGCCGTGATAGAGGATGTCGATCGGGATAACTGCGAGGAACACGCCGGTGACGCCACCGATGATGAACGTCCCTATCCCGCCGGCACAGAGGATAAACGGCGCAGTCAGGCGGATGTTCCCTTCCCACATTGTCGTGATCCAGTTGAACACCTTGATCGCGCTCGGGACGGCGATAGCGATGGAAACCGCCATGAACGACAGTTTGACCCGCGGGTCCGCGCTCGTCGTGAACATGTGATGCGCCCAGACGCCGAAGGAGAGGACGCCCAGCCCCAGCGTCGAGTAGACGATGAACTGGTAGCCGAACAGTTTGCGGCCGACGAACTTCGGCAAGATCAGGCTCATCAGCCCCGTTGCCGGGAGGAAGAGGATGTACACCTCCGGGTGGCCCCAGAACCAGAACAGGTGTTGCCAGAGGATAGCACCACCGCCTTCCGTCGCAAAGAACGTCGTCGCGAGGTTCCGGTCTAGCAGGAGCATCACGAGCGCGCTCCCCAGCAGTGGGAACGCGAACAGTGCAATCCCGCTCGTGACGAGCATGTTCCACGAGAAGATATCGAGGTTCGCCCAGGTGACGCCCTCGCCGCGCTCGTAGACGATTGTGGTGATGAAGTTGATAGCGCCGACCGTCGTGGCGATGCCGGAGAGATGCAAGCCGAGCAACAGCAGGTCTATCTGTGGATTGGGCTGTTGCACGGACAGCGGGGCGTACAGCGTCCACCCGATACTCACCTCGCGCATCGTGAGGAAAAACCGGATGGCGTCCGCCGGGAGCACGAGATTCAGAATCTGGCCGAGTACCTGAATCATGAGTCCCATCCGGACCATAATCAGCGCCGGCGGGAGGAGCCAGAACCCGATAGCGTTGACCCGCGGGAACGCCATGTCGTCGGCCCCGATGAGCAGCGGCAGGACGTAGTTCCCGATGCCGAAGAACACGGGCAGGACGAAGAATATCAGCATCGTCAGGCCGTGGGTGGTAAACAGCGCGTTGTACGTCTCCGGCGTCCAGATGTCCGCCGGCGGCGTCAGCAGTTCCGTCCGGAGCATCATTGCATCGACGCCGCCCCACAGACCGGCGGCGGTGCCAAAGAAGATGTAGAGCAGACCGATATCGCGGTGGTTTGTCGTCGTCAGCCAGCGGTACACTTCGGACTGGATTCGACCGATCTCAAACTCGATCTCCTCCCGAGTCGTGTAGCCGCCGTCGCTCTCGGGTCGCGCCTTTCGCCGCTCCCGGACCCACACGAAAAGCACTGATAGCGCCAGCACGGCCAGGGCGGTCCCCTCGACGATAGCCCTGTTCAGCATCTGTGTGTAATCGGTCGTGTCGGAACGGTTGCTCGTTTCGTCATGCTACACGTTACCAATCTCTGACACGCCCACGCTGATAAAACTACGCTGGGAACCTGGGTCCAGTAGCGGTCACCCCTCAGCTAGCGCTGCTTTGGGCAAGTTATTTGACACGGCGATTGGTACAGTGTGACAATGCGTCTCCGACGACGCGTGATTCAGGCGGGCCTTGTCGTGGTCGGGCTCTCGCTACTTGCTGCCCCAGCCACAGCGCAGTCGGTCAACAGGGCGGCTATCGACGACCTCAACGAACAGCTCCTGTACGTCGCTCTGCCGTTGACGTTGTTCGTCGAACTCACGCTCGTGTACGTGATCTACCGGTTCCGGAACAACGACGACCCGCAACCGACGGTCGACGACCCGGCGCTAGAGGTGACCTGGACGGCCGCGACGGGCGCAATACTTGTCTTCGTCGGGATCTCGGCGTTCGTGGTGATGGCTAACCCCTACATCACGCCTGCAGCGGCCGAGATATCCGCCGACGAGGGGGACGCCTTCGCGGACGATACGGAGATAGACGTGCTCGCCTACCAGTGGGGGTGGGAGTTCTCCTACACCGAGGCGAACGTCACGACTGAAGAACGGCTGGTCCTTCCAGCGGACAGGAACGTCACGTTCAGGCTGCGGACGACGGACGTGATCCACGCCATCTACGTCCCGCAACTGGGCGTCAAACAGGACATCTTCCCCGGCCGGACGATAACGGCCCGAACGCACGCGACCGAACCCGGCGAATACCGGCTGTACTGCGCCGAGATGTGCGGGGCCGGACACAGCAAGATGAACGCCACTGTCGTCGTCAAGAACCAGTCCGCCTACGACGCCTGGATGGAGAATCAGACGGCTTCGGCCGACTACCGGACTGCTGAGTAGGCGTGAAAAGCGTCAGTACAGGTCGTCGAGTTCACCCTCGGTGTGGCTGTGGGACTCAGCCGGGAACTCGCCGGATTCGACGGCGTCGATGTACTCGTCGACGGCGTCGGCGACCTCGCCGCGAACGTCACCGAACTGCTCGGCGAAAGGCGGACTGGACTCGGAGAGGCCGACCACGTCGGTGAACACGAGCACTTGCCCGTCACAGTCGCCGCCGGCCCCGATGCCGATGGTCGGGATATCGACGGCCTCGGTGACCTGGGCGGCGAGGTTGGCCGGTATGTGTTCGAGCACCAGCGCGAACGCGCCGGCGGCCTCGTGCTCACGCGCGAGTTCGAGGATCTCCTCTGCCTCCTCGCGGCCGGTCGCCTGCCTCGTGTAGCCGGTCTGGTTCACGCTCTGTGGCGTGAGTCCGAGGTGGGCCATCGTCGGGATGCCCAGCTCCGTCAGCCGCTCGGTCAGCTCGACGGTGTGTGGCCCGGATTCGAGTTTGACCGCGTTCGCGCCCTCTTCTTTCAGCATTCGCCCGCAGTTCTGGATGCTCTCGCTCTCGTCCGCCCCGAAGGAGAGAAACGGCATATCGGCGACGACCAGCGCGTCGTCCGCACCGCGTGCGACCGCTCCGACCCGTGAGGCCATCTCGTCGAGCGTGACCGGGAGCGTGTCGTCGTGGCCGAGGACGGCGTTCCCCATACTGTCGCCGACGAGAATGACGTCCACGCCGGTGTCGTCAACGATGCTCGCGGTCACAGCGTCGTACGCTGTCAGCATCGTGATCGGCTCCTCACCAGCCATCGCCTGCAGGTCCCGGACAGTTGGCATATCCGAGCGGGGGCGCGCCTGCGCCTTACCTGTTCGGGTTGCGCAGTTCGCTCGGGAAACCGCAAGGTGCTTGCCGTACCTAGCTGTACCATCAGCCGTGCCAACAGTCGAGAAGACGGACCCGGACGGCGTGGACTTCGGGTGGGTGATGCAGGTCACGTTCGTGACGACGATCCTGGTCGGCTCGCCGCTCGTCGTGCTCGCGTCGACCGCGGTCACGCTCCAGACCTGGACCGCGCGGGCGATGTTCGCGGTCCGCGTCGGCGCGCTCATCTGGTTCCTGACGGCCGTCTGCGTCTACCTCTACGCGCGATACCGGGCCTGATCGAACTCGCTCGCCCACTCGAACGCCATCCCGGCCCGCCGGGCGGCCGTCGCGTCGCTCTCTGAATCGCCGACGAACACGGCCGCGCCGGGGTCGACCCCGATTTCTTCGGCAATCGCCAGCAGACCCTCCGGGTCAGGTTTCGGTGACTCGACGGTGTCACGGCCGACGACCGGCCCAACGTGACTGTCGAGGTCATGGACAGCCAGCGCGGCCCGACACGCCTCCTCGGCGTTGAGCGAGCAAACGCCGACGGGAACGCTGTGTGGAAGGCCGTCGGCGAGGGCCAGTCGCTCCGACTCGTGCGCACCGGTCCGCTCGTGGTCGGTGATGGCTGCTTCGACGGCGTCACGGTGGCCGGTTTCCGAGGACAGCGTCAACATCTCCCAGAGGTCGCGGTTCTCGGGGTCGACGTTTCGTTCCCGCAGGACCGTCGCGACGTCGCTGGTCACCGTACCCCAGTCGACAGCCAGCCTGACGAGCGTCCCGTCGAGGTCGTAGATGACGGCGTCGTGTGTCACATCAAACGATAGGGGCGACGCCCGCAAAACCGCTTCGCCCCCTCGAACTCACTCCAGCAAGTCTTGTGCGATAATGTTCTGCTGGATTTCGCTAGTCCCCTCGTAGATGGTAGTCACCTTCGCATCGCGGTAGAAGCGCTCGACTGGGTAGTCCGTCGTGTAGCCGTAGCCGCCGTGGATCTGGATCGCCTCGTTGGCCACGTCCACCGCCGTCTCGCTCGCGAAGTACTTCGCCATGCTCGCCGCCGCTCTCGCTCGCTCGCCGCGTTCCAGTTGCTGTGCGGCCTCCCACGTCAACAGCCGTGCCGCCTGCACGTTCGTCGCCATGTCCGCGAGCTTGTGCTGAATCGTCTGGAACTCGCTGATCGGCTGGTCGAACTGCTCGCGCTCCTGTGCGTAGTCGAGGGCCTCGTCGAGCGCGGACTGTGCGAGTCCGACGGCCTGCGCGGCGATGGCGACCCGACCGGTCGTCAGAATCGACAGCGCCGCGGCCAGTCCCTTGCCCTCCTCAGTCAGTTGGTAGCGCTTGGGGACCCGGACGCCATCGAACTGGAGCGCGGTCGTGTCGCTCGCGCGGAGCCCGAGCTTGTCCTCTTTCTCGCCGACGGTGAGCCCGTCGGTGTCTTTCGGCACCAGAAACTGCGTTATCGAGTCCGGGTCGTCGGGATCGGTCTTCGCGAAGACGATGACGACGCCCGACCGCTTGCCGTTGGTAATCCACTGTTTCTCGCCGTCGATGACGTACTCGTCGCCGTCCCGCCGGGCGGTGGTCGACATCTCCCGCGGGTTCGACCCGGCCTGTGGCTCCGAGAGCGCGAACGCGCCGACCGGCCGGCCGTCGGCCATGTCGGGGAGCCAGTCGTCCTGGACCGCTTCGGAGCCGAACTGGGCGATACACGATGTCGCGAGGCAGTGGACCGACAGCGCCGTCGCGACCGCGAGCGACCCGTACGCGAGCTCTTCGTTGACCAGCGCGTACGTCGGCTTGTCGGCGTCGAAGCCGCCGTATTCGGCCGGTGTCGTCAGCCCAGTGATGTCGATATCCGCGAGCCCGTCCCAGCACTCCTCGGGAAAGGACTGCTCGCGGTCGGCAGCGGCGGCTTTCGGACGGATGTCCTCGACGGCAAACTCTCGAACGGTGTCGCGGATGGCTCGCTGCTCGGCGGAGAGATCCATACCGACCGTTACACCGGAGTCACGAAAATATTCGGGGTCAGTTGGACTCGACGAGGTCGATGTCGAGGTACTGTTCGAGTGCCTTGATCGTCGACCCACCGACGTTCGCCTGCGTCGCGCGCCCCTGCTCGACAGCGAGGATGTCCGCTTCGTCGAGTTCGAGTTCCTCGGCCAGTTCGCCCGTCTGGAGGCCCTCGTCCTGACGCGCCTCCGTCACGCGCTCGCCGTACTCGCTGACCAGATACGGGAGCTGGTCGTCGTCGTAGTCGGCCCCGTCCTCCCAGTGAGACGTGTCGGCCTGCTGTGCGTCCTGCATCTTCGCCGCGTTCTGTGCGGCTTTGCGTTTCCGGTTCTGCCCGTCGCGCGAGCTGTCACTGCCCGTCGTTCGCTCGTTTTCCCCGTGGTCACGCGCACAGCTGTCACACACCTGGAGGGTCGCACCAGCGACGTTCGCGGTCTGGAGGTCGCCGCCGTCGCTACCGCAGAGCTCACAGCTCCCGCCGGCGCTATCGCCACCACTGCCGGTCGAGTATTTGGCCATGCCCCCCGTAGCGGTTTCGTGATATTTCAAACGTCCGGTTCGCGCGAGTGACACACCCTCCCGGGGCGGGTCTAAACGAAAGCGCTTTTATTGACCCACCGGGAACGGTTGAATGCACTCAGCAAGAGCGCGCGTGGGTAGCCAAGCCAGGCCAACGGCGCAGCGTTGAGGGCGCTGTCCCGTAGGGGTCCGCCGGTTCGAATCCGGTCCCACGCATTCTCTGAGCGCGAACATATCGTGAGCGCTCTGCATATCGGTCGGAGCGAATTCGAACCTTGCGAGGAACGCGCAGCGAACTGTTGTGAGCGAGCATTTCTTGCTCCGGTTCGAATCCGGTCCCACGCACTCTCAGAGCGCAGGTGCATTCCCTTGGGACTGCACCCACGCAAACTTACTTCGGACACAACGCTTCCAGAGCGCTCGCTGTCCCGTCTCTCGTCAAAATAGATGACCGCGAGCCTGAGCGAGCCCACTCCTCGCTCACCGCATCTCGTCGAGCGCGACCGCGTGCTCGATGTCGACCGAAATCCAGTGGGTGGGGAGCTCGTCGTCCTGATCGCTGAAGACAGTGAGCTCTGTCGGATTGTCCGCGTCGTCAACCGCATAGTCGAAGCGAGCCGATCCCGCGGGGCGAGCAGACGAATCACGGAGTGGGTCATACACCGACATCGTCAGTCCCTCGTTTGAAACGACGTGGACACTCCTCATAAGCGGCAGTTGTGATTCCTGCGGTGTGAGAATCAGCCAGTAGAGGCGGTGGATGCTATCGCCCCAGTAACTGTTCGGGTAGAGCGGTGTGCGGGACCGGATTCGAACCGGATGGAGACGGTCGGCCTCGCGTTGCTCGGCCGCTGCGACTCCCAGGGTTCGGAATCCGCTGGCGATTCTGCTGCTCGCGGTTTGCTCGCAGCAAGAATGCGCGGGACCGGATTCGAACCGGCGGACCCCTACGGGATAGCGTCCTAAGCGCTACGCCTTTGGCCTGGCTCGGCAACCCGCGCGCACCAGTCGGTATCCGCGTTGGCATCAAGAACCCTTCGCTTGCGGGCGACGAAGGTTTAGGTAGGATGGGGACCAACGACGCTGTATGTACCGCGCCAGTGACCGAATCGAGCACGACGAGTGGCTCTCCGACATCGAAGCCGCGTCGGACAGGCTCGACCTCGGGACGGAGGCGCGGTCCCACGCGGTCGACCTGTTCCTCTCGACAGTTCCCGAGGAAGACCGGTCGAAACAGGCGACAATGGCTGCCAGCGTGTACGTCGCCGCGCTGGTCGCCGGCGAGGAGCGGTCCCAGTCCGCTGTCGCGGAGGCGACTGGCGTCTCCCGGTTGACGATTCAACAGCGCTGGAAGGACCTGCTGGAGACGGCCGGGCTGGAAGCGCCGGGCTGGTAGCTACGAAATGTTCTGACGGCCGGTGCGGTTCGGCGTGAGGTTCCCGTGTTCGTCGATTTCGCCCTCGACGATCCGGGTCGAAGAGATGATGTCGCCGTCCTCGGCGCGGACGTGCGGGACGACTTCGATTTCGAGCGGGTCGTGGCCCCGCTCCTCGCGGATTTCGTTGATTCGGCGGCCGCCAGTCTCCGTCTCGGGCGAGACGACGAGCGTATCGAACTGCGGCTCCGTGGCGATACCGGTCGGCTCGGTGAGTTCCCGGACCGCCCATTCGCGCTCCTGGTCGGCGGCGAGCATCGCGAGTTCGTCGGCGAGTGCAGATTTCCGTTCGCTGAACGGCCGAACGTGGCGCTGGTCGTGGCGCGTCTTCGGCGCGAGGTCGTCGCTGGTGAGGCCAACTGTCACGTCCCCGAGTTCGAATGCGCGTTCGAACAGCGCGCGGTGTCCGTCGTGAATCGGGTCGAACGTTCCCCCCAGCGCGACATTCATATCCCGGGCAACGGCGCGGGTAGGTTTAGTAATATCGACTCGCGAAACGGTCGCCGGAGCCGGCTTTGACTACACAGCGGGACCGTCGTCTTCGTCCTCGGAGTCGCCCGCATCGTCGCCTGCTTCCCCGCTTGCATCGGTGTCGGTGGCGTCGTCGTCCGCGTCCTCGACCGAAATCGTCACGGGCTCGTCGTCGGGTTCCAGCGTCGTTTCGCCGCCGATGTGGTCGTCGAGGTTGAACACCGTGTTCAGTTCCGACTGGATGTCACCGACGATGGTGTTGACGAGGTCGCTCGGCGGAATAGCGCTGTACTCGTAGGGGTTGTTGCCCGCACCGTCGCTCTCACGCTTCTGGCGGGTCACGACCTCCTCCTCGGTGAGCGCCGCCAGGGCCTCGCGGACCGTGCTCGGATACAGACCGGTCCCCTCAGCTATCTCCTCGCTGGTGCTCTCGGAATGTTGTCGCAGGTGGACGTAGATCCGCGCCCGCGTTTCCGTGTCGAGCACCCACGCCAGCAGTTCGACGATCCCTTCGTCGAACTGCTCGACCGCGCGGTCCGCCTCCTGTTCGATTCGTTCACGGACATCGCCTGTGTCCTCGGGGTCGTCGTGATCGTTGTCGTCTGCAGACATGCGTTGTCTCTGTGAGGACAAAAGCTACAGCTGGATAAAAACCCTTGGCTCAGACTCTCCTGTCGCTCCGCAGTATCGAGCAGTCAAGTCCGGCCGCGGACGACAGCCCAGATCAGGACAGGCGAAGCGAGTCAGCGAGCGCCATGACGCCCTCCTCCGCACGAAGCCGGCGCTGTCGCTCGGCGCCGCTTTCGCGGTCGTACAGCTCCCACAGTCCGTCGATACCCAGCCGGTCGCTTTCCATCTCGACCAGTTCCTCGACCGAGCGCGTCGTCGAGAGGTCACGCGATATCAGTTCCGCGGACTGGCCGTGGCGGATCGCGCGCCACTTGTTCTCGTCGAGGAACTCCCGGCGGAGTCGCCGGTCGGACTCCCCGTCTTCGTAGCGCTCGGCGAGATCGACGACGAGTTCGCGGACGTACTCGACGAAGGCCAGCACCCGGTCCGGGTCGGCTTGCCCGTCCGGAGCACGTACCTCGACAGTACCGTGGCCGGAATGGGGCCGAACGTCGAACCAGAGTTCGCCGCGGTCGTCGATACTGCCAGTTTCGAGCATCCGCCGTTCGTAGGTCTCGAAGGCGTCGTAGTCGTCGAACGCCGTCGGCATCCCAGTGTTGGGCAGGCCCTCGAATATCTTCCCGCGGGCGGACTGCAGCCCGGTGTCGAAGCCGTTCCAGTACGGCGAGTTGGCCGACAGCGCAAGCATCAACGGGAGATGCCAGCGGAGTTCGTTCGCCACCCAGACGGCCTTGTCGGCGTCGTCAACGCCGACGTGGACGTGCAGGCCCGCGGTCGTGTTGCGGTGCTGTGGGTACTGGATTCGGTCTAGCTGGGACTTGTACCGGGGCTTCTCGGCGTGTTCGAGTTCGCGCCACTTCGCCAGCGGGTGCAGGCCAGCGGCGGCGATACCGAACCCGTTCGCTTCGGCGTGGTCGACCAGCGCATCCCGGACTGACCGAAGATGCTCACCAGCGTCGGTCGGGTCGTCGATACGCGGCGTCTGCGTCTCGATAACGCACTTGAACAGTTCGTGGTCGAGCCGACCGTCGAGAACCGCAGGCGGCTCCGTCTCGTAGACGAGTTCGTCCGTGCCAGACGTCGGGCGACCGAACTCGTCGACGACGTAGAACTCTTCCTCGATGCCGAGCGTCCCCATCCGGGTAAAATGCTCGGCAGATCCCGTCGCGTCCATTACTCAGCACATCGGAATCGACCCGGTAAAGCCTTCCGTCCCCGCCCGCTCAGCCCGCACAACTGGATTCCGTCTCGGGCGATTCTCGCGGGCGGTACCAATCCCAACTAGTCCTCTCGCGGCCGGGCAACGATACCGAGGTGGTCCTCGTGGAACGGGTCCAGACGCGCCGTCTCAAGCAGTTCGTACTCAGCGCTGAGTTCCGTACGCACACTGTCGAACACGGCGTCGGGGTCGGCGGTCACGTCTTCGCTTCTGGCTTTGATAGCCGCGAGGAGTCGCCCGTCGTCAGTCAGGAACTGTTTGTTGAGCGTCGCCACCCGAGCCTGCCCCCTGGTCGCCACGTCCTGCACGACGACGTCGACCGGTTCGACGACGTGGGCGTAGCTCTCGGGCTTGCGTGCGTCCTTGAGCAGCGGGAAGAGATTCCGCCGGCTCTCCGCGGCGTCCAGCAGTTCCCGCACGGGCCGGGGCGCGAACTCGACGGCGTAGGTCGGGCCGCCGAAATCAGCGACGTGACTCACGGTCGTCCCGGCCGCCGCGCCGAGGTACAGGACGGTCTCGCCGCCCTCCAGACCGGTGTCCATCCCCTGTTCGAGCATCGCGCCGAGCTTCGAGCGGTGCGGGTCCCACCGCCGCCAGTCGCCGTCGGTCCGCTCGCCGTACACCGGCTGCCCCTGCGTGGCGAGGCTCGTCTCGCCGTCGAAGTCGTGGCGATCGACGCCAGTCGGGAGCGTCATTCGTCGCCCTCCTCGGCCCGCGCCTGAATCCGTTCGATTCGTTCGTCGAGTTCCGCCTGCAAGTCCGGCCGGCGGTCGCCGCTATAGTGGTCGATACGGGCGGCAATCGAGAGCTTTCCGGCGAATGCCCGCGCTGCTGACCCGCGGTCCTCACGACGGGTCCCGCGCACATACTCGTGTGTGAAGATGACGCCGTGTTTCGGCGACGGCGCGTTCCCTTTGAGGTGGGCGAACAGCGCGTCCTCCGCACCGAGAACCTGCACCGTCCCGCTCGGTTTCTTCGCCAGTGCTTCGAGCCCGCCGGCCAGTGAAATCAGGCGGGCCGCAAGCACTGGCCCGGCCAGCATCGAGAGGTTCGGCGCGACGGCGGGCGCGGTCCGCTCGATGTACGCCCGGAGTGAGTCCGCCTCGTCAGCTAGCTCGGCCGTCTGTTCGGCGAGTGCCCGGAGTGCGGTGTCTCCCTCGTCCTCGTCGGTCCGGTCGGCCAGCGAGCGGGCGTACTCGACGCCGCTCCCGCTGTCACCGTGCCGGCTCCCGCCCCACTCGGCGACCCGCTCGGCGAGTTCGTTGGCCGTCCGCTCGCAGTCGGCCATCGCCCGGACAGCGTGGACGAGCTGCTGATCGTCAGCGCCCTCCCGTTCGGCGACCGCCGCGCTGGTGGCCGCCATCGTCACCTCGTGCAGGCGGTCGTAGTAGGCCGCTTCGTCGTCAGCGAACCCTGCCTCGACGGCCTGCTGTGGCCAGTCCTCCGGCGTCTCGGCTCGCCCGGCCTCTATCTGTTCGACAGCGGCCGCGTCGTCGTCCGGGTCCAGCCCGGCGAACCACCCGTTGCTCATAGCCGTGTGTGTACGCCCGACGCGAAAAAGTGACCCGGTTAGCGCCTGCGAAACGCGTCGGATCTCGCTTTCGATCCGGCCTCAACGCATCCCTGGCGGCGGACCACGGTCCCGCGGGTCGTCGTCACCGTCGTCCTCTTCGAGGTCGATACCGGCCTCCTTGCGTCGGCGAATCACTTCCTGCAACTGCCGATAGTAGTACAGCGTCCCCACGACGCCGATAACGGTGGCGATGGCCGACAGGCCGCCGAACAGCCACAGGTCGCGGTCGAGGTAGTACCGGACGACGATCTGGTCGGAGGTCACCTCGTCCCAGCGGATGACCTGCTGACCGTCGACAGTCTCGGACTCGTAGCCACCGGGACTGATCCGCGAGAGGAACGGAATCCCTGCCCCGGTATTAGGCGGAAGGACGACCGTGTACGAACCGTCCTCGACGAGCGTCGGTGAGCCAAAGCGCTTGCCGGTCCGAGCGACCGAGTAGCCCACCTTTCCGGAGACGTTCCCGGAGAGATTGACTGTCGTTCGCTGGCGACTCTCCGAAGCGCTCAGCGAGGAGTTTGCGGGGCTAACGACTGTCCCGTTCGCGTACCGGAACCGAAGCGCACTGATGGGGACGCTCCGCTCGCGCCCGAGGCCGTCGACGGTGTACACGTCGAACGTCGTTTCGTTTTCGACGGCGTAGACGGCAGTGTACTTCGACTCCTCGATGACGATTGTCCCGTCAGCGGAGGTGTTCCAGTCGTAGCTCGCGTTCTCGTTCAACCGCTCCGGGTCGACCTCTTCGGAGCCGAAGAAGCCGCTACACCCCGAAAGGGCGACCAGTGCGAGAACGGCGACCAACAGGAGGTGACGGCGTTTCATAGCTCGAAAGTCAGGGCACGATTGCCAGCAGCTCCGACGGCATGTACTGCCCGATGTCGGCGAGCAGCCCCGGCGGGTCGGTGTCCGGGTTGCAGATGATGCTCTGTTCTAACAGGCCGATTCGTTCGACAGTGACGATGTCCTGTGCGTGGCCGGCGCGGTTGACCGTCGCGCGTGCCTCAGAGCGCGTGACGCTGTTCGCGTTGATGCGACCGTTGTCGCCACGGGTCCACTCGTACAGGCGGTCCTGCTCGACCTCCGCGAGGCGTGCTGGGTCGCCGGCGACGAACCGGAGCGGGAGGTGCTGGACCAGTCCGAACCGTTTCCGGATCTGGGTCGGCGTCCCCTGCCCGAGACCGAGCTGATCGGCCGGAATCCGGACCGTCTGCCCGAAGCCGACGTCGAGGACGAACCCGTCCTCGTCCCAGCTATCGAGCGTTCCGACGTACGTCTCGCCGTCCTCGTGGTCGGCGACCATCTCGCCGAACTCCTCGCGCAGCAGGTTCTTCGCGACGGTCTCGTCGGGGCCGTCGACGGTCACCGTCGGGAACTCGTCGTCCCGGAGGCCGATGTCGTACTCCACGTCGAGGTCACCGAGTTCGTTGCCGACCATCGAGCGCAGTCCGTCGAGCGTACGGTCCCGGGCGTCGCCGGCGACGTACACTTTTGTACCGAGAACGACCATCAGGCTTCCACGTCCACGTCAGCGTTCAGTTCGTCTCTGAGCTCGTCGATGCGGTTCTCCATCGCGGTGACGAGACGGGTGTTCTCCATCGTCTCGACCTGGTTGCCACATTCGGGGCACTCGAAGCCGAACTCCATCGCCTCGCCGAACTCGAAGCGGATGCCGCAGTGCTCACAGAGGTAGAACTCGTTTTCCCGCTCGTACTCGCGGCGCTCTTCGAGGCCGTCGAGCAGGCGGTACATCTCCTCTTGCAGTTGTTCGGGGATCTTCTCGTACTGGAACGTCCAGAGGTACGTGAGCCACCCGGAGTCCTCGTCGCGGAGCCGGCGGTACGTCGCCAGGTCGTTCTCGTAGAGGATAAACAGCGCTCTGCGCACGTCGTTCAGTTCGAGCCCGAGCTCCTCGGCCAGTTCCTCGTCGGTCACTTCGCCGTCCGGCGGCGCGGCGGCGACCGGCATCCCTTTCGGTCCGACCAGCTCGTGGAGGTACTTCTGTATGACGGGGTCCTCCAAGAGTTCCTCAAAAGCCATTACCCGCACATCCGGGAGTCATGTGGTTAAAACCATCGGGTCGTACTCTCTCGAACGCTGACGCAGAGGGCGGGGCCATGATGCTGTCGGGGAGTTCCCGATGTGCCTGCAGACGGGCAACAACGACGGACAGCAGTCGCTTCTTCGTTCCACTGAAACCGAAAGCGCCGTTTCAACTGCGAAAAACCGCTATTCGATTTTCTCGACCGAGGTCCGACAGGAGGAACAGGTCTCTTTGTCGATAGCGACGAAGACGGAGTCACAGGAGGGGCACTCGTAGAGATTCGATTCGGGTTGGTCGGCCGCGTCCGTACCGCTATCGCCGGCAGAGCTGGCCTGAACGCGTTTCTCCGTCACTGTTCCGGCCTGTGGTCCGTTGTCCGACTGCCGCTTCCCACCCGATAGCGCGTCCGATACGGATTTTTTGATTTTGTCTAGCATCGCGAGTTGTTACAATATACTAGTCACTTGTATTACTTTAATAGCTGTGATTTCCCAGACAGTGACAACTCTAGTCGGTTTTCCCCTGACGAGCTGTCAGAGGCCGTCGAGCGGTCGCGGCGACGCCTGTTCGTATTCGATAACGTCGAACCCGTCGTGGGACTCCCGGGTCAACTCCGTCCATTCCGCTCCCAGGTCCGGGAAGTAGCGGTCCCCATCGTTGTGCTCGTGGATGCGGCTGAGGAAAACCCGGCTTGCGAACGGGAGGAACAGGTCGTACACCGCCTCGCCGCCGATGACGTAGGTGATCGGTGGCGAGTCGCCCGTTCCAGTGACGTCACCGCTGAACGCCTCAGTCGCGCCGGCGCGGGCGGCAGCATCGACGGCTATCTGTGGCGTCGTGGCGTACTCGACCGTCTCCGAGTCGGCGCTCCGGCTGTCGTCACTCGTCAAGACGACGGTGTAACAGTCCGGGAGCGGGTCCATCGAATCGAACGTCCGGCGGCCGAGGATGACCGGGTGGCCCGCGATGCGGTCCTTGTACTGGCGCACGTCCTCGGGATAGTGCCAGGGGACGCCGCCGTCCAGGCCGATGACGTTGTTCTCGTCGGCTGCGACTACGAGGACCAGTTCGGTGTGGGGTGCTGTCATTTGTAACCAAGTGCCTCCAGTCGGTCGTCGAGCGCCCCGGCGAACTGTGTGTCGGACGCGTCCTCGAACTCGGTGTATCCGTCGAGCGGCGTCGCGATATCCACATCGGCGTACCGGTCGCTGTCGAAGTGGTTCCGGACGACAGCGGCGTCGATATCGCTGTCCTCGGTCGTACCCCCACAGCCCTTGATGACAGATTCGTGGGCGCTGTCGCCCCACGCCGCCCGCTTTCGGACCTCGTCGCCGGGCCGGTCGTGGTAGACCAGCCGGGCGTGCTTCGCAAAGGGTGCGGCGTCGCCACAGATCCGTTCGGCTTCCTCACGCATCGCCGGGCCGACGGGGGCCTGGGACGCGACGACGGTCCCGTTCGGCGAGGCGAAGGCCGGGCCGTCCGCGTTGCCGTCGCCGAGCGCCATCGCGCGGACGGCGTCGGGGAAGCGGCTGAGCGTCGCCAGATCGGTCACGCGGTGTCCGTGCCGCTGGCCGGGGGCACGGACGACGAGCGGGACGTGGTACATCGCGTCGTGGGTCCCGATACGGTGGCTGACGGCCGGCGGTTCCTCGGGAATCGCCGTCGGTTCGCCGAAGCCCTCGCCGTGGTCACCGGCGAAGACGACCAGCGTGTCGTCGAGGACGCCCTGCTCGTCCAGTCCGCGGATGAGCGTCTCGAAGATGGCGTCGGCCTGCCGGACCGCGCCGTCGTATATCTGTTCGAGAATGCTGGCAAAGCCAAGCGACAGGTTCCCCGAGAGGAACTCCCAGTGCCACTTGAACCCCATCGACTCCTGGAGTTCGCGGGAGCGCTCGTCGCTCCACTCGTCGTACTCGGCGAGCGGTTCGTACGGGCGGTGTGTGTCCATCAGATTGATGCAGGCGGCCCACTCGCTCTCACGCTCGTCAATCCACTCCAGCGTCCGGTCGGCGTACCAGAAGCCGTTTGGCCAGTCGCCCAGCGAGCCGTTCGTCTCGTAGGCTGAGTCGTACTGCTCGGGCGAACCGACGGCGGTTTGAAACACTTCGTCAAGCCCCGACTCGTGGTCAGTCAGGAACGGATTGTCGGAGAACAACCCCGTGTCATAGCCCGCTGCTGCCAGTTCCTCGAAGATCGTGTGGCCGGCGTCGAGTCTAGCGCTGTGGTCGACGCCGTGTTCGTGGACCTCGTGGCCCGTGAACAGACTGACGTGGCTGGGGACGGTCCAGTTGCTCGGGCTGCGAGCCTGCGTGTACACCGTCGCCTCCTCAGCGAAAGCGTCGAGAAAGGGCGTCGTCTCCCGGCGATAGCCCAGGACGGAGGTGTTCCGGGCGCGGAGACTGTCGGCGACGACGACCAACACGTTGTGACGCGACATCTGCACCACAGTTAGCGTCGAGCGATAAAAGGCCCGCGGCACAACTGCGTGGGTATCGCTACTCGTCGGGGTCGACGACTCGTTTGCCGGTTTCCTGCGGGACGACGACTCTCTCGGGGTTCTCCCACTCGCGGTCCAGTTCCCGGCCCTCGAAGAGGCGGTCGAGGAAGACGGCCAGGGAAGCGACTTCGGAGTGTGGCTGGTTGGTGACGCCGACGTTCCAGTCGGCGTGTTCGTAAACCTCGAAGGGGACTTTCTCCGCGCCGACGACGACAAGCAGTGGGTCCTCGGCGTGGGCCTCGCGGACCTCGTCCTCGATATCCTGCACCGGTTCGCCGTACATCGTCAGATGGACGACGCGACCCTCGAAATCGCGGATGAGCCCCTTTGGCTCCTCGGTCGAGGCCACGTCGAAGGGGCCACCGAACCGGTCGGTGATGTCGATGACGGTGTCGGCCTGATTGCGTGCGGCGTTGGCCAGCACGACCTTGTCAGCCCCGAGCGCGCGAGCGGTCAGCCCGACATGGGTCGTCATCCGCTCGTCCCGGCCGGGCCGGTGACCCAGTCGGAGCACCGTCACCTGCGGCGACTCTCTCATCCGTCGCTCCGTGCCGCTTCGATAGCTGACCGGACGGGCTCATAGGCGATTTCGCTCCACTCGACCCGCTCGTCGTTGACGAACACCGTCGGAGTCCCCTGAACGCCGCGGTCGATACCAGCATCGCGGTCGCCGGAGACTGTCGGGCGGTACAGTTCTCCCGTCGCAGCCGCTCGAACCGTTTCGCCGTCGACGTCCAGCCCCTCCGTCAGTTCGGCGTAGGTGTCTGGGCCAAGCTGGTTCTGGTTCGCGAACAGGCGCTTGGAATACGTGAAGAAGGCCTCCGCGCCGACGTTATCTTGAACGGCGCGCGCGGCGCTTGCGGCCTGCCACGAGACTTCCTCGTCGACCGGAATCGGGAAGTCGTGGTGCTCGTAGCGGACGGTTCCGTCAGCGAGGTAGTCGTCGCTGAGCTGCGGGAAAACGGACTCCGAGTAGGTCGCACAATGTGGACAGGCGTAGTCCTCGTACACTGCAACGGTCACGTCAGCTTCGGGGTCGCCCGCGACAGGCGTCGAGAGCGGCTGGCCGGGAAGGGGAGTTGCCGTCTCCGTTGTCCCGGCTGATTCCGACTCCGAGCTACCGCCGGAACAGCCGGCGATCGCGCCGACAGCGCCGACGGTGGCCGCCAGCAGCCCGCGGCGAGTGAATCGAGTCATAGCCGACTCTCATAGGGGAAGCTATAAAACGACGTTGTCATCCGTTACTTGCCTACCGACTCCGCCGGAATCGGCCGCGACCACAACGTTTTTTCTCGCATGGGAAGCATCGCACCTATGGACGTATCAGAGAAACGAATAGTCGTCACCGGCGGGGCGGGCTTTATCGGGTCGCACCTGGTCGAGCGCCTCGTTCCGGACAACGACGTAGTGGTCGTCGACAACGAAGCGAACGGGCAATCCGAGTGGGTCCACGAGGACGCGACCTATCTGGATGGTGACCTCACCGACCCCGACGTCGTCGCCGAGGCCATCACGAGCGATGTCGACCTCGTCGTCCACCTCGCGGCGTCGAAACTGGTCGACACGGACACGCCCCGCCGACAGTTCGAGGACAACAGCGACATCACGTACAACATCCTCGAACGGATGCAGGAGGCCGGCGTCGAGAACCTCGTGTTTACGTCGTCATCTACTGTGTACGGCGAAGCGCCGCGGCCGACTCCGGAGGATTACGCGCCGCTCGAACCGATCAGCGTCTACGGTGCGACGAAACTCGCCGAGGAGTCGCTCGTCTCGACGTACGCCCACAGCCACGACATCCAGTCCTGGGTGTTCCGGTTTGCGAACATCGTCGGCCCGCGCCTGCGCGGCGCGGTTATTCCCGATTTCATCGAGAAGCTCACCGAAGACTCGTCGACGCTGACGATTCTCGGCGACGGCCGCCAGGAGAAGTCCTACATGCACATCTCCGAGTGCATCGACGCGATGCTGTTCGCCGTCGAACACGCCGACAAGGACCACAACGTGTTCAATCTCGGGACGCGGACCACCACGTCAGTCGACCGCATCGCCAGCATCGTCGCCGACGAAATGGACATCGACCCCGAGTACGAATACACCGGCGGTGACCGCGGCTGGACCGGCGACGTCCCGCGGATGCGCCTCTCCGTCGACAAACTCTCGGCGCTAGGCTGGGAACCCGAACAGTCGAGCGACGACGCGGTGCGGCAGTCGACCCGCGAACTACTCGAAGAACTCTGAGCGCGGCGTCAGGCTGGGTACGTACCGTTCAGCTGCGCTTTATCGACGACGTGGCCGCTGGCCGCGTCGTACACGTCGTCCTTGTCCGCTGCCGGCGAGAGGTCGAGCGTCGTGTCTAGTGCGTACAGCAGGAAACGGTACGTGTGCTCCCGGTCCGGCGGGCTCGGACCGCCCCAGCCGACCTCGCCGAAGTCGTTCTGTCCCTCTGTGGCCTCGTCGGGCCGCCATCCCCCCGGAATCCGGTCGATATCCGGCGGGATGTTCCAGATGAGCCAGTGGTCCCACACCTTCCCGGCCGGCTCCTCGGCGTCCGGGTCGTCGACGATGAGGAGGAGCGACGACGCGTTCGACGGGACGTTCTCGACTTCCAGCGGGGGGTTCGTGTTCGCTGCCGAGTAGCCGTGTTCCTCGGGGATGCGCTCGCCGTCGTCGAAGGCCGGACTCCGGAGCTGTAGGTCTGCCATGTACGGATATTTGACAGACAAACACAAAAACGTCGTCCCGGCAGCCATTTGCGGCTCCGCGCCGAACCGCCGGACGTGCAGGTCGTGGGCTACCGCGCACGGGTCGACGAACACGCCGCGCTCCTGTTAGCCGAGGATAGGAGCGTCACTACTGAGCGACTTGACCCGGGAACCGAACTCTCCTATACGCTCGGGGAGCGCCACTGCGCCGGCGCGGTGGACGGGGGGCAGCATTTTCGATGCGACAACGACCCCGCGCCGTACTGTCCAGAACACACGGACATCTGGCCGTGTGCCCGCTGTACCGGGGACTGCAACAAGCCGCTCGAAACGTGTGACGAGGAACACGCGGTGTATCTGGCGGCGTTTGCGCCGGACGTCGTCAAGGTCGGCGTCACCCGATCCTGGCGACTGGAGACCCGCCTCCGCGAGCAGGGGGCCGACAGGGCCGCCCACCTCCAGACCGTCGCCGACGGCCGAATCGCCCGGCAGGTCGAGGCCGACATCGCCGTCGAGTTGGGGGACCGGGTCAGAGTACCCACCAAAATAGCGGGCTTCGACCAGTCCGTCGACACCGACTGGTGGGCGTCGCTCTGTGAGCGCTACGACCCGCTGACAACCTACGATTTCGAATACGGGCTCGACCTCTCGGACCGTCCGATGGCCGAAACCCTGGCGACGGGGACTGTCCGGGGGACGAAGGGGCGAGTCGCCGTGCTTGCGAACAACGGCAGCGTCTACGCCGTTGACCTCCGACAGCTCGTCGGCTACGAACTCACAGACGGCGGAACGGACCGCGATCTCCAGTCGAGTCTCGGCGCGTTCAGGTAACACGCGAGACTGGCGTCGCTGTAATCCGCACTTGTCTGTGCAGAAGACATTTAGTGGCGGCTGTTGCCCATCCTCGTGTGCGACGTGAAACCCTCCTGACCGGTGGCGTGGTCGCGGTCGTCCTGGCCATGCTCATCGGCGCAACAGCGGTCCCCGGCGCGCTCTCCGAACCCCAGGACAACGTTCGCGAGAGCTATCTCGACCTCCGCGAGACGACCATCGAACCGGCGTCGGTCGACGGCCAGACAGTGACGCTCTCTATCGACGCTCGGCTCTCGCACCGCGGCGGTCCCGCCGAGAACGTCACCGTCGAGACGCGGGCCATCGACGCGGACACCGGCCTCGTCGCGACGACGACGCGGCAGTCGGTCGGCACAATCGAAGGGGAACGAGAGGTATCGGTGCGGTCGAACATCACGGTCGAGCGGGCAGGCGGCTATCGGATCGACACAATCGTCTACGAGGACGGTGACCGCGTCGAGACCGGTCAGCAGTCGGTCCAGAACGTCGACGCGCTCACGCCGGCGTACGCCCGGAGTAGCGTGACCTTCCAGCGGTTCGAGAACGCCGGCGTCCCGCTCGATTCCATCACCTACCGAATCGACGGCGTCTCGGACAACCGGACGACACTGAACGTCTCAGTGTACGTCACGAACGCCGGCAACGACCCGTCTGATGACCTTTCGCTCCGGCTCCGGGCGCGGCAGGCGGACTCGAACGTCATCGCCGACGAGTCGACCGTACGGGTCGGCCAGATTCGCCCCGGCCGAACAGAGATCGTCAGAACCCAGCTGACGGTGCCTGACGGCTACAACTACTGGCTCGACGGCATGCTGCTCTCCGACAGCGTCATCGTCGGGACGGAGAGCTCCCCGGCGAACCTCCATCCGACGGAGCGTCTCCAGGAGAACGAAACCCGGCAGGAAGTCGGCTTCCAGTCCAGCGACTTCGAACGGGACCGCCCCGAAGAACGAGAGATGGACGAACCACGGCAGACGATGGCTGAAGAAGGTCCCGGCTTCACGGCGCTGATCGGACTGATTGCGGTCCTCGCAAGCGCGCTCCTCATCGCACGGAGACAGACCAATGAGTGATACCTCCAATACCGACACAGTGGCACAGGATATCGACGCGGAGACCGGCGATACTGTTGACGAGTCGGACGACGACTCCGGTCCGGCAATAGCTGTCTACGCGCAGTGGGCAGTGTTCGCTATTCTCACGCTCGTTGCGCTCATCGCGACACTGCAGTTCTACTTCTCCGCGTCGTCGGCGATTGATACGTTCGTCACTGACCGGTATCGACCGCTTTTCAACGCGGCGTTCAACCTCGCCGTGGTGCTCGCCTGTGGGCTTGGCCTCTCGGTGCTGGTCCGACGGCTCGCCTGAGCCCGATACCATCCATATCAAGCGCCCGCAGTCGCCGTTTCAGTGTTCCGAGGTCTCAGACGAGTTGCAGTGCCATCGATGATATGAGTCTGGCTAACTGTACCGGGGCGACGACCCCCCGAAGACGGCACGATTCTCCGGACCAGCGTCCCTCGCTGGCCGGCCGTTTACGCGGCCTGTCTTCGGACGACAACCCTTTTCAGCGGGCCAACCAAAACCGGGCGTATGGCAGACGACGAACCCGAAAACGCTGACGAATCGGCGGACGCGACCGAGGACGGCGGCGAGGAGAAGTCCTTCCGCGAGCGGGTCGAGGAGATCCGACAGCAGCGCGCCGAGGAGCGCGAAGAAGGCGAGGGCGACGGCGAAGAGATGAGCCGCGAAGAGCGCATGGAAGAGATGATGGGCGGTGGCGGCGGCCCCGGCGGCATGGGCGGGGGCAACCCCTTCGCGCAGATGATGGGCGGCATGATGGGCGGCGGCCCCGGCGGCCCCGGTCCGGGCGGCCCCGGCGGCATGGGCGGCGGCCCGCCAGGGCAGCACGAGGAATCGGGCGGCAACGACAACGAGGAACTTACCCGTGAGATGCGAAAGCTCCGGGACGAAGTCCACGACATGCGACGCTCGCTCGACCGCATCGCCGACGCGCTCGAAGACTAACGGAACACGACTTGCCGACGTTTTTGCGGCCGAACGGGGCAGAGATATCTGCTCCTGATAGCTAGCGTCGCTCATCATCGAACGGTGGCGAAGCGACGGCCGTCTCTGTGCGGCTGCCAGTAAGACTGCAAAAGGACGCCCCGCCAGTCGCTACACATCGCCAAACGAGACGCCGGTGATTTCGAAGCGTGCGCCGCCGTCTGCACTGTCGCGAACGCTTATCTCCCAGCCGTGTGCCTCTGCGACCTGTCTGGCGATACTCAGCCCGAACCCGGTCCCCTCCGTGCTCGTCGAGTAACCGGCTTCGAACACCGCCTCACGGTCCTTCTCGGGGATTCCGGGGCCGTCGTCCGCGACGTAGAACCCGTCGTCTACCGCCCCGACCGTCACGGTCACGTCCGGTCCGGCGTGCTCGACCACGTTCCGAACGAGGTTCTCGAATAGCTGCTTCAGACGGCTCTCGTTTGCCAGGACGGTCCGGTCGATATCTGTGACGAGCGTGGCATCGGCCGTCTCGACGTTCGACCAGCAACTATCCACGAGCGGTTCGAGCGCGACCGGCTCCCGGTCGGTCACGGTCTCACCGTCGCGTGCCAGTGTGAGCAGATCCGTTATCAGCGTGTCCATCCGCTCGTGTGCCCGCTCGACAGCGGCCAGATGCTCGCTCTCGCACTCCTCGCGTGCCAGTTGCAGTCGTCCCCGGGCGACGTTCAGCGGATTCCGCAGGTCGTGCGAGACGACGCTGGTAAACGCTTCGAGCCGGTCGTTGTGCTGTTTGAGGTCCCGCTCGCGGTCGCGTAACTGTTCGGTTCCTTCGATCTGGTTGAGCGCGCTGGTGACGTGCCCGGCCAGAATCTCCCCGAGGACGACGTCCTGCTGGTCGAACGCCGCGGCTGTCTCTGATCCGGCCAACAGGATTCCGTGCCCGCTGAGGGGGAGAAATAGCTCGCTTCTGACCGGCGTGTCCTGGTTATAGACGTCCCGATCTGCATGGACGTCATCGATAGCGAGTGCGTCGCCGGACTCGTAGACGCGCCACGCGATGCTGTCTCCCGGCCTGAATGTTGGCAATTCGTCAACTATATCATACACTCCGTCGGAGGCGGCGATCGGTTCGAGGGTCCGTTCGTCCGGGTCGTAGAGGTGGATCGTGTTCGCTTCGAGCCCGAGCACGGTGCGCGCCGTCTCGACGCCGATCTCGGCGACTTCCTCGCGTGTGTCTGCCTGAAGGAGGTCCTGTACCGACTCACTGAGCGCTTTGAGGCGGTGTTCGTGTTCCTTCCGTTCAGTAATGTCCTGCTGGAACCCGACGTGGTTGACGACTGTGCCGTCGTCGTCGCGGACCGGGGCGATAGTCACCTGATTCCAGAACATCGTTCCGTCCTTCCGGTAGTTCCGGAGTTCGACCGACACGGGTTCGTCCTCGTCAACGGCCGCTCGCATCGTGTCGACTGGCTCGGACTCGGTCTCCTCGCCCTGCAGGAACCGGCAGTTTCGGCCGAGGACCTCAGACTCCGTGTAGCCGGTCAGCTCCAGAAACCGCCTGTTCGCGTAGGTGATCGGGTTATCCTCCTGTTCGGGGCTGGTAATCGTAATCCCGACCGGTGCCTCGTCCATGGCACGTTTGGTTCGGGCGAGTTCCTGTTTACCATCTCGCTGATCGGTGACATCCCGGACAGTACAGACTAACTCACCACGGTCGGTCCGCGCGAGTACGTGGTCTTCGGTGAACGTGCTCCCGTCGGCGCGGAGCCCGGTCGTCGTCCCGCTCCAGTACCCGGTTTCTTCGACAGTCGGCATTATCTCTTCGTGGACGTGTGGAACATCCGTATCTTCGTACAGCAGCTCCCAGTGTTCGCCGACCATCTCGTCCGGTTCGTAGCCGTAGAGGTCGGCGTAGGCCTCGTTGACGAAAATGAACTGGCCGTCTTCGTCGAGGATGCTGATCCCCTCCTGTGCGGTCTCGATAGCATCGAGCTGGCGGTTACGCTCCCGCTTGACGCGCTGAGACTCGACAGCGTTCGTGATTCTGTTGGCGAGCACCGCGTACTGGTCGGTGCCGCTCCCCTTCTGCAGATAGTCGGTGACGCCGGCCGAGATCGCGTCGCTGGCGATCTCTTCGGAGCCTTTGCCGGTGTAGAGAATGAAGGGGAGCGAACCGTACTTCTCACGGACGGCTTCGAGGAACTGAATCCCGTTCCGGTCGGGCATGTCGTAGTCGGAGACGACACAGTCGATGTCGGTGTCGGTCAGGATTTCCAGTCCCGCCGCGGCGCTCGTCGCGGCCTGCACGTCCAGCCGGTCGTCCTCGCGTTCGAGAAACGTCGCCGTCATGTCGGCGAATCCCGGCTCGTCGTCGACGTGGAGAATACGCATCGTCCCAGCGATATCAGTCATAACTTTGCCCAGTAGTCACACATTACAGGACGCCGAGTTAAAAGACCGTCTCTGTGCTCAGAAGGTGACATATCGACGCCGTTAACGGTCATTCTGGGATATATTTCGTCCCGAAGAATATCACACTTTTCTGATATTTTCTGTCTGTTGGCTGCTTCTATCCCTGACCGACCATCTCGTCCTCGTCTTCCCACTCCTGCTCGCGGAGTTCGTACTTCTGGACTTTCCCGGTCGCTGTCGTGGGCAGTTCCTCGACGAACTCGACGCGGCGGACGACTTTGTAGGTCGCCAGTTCTTCTCGGGTGAAGTTCCGGAGGTCCTCGGCCGTCACGCCCGGGTTGTCGGGGTCACCGGAGTTCGGGACGACGAAGGCCTTCGGCGTCTCGCCCCACTCGTCGCTCGGCGCGGGGATAACCGCGACGTCGCTGACGGCGTCGTGTTCGTAGAGCGTGTCCTCCAGTTCGATGCTGGAGATGTTCTCGCCGCCTGAGATGATGATGTCCTTCTTGCGGTCGCGGATGGCGATCATCCCGTCCTCGTCGACTGTCGCCAGGTCGCCCATGTGATAGTAGCCCTCGACGCGGTCGGAGAAGGCCTCCTCCGTCTGTTCGGGCTTGTTCCAGTAGCGGTCCATCACCTGATTGCCGCGGACGACGACTTCCCCGAGCGTCTCGTCGTCGTGTGGTACGTCGTTGCCGTCCTCGTCGACGACCCGGACGTCCGTTCCGAGGTAGCCGATGCCCTGGCGCTTCTTGACGCTGAAGCGGGCGTCGCTGCCGTCCTCGAAGAAGCGGCGAGCGTCGGAGGTCGTGACGAGCGGGCCGGTTTCGGTCGCGCCGTAGACGTGTTTCAGATACCAGCCGAAGTCGTCCTCGACGGTTCGGATGACGGCCTCCGGCGGCGCGCTGCCGGCCGTCGCGATGCGCACGTCGTTGGCACCGGTCGTCTCGATCTCCCCGTCGTGGTCCTCGTAGCGGTCCGCAAGGATGTTCAGTACCGTCGGCGCGCCACAGAGATAGGAGACGTCTTCGGTCCTGACGGCGTCGAAGATGCCCTCGGCGTCAACGCCGCGAGTGCAGACGTGTTTCGCGCCCATGCCGGTGACCGAGAAGATGTGGCCCCAGCCGTTGACGTGGAACATCGGCAGCGTCCAGAGGTAGACGTCGTCGTCCGAGATCTCCTGGTGGAGCGCGACGATGTAGGCATGGAGCGTCTCGGTCCGGTGGGTCCGGCAGACGCCCTTCGGGTCGCCGGTGGTTCCGGACGTGTAGTTGATGGTGATGAGGTCGTCCTCGTCCATCTCGGGGCGCTCGTAGTCGGTTCCCGCCTCCTCGATGATCTCGTCGAAGGACTCCCAGTCGCCGTCGACGGCGTCCGTGTCGTTGGTCACGAAGATGTCAGTGGGAACCTCGTCGCGGATCGGCTCGATTTTATCCGCGTACTCGTAGTCCGCGTAGACGGCGTCGACCTCGGCGTCCGAGAGGATATATTCGAAATCGTCCGGCACGAGCCGGTAGTTCAGCGGCGTGTGGACCGCGCCCAGTTGCATGGTCCCGTAGGCCGCTTCGAGCTGGTAGTGCGTGTTCGGGTCCAGCACGGCCACCCGGTCCCCCTTCTCGATGCCACGGGCAGCCATCGCCGCCGAGAACCCGTCAGCTCGCTCGCCGAACTCGTCGTACGTGAACCGCTCACCGGTCGTGGCGACGACAGCCTCTTTGTCGCCGTAGTATTCCCGCGCCCGGTCGAGAAAATCCGTGGTCAGCAGTGGCTTATGCATCTCAGGCTATCGTATGGTTAATCATGATAAAGTGGTTGTGATACACCCCTGATCTTGCTGTCACGCGAACGGGTCATATTTGGGGAGTTCCGTCGAACCACAGCCGCTTTGAGGATAGCGTCCCCAGATTTCACCAATGAGTACAGCGACGGCGGACGTCTCGAAGCGGCAGGCGTGGGTGATGGCCGCGCGGCCACAGACACTGCCTGCCGGGGCCGCGCCGGTCATCGTCGGAATGGGGCTGGCAGTCCACGCCGGCGTCTTCGCTCCGTTGCCGGCAGTCGCAGCCTTGGTGGGCGCGCTGCTCATCCAGGTCGGAACGAACTTCGCGAACGACTACTACGACGCGGTGAAGGGGGCCGACACCGATGAGCGCGAGGGGTTCACCCGCGTGACGGCTGGCGGCCTCATCGACGCTGACGAGGTCAAACGAGCGATGATCGCGACCTACGGGCTCGCAGTCGTCATCGGTATCTATCTCGTCGCCGTCGGCGGTCTGCCCATCGTCGTCGTCGGCCTTTCGGGTATCGCCGCCGGGATTCTCTACACCGGCGGTCCGTTCCCCTACGGCTACCGCGGCCTGGGCGACCTGTTCGTGTTCGTCTACTTCGGCCTTGTCGCTGTTACCGGGACCTACTACGTGCAGGCCGTTGCGAGCGCAAGCGGCGTCGGCACGTTCCCGATGACGCTACCGCCGGGGTCGGTCACTGCCGCCGCCATTACAGCGAGTCTCCCGGCGGCCGGCCTGTCGACCGCGATTCTCGTCGTCAACAACATCCGCGACCGGGAGACGGACCGCGCCGCCGGCAAGAAGACGCTGGCCGTCTATCTGGGCTACGGGTGGAGCCGCGTCGAGTTCCTCCTGATGGTCGGGATGGCCTACGTCGTCCCGGTCGTGTTCGCCCTCGACAGCCAGTACGGCCTGCCGGCACTGACCCCCCTGCTGACGCTACCACTGGCGGCGATTATTTCGAAGACAGTCCTCACACAGACCGGCGGCGACGCATTGAATCCGACGCTCGAACGGGTCGGGCAGACGCTGTTCGTCCACTCCGTTCTGTTCGCGCTGGGACTCGCTGTCCCACAGCTACTATGAAGGTCGACCCGTTCTCGCTCCCGCTCTCGAGTCCGCTCGCCACCGCCCGCGAGACTATCAGCCAGCGTTCAGGGTTCGTCGTCCGCTACAACCACCGCGGCGAAACGGGCGTCGGCGAAGCCACGCCGCTCCCAGGCTGGACGGAGTCGCTCGACGACTGCCGGCGCGGGCTCGACGACGCGGCCACGGTTGCAATCGACGGCGGCCACACCGACATTCTCCTCTCGCTCGACGCCGCGTCCGTCCCCGCCGCCCGGCACGGCTTTGCGACCGCGCTGCTGGACGCCGACGCCAGGGCCGACGGCGTGCCGCTGTACCAGTGGTTCGATTCTGACAGGCGATGTGACCGGGTTCCCGTCAACGCGACGGTCGGCGACGGGTCACCGGCCGAGACAGCCGACGCCGTCGAGCAGGCTGTCGAAGCCGGCTACGACTGCTGTAAGCTCAAAGTCGGGAAGCGCACCGTCGACGAGGACGTCGCGCGCGTTCGGACCGTCCGCGAGCGGGTGGGCGACGACGTGACGCTTCGCGCCGACGCCAACGGTGCGTGGTCCCGCGACCAGGCCGAGAACGCCTTCGACCGCCTCGCGCCGCTGAACGTGGCTTACGTCGAGCAGCCGCTCCCGGCCGACGACCTCGCCGGGCACGCGGTGCTTCGGGGCAACGGCGTCGGCGTCGCGCTCGACGAGTCGCTCGCCGACCGCCGGGTCGACAGCGTGCTCGACGCCGACGCGGCCGACGTGCTGATACTGAAACCGATGGTGCTCGGCGGCCCCGGCAACGCCCACACGCTGGCGCTCCGGGCCCGCGAGCAGGGCGTCGAACCGGTCGTCACGACGACCATCGATGCCGTCGTCGCCCGCCTCGCGGCGCTGCACGTCGCTGCCGCGATTCCCGACGTCGGGGCCTGTGGCCTGGCGACCGGGGACCGACTCGCTGCCGACCTCGCAGTGGACCCGACGACAGTAACCGACGGGACGATGTCGGTCCCCCAAGAGACCGGCATCGGCCTGGACCCGGCGGAGGTGGGAACGGATGCGTGACCCTGTTGACTGGCCGACACAAGACCTCGTCGCCCACCGCGCCGACACGACGCCTGACCGGACGGCGATGGTCGCGGCGGACTCCGGGAACGCGGTCACCTACCGGGAACTCGACGCCGCTGTCGATGCGGTGGCTGCCGAACTCGACCGGCGGATCGACGCCCCGGACGCCACCGTCGCGACGCTCTTGCCGACCCAGCCAGCGGTCGGGACGGTCCTGTTCGCGACGATGCGACTGGGCGCGACGCTCGCGCCACTTAACGTCGAACTCGACGCGGAGACGCTCCGGACGCAGCTCTCGGCGGTCGACGCTGACCTGCTGGTTTGCGGGGAGGGAACTGCTTCGCTGGCCGCCGAAACAGCCGATTATCCGGTCGTCTCCGTCGACGAAGGCTTGTCTGGGGCGGCAGCGACAGACCACGAGCCTACGGACATATCTGCCCGCGTGACACCAGCGACCCTGTCCCGGACGGACACCCAACTGGTCATCTTCACCTCGGGAACCACCAGCGAGCCGAAGGGCGTCCGGCTGACCGTCGGCAACCTCGTCGCCAGCGCCGTCGCGTCCTCGTACCGCCTCGGCGTCGTGCCTACCGACCGCTGGCTGGTCTGCCTGCCGACCTACCACATGGGCGGGCTGGCCCCGTTCGTCCGAAGCGCGCTGTACGGCACCGCCGTCGTCGTTCAGCGCTCCTTCGACGCCGAGGCGACACAGCAGGTCATCGCCGACCGGTCAGTGACGGGCGTCTCGCTGGTGCCGACGATGCTCTCGCGGCTGCTTGAGGCGGGCTGGGAACCGCCGGCCTCGCTTCGCTTCGTCCTGCTCGGCGGCGGGCCGGCCAGCGAATCACTCATCGAGCGCTGTCAGGAACGGAGCCTCCCGGTTTGTCCGACCTACGGGATGACCGAAACCGCCTCGCAGATAGCGACGGCGCGACCCGAGACGGCGTTCGAGCACAGCGGCACCGTCGGCCAGCCCCTCGTGTTCACCGACGTGACGGTCGTCGCTGATGGCGAACCGTGCGGCCCCGGCGAGCGAGGAGAAATCGTCGTCGACGGGCCGACGGTGACACCGGGCTACCTGAACGGCGACGGCGGCTCGTTCAGCGACCACGGGTTCCGGACCGGCGACATCGGCTACCGGGACGCGGACGGCCATCTCTGGGTCGAGGGTCGTGTCGACGACCAGATCGTGACCGGCGGGGAGAACGTCGACGCGAGCACGGTCGCCGCGGCGATTCGCGACCATTCAGCAGTTGCCGAAGCGGCCGTCGTGGGGCTCTCCGACGAGGAATGGGGCCAGCGCGTCGCCGCGCTGGTCGTCGGGGACATCTCGCCCGCGGCGGTTCGCGACCACTGCGCCGAGCGACTCGCGCCGTACGAAGTCCCGAAGACGGTTCAGATCGCTGACGCGCTCCCGCGGACGGCCTCGGGGACTGTCGACCGGTCTGCGGTTCGGTCGCGGCTTTATGAAGATGGCGAATCTGGCGACTCAACCCAGTAGTTCGGGACGCCGAGCCAAGCGGTTTTCTACGTCCGCAGTGTATGCAGTCCTGTGTGTACAATCGTCCTCGCGTGGCAGGTCTTTGACGACACGCCGGTCGCGGTCGCGGCGAACCGCGACGAGCGGCTTGAAAGGCCGTCGCAGCCGCCACAGCAGCGTCACTGGGGCAGTCGCGTCGTCGCGCCGGCCGACGAAGAGGCCGACGGGACGTGGATCGGCTACAACGAGCAGGGGCTGCTGGCGGCGGTGACCAATCGCTGGGTCGACGCCGATCTAGCTGGCGACCGCTCGCGCGGGCTCCTCGTCCGGGACACGTTGAGCCACGAGAGCGCTGAGTCGGCCGCTCGGGCCGTCGAACAGGCGACCAGAGACGCCGAGTACGACGGTTTCAACCTCCTGCTGGCCGACGAGAACGCCGCCGTCCTGCTGGAATGGGACGGCCAACTCGCGGTCCGGAACTTCCAGCCCGGCGTTCACGTCGTCGTCAACGTCGGCGCGGACGGCGACTACCGGATTCCGGCCCACCGTCCCGACGCCGGCGAGGAGCAGGCGAACAACGCGACGCGGCTGCGCGAGGCGCTGGTTCCGGAGCCCGGTGAATCCGCCGACGAGTGGATGGACCGCGCGGGCGACACCATCAGCGACCACGAGTACGGCGTCTGCGTCCACGGCAACGGGTTCGGCACGCGGTCGTCGTCGCTCATCACGCTGGGTGCCGACAGGGAGTATCAGTACGCAGATGGGCCACCGTGCCGGACGCCCTACCGCCCGGTCGAAGGTCAGATTTAAGCGGCCGTCTCACGGTGTACACAATACATGAGTTCAGCAGCGTCGGAGGCGGACCTTTCTGACGGCGAGCGGGCCGGGCTCGAACTGATTCGGGAGTCCGGTGGCATCCACCAGAGCGACTTCTGGAAGGAACTCGACGTCTCCTCGCGGAAGGGGAGTCGCATCGTCGAGTCCCTGTTCGAGAAGGACCTCATCCAGCGTGAGGAGACGGTGTACGAGGGGCACAACACGTACTACCTGACGCCCGCGGCCCGCGACCTCGACTTCTCGCTTCTGATGGCCGGTGACCAGCTCTCGCCGTTCATCGGCGACGAAGAGGTGGACCCCCACGACGACACCTTCTCGCAGTGGGTCATGACCCTCGCCTACGAGGACTGACCGACAGTCCCGCGGCGTGAGTCAGTAGTGCCACGGCACGTCGTCGAAGTCCGGCTTGCGCCCTTCGTTGAACGCGTCCCGTCCCTCCTGGGCCTCGTCGGTCATGTACGCCAGCCGCGTCGCCTCGCCGGCGAACACCTGCTGGCCGACCATCCCGTCGGAGTCGAGATTGAACGCGTATTTCAGCATCCGCATCGCCGTCGGTGACTTCTCGTTCATCCGCTCGGCCCACTCGATAGCGGTGTCTTCCAGGTCCTCGTGGGCCACCACGTCGTTGACCATCCCCATGTCGGCGGCCTCTTTGGCGTCGTAGGTCTTGCCGAGGAAGAACACTTCCCGGGCCTTCTTCTGGCCCACCTGTCGCGCGAGATACGCCGAGCCGAAGCCGCCGTCGAAACTCCCCACGTCGGGGTCCGTCTGGAGGAATTTCGCGTGCTCCTCGCTGGCGAGCGTGAGGTCACAAACGACGTGCAGCGAGTGGCCGCCGCCGACGGCCCATCCCGGGACGACGGCGACGACGGGTTTCGGGATGTGGCGGATCTGGCGCTGGACTTCGAGAATGTGGAGCCGGCCGACGTTCTCTGGCGCGTCGTCTTCCACACCGTCGCTGGCTTCTGTGTCTCGCGGGTCGCTTTGCTCCCCGCTCGTCGTGTTCGAGTCGCGTGGCGACTCGCTGTACTCGTACCCACTTTCGCCCCTGATGCTCTGGTCTCCGCCGGAACAGAAGGCCCAGCCGCCGTCCTTCGGCGAGGGGCCGTTCCCGGTCAGGAGGACACAGCCAACGTCGGTCTGGCGCTTGGCGTGGTCCAGCGCCGTCGCGAGTTCGTCGACTGTCTCCGGCCGGAAGGCGTTGCGCTTCTCCGGCCGGTCGAAGGCGATACGCACCGCGCCCGTGTCGGTCGAGCGGTGATAGGTGATGTCGGCGAAGTCGAACCGGTCGATGGCCGCCCACCGCTCCGGGTCGAATATTTCAGAGACCATACCGTGGCTCGGGACGGCCCTCGCAAAAAGATTCCTCGTACGTGCTACCATAGCGGAGGAAACCCTTTGGTGTCGCGCACCTGAACCGACTAGCGATGCCCTCCACATCGAATAAGAAAACAATGATGGGGATACTCGCGGGCCTCTCCATCGTTGTTGTCCTGTACAGTCTCATCATCGTCCAGCAGATTCTGCTCGGGCTGATCGTGGCCGTGGTCCCCTGGCTACTGTATCTGGTCGTGCGGTTCATCTTCACGCTCGAACGAATTGCCACGGCGCTGGAACAGCTCGCTTCGGTTCGCGCCCGGGAGCAGGAGTCCACTGGATCTGCCGGGGACTACCAGCGGCCGTCGGAGTCCTACGAACGCGGTACAGAGACCGAAGGGGGCGTCGAGAACGAGTGACAGAGCGCGGTAGCCGGCGGCTAGCGTCGGTCGCTCGCCGGCAGGTGCTAGGCCCGGCATGACAGAGTCGTTCTACGAGGTACTGGGCGTTTCAACCGACGCGTCGACGGCAGCTATCGAAGCGGCCTATCGGGAGCGACTGAAGGAGACCCATCCCGACGTGAGCGACGCGTCCGACGCCGGCGAGGCGACACAGCGGCTCATCGAAGCCCGCGACGTGCTCACCGACGAGGACGAGCGGGCGCGGTACGACCGGGTGGGTCACGACGCCTACGTCGCGGGCGAGAGCAACATAGTGGAGGGCAGCGGCAGTGACGCGGCCGAAGCGGCACGGCGTGCGGGCTATGACGGGTCTGCGTCGGCTGGCGACCGGGCCGAAGCGAGCACTGACCGCAGTACAGCTCGGACGAACGCCCGAGAGCGAGCACAACGCGAACGGGCCGCCAGGGACCGCGTCGCCGAGGACGGACGCTCGACCGCTGCTGCAGAGGCGTCGTCGAACGACGAGCAGTCGACAGATGGGGCCAGCGGGACGGCGACTGCGTCGAACGCAGAGTCGGCCCGGCGCTCCGAGACTACCGCGACCAGCGGCTTCAGCGACAATGCCGGCAGCGGTGCCACCTGGAGTTCGTCGTCCGCGTACTCCGTCCGCCAGACCGACACACTCTCGCGCGGGCCGCTCCTCGAAATGCCGACCGGCCGGGGGCTGACGCTGTTTGCCATCACCTTTGCGCTCTATCCGGTAATGCTGTTCAGCGCGCTGCTCCCGGCGTTCCCGCTGTGGGTCAACCTGACAATCGGGGTCTGTACCCTCTTCATGGTGGGCTACCTCCAGTCCGAACCCACTATCGCGATCATGGTGTTCGGGAGCTGGAGTCTGACGACGACGGTGCTGCTGGTCACGCTGAACATCAGCGCGTTCTCGCTCATTGGGGCGCTCGCGCTGTCAGGGACGTGGCTTCCGTTCGGACTGTCGCTGCTGACAGCGTCCGTGTTACGGCTCTGAAAGATCAGTCGCCAGCGATGCTCTCGGCGACCTGTTCGGCAAGCCGGTCTCTGACTGCGTGGCTGTCGTCCGCGTCGAACTGGACCTCGATGACCTGCGTCCCGTCGGCCCGGACTGACTCGGCGAACCGCTCGCGGAACTGCCGGCGGTCAGCCACCCGTTCGAACTCCAGCGAATAGAGCGCCTCCGTCGGCGCGAAATCGAGCCCGTGTGGCGTCCGGAACTGGTCCTCGAAGGTTGGGTGGTCCTCGATTGGGAGCATGTGGAAGATGCCGCCGCCGTCGTTGTTTATGAGGACGACCGTCGCGTCCACCGCACAGCGACCGAGCGCGAGGAGGCCGTTCATGTCGTGGTAGTACGCCAGGTCGCCGGTGACGAGCACGAGCGGGTCCGCCGTCGCGCTCCCGGCCCCGAGCGCCGTCGACGTGATGCCGTCGATACCGCTGGCCCCGCGGTTGCCCAGCACGGTCAGGTCGGCGTCACGGGGGCGGCCAAAGCGGTCCATGTCCCGTATCGGCATGCTGTTGGAGACGAACAGCGTGGCCGGGTCTGGGGCCAGCGCGGCCACGTCAGAGAGGACGCCGCCTTCCCAGTAGGTCTCCGCGGCGGTTTCGCTCACGGCGTCCCAGTGGGTCTGTTCCGCCCTGGCGAACTGTTCGCGCCACGACGCCGCAACGCTACCCAGCGACCCTGCCGCGAGCGCATCCGCGGTGGCGTCGGGGTCGGCAACGAGCAGGTCCGTCGCCGTGAACTCGGCCTCCGACCAGCCGCCGGCCGGGTCAACGAGGAACTGTTGGCAGTCGGCGTCCCGGAGGTAGTGACGCAGCGGCTTTGAGGTCGGCGACGCGCCGAAGCGGACGACGACATCGGGGTCGCTCCACTCGTCGACGCCGTCGCTGCCGAGATAGCCGTCGTAGCCGCCACAGACCGGCACGTCAAGCCGGTCGACGTGCGGGCCGAACCGAAGGTCAGAGAGCGGGTCCGCGAGGACGGGGAAGCCGGTAGCTGACGCCAGTCGTTCCAGCGATGCGGTACTGAGCCCGTCATCGGCGGGCCCGGCGACGATGAGTCCCCGTTCGGCGGCCCGGAGCGCGTCTCGCACGCGGCGCACCGTCCGCTCGTCCGGAGTGGCGACGCCCTCGCTCGTCGTGACGAACGGTCCGTCGCGTCCGGTTTCGGCCGCGTCGTCGCCGTCCGCCCAGTCGGCCGAAACGCCCGCCGGGTCCTCCTCGGGTATCGGCGTCGGCTCCAGGGGCTTCCGGAACCGACAGTTCAGGTGGACCGGTCCCGGGTCGGCTCCGGTACTCTCCGCGAGCGCGCGGGCCGCGGTGGTCCGCAGCATCCGAACCTTCCGTGGCTCGGCCTCGGGTTCGGGCATGTCCCGATACCAGCGGACGGCGTCGCCGTACAGTTTCTCCTGGTCGACGGTCTGGTTTGCTCCGCTGTCGATGAGCTCGGGCGGTCGGTCCGCCGTCAGCAAGAGCAGCGGGACGCCCGACTGGTTCGCCTCGATGACCGCCGGGTGGTAGTTCGCCGCGGCGGTCCCGGAAGTACAGACCAGCGGCGTCGGCTCGCCGGTCCGGCGGGCGCGTCCCAGCGCGAAGAAGGCCGCCGAGCGCTCGTCGAGGTGGGAGAACACGTCGATGTCGGGGTGCTCGGCGAATGCCACCGTCAGCGGCGTCGAGCGACTGCCGGGGGAGAGACACACCGCGTCGACGCCACCCTCGGCGAGTTCGGAAACGAGCGTCTCCGCCCACAGCGTGTTGACGTTCGGGGCAGTCATTCTAGTTCGTCGAGTATCGGCCGGTATTTGAGCTGGACCTCGTCCCACTCGCGGTCGGGGTCGCTGTCAGCGACGATGCCCGCGCCCGCAAACAGCGTCGCCTCGCGCTCCGTGGCGACGGCCGACCGGATGCCGACGGCGAAGGTGCCGTTGCCGGCGGCGTCGACCCAGCCAATCGGGGCGGCGTACCAGCCGCGGTCGAACGCCTCTGTCTCGCGGATAGTTCGCAGCGCCGCGTCCGGCGGCAGCCCGCCGACAGCCGGTGTCGGGTGAAGCGCTTCGACTAGCGAGAGGACGTGCTCGTCGTCGTCGAGTTCGGCCGTTATCGACGTCCGGAGGTGCTGGACCGTGGCGAGCCGGCGGATGGTCCGGTCGCCGATACGGACTGTCGAGGCGAACGGTTCCAGCTGGTCTCGTATCGCGTCGGCGACGAGCTTCTGTTCGTGACGGTCCTTCTCGCTGTCGAGGAGTTCGGCGGCGAGCCACTCGTCCTCGGCAGGTGTGTCGCCCCGCCCCGTCGAGCCGGCGAGCGCCTCCGTGCGCACCGTCCGTCCGCGGACCGACACCAGCCGCTCCGGCGTGGCCCCGAAGAAGGTGCCGCCGGCATCCGGTGACAGCATGAACCGGTAGCAGTCCGGGTAGGTTCGAGACAGCCGCGCCATCACGTCCGGGACCGAGAGCTCCGTGTCCAACGTGGCGCTGAGGCTCTGGGCGAGCACGACCTTCTGCAGGTCGCCGCGGTCGACGCTCGCGACGGCGGCCGCCACCTGCTCGCGCCAGCCGTCCTGTGTCGGCGTGCGCTCCCGGTGTGAGATCCCCGGTGGGATTCCCGGCTCGCTCTCGGAGTCTGCGACCAGTCGGTCGCGCCACTCCTCAAGCAGCGTCTCCGCTTCGGTCGCGGCCTCGGGACCTGTCGCGACCGTTGTGAGCCAGGCGTCGTCGTCTTTCTTGGTTACCTGTATCTCGGGGAGGAAAAACGCCGCACTGGGGAACCCGTCCCAGGGAGAGTCCGCCTCCTCGTGCGTTCCGTTGTGAAAAGCGAACCCACCGAACGCTCGCGGTCGGGCGGCGCTCGGGAGGTCGTCGGGAACTGAGCAGTCAGCGAACAGCGCCTCGAGCGCTGTCCGCACGTCGTCGAACCGCGACTGCCCGTCGGCAGTCACAGTCGCCGCGCTCCCGCGGGCCGCGATTGACTCTGTACCGGCCGCCCAGAAGAACCGGGGGCGAGCGTCCGTTTCGAGTACCGCCCGAACCGGTGCATCGTCGAGGCGACACCCGCGTGCGACGACCGTTGTCTCACCAACCGTCGTCTCGTCACCACGCAGTGGTTCCATCAGCAATGCCTTAGGATTGCGCACCTTTGAGCCTAACTATACGCTCGATTCTGCGTAGTCGGAATCAATCAGAGGGACACGGTGGAACTGTCGATTTCACGCCGTTCTGGCCCGCCACGTACTCTGCCGGCTATTGGTTCAGATTCGCGGAAATTAATCTCCGAGTTTACGAATTTCCTCTCACGGTTCTACAATTGTAATTCTGCAATCTGCGAACACACCCCCGTCAGGTTTAAATAGGGCATAGTCGAAGCCCCCTATGTTGCGATGCCTAAGGTAGAGATCAATATCCCGGAACACCTGGAGATGCAGATCGCGCAGCTCGTCGAGAAAGGCGAGTTCCTCAACCGCGAGGAAGCCATCGAGGACCTCCTGTCGACCGGGCTCAAGGCGTACAAAACCTCCGGACCACAGGACGAAGACGAGGAGCCAGGGTTCGAAGAAGACGGCATGATGGGCCACGACGACGAGTACGTCTTCTGAAAATACGGGCGTGAGCGTCTGGTATCCCTTCTCAAGCAATTCTTATGGACGTGCCACCGCATACTGTAGCTATGCACAAAGACGAGCTTCTCGAGCTACACGAGCAGATGGTGACGATCATGGAGTACTTCCGCGACGACATGGACTCGGTCGACCCGGACCTCTTCGACGCCTATCAGGAACTCGACGTGCGGCCATCGGATGTCCACAAGTCGAAAAGCGAGCATAAACACGCCGTGTTCGTGCTCGGGAACTCCCTGGCGACGGCGATGAGCGAAGACGAGTTCTCGGATGCGGGCCGGGTCAGCAAGCGAATGAAGGAACTGGCCGAAGACGCCGAGCGGAAACTGTAAGCACGACGCTATCGAGTCGCAGTCTCTCTCGTCTTTATCTCGATCTGCCTTCCCTTGGTTACGATCGCTCTCCCCCTTGGTTACGACCGCTCTCCGTCGAGTTCGGTGAACAGCTCCGGGTCCGTCTTGAATTTCAGGACGTTGTGGACGACTGAGTTCCGGATGTTCTGAATCACGTCGCCGTGGTCCTTGTAGAAGTCGTGTATCCAGCGGGATTCGGCCGTCCGACTCGGGAACATCATCACTGACTTCCACTGATACTCGCCGTCGGAGAGGAAGTAAAACAGCGTGTGCCGGTCGTCCCGGATAGCGACCATCGCGTCGTGCCAAGAGTCGGCGAAATGCTCGGGGTTGAACTTGAACTCGAACAGCGCGAAATTGAACAGTTCCTCGTTCGGGACGATTGTCTCCCGGAAGACGCCCGCGGCGCGCATCTCCCGGATCGATTCGCTGACCGTTACATGGGACACGTCGATGCCGTATTCGGACTCCAGCAAGTCCGCAAGCTCGCGGGACGACCGCTGTGGGTCCGCCGAGAGTTCGCGCAGAATGTACATGTCCCGCTCGCTGAACTCCCAGTCCGGGGGGTCGTCGGTCATGCTACAGTCGCCCTCCACTTGTGGGAGAAAGAGCGGGTAGTCGTGGTTCCGGTCGATGCTCGGTCCGGTGTGAGATGGATCGTAGCTGGCATCTGTCTCTCCGGTGGTGGCTGGGTGGACCAGTCCTGACGCTGGTCACAGTAATCAGTTTACTGACCCGTGAACTCCGGGTCACGTTTCTCGACGAACGCGGTTGCGCCCTCCTCGTGGTCGTCGGTCGTGAAAGCGACGCCCTGTGCGGTGGCTTCGTTTTCGAGTGCCTGCTCCAGCGAACTGTCCAGACTCCGGTTGACTAACCGCTTGGCGTGGCCGAGCGCGACCGTCGGTCCAGCGGCGATGTCGGCGACGAGTTCCGAAAACTCCGATTCGAACGTCTCCGCGTCGAACACCCGGGTGAACAGCCCGAGTTCCCCGGCCGCCTCGGCGTCCAGCAGTTCGCCGGTGAACAGCAGTTCCTTGGCCTTGTTCGGGCCGACGATTCGCGGAAGGAAATAGGAGACGCCGGAGTCACTCGCCAGTCCGACCTGGCGGAAGCCGAAGCCGATCTGGCCGGCAGTGCTCGCAACCTGTATATCACAGGCCAGCGCAAGTCCCGCACCGGCACCGAAGGCGGGGCCGTCGATTTTCGCGACGACCGGGAGGGGACAGCTGTGGACGGTCCGGATCGCTTCGTGGAGTGACGAGACCACCAGTTCGACCTGTGTGGCCGGCGGTCGGTCGTGCTTCACTCCCTGTAGCATTGCATTGATGTCCCCGCCGGCACAGAACGCCGGGCCCGCGCCCTCCAGCACGACACACCGGGCGTCGCTGTCGGTCACCGATTCGAACCGGGCAGTGAGTGCTTCGGCCAACTCCGCCGACAGAGCGTTTCGCGACTCCGGCTGGTTCAGCGTCACTGTGGCAATCCCGTCGTCGACAGACAGCGTCACTGTCGCATCTTCCATGTGGTGGCTCTCGACCGGCGGAAAGATAACAGTGGTGTCCGTCAGCGCCTGCCAGACCAACATCGTTGGGCAGTACCTTTTGCCCGGGCTAGTCCGTGTACTAGGTATGCGCCTGCACTGGCATCGCCGTGACCTCCGGGCGACGGACAACGCCGGCCTCGCCGCGGCGACCCCGTCCGACCCCGTTGTCCCGGTGTTCGTCTTCGACAGGGCCGTTCTCGACCACGCCGGCCCGCCCCGGGTCGCGTTCATGCTGGACGCTCTCGACAGCTTGCGCGAGTGGTACCGCGACCGCGGCAGTGACCTCGTCGTCGCCCGCGGGGACCCGACCGCCGTCATCCCGGACCTGGCGGTCGAATACGGCGTCGACACGGTCACCTGGGGCAAAGACTACTCCGGACTCGCTCGGGATCGCGACGCAGTGGTCCGGCAAGCGCTCGACGACGCGGACGTTGCTCGCGAAGCGGTCCAGAACGCCGTGTTGCACGAACCGGGCGAGATCACGACGAACGACGGCGACCCCTACAGCGTCTTCACTTACTTCGGCCGGAAGTGGCACGACCGCGAGAAGACGGCCCCCTACGAACCCCCGTCAGCCGACGAACTGGCTGATGTCGACGGCGACGCGCTCCCGACGCTGGCCGACCTCGGCTTCGATGAGCCAGAGGCGGACGTGCCCGCAGCGGGGACCGACGAAGCACGCGCCCTGCTCGATGATTTCCTCGACGAGAACGTCTACGAGTACGAGGAGCGCCGGGACTTCCCGGCCGACGAGTGCACCTCGCGGCTCTCGGCTCATCTGAAGTTCGGGACCATCGGCATCCGCGAAGTGTACGACCGCACCGAGGACGCCAAAGAGGGGACTGGCGGTGACCGACGGGAGTCCGTCCGGGAGTTCCAGTCCCAGCTAGCCTGGCGGGAGTTCTACACACAGGTGCTGTTTGCCCATCCGCACGTCGTCAGCTCGAACTACAAGTCCTACGAGAACCCTATCGAGTGGGAAAACGACGAGGAGCTGTTGCAGGCCTGGAAGGACGGTGAGACGGGCTATCCCATCGTCGACGCCGGAATGAGACAGCTCCGCGAGGAGGCGTACATGCACAACCGCGTCCGGATGATCGTCGCCTCCTTCCTCACGAAGGACCTGCTCGTCGACTGGCGCCACGGCTACGAGTGGTTCCGGGAGAAACTGGTCGACCACGACACGGCCAACGACAACGGCGGCTGGCAGTGGGCGGCCTCCACGGGGACCGACGCTCAGCCCTACTTCCGCATCTTCAATCCGATGACGCAGGGCGAAGACTACGACCCGGACGCCGAGTACATCAAGGAGTACGTCCCGGAACTGCGGGACGCCGCGCCCGAAGTAATCCACGACTGGAACGACTGCTCGCTCACCCAGCGGCGCAACGCCGCCCCGGAGTATCCTGACCCCGTTGTCGACCACAGCAAGCGCCGCGAACAGGCCCTCTCGATGTTCGAGCGGGCCAGGGGTGACGACTAGGATGGGAACATTCTGCTGTGCTGGACTCTCCTGAACACTTACACCCGCGGCGGAGCCGATATGTGGCGGTGCAACAACGGACAGTTACGGTTCCGTCCCGCTGTCCGTGTACAGTGATACCAAATGGCTCCTAAACGTTTAACAGGCAGCCGCGCGACAGATAGTGATGGAGGCGTTTTCATATGCCCGAACATTCCAATCCCGAACTGCCACCGCTCCCGTACGACTACGACGCACTGGAGCCACACATCTCCGAACAGGTGCTCACCTGGCACCACGACACCCACCACCAGGGGTACGTAAACGGCCTCGAATCGGCCGAGGAGACGCTCGCAGAGAACCGCGAATCCGGTGACTTCGGTTCGAGCGCGGCTGCCATGGGCAACGTCACCCACAACGGCTGTGGGCACTATCTCCACACGCTGTTCTGGGAGAACATGGACCCCAACGGCGGCGGTGAGCCGGAAGGCGAGCTCCTCGACCGCATCGAGGAGGACTTCGGCTCTTACGAAGGCTGGAAGGGCGAGTTCGAAGCCGCCGCATCAGCCGCCGGCGGCTGGGCGCTGCTCGTGTACGACCCCGTTGCCAAGCAACTGCGCAACGTGCCGGTCGACAAGCACGACCAGGGCGCGCTCTGGGGCTCCCATCCAATCCTCGCGCTCGACGTCTGGGAGCACTCCTACTACTACGACTACGGCCCCGCTCGCGGCGACTTCATCGACGCCTTCTTCGAGGTTGTCGACTGGGACAAGGCCGCTGAAGAGTACGACAAGGTCGTCGGCCGCGTCGAATAAGGGGCGACACTCGACGTTTTTTCGCGGATGTGCTGAGAGTCCGAGCGACGTCTGGGCCGATAGCGGTTTCTCCGGCGTTAATATCTAACGCCGACAACAAAAAATATCGGCGTGACTGGAGCAGACTACGGAACAGCAAGGTTACGGGAGGATATAGTTTTATAAGATGTGAATCAGTGGTAAGTGGTATGAGTCGCGATACCAATCGGCGAGCGTTCATGAAGCGCACTGGGGCGATAGGCACCGTGGGTCTGCTTGGTGGGTTGGCAGGCTGTTCAACCGAACAGACTGACGGCGGAGACGGCGGAGACGGCGGCGATGGTGGGATGACCGGTACCGGGACCGACTCGGGTGGCGACAGCGGCCCGGAATCGCCGGACGTGTTGATGGTCGTCGGCTATCCCCAGAGCGGTGTGCAACTGTTCAAGGACTTCTACGCCGACTACGGCGACGACGCCGCCGACATCCTCGTCACCGACGGACTGCAGGACGGCGAACTGCCGAGTAACGTCGGTGACGACATGTCGAACGTCCGCGGCACAGCCCCGTCAGCGGCCGGGCCCGGCGTCGATACGTTCACGGAGCAGTTCACCTCCGAGTTCGACTACGACGAGGCCGGCGTGTTCACGTCACAGGCCTACGACGCGACAGCGGTCCAGATTCTCGCCAACCTGCTGGCCGGGGAAAACGACGGACAGGCCGTCCGAGATCATATGCGTGTCGTCGCCAATCCGGGCGGCGACACGTACGGCCCCTCCGAACTGCCAGCGGCCGTCGAAGCGGCCGCCGCGGGCGAGAACATTCAGTACGAGGGGGCTTCGAGTGCAGTCGACTTCGACGAAAACGGGGACATGGCCTCGGCGCAGTACCAGGTCTTCGGCTTTCAGGACGGTGGGGGCGTCGATACGCTCAACACCGTCGACTTCGACGCGGGCGACGACATCCCGCAACCGGAACCGAACGGCTCTGGCAGCGACCCCGGACGAACGGTCCGGTTCGGTGTGCTGATGCCTGAGACCGGCGATCTCGGGCCGCTCGGCAGGCCGATCCGCGACGGGGCGATCCTCCCGGCCCTGCAACTCGAAGGCGAGGTCGACTTCGAGTTCGATTACCAGGTCGGTGACACCCAGACCCAGGCACAGGCGGGCATCGACGCGGCCAACTCCCTCGTCAGCGAGGGGTATCCGTCGATCACCGGAGCGGCCAGCTCCGAGACGTCGATACAGGTCGCCAGAAACGTGCTCGTCGACAGCGGCGTCGTCGGCTGTTCGCCTGCGTCCACGTCGCCGACGATTACCGACCTCGAAGACAACGATTATATGTTCCGAACCCCGCCCAGCGACGCGCTGCAGGGGCAGGTTCTGGCGCAAGTCGGCGTGGACGAACTCGGTGCCGAGACCGCATCGACGCTGTACGTGAACAACAGCTACGGCCAGGCGCTACAGGAGGCGTTCGCCGGCGCGTTCGAAGCGGAAGGCGGGACCATCGTGAACCAGGTCGGCTTCGAGCAACAGCAGTCCTCCTACACGTCTGAAATCAACAGCGCGATGAACCAATAACGGGTCTGTCAGCGCCGGCTCTTTTTTCGAGTTACCCGCCGAGGAAGTCCTGACGGACCTGCTCGTCGTTGAGGAGAACCGTCCCCTCGTCCTCGTAGCGGTTCTGACCCTGGACGAGCACGTAGCCCCGATCACACCGCCGGAGCGCTTCCTTGGCGTTTTGCTCGACCATCAGAATCGCCGTCCCGTCGTCGTTGATGCGGTCGATACGGTCGAACATATCGTCGACGAGGTCCGGGGCCAGCCCGGCGGAGGGCTCGTCGAGCAACAGCAGGTCGGGGTCGAGCATCAGCGCCCGGCCCATGGCGAGCATCTGCTGTTGCCCGCCCGACAGCGTCCCGGCCGACTGGTCGGACCGCTCCCGGAGGATGGGGAACCGCTCGTACACCTCCTCGATGCGGTCCTCTGGGACTTCATCGAGGATGTACGCGCCCATTTCGAGGTTCTCGCGCACGCTCAGCGACCCGAACACGTTGCCGGTCTGGGGGACGTAGCTGATGCCCTCGTAAATGATCTCGTCGGGGTTGCGCCGGCTGATGTCGGTCCCGTCGAAGATGACGTCCCCGCCCATGTACGTCGTCAGGCCGAAGACGGACTTCATCACCGTCGACTTGCCGGCCCCGTTCGGGCCGACGATAACGACGTACTCGCCGTCCGCAACGTCCATGTGGACGTCGCTGAGGACCTGCAGGTCGCCGTAGCCGGCATCGAGGTCCCGGATTGCGAGGAGGCGTTCGCTCGGGTCGGGGAGGGTGACGGTCTCGGACTCCGTCGCGCGCTGGCTCATACGTCACCTCCGAGGTACGCCTCGAGTACCCGCTCGTCCGACGTGATAGTCTCGGCGTCCCCTTCGGCGAGGACGCTTCCCTGGTGCATGACGATGATGTGTTCGCAGTTGTTCATGATGACGTCCATGTCGTGTTCGACGAGCAGGAAGGTCAGCCCCTGCTCCCGGCGGAGTTCGTGGATCCGCTCCAGCAGTTTCTCCTCCAGCGTCGGGTTGACGCCGGCAAGCGGCTCGTCCAGCAGAATCATCTCGGGGTCGGTCATCAGGACCCGCGCCATCTCCAGCAGTTTCCGCTGACCACCGGAGAGATTGCCGGCGTTCTCGTGGGCGAGGTGGTCGATCTCGAAGAACTCCAGCGTCTCCCACGCGCGGTCCCGGACAGCCACCTCGTCCTTGATTACGTCCCCGCGAAGCCCCGGCGTCACCGACCGGACGACTGACTCCCCGGCCTGTCCGCCCGGTGCGAGCATCACGTTCTCCAGAACGGTCATGTCCGATAGCTCACGGGCGATCTGGAACGTCCGGACCAGCCCCCGGTTCGCGAGCGTGTACGGTGCGAGTCCGGTGATGTCCTGACCGTCGAAGGTGACCCGCCCACCGGTCGGCTCGTGAATGCCCGTGATGCAGTTGAACGTTGTCGACTTACCGGCCCCGTTCGGCCCGATGAGACCGGTGAGCGACCCCTCTGCCACGGAGAACGTCGCCCCGTCGACCGCGACGACGCCGCCGAACTCCTTGCGGAGGCCGTCGACTACGAGCAGGGGAGAGTCGATAGCGTCGCTCGTGACGGCCGTCTCCCGTTGCTCTGCGGCCTCGGGTTCACTCATCGGCCTCACCTCCGGACCCGGACTGTGGTCTGTCCAGACTCACACTCGTTGCAGGTTCGTTCCGGTGGCCGAGCAGCCCGTCCGGCTGGTTCTGGATGATGTATATCAGGACGACGCCAATGAGCACGAACCGGAGCGTGCTGACGTTGCTAATGGTGTATGCGAGGAGAGGGAGCGGGTCAAGTGACGCGAATCCGGCGACCGCGTCGACGATGTTGCCGGGTGCGCGAGTGCCGCCCAGCGAGACGTTCTCTCCTAGTCGCGCCGGCAGATAGAACAGCAGTCCGGAGAACGTCGCCGCCCCGACGATGCTGCCGGTGTTGGACCCGGAGCCGCCGATGATGAGGGCCGCGAACACGTAGAACGTGATCGTCGGTCTGAACTGCTGTGGGCTGATGTAACCCGCCTGTCCGCGGAACAGGACACCGGCCAGTCCCATCAGCGCGCAGCCGATCATGAACGTCTTGATTTTGAACTGGCGGGTGTCCTTGCCGAGAGACTGGGTCACGGTCTCGTCCTCGCGGATCGCTTTCAGCACGCGACCGAACGGCGAGTTCGTGATGCGGGCGAGCACCCAGTAGCTCCCGGCCACGACCAGCAGGAGGAGTATCCCGTACGTGAGATTCGCCAGGTTCGGCCCGGAGACGCCGACGCCCTCCGCGGCAGTGACGAGTGGCTGCCCGACGCCGTTGATAAGTGTTGACGCCACCTCGTTCGCGGACTTGAACGAGATGCCGGTCGCGCCGCCGGTGCCGACCGGCACCCCGAACAGCGAGAACTCGGCGAGGCCGCTCCAGTTGACAACGAGTCGGATTATCTCCGAGAACGCGACTGTCACGATAGCGAGGTAGTCCGCTTTCAGTCTGAGCGCCGGGAGCGCCGCGAGACCGCCGACGATAGCGGCCATAACCATACCGCCGATGAGGCCGACCCACAGCGGGAGGCCGAGCCCAGGGACCGCTCCAGCGGCGGGGTCAGTTGGCGCAGTGAGAACCGCCGTGGTGTACGCGCCAACGGCCATAAACCCCGCAATGCCGATGTTGAACAGGCCAGTGTACCCCCACTGGAGATTCAGTGCCAGCGCGAGGATTGCGTAGCCGCCGATGAGTACGGTCACGCTGCCGATGAAGCCGGCGGCGAGGTTCGCCCAGTTCGCCCCGCCGACAGCGATTGCCAGCACGAGCATCACGGCCCAGATACTGGCGATGAAGCCGACGACCAGCCCCACGTCCGGAAGCGCGTCCAGACGGTCTCGAACAGTGTCAACAGTACTCATGCGGTCGACACCCCCCCGAAGATGCCGGACGGGCGCAACAGCAAGACGACGATGAGTACCAGGAACGCGGAGGCCCGCGTCAGCCCGGACGGCAGCCAGATAAGGGCCAGGCTATCGACCAGTCCGATGAGGATCCCGCCGGCCATCGCCCCGTATATCGAGCCGATACCGCCGACGATGACAGCGGCGAAGATGAGCAGGAGCAGAATCCAGCCGAAGTTGAACGATATCGTGCCGCTTTCCAGCACGAGCAGGTAGCCACCGATGCCCGCCAGACCGCCGCCGAGAATCCAGGTGAGCCGGATCACGCGTTCGGTCGGAATCCCGGTCACGCGTGCGAGGTCCTCGTTGTCGGCCATCGCCCGCATCGCCTTGCCGAGCTTCGTCCGTTGGAGCAGCAGGTGGACGCCAAGCATCAACAGGAGCGACACCACCAGCAGGGTGATTTCGTTGTCGGTGACCGAGATCATCGAGAACACCGTCACTCGGAGCCCGCCGCTTGCGACCCCGCTGGTCTGCGTGCCAAAGACGAACGCGATGAGGTATCGCAATGCGAGTGCGACACCGATTGACGCGATCAGCAAGGAGATGTTGTCCGTATCGCGCATGGGGCGATAGGTGAGTCGGTCGATGAGTAACACGATACCGATTGACCCGACCCCGGCGACGACGAGACCGAGAAGCACCGGAGCGAACGTCGAAACGGTGCTCAACTGCCGTCCAGAGTTGAGCATGAACAGTTCTGCAATCGGGGCTCCGGTTCCGAGACCGGCGGTGATGTACGCGGCGACCCACCCCAGGAACGCCCCCACCGTCACTGTGTCCCCGTGTGCGAAGTTGGCGAAGTCGAGGATGCTGTACGTCATCGACAGGCCGATTCCGGCGAGGCCGACCGCCAGTCCGACGAGCAGTCCGTCCACCACCATCGAGAGCAACGAGCCCACGGTGAGGGACCCCCCCAGTAACCTGGTCCCGAGGAAGAACACGGTTGTCCCAGCGAGCTTTGCAACTAAATCCAGCAAGAGGAAGCCACTTACGGCGGCCACCACTGCTGCCCCCGGCCGGTCACCCATCACCACGCGGCCGTCTCTTGCGAACTCAGCAATTCCCATAGGTTACCGTTCGTTGGACCCTCCTGTCTAAATAACCCACCGGAAATTCGTACGAAATAACCGTGTAGAAGCCAGGACACCGCTGTCAAAACAGGAATCTCCCCCTCCCATGGTCGCGTGTCGAGCGAGAGACTAGTGATACCACGGTACAGACTGGCGAATAGCGCCACTTCGAACCCAGTGCGGATCACGAATTCGAGCGCCCGCACGGCGCGCGACACCGGTTTCGGTCACCACTGCTTCGAGTCGTACCCGTCCCGAGAAATCACCGGACTCCGGCCGGATACTGGCTGAGAACGGTGCTATTCACAGCGCTTTTATGCGGTCCATCGATGATATACGACAGATGGTACGCCTGGTCGTCGCCAGTCTCGTGCTGGTTCTCCTGCTGGGGAGCGGTGCCGCGCCGCTGGCGATGTCACAGCCGGCCGACGAGAGCGTCGGCGTCCAGACGCCCGATAGGTTCGACCGGACGACGTTCCAGGTCACACTGTATCAGAACGGGTCAGCCGAGTGGGCAATCGTCCACAGGACTCCACTGGTAAACGATTCTGAGCAGGAGTTTGAGGAGTTCGCCGAGGCGTTCGAGCAGACGGAGCAACCGCTGTACCAGAATTTCGTCGAGCAGTCGACGCTGCTGACACAGTACGGGACGAACGTGACTGACCGGAACATGAGTGCGACCGACTACAAGCGGTCGGCATCGGTCGACCCGCTCCAGAACACCGGCACGGTTCGGATGTCGTTCCGCTGGCATAACTTCGCTGTCGTCGAGGGCGACTCCGTCGTGGTCAGCGACGTGTTCGACGGCGGGTTCTACATCGGGTCGAGCCAGTCGTTCGTCTTCGAGCGCGGCCCCGAACTGGCATTCGTCAATGTCAAGCCGGAACCTGACTCACAGAGTACCCCGGACTCGCTCGAAAACAGCGAGAGCGTTACGTGGAACGGCGAGCAGTCGTTCAACGACCGCCGGCCCTACGTGGAACTGCAACCGCGCGAAACCGGCCAGAGCGCCGGTACGGAGCAGCGCACCACGGCGGGCGGTGACACATCTGACGAGGCTGCCAGCGGGCCGTCGTGGATGCTCCCGGCCGCTGTCGTCGTTGTCATCATCGTCGCCGGCGGTGCGGCCGCGTGGCGGTCCGGCGCACTGGGACAGGTCCTGGGAACCGACGACGACGAACCGCCCGCTGCGTCACCGTCGGGCGCTACGGACGCGGAGCAGTCGTCGACGGCTCCGCCGGGCGAGACGGCGGCGGCCGCCGACACAGCAGACGAACCGGCCGTCCCCGACGAGGAACTGCTCACCGACAGCGACCGCGTCCGCAAACTGCTGGAGGAGAACGGCGGCAGAATGAAGCAGGTCGACATCGTCGACAGTACCGACTGGTCGAAGTCGAAGGTCAGCATGCTCCTCTCGGACATGGAGGACGACGGCGACATCTCGAAGCTCAGAGTCGGCCGCGAGAACATCATCAGCCTCGCCGGTCAGGAGCCCGACGCCGCTGGCTCACCGTTCGACGACGAGTGAGACCGCCGGCTGTACGTCTGTACAGAACTCTCCCACTGTGAATACCGTGCCATAGTTACAGCCAACAGTATGAGGAACCAACACAGGGCGGGGCCGAAACGCAATGATTATACGTATCTCCTCGCTACGAATTTGTGTACGCTCCGTTGGTGTAGTCCGGCCAATCATATCACCCTCTCACGGTGATGACTAGGGTTCAAATCCCTGACGGAGCATTTCTCTCCGATTCGACGGATACACAGTCACCACGTTCTGTGACCGACAGTATTTGTGTCTCCCAGTCCAACCGGGCGGTATGCGCGTCGCGGTAGTCACCGTCGGAGACGAACTGCTCAGTGGCGAGACGGTCAACACGAACGCCGCGTGGCTGGGACAACAGCTCGCGCAGCGTGGCGTCACTGTCGGCCGGACGACGGTCGTCCCCGACAAGATATCGGATATCGCCCGCGTGGTCAACGAGTACCATGCGGAGTTCGACGCCGTCATCGTCACCGGCGGCCTTGGACCGACACACGACGACAAAACCATCGAGGCCGTCGCCGCGGCGTTCGGCCGGGACGTCGTCGAGAGCGAGGACGCCATCGCGTGGCTGGAGGAACACGGCGGCTACACGCGCGAGGATCTGACCGACGGAACCGGCGAGGTGCCGGAGGGGTCCCGCGTGCTGCCCAACCACGAGGGCGTCGCCCCCGGCTGTGTCGTCGAGAGCTGTTACGTCTTGCCGGGCGTGCCGGCCGAGATGAAGCGGATGTTCGAGGAGATTGCGGGCGAGTTCGCCGGCGAGCAGCGGTACGTTCGCACCGTCGACGCCGATGAGCCCGAGAGCGCGCTGCTGGATCGACTGGCGGAGGTACAGGAGCAGTTCCCGGTCAAGGTCGGAAGCTATCCCGGCGACCACGTAACCGTCCGGTTCGAGGGGACAGAGGAGGAGCTGGTCGAGGACGCGGCCGCGTGGTTCGGCGAACGCGTCGAGTCACCGACGGCGGAGTGACTACCGGTAGAGGTGGTTCAGCCAGAGAAACGTCAGGAGCAGGCCACCGAGCGTGATGACCGCGCCGGACGCGTTGATGATCCCTGTCTGAACGCCGCTCTGGAGTAGGACTGACATAGCTGTGCGTTCTTCGTGGGGTGGCTTGAAAGGCACGCTCCCGGGTCCCTTTTGCCGCGGGGTCGCGTAGTGACGGCGAATGCGACGAATCGGTGTCGTGGTCAACCCCATCGCCGGGATGGGCGGCCGCGTCGGCCTCAAGGGCACTGACGGGAAAGTCGCGGAGGCGCGCCGCCGCGGCGCGGAGCAACGCTCACCGGACCGCGCACGGACGGCGCTGGAGTCACTCGCCGATGTGGGGACGGACGTGAAACTGCTTACCTACGGCGACCCGATGGGGGAGGGTATCGCTCGTGTGGCGGGGTTCGACCCGACGGTGGTCGGCTCCCCGGCGACTCCCGACGAGACGACCAACGAGGACACCCGAGCTGCGGTCCGGGCGTTCGCCGAGGCGGATGTGGACGCGATCCTGTTCGTCGGCGGCGACGGCACAGCCGTCGACGTGGCGACGACCCTCGACGAACTGGATGCCGACATCCCGATTCTGGGCGTCCCGGCGGGCGTCAAGGTGTACTCCTCCGTGTTTGGCGTGTCGCCGCGCGCGGCCGGGCGCATTGTGGCCCGCTTCTCCGAGACGGAGCGTGCGGAGGTCAACGATATCGACGAGGACGCCTTCAGAGGCGGGGAAGTGGTCACTGAACTCCGGGCCGTCGCGGAGGTGCCCGTCGCCGACCAGCGCCAGTCCGCCAAGCAACTGGGCGGCGGCAGCGTCGAATCACTTGCCGAGAGTGTCGCCAACGTCGTCGAACCGGGCGTCACGTACGTCCTCGGACCAGGGAGCACTGTCGGCGCTATCAAGGAACAGCTCGGGTTCGACGGGACGACGCTCGGCGTGGACGTGTGGCGCGACGGAGAGGTGCTTGCTCGCGACGCCGCCGAATCTGACATTCTCGACGCCCTTGGCGACCGAAACGTCATCGTCGTCTCGCCCATCGGCGGCCAGGGGTTCGTGTTCGGCCGGGGGAACCAGCAGCTATCGCCGGCGGTCATCAGGCAGTGTGACCTCGAAGTCGTCGCCTCCCGCCGGAAACTGGACGGTATCGGCACGCTCCGCGTCGACACCGGCGACCCGGACCTCGACGAGGAACTGCGCGGCTGGCTGCGGGTCCGCATCGGCCGACACGAGCGTCGACTCGTCGAAGTCGTCTAATCCCTCTGTGGCCTCCCCAGCCGAGAGACGCAAGCCATGATATATCGGCTCCGGTATTTTATCATGTATAGTCAAGATTAAGGTATCTCACGCCCCACAAAGGACATATGGAAACCCGGAAAGTCCAGCGATTGGGGCCGTCGACGCTCGCGATGACGTTGCCGGCGGAGTGGGCCAGTGCGCACGACGTCGAAAAGGGCGACGAGGTGTCGCTACGGATGGGTGGCAAAGGCACGCTGACAGTCATGCCCGAGTCCGTCCAGACCGAGGAATCAGAGGCTATCATCCACGCAGAGAATCTCGATGCCGCGTCTGTCGAGCGGGCTATCGTCGCACAGTACGTGCTCGGCCGGCGCGTCATCCACGTCGAAGCCCCGGAGGGCGAGACGCTGGAATCCTCTCACATCAACGCCGTCTACAACGCCGAAACCCAGCTGATGGGCCTCGGCGTCATCGAGGAGACGCCCGACCGGATCGCGATTCGCTGCTCCGTCGACCCGGAGGACTTCACGCTGAACAACCTTCTCGAACGGCTGGAATCCACCGGCTCGACGATGCGAAACGAGGCGGTGAAATCCCTCGCCCACGGCAACCCTGACCTCGCCCAGCGGGCGCTCAACCGCGAGCGACAGGCCAACAAGATATTCGTTCTCCTGCTACGGCTCATCTTCACGGCCTACCAGAACCCCAACCTCGCGCGGGCCATCGGCCTCAACGACGGCTTCCCGCTCATCGGCTACCGCTCGATTGCGAAGAACCTCGAACTGACGGCGGACAACGCCGAGGACATCGCCGAAATCGCGCTGGAGACCGAGGACCACTCCCTCAACGTCGACAGTTCGACGATGCGCCGCATCCGCGAGTTCACCGACCAGGTCAACGATATCACCGAACTCGCGGTCCAGGCGGCCGTCGACCGCAACTACGACACCGCGATTCAGGTCCGAGAGCTGTACAAGGACATCGGCGACAAGGAACACGAGATCCTCGACGACCTGCCGGAGATGGACAACGAGGCGCTGCTGGAAGTGCGTGAAGTGCTCGTCAGCCTCCAGCAGACGGCCGAGTTCGCGGTCCGGAGCGCCGAGATCGCGACGAACCTCGCGCTCAACGAGGAGTCCGAACACACGACCATCGAATAGCGCTTTCGACACCAGCCCGAATGAACTAAGTGGGCAACACCGAAAGCCTCGTACATGAGTTCCAAGGCGTCCAAAAGCGACATGGGGACGGGTCTGGCCCTGCTGTTCGGGCTCGTCTCGGTCGGCGCGGCCGTGGTCACAGCAACCAACAGCTACAACTACGCGATTCTGCACGCACAGGAACTTGAGACCGGGAATCTTCTCGTGACATCCGGCGGCGCGTTCGGGCTTGCAATGCTGGCCGCGGCCGTGGCTATCGTGGCGATTCACGCCTACGACGCCTGACGCCTGGTATCAGCGGAGAGACTGTGAAGGGAACCGTTAAAAACGCTGAGACCTAGTCTCTAGTATGGCCGATTACAGCGAGGAAGACCGACGCATTCTCGAATATCTCCGGGACAGCGTCTCGCGTGGGGAGAGCTACTTCCGCGCGAAGAACATCGCTGAGCAGCTCGGCCTCTCGTCGAAGCAAGTGGGAGCGCGGCTGCCACGCTTAGCTGAGGAGGCCGACGAAGTCGAGATCGAGAAGTGGGGACGGGCACGGTCGACGACGTGGCGCGTCACGCCGACCGGATAGCCGCTGCCGGGTTTTACGCACTGCGACAATCGGTGGATTCATCGGCCAGTAGTCCCGAGTACCTTCCATGACTGTCCGGGCCGAGCGAACGATGACTGTGCCGGCCACACCGGAGCGTGTCTGGGAATTCATCACTGACCCGGATAAACGGGCCCGGCCGATCAGCGTCGTCACAGACTGGGAAGTCATCGACGACACACACGCGAACTGGTCGATAGAACTCCCGATTCCGGTTGTCAACCAGACGATGACGGTGAAAACCGAGGACGTCGAACAGCGCCGCCCGGAGTACGCCCGCTTCATCGGTCGCTCGAAAGTGATGACCGTCCAGGGCGAGCACGAACTCGAAGAGACGGCCGACGGCGGCACGAAACTGACCAACCGGTTCATCGTCGACGGCAAGCTCCCGGGCGTCGAGCGGTTCTTCAAGCGGAACCTCGACGACGAGATGCAGAACCTCGAACAGGCGCTGCGGGACGACCTCGAAGTCGAAGCATGAGACTCACACTTGCCCAGATAGACGTGTCGTCGGACTCGGTGGCAGAGAACGTCGGCCGCGCGACGACCGCCATCAGGGACGCGGCCGCGGACGGCGCGGACCTCGTCGTGCTCCCGGAACTGTTCAACGTCGGCTACTTCGCGTTCGACCGCTACGCCCGCGAAGCAGAGGGGCTGGAGGGCGAGACACTCACCCGAATCCGCGGCGTCGCCGCGGACAACGACGTGGCGGTGCTCGCCGGAAGTATCGTCGAGGACCTCGAAGCCAGCGCCGACAGCGGCTTCGACACGCCGGCCCCGGAGGGGATGGCGAACACCGCCGTGTTCTTCGACCGCGACGGGGAGCGACAGGCGGTGTACCGCAAACATCACCTGTTCGGCTACGACTCGGCGGAGTCCCAACTGCTCGAAGCCGGCCGGAGGATTCCGACCCTCGACTTCGAGGAGTTTACCGTCGGCATCACTACCTGCTACGACCTCCGGTTCCCGGAGCTGTATCGCCATCTCGTCGACGAGGGCGCGACGCTGACGCTCGTCCCGAGCGCGTGGCCCTATCCGCGCGTCGAGCACTGGAAGCTGTTCGGCCGCGCTCGGGCCGTCGAAAACCAGCTGTACGTCGCCGCCGCGAACGGCGTCGGACAGTTCGAGGACGCGGAACTGCTGGGTCGGTCGACGGTGTACGACCCGTGGGGAACGACGCTCGCAAGCGCCGACGACCACCCGGCACTGGTAACTGCCACTCTCGACCCGGCTCGCGTCGACCAGGTCCGCGAGGAGTTCCCGGCGCTTGCGGACCGCCGGACGGACTGGCCGTAACTGCAGTCGCTGTTTTACAAAAAGCGGTTTTTGAGCGTTCGCCGTCGTTATGCCGCTTTCAGGACGAGTACGACCCGTATGGCTTCGCGAATCAGGGTCCTCGCTGTCGTCGGTCTCCTCCTCCTTGCCGGCTGTACCGGTATGGGTGGGAGCGGCGATGCGGGCGAGGCACAGGGCGGCGGTGACGGCGCACAGATGTCCAGCGGCGACGGCGGGTCGAATCAGCCCGAAGCGGCTGATTCGGGCGCAAATTCGGCTGATAGCGGGAACGTCCAGGCCAGCAACGCCATGACCGACCGGGCCATCATCCGCAACGGTCGGATGGTGGTCGAAGTGGAGAACTACTCCACGACAGCCGACGCGATTGCCGCCTGGGCGCGCACGTCCGGCGGGTACGTGAGCGACTCCAACCGCGAACTCCACCGGGACGACGGCGAGACGTGGTACACCGGCTACATCGTGGTCAGAGTGCCAAGCGAGGAGTACGAACCGACGCAGTCGATGGTGAGCGAGCAGGGGACGGTCCGCTCCGAGGAGACGACGACGAAAGACGTGACCGACAAACTGGTCGACCTCGAAGCGCGGCTGACCAACCTCCGGGAGCGTCGCGACCGACTGCGGACCTTCTACGAGCGAGCCAACAGCACGGAGGAACTGCTCCGCATCGAGGAGGAACTGTCGTCGGTCCAGAACGACATCGAACGCCTCGAAGCCCAGAAGCGCTCGCTCGAACAGCGGGTCGCCTACTCGACGCTGCGCGTCGAGATTCACGAGCCAGCGCCGGCACCGTCGGCCCAGCAGGTGCCGTACCACGAGCGGTCGCTGGTCGCCGCGTTCCTCTCGTCAGTGAATGACGTGTACGTGTTCACCCGTGGCCTGCTGGTGACTGCGGCGAGTCTCGCGCCGTGGCTCGTTGTCCTCGCCGTCCCAGTCGTCGGTGGCCGGCGGCTCCTTCGCGGTCGGCCGCTCCCGCTGCTGGGTCGACGTGGCGCGTCGGAACCAGCCACAGACGACGGCGACGGTGTTGGCGGAGGAAACGACCCACAGCAGGAACCCGCTGCGGAATCGGACACGGAGTCGCCCGACAAGGACGCGTAGCCGGAACCGAACACCGGGCCTTTTTTGCGTGTGCACTCGCTACGAGTAGCTGCCGGCAAGGCGCTTTTCACGTCGATGCCGGCGCTAACGCCCGTCTCGCTGCTCGGCCACTCGGCGTCGCTCGTCCGCCAAGGCTGTCCGGACAGCCTTTTCACTCCTCTCCCGGAGTCGATCCTTTCGCCTCTCCTCGTCTTTCCGATACTATCGATCTAAAACGGCCACTCAGCAGCTACTGCGACGAAGATGCCCTGCGAGCTACCGCGTCCGTTCCCGCTCCAGCGCTTCACGGAAGTGTTCTGGCGTGATCTCCACTTCATCGGCGTTCTCGGTGGCCTCTTCCGGCCCGTAGGCGGACGCCACCTCTCGAATGGCCAGCATCGACGCTTCGCGGACGACGGCCTCCAGTTCTGCACCCGAGAAACCGTCGGTCTCCTCGGCGATCTCCCCGATATCGGCACCCTCAGCGAGTGGCTTTCCGTCGGTGTGGACGGCGAGAATCTCCTCGCGGGCGTCACGGTCGGGGTTCGGGACCTCGACGTGCTGTTCGAGGCGACCCGGCCGCAGCAGCGCATCGTCGATCATATCCCGGCGGTTGGTCGCGGCCAGCACGACCAGATTGGGGTTCTCCGTGATGCCGTCCAGTTCGGCGAGCAGTTGCGAGACGACGCGCTCGGTGACCTCGTTGCCCTGCCCCCGGTGGCTGGCGATGGCGTCGATTTCGTCGAGGAAGATGATGCTCGGCGCGGTCTGGCGGGCGCGCTCGAACAGTTCCCGGACCGCTTCCTCGCTCTCGCCGACGTAGCGGTCCATGATTTCGGGGCCGGCGACGTGGATGAAGTTCACGTCGCTCTCGCCGGCGACGGCCCGAGCGAGCAGGGTTTTGCCGGTCCCCGGCGGGCCGTACAGCAGGATGCCGCTCGGCGGGTCGGTGTTGGTCGCGGTGAACAGTTCGCTGTACGAGAGCGGCCACTCGATGGCCTCCGTCAGCGTCTGTTTGACCTCGGACAGCCCGCCCACGTCGTCGAAGGTCGCCGTCGGCGACTCGGCGACGTACTCCCGCATCGCGCTGGGGTCGACGGTGGCGAGCGCGGTCTCGAAGTCGTCCTGGTGGACGTCGCCGTCGTCGCGGTCGGCCCGGAGCGCGGCCATCGCGGCCTCGGTGGTCAGCGACGCGAGGTCAGCGCCGACGAAGCCGTGGGTCTGTGCGGCGATGCGGTCCAGATCCACGCCGTCCTGCAGCGGCATATCCCGCGTGTGGACGTCCATGATCTCGCGGCGACCGTGTTCGCCGGGCACGCCGATCTCGATTTCGCGGTCGAAGCGGCCACCGCGGCGCAGCGCCGGGTCGATGGCGTCCACGCGGTTCGTCGCCCCGATGACGACGACCCGGCCCCGGTCTTCGAGGCCGTCCATCAGCGTGAGCAACTGGGCGACGACCCGGTTCTCCATGTCGGCGTCCTCGTCGCGAGAGCCGGCGATGGAGTCGATTTCGTCGACGAAGAGGATAGCCGGCGCGTTCGCCTCCGCCGTCTCGAAGGCCTCCCGGAGCCGCTCCTCGCTCTCGCCCTTGTACTTGGAGACGATTTCGGGGCCGGAGATAGTGTCGAAGTAGGCGTCGACCTCGTTTGCCACCGCTCGCGCGATGAGGGTCTTCCCCGTCCCGGGCGGGCCGTGGAGCAATACGCCGCTGGGCGGGTCGATACCCAGGCGGCGGAACTCCTCGGGCTCGGAGAGGGGCATCTCTATCATCTCGCGGATGCGATCCAGTTCCTCGTCGAGGCCGCCGATGTCCTCGTAGCTTACCCCCGATTCCGTCTCGGCGGTCGGTGTGCTCGCCGTTGTTGCCTCACCGGACGACGACTGGCTCGCGTCGCTACCGCCGTCGAGGCCCGGCAGTACAGTCACTGCCGTCGTGCCGGTGACGCGAACCGGCCCCGAGGGAGAGGTCTTGCGAACGAGGAACGTTCCCAGCCCTTCGATGTGGGTCCGCTCGTCGGCCTGAATGATCTGGTCGACCAGCCGCTTCCTGACCAGACTCTCGTAGTCCTCGCTGCCCGGTATCGGTTCGACCGGCTGGATGGCTATTTCGGTCGCCTCAGAGACCGACCCACTCGTCACCGTCACCGTGTCGCCGATGTTGACGCCGGCGTTCGCTCTGGTGTCTGAATCGATGCGGACGAAGGAGCCGTCTTCGTCGTCATCTGGCCAGACCTTCACTACAGTCTTGTCCTCGCCCTCAATGATAACAGGTGAGCCACTCAAGACGCGTAGCTCGCTGCGTGCCGAATCTGGCAGTCGTGCGATACCGCGCCCGGCGTCGCGCTTGTTCGCACCCTCGACGGTGAGTTCGACACCGGCGTCAGTGGACCCGCTCATGCCGCCTTCTTGCAATCCGACTCCCTTGAGGGTTCCCGTTGTGTTGCGGGAAAATAATATACGGTCGGCCGTCGGATCTTCAGGTATGGTTGTCCAAACCGAGCGAGACGAGGTCACCTGGTACAAGTGCGAGACCTGTGGCCTGATGTTCGACGACCAGAGCGACGCGCGACAGCACGAGGAGAACTGTGACGACGAAGACCCGTCCTACATCCAGTAGCGGTCCTCGACCCCACAATCACGCGTCACCTTACCACCGGTATTACGCTTCGACGATCTCGAAGCTCCGCTCGCCGAGTTCGTCCTCCTCGAAGACGAACACGCGGCCGTTCGTTACGTCGTAGTCCACGTCTACTTCCGTCCGCATCTGATTGTCTCGGACCGTGACGCCGGGGAACAGTTCGTCCTCCTCGCCGTCGTCGAGGATGACCCGTCCGACGCCTGTCTCTTCGAGAATATCGTCATGTGTGCGGAGGTCGTTGACGTACACGAGGATGCCCGACGTCTCCGTCTCGTCGGTAATCAGGACGTGTGTGTCTTTTCCCGGCGCAGTCTGGATACTCCCTTCGACCGCCGTTGGGACGCCGTGATAGAACGCCTGGCGGCCGTCGAGGTACTCCACGACGACGCCGTCCTCGGTCAACTCGACCGAGACGGTGTCCGGTGCGATGTCCGACCGGTTGCTCATACCGTCAGTTCCGGCGGCGCGCTCAAAAGTGACGCGTTGTCCGTTTCGACCGAGCGGTCGGTTTCCAACCCCATCGGACGGGGTGCGAAAGGGACTAGTGACTCGCCTGTCTCCGTCTCAACATGACGAAGACCCTCGTCGTCGGACTCGACGGAGCGAGCTGGGAACTGCTCGACCCGTGGATCGAGACCGGCGAGCTCCCGAACCTGGCCGCGCTGCGGGACACCGGCACCTGGGCGGGGACGCGAAGCTGTCTGCCGCCGGTGACGTTCCCGAACTGGAAGTGCTACTCCTCGGGCAAGGACCCCGGCGGGTTCGGCGTCTTCTGGTTCGAGAACGTCGACCTCGACGCGGGCGAAATCACCGTGATGAACGGCGGCGACTACGACACCGCCGAACTCTGGGACTACCTCAACGACGAGGGGCAATCGGCCGGCGTGGTCAACATGCCGACGATGTACCCTCCGCGGGACATCGACGACCTCGTCGTCGCCGGCGGCCCGGACGCCGTCGAGGGGGAGTACCGGTCGATTAGCTCCGGCTACACCTCGCCGCCGGAACTGGCCGAGGAACTGGAATCCCGGTTCGACTACAGCGTCCACCCGGACCCGCTGCTGTCCTCGAACGACGAGCGCGGCGCGGAGGTCGAGGCCATTCTGGACCTGCTAGAGAAGCGCTTCGAGGTTGCCACGACACTCATGGACGAACGGGACCTCGATTTCGTCCATGTGACGCTGTTCTATTTGAACGTCCTGCATCACTTCTTCTGGGACGACGAGCCGAGCCTGCGCGCGTGGCAGCTCGTCGACGAGTGGGTCGGCCGGCTCGACGACCGCGAGGACCTGAACCTGGTGTTGATGTCCGACCACGGCTGTGACGCGACCCAGACGGAGTTCTACATCAACGAGTGGCTGGCCGAGAACGGCTACCAGGTCCGGGATACGAGCGTCGACGCCGTGCTCACCCGAATCGGGCTCGACCGCGAGAACCTGCTCGCAGTCGCAAAGCGCGCCGGGCTGGTCGACACGCTCGCTCGCGTCGTTCCGGAGTCCATCCAGCAACTCGTCCCGCAGCGCGACGGCGTCAAACGGGACCGCAAACTCGAAGCCATCGACTTGGAGCAGACAAAGGTCGTCGCCAGCGGACAGGGGCCGGTGTACGTCAACCCCCGATTCGACGTGGAATCGGTCCGTGAGTCGCTCATGGCTGACCTCCGCGAGGTGGAAGACGAGCACGGCCCGCTGTTTACCGACGTGTATAGGGGCGAAGACGTGTACAACGGCCCCTACGTCGACGCCGGCCCGGAGGTCGTCGTCGACCAGCGCCCGGGCGTCCACGTCAACGACGGTATCGGCGGCGGGACCATCCAGAGCGGTCCGGACCGCTGGGCGGCCGAGAACACGCCCTACGGCATCTTCGCCGCCAGCGGCCCCGACTTCGAGCCACAGGGCGAACTCGACCGTATCAGCATTCTCGACATCGCGCCGACGGTGCTGGCCGCCCACGGCTGTGCTGTCCCGACTGATATGCGCGGCGAGGTGCTCCCGGTGTTCCCCCAGGACCCCGCTGTCGGCGAGCGTGCCCCACTCAGTATCGAGGACGCCCTCGGAAGCGACGACGGCGACGCCGTCGAAGACCGGCTGAAACAACTGGGATACATGGAGTAGGTCCATCTGTGAGTTCGACCGGCGTTCAAATGAGTGAACCCAATGGGATAAGTAGCCGCTCCCGATACACACCGGTATGGTTAGCATCGATCTGAACAACAGCCAGCGAACGATGCTTACGACGCTGGTAAACAGGTATCAACAGACCGGTGAGGCAGTTACCGGCGAGACAATCGCTGAGGAGATCGACCGGAACCCCGGAACGGTACGGAACCAGATGCAGAGTCTGACCTCGCTGGGACTCGTCGAAGGTATTCCCGGCCCGACCGGCGGGTACAAGCCGACGTCCGAGGCCTTCGACGCAATCGACCGCCAGCAGATAGACGAGGCCGAGAGCGTCGTCGTCGCCCACGACTACGATCGCGTCGACGTCACCGTCGAGGAAATCAACTTCACGAACGTCCACGACCCGGAGAAGTGCCGCGCCCGGTTCCACCTCCAGAGCTCGGTGCAGGACTTCAGCGAGGGACAGGCCGTCATTCTCGGACCGACGCCGATTTCGAAGCTCGTCGTCGCCGGGACGGTTGTCGCTGTCGACGAATCCAACAGCGAAATCCTCCTCGACGTCGCGAAGATCGAAGCGCCTGTGGAAGAACCGGAGAAATAAGCGGTCCGTGCGGCCACGCGGCGTACCGTAGCTCTTTCAGGGGTCGACGCGGTCGATCCACAGCGTCGGCGTCTCTATCTCGTCTTCGGTGGGGAGGGTGTCCGGCGAGTCCCAGACGCGCCCGGCCGCAGCGACGCCGCGGGCGTCGGCGACCGTGTCGAAGAACGCCTTCCCGCGTTCGTACTGCTGGCGCTTCATCCCGAGGCCGAGCAGCCGGCGCATGAGCGACGCGATGGGGCCACGCCCCTGCCGGCGCTCGTCGACTTTCCGGCGCAGGTCGTCGTACTCGTCGTCGAAGGCCCGGTCCATCAGCAGTTCCGCGTACCCTTCGACGGCGGTCATCGTCGTGTCGAGTTCACCAAGCGTCGTCCGGTCGATGTTGCCGTCGGTGAGGTTGTCGATGGCGTCCTCCATCGCCGTTTCGAGGTGGTCGGAGAGCCACGGGGCCGCGCCGAACTCCGCCGCGTGCGTGACCTCGTGGAACGCGATCCAGCGGCGGAAGCGGTCCCGCTCGACATTCAACTCGTCGGCGACCCGGTGGATGTTGGGGCGCACGAAGTACAGCGCGTGAGCGTCGTTATCCGCGAGCAAGACGGGGTCGTACTGACCCAAGACGTTGTTCCCCAGAAACGAGAGCGCAACGGCCATCGACCCGGTGTTGACCACGCGGGCGATGCCGGGGATGTACTCGGCCTGCTGTTCGATCGGCTCCATCACGCGGCTGAACGTGGCGACGTTGGCGTCGATCCAGTGGTGGCGGTTCTGGATCTCGACGGTTTCGGGCAGGTCGAAGGCGAGCTGGCCTACCTCCCGGACGCGATCTCTGGCGTCCCGGACGTCGGTGGCGTAGCCGTCGCGTTCGGGCGTCTCGACGGTGAGGTCGCCCGTGTCCGTCGCGCCCTTCGCGGCGTCGGCGACGGCACTCCAGTCGATGGGGCCGTCGCCGGTCGCGCCGGCGACAGCCTGAACGCTGTGGTATATTCCCATACGTCTGAAATGTGGCGGGAGAAAATAGGCCTTCTCCCTGTGAAAACGACCACCGGCGTTCGGTTCGTGGCCTTGCTGTGGAGTGGGACGCTGTCCCTTACAGGGCTTCGTCGCTGTCGTCGCCGTCTGACCCACCGAGGTACAGACGCAGGACGACCGCGACGAGCGCGACGGCACCGAGTACCGCGAGCGCGAAGCGACCGACGTTACGGCCACCGTCACCCTCAACGTCCGTCTCGTCGCTCTGCTCGTCCGTCCGGGACCGCGACCACCGTGATTTGCGCTCCGATTCGTCGTCATCGTCGGTGGAACTGAACGGGGCGTTGGCAGTGAACTCCGCGCTGTCGAGATGCAGTTCGAGGAGAGTGAATTCGGCCATACTGACAGTTCGACGCCGCGACTCTTAGCCGTGGCGGTCCCAGAGCCACGGTGGGACGGTCCCAGACCGCGTGCCGTCCGCTGTTTTCATGACCACAGAGCGATTATCCCGCATATGGACACACGACGACGCGAATTCTTGGAATCGCTTCTGACGACGCCCGGCCCGTCGGGGTACGAGGCCGACAGCCAGCGGGTGTGGCTCGACTACGTCAGCGAGTTCGCTGACGAGGTCCGAACGGACGACTACGGCAACGCCGTCGCGAAGGTCGAAGGTGGCGACACGACCGTCGCGCTCGCGGGCCACGGCGACGAGATCGGCTTCATCGTCCGGGACCTCACCGACGACGGCTTCGTCAAACTGGGCCGCATCGGCGGCTCGGACAAGACCGTCTCGCGCGGGCAACACGTCACCATTCACACAGCCGACGGGCCGGTATCGGGCGTCGTGGGACAGACTGCGATTCACCTCCGGGACCCGGACGACGACTCCGTGCCGGAGATCGCCGAACAGCACGTCGATGTGGGGGCCGAGGACGGCGACGAGGTAGAATCACTCGTCGACCGCGGCGACCCGGTGACGTTCGTCCAGACGCTGAGCGAACTGGAGAACGGCCGCCTCGCGGCCCGGGGAATGGACAACCGTATCGGTATCTGGGCGGCCGCTGAGGGGCTTCGGCGCGCGGCGGAGGCCGATGCAGAGGCGACAGTGTACGCCGTCTCCACGGTGCAGGAGGAGGTCGGCGTCCAGGGGGCGAAGATGGTCGGGTTCGATCTCGCGCCGGACGTCGCTATCGCCGTTGACGTGACCCACGCGACGGACTCGCCGGGTTCGCCGGGGAAGGCCGCGACCGGGGTCGAACTCGGCGGGGGGCCGGTCGTCGCCCGCGGGAGCGCGAACCATCCGGTCGCCGTCGACGCCCTCCGAGAGACGAGCGACGCCGAGGACATCGACATCCAGTTGCAGGCGACCGGCAGCCGGACCGGAACCGACGCGGACGCCTTCTACACCTCCCGCGGTGGGATTCCGTCGGCCAACGTCGGCCTGCCGAACCGCTACATGCACACGCCGGTCGAGGTCATCGACCCCGACGACCTCGACGCGCTCGCGGACCTGCTGGCCGGCTTCGCTGTCCGAGCGGCCGACCGAGCGCCCTTTAGCGTCGACGTGTAGGGAGTCGGGACTGTCTCGCGCGCGCCACCACACAAACGGTACGTTTAAGCGGCCGTCACTATCCAAACCGTACATGAGTGGACGACCGCTGGATGTACTCGAAGCGTCCCTCGGTGAGACAGTCACCGTACAGCTGAAGGGTGGCGAAATCTTCGAAGGGGAACTCACCGGCTACGATCAACACATGAACCTCGTCGTCGAGGATGAAGACACAACGATTATACGCGGCGATAACGTCGTCTCAATTACTCCATGACTGGCGCAGGAACTCCGAGTCAGGGCAAGAAAAACACCACGACGCACACGAAGTGTCGACGGTGTGGTGAAAAGTCGTATCACACGAAAAAGAAGGTCTGCTCGTCGTGCGGTTTCGGCAAGTCGGCCAAGCGGCGTGACTACGAGTGGCAGTCGAAAGCAGGCGAATAACACACTCAACACAAATGCACGAGAAGTGCGGCGTTGTTGGCATCTCTTTGGAGGACCGTGACGCCGCCCGACCGCTTTACTACTCCTTGTACGCGCTCCAGCATCGCGGTCAGGAATCAGCCGGTATCGTCACCCACGACGGGTTCCAGCAGTACAGCCACGTCGAGATGGGCCTCGTCGGTGACGCGTTCGACCCCGGCGACCTGGAATCGCTCAACGGGTCGAACGGCATCGGCCACGTCCGATACCCGACCGCCGGGAGCGTCAACGCCTGCTGTGCCCAGCCGTTCTCCGTCTCGTTCAAGTCGGGGTCGCTGGGGCTGTCCCACAACGGGAACCTCGTCAACGCCGACGAGATCGGTGACGAACTGGCCGACCTCGGTCACGCCTTCACCTCAGACGGCGACACCGAGGTCATCGCCCACGACCTCGCGCGAAATCTCCTGGAGGAGGACCTGGTTCGGGCTGTCAAGCGGACGATGAACCGCATCCACGGGTCGTACTCGCTGACGATTATGCACGACGAGACGGTGCTCGGCGTGCGCGACCCGCAGGGGAACCGACCGCTGTGTATCGGCGAACTCGAGGACGGCTACGTCCTCGCCTCCGAGTCGGCGGCCATCGACACGCTCGACGGCGAACTGATTCGGGACGTCAAGCCCGGCGAACTCGTCGTTCTGCACGCCGACGGGACCGGCTTCGACACCTATCAGCTCGTCGAGCCCGAGAACACGGCCCATTGTTTCTTCGAACACGTCTACTTCGCGCGCCCGGACTCGACCATCGACGAGAACCTCGTCTACGAAGTACGGCGCGAACTGGGCCGGAAGCTCTGGGAGGAGTCCGGCGTCGAATCGGACGTGGTGTTGCCGGTGCCCGACTCCGGGCGTGCGTTCGCCTCCGGATACGCCGAGGCCGCACAGGACGACGAGTCGGATATCGAGTTCGCCGAAGGGCTGATGAAAAACCGGTACGTCGGCCGCACCTTCATCATGCCGACCCAGGACGAACGCGAACGGGCCGTCCGGTTGAAACTCAACCCCATCAAGTCCACCATCGAGGGGAAGAGCGTCACCATCATCGACGACTCTATCGTCCGCGGGACCACCTCGACGCAACTGATCCAGTTGCTGAAAGACGCCGGTGCCGAGGAGGTCCACGTCCGCATCGGCGCACCGCCAATCGTCGCCCCGTGTTACATGGGAATCGACATGGCTTCCCGGGATGAACTCATCGCCGGGAACCAGTCAGTCGACGAGATCCGCGACGAGATCGAGGCGGACTCGCTGTCGTATCTCTCTATCGACGCTATCGCGGAAACGCTGGACAAGAGCCAGACGGACCTCTGTCTCGGCTGTGTCACTGGCGAGTACCCCTACGACATCGACGGCGAGGCGACGGATCGGGACGTTGCCCGCCCGGATATCGGCACGCAGTCGAGCCCGGCCGACGACTGAGGGCGCGCTGGTTCTTTCTGTGGTGCTGGCCGGCTACCACACCAGGTACAGCATCGCGTACACGGCGATACCCATCGTAAAGGAAATCAGCCACAGGCTTGCGGCCAGCTTCCCGGCCCGCGGGTGGTTCGTCGACGGTAGCTCCGAGACGGGGTACGTGTAAGCCAGCAGCAGGACGTAGTACACCGCCGGGATAGCGATGATGGCAAGCAGGATGTGGATAGCGAGGAAGGGGAGATAGAAGTACGTCTCGACGACCGTCGGGCCGGTGAAGTCCGTCGGTCCGACAAGCGTTATCCGGTAGAGGTACAGCACGAGAAACAGAGCGAACAGGCCGAACGAGGAGAGCATCAGTTTGCGGTGCCGGGCGACGTTCCCGCGGCGAATCGCCCGGACGCCGCCGACGATGGTACCGATAGCGAGGGCGCTGACCACGGCGTTGGCGTGTGGGATCGCCCCGAGAACGCTCGCGGGCGCAGCGGGGAGCGCCGACTGGGGAATCGCCCCGAGAACGGCCCCGAACACGAGCGCGAGCGACACGACCGTCAACAGGCCAGTGAGTGCTGGCACGCGATACCGAGCCTGGAGATCCATACCCCAACTCCGGACTGGACGCAAAATACCGTTTCGAGTCACGTACCGCGAGCCAGGTCGCTACCTGGCTTTCGCTGAGGGCCGTTCGACGCCGGTGACGTCCAGACGGACCCGTCCTGTCGATTCATCGGCGAGGGAGATTTCCCACCCGTGGCCGCGTGCGATTTCCCGGATCACGGCGAGGTGGAGGCCCACACCTTCGTCGGTGGAGGCGTAGTAGAGTTCAAACGGTCCCTCGCTGCCTTCCCCCAACGGGGGGCCGTCGTGTTCGAGGGCGAACCCATCGCCCGTGTCCGTGATCGTTATCTTCCCGGTGTCGCCCTGCTCCGTGGCGAGCCGAAAGAAGTTCTCCGCGAGCTGACATAGCCGGCTGCTATCGGCCAGGATCGTCTCGGTACAGTCGATTTCGATGGTCGCTGCATCGGTATCGACCGTCGTCCAGGCGTCCGCCATCACGTCGGAGAGCGTGACCGGCTCGACAGTGTACTGTCGGTCGCCCTGACGGGCGATCTCCATGAGGTCGTCGATGAGAAACGACATGCGAGTGTGGCTGCGCTGGATGGCGTCGAACTCCTCGGCGGCGTGTTCCGCGGCTAGCAGTTCGACTCGTCCCATCGCCGCCTGGAGCGGGTTCCGGAGTTCGTGTGAGATGATCTGTGCGAGCTCTCGGAGCCGCTCTTTCTGCCGTTCCAGTTCCGTCGTCCGCTGCTGGAGCGCGTCTTTCGTCTGGCTCGCGTCGATAGCCAGCGCGATGTTGTGGCCGACCTCCCGGAACGTGTCCTGTTCTTCCGTGTCGAAGACATCGACGCGGTCGGCGTACACTCCGAGGACGCCGTACGACGTCCCATCGTACACCAGTGGGACAGCGAGAACTCGGGCGCAGTCCGTCTCCAGTGCGTCTGTGTCATTTGCGAACGTTGCTGGGTCGATATCCGCAACGACCAGTCGGTCCTCCGACTCGGCGCGGCACAACGGCTCCGGCACGGTGATGGAGACGCGGTCACGCTGTGAACCCAGCGCTCGAACGACCGGCCTGTCGTGCTGACAGGTCACCGTACAGGCCTCGCTGTATCTGGTCGTGCCCGCCAGAACCGCCGTGACGTCGCGTTCGATATCCACCCGCGACTGTGAGCGGACGAGCGCTTGATTGACCAGCCGGACGGCCTCGTTGAGCTGTTTTCGCTTGTTCGCCCGCTGACGGGCCGGGCTGGAAGCGACGGCGGCATCGACCCGCGCCAAGAGCCGCTGGTGAGCGTCGCTCACTGTGCTCGGAACGTAGCCGAACACGTCGCGGCTGTAGGCCTCGCGGGCGATGTCGCCGTTTGCCACCTCGGCAAAGAGGACGACCGGGAGTTCGGGGTGATTTCGTTGCAGTCGATCAATAAGGGTCAACCCACCGAGATACTGTGTCCCGTCCGGGTTCTCCACTTCGCAGTTCGTGACGACACAGTCCGTGTCGTAGTCGCCGAGCGCACACTCCAGGTCACGAACACCGTCGAACTCGTGGACGGTGACACCGCTATCCCGGAGCACCGAGATCGCGGCCCTGTCCTGGCTCGGACTACGGACGAACAGGACGGTGGGCTGTGGCTTCATCACCTGTCCGAGGAGATACACACATAAAGAAGTTACACCACTATCCTCTCCCCCATTGACATTTCCACCCGCTCAGCGACGCTATTGCCCAATTCAGGGGACGATTTATACACGTGGCACCGCATCCTCTGATGATGGCACATTCGGGGCTGGAGATCCATCGGACCCAGTCGGCAGTCATCGGTGCGATACAGTCACTTATCGACAGTGCCGACGAGAGTCTCACGATTGCGGTACCGAAATCTTCTCTCCCCGCGTTCGCGCCGCAACTCAGAGCCGCTCTCGAGCGGGACACGCTGGTGTTGCTACTGGTCCACGGCGACGCGTCAGCGCCGACGCCCGCGTACGAGGACATCGCAACGGCGGTCAGAACAATCGAGAGCGGCATCACCCCGCTGCTCGTGACCGCTGACATCCAGCGCGGACTCACCGGTCACTTCGAGATTGTGACTGCCTCGGGAACGGACCACCAGGCGACGGAGTTCGACAACGAGAACCTCGCGCACGACGAGTTCACGATGTTCCTCGGCACCCACTGGCTGATGGGGACGGAACGGTACGTCGCTAGCGTGTGTGCGTTCCCGCGGACGTTCTCCGCGTTCCAGTTCGCGGTGCTCATGGCGGCGCTGGCGTTGCGTGCGGGGACACCGATCACCGCACGCGCTCGGGTGGTCTCGACTACGGATCGGACGGAGACGACGATATCGGGGCCAGTGATAAACGTCCGGCAGAGCGTCGTCTATCCCGCATCGAGCAAGAACCCGGCCGAACGGTCACTCACTATCGAGACCGATGCCGGACCGGTCACTGTCGGCGGGGCCGGTGCGACGAAGGAAGCCTACGAGTGTCGCGAGATCACGTTGGACAGGGCTGACGACGAATAACGCAGCGAGAAAATCGCCTGTAAGACGCAACAATCAGCGTCGGTGTGTCGACCGTCGCTATCGAGTGCCGACCGTCGCTACTGGAAGGTGCGGCTGGCCGTGCTCTCGTCGGTGACGCCGGGTTCGGCCCGGTCGAAGCGCTGTTCGATCTCGTCGTAGCGCTCGCGGGTCTCCTCGGTGACGCTGGGGCCGACTTCTTCGAGCGCGTGCTCGAAGTGGTCCATCGTCACGCGGACGTTGCTGACACTGTCGCCGATGTCCTCGGGGTCCACGCTGTTGATGAACTCCCGGGTCGCGGCCATCGACGCCTCGCGAGCGACCGCTTCGATATCCGCGCCGACGTAGCCGTCCGTGCGGCTGGCCAGGTCGTCGAGGTCGACGCCGTCGGCCAGCGGCTTGTCGCGGGTGTGGACCTGGAAGATGGCGCGGCGCGCTTCCTCGTCCGGGACGGGCACATGGACGTGCCTGTCGAGTCGGCCGGGGCGCAGGAGCGCGTCGTCGATGAGGTCCGGCCGGTTCGTGGTCGCGACGACCACGACGTTCTCCATGTCCTCGATGCCGTCCAGTTCCGTCAGGAGCTGGGAGACGACGCGTTCGCCGACGCCGGAGTCGGTCGTGCCGCCGCCACGTTCGCCGGCGATGGAGTCGATCTCGTCGAAGAACACCACGGTCGGGGCGTTCTCGCGGGCCTTGCTGAACACTTCGCGGACGCCCTTCTCGGACTCACCCACGAACTTGTTCAGGAGTTCCGGCCCCTTCACGGAGATGAAGTTGGACTGGGCCTCGTTGGCGACGGCCTTCGCCAAGAGCGTCTTCCCGGTGCCGGGCGGGCCGTACATCAGTACGCCCTTCGCGGCTTCGAGGTCCATCGACTCGAACACGTCTTCGTACTCCAGAGGCCACTGAATGGTCTCCCGGAGCCGTTCCTTGGTGTCTTCGAGTCCACCGACGGAGTCCCAGGTGACGTCCGGGACTTCGACGAAGACCTCCCGGAGTGCGGAGGGCTCGATGCCCTTCATCGCCTCGCGGAAGTCTTTGTCGCTGATCTCCAGGCGTTCGAGCACCTCGGCGTCGATCTCGTCGGATTCGAGGTCGAGTTCGGGGCGGATGCGCCGGAGGGCGTTCATCGCGCTCTCTTTCGTGAGGGTCGCGAGGTCAGCGCCGACGAAGCCGTGGGTGTTCTCGGCGTAGTTCTCGATGTTGATCTCCTCGGAGAGGGGCATCCCGCGGGTGTGGACCTGAAGGATCTCCTTGCGGCCCTTCTTGTCCGGGACGCCGATTTCGATCTCGCGATCGAAGCGGCCGCCACGGCGCAAGGCGGGGTCGATATCGTCGACGCGGTTGGTCGCGCCGATGACGATGACCTGTCCGCGCTCTTCGAGCCCGTCCATCAGGCTGAGCAGCTGGGCGACGACGCGGCGTTCCACGTCGCCCTGAGTCTCGCCGCGTTTCGGGGCGATGGAGTCGATCTCGTCGATGAAGACGATAGCAGGGGCGTTCTCCTCGGCCTCTTCGAAGACCTCACGGAGTTGCTCCTCGCTCTCGCCGTAGTACTTCGACATGATCTCCGGGCCGGAGATGGTGGTGAAGTACGCGTCGATCTCGTTGGCGACGGCCTTGGCCATCAGCGTCTTGCCGGTGCCTGGCGGGCCGTGCAGGAGGACGCCCTTCGGCGGCTCGATGCCGAGCTGCTGGAACAGTTCGGGGTGGCGCATCGGCAGCTCGATCATCTCACGGACCTGTTCGAGTTCGCGGTCGAGCCCGCCGATGTCCTCGTAGGTCACGTCGGGCGTGTCGCTCGCTTCGGGCGCGCCCTCGCCGCTGTGGACCTGCTCGGCGGGCATCTCGCTGACCTGGATGTCCGTGGAGTCGGTCACGACGACCGTGCCGGAGGGCTCGGTCTCTGCGATCTTCAGCGGGATCTTCTGGCCGGACATCGAGGAGAGCGGTCCGAGGCCGAAGCTCACCGGAACAGTCTGGCCCTGCGTGACGGCCTGACCGCTGAGGTTGTTGCGAATCATCGGACCCACGTTACCCCGAACCCGGAGGTTCTGGGGCAGCGCGACGGTGACCGAGGTCGCGGGGTTGACGTCGGCCTTCTCGATGTTGACGGGGTCGTCGATACCGACGTTGGCCTCCTGGCGGAGCTGCCCGTCGATGCGGACGATGCCGTTCCCCTCGTCTTCGGGGTAGCCGGGCCAGACCCGGGCGACAGCGCGGCTGTCCTGTTTCCCCTCGAGAACGATGTAGTCGCCGTTCTCGAGTTCGAGTTCGTCCATCGCGGCGCGGTCAATTGCCGCGAGGCCACGGCCAGCGTCTTTCTGTTTGAGTGGTTTAACAGTAAGTCTCATTAGTTATCTCCCTCGCCGTCTGACACTTCGATAGTGAGAACCCCGTGATTGATAAACGCTCGTGCGTCCCTCGCGGGAATCTCCTGTTCGTACTGGTGGCCGTCAGCGACGACGATGACGGTCCCGTCGACCACATCGACACTCGCATCGGCGGCAGGTCCCACGTCCGCCGCGAACACGACGCTGTCGTCGTACTCGAATCGGCGGAGGGGCGTCTCGTCGAACAACTGCTGTTCTGAAGTCATGCTAACTCAAAGTAAGCGAGATAAGTATATAAACCTATCGCTGAAATACGCTGTACGGCGGAAAAATGAGTGTAGTTGCTTGAATGCGGTTCACACCTCATCTGAGCGCGCCAACCTTTTATCCACACCGCTTCCGAACGGTGTCGCATGGAACGGGTCAGTCACGACGGGCGAGTCACGGCGTACAGACAGACACAGCCTGCGGCATCGGGGCCGACGGCGCTGTATGTCCACGGCAGCGGGGCGACACACCGCGTGTGGGGTCGTCAGTACGCGCCATCCGGACCGACCCATCCCGCCATCGCGCTGGACCTGTCAGGGCACGGAGAGTCGGACGACATCGACACCGCAGCCGGGACCACGACACTCGACGCCTACGCGGACGACGTGGCCGCTGTGGGGCGGGAGACAGACGCGGAGGTGCTGATCGGGAACTCGCTTGGCGGGGCCGTTGCCCAGTGGGTCGCCCTGGAGCGGGACTGGACGCCCGAGGCGATAGTGTTGCTGGGGACCGGCCCCGAACTCCCGGTGTTCGAAGGATTACAGGAGTGGCTCGCGGACGACTGGGACCGCGCCGTCGAGTTCCTGCACGAACGGGACCGCCTGTTCCACGACACCGACCACGAGGCCGTGTCGCGCTCCCACGAGCAGATGGCGGCGGTCGGGCAGGCGGTGACCCGCCGCGACTTCATGACGTGTCACGGTTTCGACGTGCGCGAGCGACTGGGCGAGATTGACGTGCCCCTGCTGGCCGTCTGTGGCGAACACGACAAACTGACCCCGCGTGCGTATCACGAGACACTGGCCCGCGAGGTCCAAGACGGAGCGGTGTCGTTTATTCCCGACGCTGCACACCTCGCGATGGTCGAACAGGCCGAGACGTTCAACGACGTCCTAGAGGAGTTCATCGATGACACGGTCTGAGCGGGCCTGAGCGGCTGGAGAGGGGTTACTCTCCGGAGTAGACCCACGGCCCGAGCGCGAAAAACAGCAGCGCGATGGCGAGCATCGCCCGCGGCCCAGCCCTGAAGAGCGCCGTTGGCGCGACGACGGCGACGGCCTGCACGACACCCATCGGGATGGCGTGTTTCGGCCCTGGCTTGGGGTAGTCGAAAGGCGCGATCATCGCAAGCGAGAGGCCGAGCGCGCCGACGCTCAGCACGAGCGGGTTCGTGACGCCGCTCAGATACGCCGTCGCGATGATGATACTCCCGAGGGTGTTCGGCATACCCGGCCGCTCGTCGGGTGAATCGAAGTACGTCGAGTAGAACGCGGTCCGGACGATAGAGCACACGACGTACGCGGAGGCGAGCAGGGCGAGGCCGATGAACACGGCCGGGTGGGCGGACTCGATGCCGCCGTAGGCGTCTGTCAACAGCACGTACAGAAAGAGGCTCGGTGTCGCGCCGAAGGAGACCACGTCAGTCACAGAGTCGAGCAGCGGGCCGACCGCCGAACTGTCGCCGTTCCGGGCGACGATCCCGTCGATAGCGTCGGCGATAACAGCCAGCAGAATGAGCCGAGCGGCCAGATGCGGGTCGGTGAAGGCGATGGCTCCGGCGACGAACCCGACGACGGCGTTGAACAACGTCACCGTGTCGGCGACACTGAGTCGTCGGCGTACCTCGAAGCCCATGGTTTCCCGGTTGGCCACGGCGTATATGAAGGACTCGAAAGCGAACGCCCCGCAGTGCCGACCGGCCGGCGATTACTCTTCCGGGAGGTCGTGGCCGATGACGAGGCGAGCGGTGGTGGCGAGCGTCCCAACGACGAGGACGACCAGTTCCCAGCCGCTCCGGGCGATGGGGAACACGCGGTCGACGTTTTCTGGTTCCGGTTGTCCCGGATTCGGGTCGATGCCGGTACTCATCTGTACCTCGGTGGAGTTGCCCATCGACTGCGTGGTCGACCCGCCGCTCCCGCCCGTGCCGGTGCCACCGGAAGCCTGAGAGGACGGCTCGGGCAGTTCGACGAACGTCTGGACGATGCCGCGCTGGCTCGACAGCTCCAGATGACCGCTGAGCTGATAGAACTGGTCGTACAGCGGCCAGAAGAGGTTCGCACCGCCCGTAATCAAGTCCAGCAGTACGTGACCCACCGCGTACACCACGACACAGAACCAACTGACTCGAACACCGTAGGCCCCCCAGCGGCCCTCGATATACGATTCGTCGCGCACGTACAGGTCCATCGCGATAAGGAGCGCCAGTACCGCCGGAATGACGAGGTTCGTCGTCGCGGCCCGGTGGCCGGCTTGCCAGTAGAGCCCGAGGAACGCGTCTATGTCGGGAAACGTGACGACGAGTATCGACAGGAGGAGCGACCGCTTGTCGAATGCAGCACCCAGCAGCGTTGCGGCGAGTAACCCAACGAAGGCGTAGTGAACCACCAGCGAAGGCATATAGATATCAATACTACCACAGAAATGAGCGTTGTGGTGGGCTCTATCAGAATTAGAAACTACCCCACTTGATTAATATAGCCATAGTAAATACGTTGTTAGTGGGGAATCGGTGGGGTGGAACGGCACCCATTATCACTTCTGTCGACGTGAGCGATATGCCGAGTCAAACAGCGAAAACGGGAACTGCTCAGTCCGCCGTGATTTCCTGCTGTGCCGTGGCCGTCTCATTCTTCATTGGGGCGACGAGCCTGTAGAGCCCGTACAGAGCCAGGACCAGGAGGCCGGCCAGGACCAGTCCGGTCCGGAGCGTCGGATCGATCATCGGAGTCGCGATGATCTCGCCCGCGTCGTTCGTCAGCGGTGCCGCGCTGTAGGGCTTACCCGCCAGTATCTCCACGATGCCGAGGACGACGACGCCCAGCAGCATCAGTCCGCCGCTGAGTGCCATCGCCGCTTTGTCGATGACGGTGGTGTGTTGTTGCATTGGTGGTCACCTCCTTAGCCGAGCAGGTACCTCAGTTTCGGGTGTCGTTTGACCAGTTTGGTCTTCTCGATGATCGCGTCGAGGCCGTAGTAGCGACCGGTAGCCAGCACGATCATCGTCATGAACAGCAGCATGCCCATGAAGTCGCTGTTGACCAGCCCGTGGCCGAACTCCGCGTTGCCGATCCAAAACAGGGCCATGAAGAAGACCCCGAAGACGGAGGCGAGCCTGACTAGCGCGCCGACCATCAGTCCGAGCCCGATGAGCGTCTCGCCCAGCGGGACCATTGCCTGAATGAGCCAGCCAAGGTATTCGCCCATCAGCACGGGGAGCGGGCCGAGTGCCGTGCCAGTCATCTGCTTGAGGTACGTTGGCCCGTAGGTGTAGGCCAGCCCGTTCTCGATGAGCTTCGTTACGCCTGCGTGGAAGAACCACCAGCCGGTTACGACACGCAGGAACGCCAGCCAGTACGCGGTCCAGGCCCCGCCGAGCTCGAGCTCGAAGTCGTCTGCCAGGGGGTTCGCCGCTTGATAGGACATCTGTGTCACCTCACATATAGAGTTCCGCGCCGCTATGATATATAAGGGAACGAGCGTTCCCACCGAGTGAAAACACATCTCAGCCCCTGAGAAGGGATGTATCAGCCGTTTAGCGTTTCGACACCTGTTCGGTTGCGGGTTTTTATTTCCTCCGACGGGGAGACACCCACTCACGGGCCACCGTGAGGTTCAAACCATCCATGCAACTACGGTAGGACACCAATGGTACTCGAACTGACGGGCGAACACACCACAGCGCGGGTGATGGTCGACGACGAATCGCTCGTCGAGGCTGGGTGTCGGGAGCAAATCGAGACGCTCATCGACCATCCCGCGTTCACCGAACCGGTGCGGATCATGCCGGACACGCACTGGGGAGCAGGCGCACCCATCGGCTTCACGATGCCGCTTGGCGAACGCGTCGTCCCGAACATCGTCGGCGTCGACGTGGGCTGTGGGATGGCTGCGACGAACCTCGGGCCGGACCTCCCGCTGGAAAACGAAGAGCGCGAGCGCCGCGTCCGCGAGGCGGTCCCGATGGGACGGTCGGTTCACGACTACGACGACGCGGTCCACTTCGTCGAGGAGTTCCCGTTCGAGCGGGCCAACCGCGTCTTCGAGCAGTTCGACGCGGCCTACGCCGAGCGGTTCGGCGAGCACATCGACCCAGTCGAGTTCGACTTCGACGGCTACGACGAGGAGTACTTCGAGTCGCTCTGTGACCGCGTGCTGGCAGACCAGCGTCAGGGAATGGGGTACATAATCAAGAGTGCGGGGACGCTGGGCGGCGGGAACCACTTCGTCGAGTTCGGCAAGGCACGCGAATCGGGCGACTACTGGCTGGTCATCCACAGCGGGTCCCGGTATCTGGGTAAGTCTGTCGCCGAGTACTGGCAATCGACGGCGACGGACCGCCGGACAATCGGCGAGATCCGCGAGCAGATTCCCGACGAGTACGTCGAGTACCTCAAGTTCGACCCCGATACAGTCGAATCGCGGGACCTCTACGCCTGGGTCACCGGCGGCATGGGCGAGTCCTACATCCGGAAGGACCGCCTCCGGCGCGAACTCGACGGCAAGGAAATCGAGGACGCCTTCGACGCGCTGGGACAGGTCCAGGACGCCATCCACAGCAGCGACGACGAGGACCGCAACACGGACTTAGACTGGCTCGAAGGCCGCGAGGCTCACGGCTACCTCGTCGACATGCTGTTCGCCCAGCAGTACGCCCGCTGGAACCGCGAACTGATGAGCGACGCCGTCTGCGACGCGCTGGGGATCGACCCCGTTGACCAGTTTCAATCGATTCACAATTATATAGATTTCAGGGACCTGACCATCCGAAAAGGTGCGACCCCAGCCCGCGAGGACCAGCGGCTACTGATTCCGTTCAACATGGCTGAGGGGTCGATTATCGCCCGCGGGAAGGGCAACGACGAGTACCACCAGACCGCACCGCATGGCGCGGGTCGCGTGATGAGTCGCCGGCAGGCCCACAGCGAGGTCGACATGGACGAGTTCGCCGCAGCGATGGACGGCGTCTACTCGGAGTCCGTCATCAAAGGTGTCCGCGACGAAGCGCCGATGGCGTACAAGGACGCCGACGCGATTCTCTCTGCCATCCAGCCCACTGCCGAGGTCGTCGAGTACGTCGACGCGGTCCACAATCTGAAGGCGACTGAGTGAGCGGGCCTGTTAGCCTGGCAGAAAGTGATTAGGACGCGAAGGCCCTGTGTCCTGTATGACCATTCTCGTGGCTATCGCCAACGATTCGGTCTCTCCGGCGGTCATCGATACGGCAGTTCGACTCGCTGACGGGCTCGACGAGGAACTGTACGTCGTCCACCTCGTCGACGAGGACACCGCCGACGGCACGGCCATGCAACTCCGGGACGAGATGCGCGACCGGTTCCGCGACGCCACCATCGTGGCGACGGTCGCTATCGAACACGTCGGCCGGTCAGCGATGCGTTCGGGCACGCGGATCGGCAACGAACTGCTCGAGCTCGCGGCCGACGTGGACGTCCGGCACATCGTCATGGGCCACGAGCCGAAGGGGCTGGCCGGCAGAATCCGGGAGGGCGACGCGGCGGTCGCCGTCATCGACGCCGCCAACGTGCCGGTGACGATCGTCCCCGAAGGTCCCGCAGACCCCTGAGCGTCGCGCAGGTCGTCACAGGCCCAGTTCCCGGCCGAGTACCATCCGCTGTATCTCGCTCGTTCCCTCGCCGATCTCCATGAGCTTCGCGTCCCGGTAGAACCGCTGGGGCGCGAAGTCCGTCGTGTAGCCGTAGCCGCCCAGCACCTGGACGGCGTCCTCGGCGACCTCCCGGCAGATTTCGCTGGCGTCGAGCTTTGCCAGCGAGGAGAGCCGCGTCACGTCCTCGCCTTGATCGTACATCGTCGCTGCCTTGTGGGTCAGCAGGCGGGCCCGCTCGATTTTGCGGTCCATCTCGACGATTTTGTCCCGGACAGCGTCGAACTTCGAGATGGGGCGGTCGAACTGCTCACGTTCGGTGGCGTAGGATTTCGCGGCCTCGAAGGCCCCCTGTGCGAGCCCCGTCGAAAGCGCGGCGATGGAGATACGCCCACCGTTGAGCGTCTTCAGCGTCTGCTCCCAGCCGTCGCCTTCGTCGCCGAGCAGACGGTCCGCGGGAAGCCGGCAGTCGTCGAACTGGAGTTCGCAGGTCGGTGAGGCGTTCAGCCCCATCTTGTCCCACTCGGTCGTCACCGCCCACCCGTCGTCCTCGGGAGCGACGATGAACGTCGAGATGCCGTCGTAGCCGGCCTCGGGGTCGGTGACAGCCTTGACCAGCACCGACCCGGCGACGGAGGCGTTCGTGATGAACTGTTTCGTCCCGTTGATGACGTACTCGTCACCGTCCCGCACCGCTGTCGTGTCCATGTCGCTGGCGTCGCTCCCGCTGCCCGGCTCAGTCAGCGCCCAGCCGCCGAGGTGCTCACCGGTAGCGAGCGGTGTGAGCCAGCGGTCCTTCTGTGCGTCCGTGCCGAACAGCTCTATCGGCTTGCTCCCGAGTGAGGTGTGGGCCACGTACGAGAGGCCGATGCTCCCGGAGACCCGCCCGAGTTCCTCGGCGACGAGCGCGTACATCAACGTGTCTCCGCCCAGCCCGCCCCAGTCCTCGCTGATCGGCACGCCCATCACGTCCAGGTCGCCGAGTTCCTCGAATATTTCCGCCGGAAACCGGTGCTCGTCCTCTATCTCCTGAGCTATCGGCTGAATCTCGTTCTCGCAGAACTCGCGGACCGAATCCCGTATCATCCGGTGTTCGCCGGGAACGTCGAACTCCATACCGCGTCTATGGCCTGTGTTATTAAATACCACATGGGGAAGACACAAGCCATTTGCCCGTCCACGGCGTTCCCTCGGGGGAATGGCGTTCCGGCGACTCCTCCGCGGGACGGTCCCCTGGGAGGAACTCGAAGGCGTGGTGCGGGCGGTAATGGAGCGATACGACGAGCCCGCGGCCCGCGTGGCGTTTCTGGAGGCGGACAACTGGCTCTCGACGCCGCTGGTCGTCAACGACCAGTGGTTCGTGAAAGTCATCACGGGGCAGAACTCGCTTGTTCACACGCTGCTGACTGCCGGCCGCAACATCGGCGCGTTCTCGTCGGGGACGGAGGGTTTTTTCGAGCATTTCGGGACGCCCTACGAGATGGCGGAACACGAACTGGCGGCGACCCGGCAGATGCGGGAGATCGGCGTCAACGCTCCCGAACCAATCGAGGCCTTCGAATACGACGGGATGGGGGTACTCGTGCTGGAATACATCCCCGACTTCGAGCCGCTGGACCACCTCTCGGCCGAAACCGTCGAGTGTCACAGCCCGACGGTGTTTGACTTCCTCCACCGGATGCACGAGGACGGCCTGGCACACGGCGATTTCCGGTGTGAGAACGTGCTCGTGGCCCGCGACGACCTGTACTTCATCGACGCCACGAGCGTGCGCGAGGAAGCGATCAGCGACGCTCGCGCCTACGACCTTGCCTGTGCGCTGGGCGCGTTGGAGCCGCTCATCGGCGCGCCGGCCGCCGTCTCGGCCGCGGCGATGCACTACGAGACGGCGGAGCTACTGGCCGCGGAGGAGTTCCTGGATTTCGTCAACATCCGTCCGGACCACGACTTCGCCGCCGCCGAAATCCGCGGGGCCGTGGAAAAGCGCACATAGGCCGGCCCGGAACGGCCTCAGTCCGCCGGCGTCGCTCCGAGCGCTCGGCTTCTAGCAACAACGCCGATGCCGATGAGCACGACGGCCCCGCCGGCGACGGTCGACGGTCCGGGTATCTCCGCGAGCAACAGCAACGCAAGCAGCGCGCTCCCGACCGGTTCGCCGAGCAGCGAGACGCTAACCATACTGGATTCGACGTGTGCCAGTGCCCAGTTGAGGACGGTGTGGCCGAACACGCCGGGGCCGACGGCCATCGCGAAAAACAGCGCCCATTCCTGCGGCGGGTAGCCTGTCACGGGGTGGCCCGACGCGACGACGAAGCCGAGGAGGCATATCGCGGCGACGCCGTAGACCACGGTCACGTAGGGGATGAGGGGGAACCGCTGGCGGAGCGAACGCCCGGCGAGCACGTACCCGGCGGCCATGACACCGCCGACGAGGGCCAGCGCGTTGCCGTACAGCGGACGCGGGCCGATGGCTCCGCCGCCGAGCAGTTCGCCGACGGACATCACGACGATGCCACCGATAGCGACGAGGATGCCCGCCGTCGTGCCGCGCGTGACGCGCTCGTCCAGCAGCGCCCACGCCCCGACGGCGACGAACAGCGGCTGGCACTGGACCAGCGTGACTGACGCCGCGACGCTCGTCCACGCCAGGCTCTCGAACCACGCGGCGAAGTGAACCGCGAGCGCGACGCCAGTCGCCGCCGCCGCCAGTACGTCTCGCCGGGAGAGTCGCCCGAAGGCTGACCGATGCCGGCCCAACGCCAGCGGGGCCAGCAGTGCGGTCGTCAACAGGACGCGGTAAAAGGCCGCCACCGACGCCGCGGCCGCGCTCCAGCGGACGAGAATCGCGCTCGTACTGACTGCGAGCACGGCGACAGCCAGCGCGATTCGCGGGTCGACTCGCGGCTCCGTCACGCCCATGTCGCTCCGTTGTGGCGCGGAGACAGTACAGCCCAATCAGTTACCGCGACGACACGTCCGCTCATCCTGTGGCTGTATCCGACACGGGAATAAAGAAACACCGGTGACCATAGTCGGGGCCGTGCCGTCCGCGGGCGATGATACGCTACCCTTCGAGCAGTTCCTTCGTCTGCTGATGGCGATACCGAAACATCGGCTCCATGCCGAGACAGCCGAAGGGACCGAGCGCCTGGCCCAGCGGTCCGCCGGGCAGTTCGAACTCGACGTGGTCGTGGACGAGCGTCTCCCTGTCGCTCAGCGCCCGAAACGTGTGCGTGTGCTCCCAGTGGGGGAACGGCCCTTTCTCCATCACGTCGCGGAACATCGCTTCGTCCTCGCTCTCCTCTCGGGCAACGATGTTCGAGACCCAGCGCTGGCGCGGCGGCACGCCGAACGGCTTGATCGAGGATTCGACGACCGACCCGGCGGTCAGTTCCTCGGGGTTCGGCTCGCCGTCCGGTCCCCGCTCCGCCTCGATGCGGATGTTCATCCAGTCGGGAGTCAGCGCGACCAGCCCGTCGCCCGTCGCGTGGAACTTCCAGACTTCTGACAGCGGGGCTTCGACGCGAACCTGCCGCTCGTAAACGTTCATACACACAGTAGGGGGACCGGTGGCAAAACACCCGCGATAGCCGCGACCGATGCCGGGACGGAGTCAGGGCCAGATGCCGCCTTCCTCTGCGGCAGCGACGACGCGCTGGATGGCGACGACGTACATCGCCGTCCGGAAGTTCGGCGCGCCGGTCTCCTCGTAGGTCTCGACGAGGTCGTCGAACGCGTTCGTGATGATGGTCTCCAGTTCCTCGTTCACGCGCTCTTCGGACCAGTAGAACCGCTGGCGGTTCTGCACCCACTCGAAGTACGACACTGTGACCCCGCCCGCGTTAGCAAGGATATCGGGGAACACGGCCACGTCGCGCTCCGTGAGCACGTCGTCCGCGTTCGGCGTCAGGGGGCCGTTTGCCGCCTCCACGACGATGTCGGCCTGTACGTCCGGCGCGAGGTCGCCGTCGATGGCGTTTTCGAGCGCCGCCGGGACGAGCAGGTCCACGTCCATCGTCAGCAGGTCCTCGTTGGTCAGCTCCTCGGTCGCGCCCTCGTAACCGGTCAGCGACCCGGTCTCGCTCTTGAACGCCTTCGCGTCGCGTGCGTCGATACCGTCGGGGTTGTAGATGGCTCCTGACGAGTCCGATGCTGCGACGATGTTCGCGCCCAGGTCCTCGATGAGTTTCGCCGCCACGGACCCGGCGTTCCCGTAGCCCTGCACGGCCACCGTCGCGTTCTCCATGTCCTTGCCGAGATAGTCGAACGCCTCGCGGGCCGTGAGCATCACGGACCGACCGGTCGCTTCGACGCGGCCCGCACTGCCGCCCGACTCCGGGGCCTTGCCGGTGATGACGCCGGGCTCGGTGGTGTTCTCCAGCGTCTCGTATGTGTCTTTGATCCAGTTCATCTCGCGCTGTCCGGTGTTGACGTCGGGCGCGGGGATGTCCCGGTCCTCGCCGATGATCGGACGGAGTTCCGTCGCGAACGACCGCGTTATCCGCTCTATCTCGTCGGCCGAGTACTGGCGCGGGTCGATCTCGATGCCGCCTTTCCCGCCGCCGTAGGGGATGTTAACGGCGGCGCACTTGTACACCATCCAGCCTGACAGCGCCTTGACCTCGTCGCGTGTGACCTGCGGGTGATAGCGGATTCCGCCCTTGTACGGCCCTCGGTCGCCGTTGAACTGTGAGCGATAGGCTCGAAACACCTCGACGGAGCCGTCGTCCATCTCCACGGAGAGGTTCGTCTCCAGCACTCGCTCGGGGTGTTTCAGCCGTTCGAGCACGTCGGTCGAATATTCGAGGTAGTCCGACGCGTCGTCGATCTGCTCCTGTAAACTCTCGAACGGGTTTACCTCAGACGACATACGAGAACTGACTCGGACTATGGGCAAAAGGGTACCGCCGTCCATGGGATTCGTCAGACGAGCGATACCTACAACGGCACTAGTCGGCCACATGGATTGTCGGCGATTGAGTACAGTCGTCCATGGCGATACGATCCGTGCGGAAACGGCGGTCCTGCCCAAGCGACTGGCCGGCGACGAGGTCATGGTATCGCTACGATGCAGGTCGACGCCTACAGCCAGGACGACACGCTCGTCTGTACGTTCGAGCGGACGGCCTTCGTCCAGCGAGCGGACGACTGAAATCGGAGGCGGAAACCCCGAGACGGCTACAGGCTACTCAAGAGGACCGCGTTTATCACGACGGCCGCCACCCAGGGGAGCGCTAGCCCGAGCGGCACGACGACGCCGCGCTGCTCGTCCAGCAGCTGGCGGGTCAGCCCCGCAAGCCCGAGAACGCCGACTTTCGTCGCTCCGAGAACGGCGATCCCGAACGTCTCTATCGCGGCCCGCATCACGGGGTTTCCCTCGTGGAGGCCGTGCTGGAGGCCGACGTGTGTCAGCCACACGTCGACGATGAGCGTCACGGCGACTACCAGCCATAGCTCTCGCTCGACGGCCGCAAGTTCGTCGAGCATGGCGCTACACCACCCGTCGATGGTCCCTATCGGGACCGTTCGGTCCGTTGTGAACACGTCACCCTCCGCAACCACGCCCCCACGTGGTCTGTTATCCTGTTTTCACCCAGTGTATTAAATACACAGTGTTTACTACTGAAACGGAAGGGGTAGGGGCTGTCTACTCCCGGGAAAAACGGGTGTATGGGCCGCCACGAATACAGTCAGAGAATCGTCCCGTGTTTCTTCTCGGGTCGGTCCTTTTCGACGTCCTCGTACAGGTCAAATCGGGCAACGGTTTCGTCTCGGAGGTCACCTGGCGGAACGATCTCGTCGATGACGACTTCGCTCGCCATCCGGTGGACGTCGATGTCTTCGCGGTACGCCTCGCGTAGCTCCTGCTCGCGCTCGGCCCGCTCTTCCGGGTCGTCGATTGCGTCCAGTTTGTTCGCGTACACCGCGTTTATCGCGGCTTCTGGCCCCATGATCGCGATTTCGCTACCCGGGAGCGCGAGGGTCGCTTCGGGGTCGTAGGCGGGGCCTGACATGGCGTAGATGCCCGCGCCGTAGGCCTTCCGGACGACGACGCACTGCTTCGGAACGGTGGCCTGCGAGGTAGCGTAGATCATCCGCTTCCCGGCTTCCAGTATGCCCTCCTTTTCGACCGAGGAGCCAGCCATGAACCCCGGCGTGTCACAGAGGTACAGCAGTGGGATGTTGTAGGCGTCACAGGTCCAGACGAAGCCGGCCGCTTTGCGGGCCGAATCAGGGAATATCGCGCCGGCCCGCTGGCTCGGCTGGTTGGCGACGATACCGACGGAGCGGCCGTCGACTCTGGCGAATCCAGTCAGAATTTCGGCCCCGTACTGCGACTGCAGTTCGAAGAAGGAGTCGGCGTCGACGATGTGTTCGATAACTCGGTGCATATCGTAGCCTTTGTTCGGTTCAGCGGGGATGACCGAATCGAGGCCCGCAGGGTCGACTGCTGGCGCGGTCCCGTCGGTCCGTGGCGGTTTCTCGTCGGCGTTATCGGGCAGGTACGTGATGAGTTGGGCGACGAGCTCGCGGGCGTGGTCCTCGTCGTCGGCGACCAGATCCGCGCTGCCGGAGTGACGGGCGTGCAAGTCCGGCCCGCCGAGCGTTTCGAGGTCGATGTCCTCGCCAGTGACCATCTCGACCATTCGGGGGGATGCGATTGCCAGTGCGCTCATGCCACGGACCATGACGGTGAAGTCGGCGAACACCGGTGTGTAGGCCGCGCCGGCGATACACGGGCCGTATAGGACGCATATCTGTGGAACCGCGCCAGATAGCAGCGAGTGGTTGTAGTAGAACTTCCCGATCCCTTCGCGGTTGGCGAAGAAGCCCCGTTGCTGGTCGATACGGCCGCCCGAGGAATCGACCAGATACAGTAACGGCTGTCCGCTCTTCAGCCCGCGCTCTTGCAGTCGGAGGAACTTCTCGACCCCGTGGCGAGCGATTGATCCCGCCTTGACGGTGAAGTCGTTGGCGGCGACGTGTACCTGTCGGCCCTCGAAGGTCCCCGCGCCGGTGACGAGTCCGTCGGCCGGCAGCCGGTCGTCCTCGTCGTCCACGTCGGGACTGCTGGGATGCCACGAGTCGAAGTTCGCGAACCGGCCGTCCTCGAAGTCCAGGCCATCGTCGCCGAACCAGAGTTCGAGTCGGTCGCGGACGAACAGCTTCCCCTGCTCTGCGAGGCGGTCGCGGTACTTCTGCGGCCCGCCACGTTCGATGTCGGCGATCTCTTCGCGGAGGCGTTTCTCTCGTTCCGTCAGTGCAGCGTCCGCCGAATCGCCGTCCACGGCTGTATCTTCGGTCCCACCTTCATCGGTCACCTCGCGGACTAACGTCGGGGTTTCATCGTCGCCGACGTACACTTCCACAGTTCGGTCGGTGTGTTCGGCGACGGCGGCCGCGATGGCCGACGCCTCGTCGCGCGTGGCCTCGTCCGCGATATGCACTTTCATACCATATCCAACGGTCCCGGGGGTCACAGTAGTTACCCCGCGTGCGATTATCACCTCTCGTAATGGTGGCGCACCATTGATATCGGGTGCCAGACTACTCATGCACCATGAGTACCACCGGCCACCCCCGAGAGACGCCGCCGTCGCCCGGGCGTCGTCGTCGGTGGCTCCCGCTTCTCGCGGTACTCCTTTTGCTCCCGCTGCTCATTGCAGTCGCTTCTGGCACGGTCGCGGCCGAAGACACCGAGTCGCCGGAGTGGGGCAATGCGACGCGGGGCAACGCGACGACTATCGAGGTGTCCCTGTACGACGACGGTGGGTCGGTGGACACGAGTACGATTCAGGCAGCGGATTTCGACCTAACCGCGGGTCGAGTGGAGAACGTCTCGGTCGCATCGATCAACGCCTCCGGCGAAAACAGGACCGGGGTGCGCGTCTCCCTGCTGCTAGAGAGAAAAGTCGACACAGACAACGTCACTGTCAGCCTCCGTGACACCGCCAGTATCACCGACGAAGCGGGGAACGAACTTCCCCACGAGTCGGTCACCGTCACCGGGATGGACGCCGTCGTGCCGAAGTATCAGTCGTTCGAGGTACGCCGCGTCAATAGCTCCACCGCCCGCATCTCTGTTGGGATTCACGAACCGATACAGCAGCTTCGAATCTCCGTCGGCGGCCCGTCGATAGACACACTCAACATCTCGGGATTCACCGAACGCACCGGTAACACGATCACGTACACACGAAAGTACACGTTCCTGGAGGAGGGTGAGTACTCGCTGCTGCTGATGTCGGTGACCGACGAGAACGGTAACGAGAACTCCTTTGGCCGACAGCAGACGTTCCTCTATGACGATTCCGCACCGAACGTCACCGTCGCCGGGCCGGAGAACGCGACGGTCGGCGAGTCGGTGACCTTCTCCGCGGCGGGGACGACAGACGATCAGGGCGTCGAGTCGGTCCGGTGGCAGGTGGGGAGCGAGACGATCCTGACCGGCGAGAACATCACCGTGGCCTTCGCCTCGCCCGGCAGTCACGAAGTCACAGTGACCGCCGCCGATCCGCTCGGGAACACGGAAACTGTGACCAGAGTCGTGTCTGTGACGGGCAATGGAACCGCCGGGAACGTGACTGTGCGGCAGCCGAACGCGACCGTGGCGAACGTCTCGGTGAACGGGTCCGGCCAGACACAGCAGATTCGGCCCCCGGAGGGGCCACTCGTCACCGGTCAGAACGGAACGCTGGAGCGGCTTGCCGCGTCGTTCCCGCGTAACGAATCCGCCACACTCACCGTCCGCTCCCGCCAGCCCACGCCAGCGTTCGCGACTGCCACCGGTCACACCGGCGTCAGCCGGTTCGATATCGACCACGGCTCCGTTCCGGCCGAGGACGCGACGTTCACGTTTACTGTTGACCGTGACGCGCTGGGGGCGGTCGGCGCGGAACCCGATGCTGTGACGCTGTTCCGGAAAGACGACGGGTGGACGCCGTTAGCGACCGACATCGCCGGCCGGAGCGAGTCACACATCGTCTACCGGGCTGACTCTCCGGGCCTCTCGACGTTCGTCGTCGGAGTCGAACAGACGGCAGCGACAGACCTGGATGCGGAGGCGGCGACAACCGACTCGGAAACGTCGACGGCCGAACCCGAGACGACCGAGACACAGACAGAAGAACCCGGACAGCCGGATATCGTGGTCACGAACGCCACGGCTGTTCCATCGGAACTCGGCCCCGGCGAGCGGACCGTCATCACCGTCGAGCTTGAAAACCGGGGGACTGCGAGCGGGGACCACAATGTCATCGTCGCGCTCAACACCTCGATACTGACGACACGGACGGTCACGGTCCCTGCCGGCGAGACACGAACGACGGAGTTTGCCCGCTCTGTACCCGAAAACAGGACCGGTGAGCTAACGGTCGACGGGCAGCGCGTCGGGAACGTGACAGGCGACAGCGGTGGCCTGCCGATTCCCGCGTTGCCGTCAATCGGGATTCCGAACCCGCTCTCGCTGTGGCCCGACGGCATCGTCGGAACCGTTCTCGGCGGGCTCCTGGGCGTCGCTGTCGGCCTGTATGGCGTTCTCAAAGCCCTGGCGATATATCTCGGCTACTGAACTGCAGAATCCGAGCCGTCAGTCGATAGTCGCTTCCAGCCGGTCGATCAGGTCGTCGTTCCCGAGATACAGCGGCGTCCGCTCGTGTAGCTCGTCGGGGTCGATTTCGAGCAGCGACTGGTCGCCGTCGGAGGACCGACCGCCGGCCGATTCGAGGATGTAGGCCATCGGCTGTCCCTCGAACTGGACCCGGAGCTTTCCTTCGGGGCGTGATTCCAGTGCGGGGTACGAGAAGATACCGCCGTAGGTGAGCACCTGATTGATGTCAGCGACCATCGCTCCGCCGTAGCGGAGTTTCAGTTCGTGGCGGACCTTCTCGGCGTAGGATTCGAACTCGTCGGTCCAGGAGTCGACGCCGCCGCCGAACCCGAACACTGTGGGGTCCTCCGGAACCGTCACGTCGTCGTCGACGACCCGCTTGTCGCCGTCTTCGAGGATGTACTCGCGGACGCTGCCGTCCCGGGCGACGATCATCGAGGTGATAGGGCCGTAGATGACGAACCCGGCGGCGAGCAGATTGGTGCCGACCGTCGGCGGCTGCTCGCTGTAGACGCCGAAAATCGTCCCCATCCCGCTGTTGGGTTCGAGGTTGCTCGACCCGTCGAGCGGGTCCATCGCGACGTGGAGGCGACCGTCCGTCGTTTTCACGTCCGCGCGTTCCTCGCTGGCGTAGGAGGCGACACCGTCGATGTCCAGCACCCGCTCCTCGAACAGTTCGTCGGCGCGCAGGTCAGCCGCGAGCTGGTCGTCGCCGGTTGGGTTGACGGAGTTGCTCTGGCCACGGTGGTCGGCGATGGCGCGGCGGACGTCCGGTGTCGTCGCGGCGATGGTCTCGATGACTGCCGTGACTGTCTGCTCGGCTTCGGTGGTCGAAATGTCGAGTGACTTACTCATTTGTCAGATTAGGGGCAGGGACTGGCCATACTGAAACCAGTCGAATGTTTCTCCGAGCCTGCTGCCCGCAGGGTCTCTCATCATCAGTTCGTTCTCCGGCACACCATAAGTATCTTTTTGCTGACATTTACTACATTTCGAGTGAATATTCAGCCGAGGCGCACCTTTTGCCGCTAAGCGTGTGGCTGGCTCACTCGGCGAGCTTCCGGCCGCCGTGACGAGTCGATACCGTCGGCAGACTTACACGACCGCCGGACGAAGGCGCGGGTATGCATCTCGAAACAGTCGACACCGTCGGCGTCGTCGGAGCTGGAACGATGGGTAACGGCATCGCCCAGGTCACAGCGACGGCCGGCTACGACGTCGTCATGCGCGATGTATCAGAAGAACTGGTTGCCGCCGGGTTCGAGGAGATCCAGTCGAGCTTCGAGACGCTCGTTGCGCGCGACACAGTGACAGAACAGGAAGCAGAAGCGGCAACAGCCCGCATCACCGGAACCACAGAGATGGAGGACCTCGCGGATGCCGACCTCGTCGTCGAGGCCGTAACAGAAAACATGGACATCAAGCAGTCCGTGTTCGAGGACCTCGACGCCGTCTGCGGGCCGGACACGGTGCTAGCAAGCAACACGAGCACGCTCTCGATTACGACCATCGCCAGTGTCACCGAACGGCCCGAACAGGTCCTCGGACTGCACTTCATGAACCCCGTGCCGGTGATGAAAGGCGTCGAACTCGTCGTCGGCGAGAAGACCAGCGACGAGACGGTAACGCTGGGCCGCGAGTTCGCCCACGACATCGGCAAGGAGACCTGGGAGGCCGACGACAAGCCCGGCTTCGTCGTGAACCGCGTGCTGATGCCCTGGATCAACGAGGGCATCCGGGCGTACGACGAAGGCGTCGCGGATAAGGCCGACATCGACCGCGGGCTAACTCTCGGAACGAACGTCCCCATGGGGCCGCTCGAACTGGCCGACCACATCGGCCTCGACGTGGTCCTCGACGCCTCCGAAACGCTGTATGAAGAACTGGGCGACCGCTACAAGCCCGCATACCTGCTCAAACGCAAAGTCGCGGCCGGCGACCTCGGGAAAAAGTCCGGGCGGGGCTTCTACGACTACGACTGACCGATCTGCGGTACCGAACACCGACAGTACCGGGCCGAGTACAATACCCAGCAACGGGCTGGGCGTTGGCCAACAGTAAAGACCCAACCCGCGTTAGAATCTGTCATGGACTTTAGCCCCACACAGGAACAACGCCAGATACAGGAAATGGTCTCGGAGTTCGTCGACGACGAGGTCAAGCCGCGGGCGGCGGAGATCGACGAAACCGACGAGTTCCCGTGGGACCTCGTCGACGAGATGGCCGACCTCGGTCTGATGGGCATGCCGATTCCGGAGCAGTACGGCGGGGCCGAACTGGACTATCACAGCTACGCGATGGCCCTCGAAGAGATTTCGCGGGGAAGCGGCGGGCTCGGTACCATCGTCGCCGCACACATCTCGCTGGCCTGCAACATGATCTACGAGTTCGGCGACGAAGCGCAGAAAGAGACCTACCTCACGCCGCTGGCCGAAGGCGAGGAGATCGGCGCGTTCGCCCTCTCCGAAGCGGGCGCGGGCAGTGACGTGCCGGCGATGGACACCACTGCCGAACCGGTCGACGGCGGTGACGCCTATCTGGTCAACGGCGGCAAGCTCTGGATCTCCAACGGGTCCGTCGCCGACACTGTCGTCCTGTTCGCAAAGACTGACCCCGAGGCCGGCAACAAGGGCATCTCGTCGTTCGTCGTCCGCCCCGAGGAGGACGACGGCTTCATCGTCGAAGGGACCGAGCACAAACTCGGCGACAAGGGCTGTCCGACCGCCGAACTGCGGTTCGACGATATGCGCATCCCCGCGGACCGCCGTCTCGGTGAGGAAGGCCGTGGGTTCGTCCACGCGCTCAAGACGCTCAACGGCGGGCGCATCACTATCGCGGCCCGCGGCGTCGGCATCGCCCAGGCCGCACTGGACGAGGCGCTGCAGTACGCGCAGGACCGCGAGCAGTTCGACCAGCCCATTAGCGATTTTCAGGCCATCCAGCACAAACTCGCCGATATGGACACGAAAACGCAGGCCGCCCGCCTGCTGATGCACCAGGCGGCCGACAAGAAGATGGCCGGCGAGTCCTTCGTCAAGGAGGCTGCACAGGCCAAACTCTACGCCTCTGAAGTGTCCCGGGAAGTGGCGAACGAGGGCATTCAGGTCCACGGCGGCTACGGCTACACGAAGGACTTCCCGGCCGAACGGTTCTACCGCGACGCCAAACTCAACGAGATCTACGAAGGGACCAGCGAGGTGCTGCGCAATACGATTGCCAGTGAACTCCTCGACTAAGGAAACGAGAGGAGCCCTTCGACGACCACCGCACGCGTGAAGTAGAACGGTTTTCCGTCCGCACGGTAGCGGTTCGCGCTGATGGTTCCAAGCGCGAGGAGTACCGCCACGCCGACGGTCCCGGCGAGCATTCCGACAATTTCCGACGGGTGGATGGCTGTGCGTGCGAACACGTACGTTGCGACGCTGGCGAGCGCCGCGAACGGGAGGGCGTCCAAGCCTGCCAGGAGGAGCGAGCGGGACAGGGACATACCTGTGTTCTGTGGGAGCGCTCACAAAAAGGATATCCCATCAGTAGCGGTGCAACGATTCGGCTGGGCAGACAATCAGCGGCGTCAGCCGTCCTCGTCGAGCGCTTCCCGAATCCACTCGAACTGGTCTCGAAGCCGCCGCTCACCGGCCTCGGTCAGCGAGTACTTGTCGGCGATGCCGTCCTCGCGGTGGGCGACGAACCCCGCCGACTCCAGCGCGTCGAGCGCGCCGTAGAAGCTCTTCGGTTCGATGCGCGTGTCGTAGCGGCGTTCGAGCCGCGTCTTCAGCCGCTGGCCGGAGAGTTCCCCGTCCTCGGCGGCGGCCAGCAGGACGCACATATCGCGCCGACGGCCGCTCTGGAGCCACTTCGCCATAGGTGTCCGGTCACAGCCGCCCGGTTTCGCGTTTGCGGTTCCGACCGGACCGCCAAGTTCGCATACCCCCCGTCCCTAGAGCCGCCGATGACCGATTCCGAACTCCCCGTCGAGGCGTCAGCCGACGGTATCACGGCCACCTACCGAGAGACCGACGAGGAACGGCTGCTGATATTCGAGAGTGACGGCGGGAGCGCCGCGGTCGCACAGAACATCGAGGGATACGCGATGCTGAAGGTCCGACCGACCGCAGGCGGCGATGAACTGGAGCGATACTACGGCTTCGACATGGCGCTGGACCACGCGGCGGAACTACTCGGTGTGTCCCCGAACGCGCTTCCGATCCCCGACCCGGCTGCCGACATGGGGATGTAGCCACCCGGCTCGCCCACCACATCGACTACCTGTCTGACTAGCTACCTGATATATCTGGTACAATACTGTGCCAGCTACTCGTACCGCTTACTGGTAAGTAGGTGGGTATGAACCGGTCCCTGAGACGATGTCCTCGGAGCTATTCAGTACGTATTCGGCAAAAATAGCACTATTTCTGATAGGTCTTACAAATTAGGAGTACGTGTGTAACCGATGTATTAAGACCGCTCCGAAAACATCATACAAATATTATAAAATTGCTTTAATAATCACCTCCTCTCCTCACTCGCATGGTCGATTTCACTCGACGGCAGGTGCTTTCACAGTCGGTGGCTGCTGCGCTTGGGGCCAGCGTCATCGGCGTGGCAAGCGGGGAAGAGGTCGAAGAGACAGACACACCAGGCGCTCCGAGCGTCGCCGGAAGTCTCAAACGGTTTTCGACGACGGCGTTTGGCGCGGAGGTGACCGGGCCGTTCGTCTTCGAAGACGGGTCACTGCTGTACAGTCTCCAGCATCCGGAGGGAGAGAACCCCGACCCGTTCGGACGGGCCGCAGTGGGCTATTTCAGCGGCTTCCAGTTCGAGTTCGACGGGAGCAACGACGATTTCCCGGAGGTGGGGGTTCCGGACACCGAGGAGAAACAGCGTCAGGTCCGGTCTGCGGCCGGCGATTACGAAATCCTCGTGCAGGGACGCGAACCCATCAACGGCGGGGCGGAACGGCTCGGTGTGGTCCAGACGCCGGACGGGACGGATATCACTCAGGAGAACTTCGCCGGCACCCAGTACGGCGGTGCGGCGACGAACCCCGACTGTAACCAGTTCGTCCCGGCCAACGACGAGGGGACCGAGGGGTACCTGTTCACGAACTGGGAGAACAGCCCCGGATGCGTCTCACGGGTCCCGCTTAGCCAGGACGAGAACGGCGAGTGGAGCGCGGACACCGGGAACGCGATGAACCTGACCAACACCGAATCCCTCCGTGAACACGGCGGGACGCGGATCAACTGCTACGGCGACCTCAGTCCGTGGGAGACGATGGTCTCCGCCGAGGAGAACTACGCACACCCCCGCGTCAGTCTGACGGCGACAGTGAGCGACATTGTTGAGGCGGGGTCGGGCGAGGGACTCATCGGCGCGTGTCAGTTCTGGAACCGGCCGAACCCGAGCGAGATCTCGGGCGCTATCGAGTCCTATGCCGAGAGCGGCGACCTCGACGAGAACTTCTATGCACAGGGCTCCTGGGCGCTGACCGGCGTCGAGTTCCTCGCGTACTACCTCGGTGCGGAGCGCGACGACCAGGGGGACGGCGAGAACCTCGCAACGACGCTGCTCGACGACGTGTATCCGAACCCGTACCGGTACGGGTACTTCGTCGACTTCCGGGAACCGACCGCTGACGAACCCGAAGCGGTCAAGTACTACGTGATGGGGCGGGCCTCGTGGGAGGCACCCGACATCGAAGGCGACCAGCGGACCCTCTACGGTTGCTCGGACGGCGACAGCAAGGGCATCTACAAGTTCGTCGCCGACGAGCCGATTCCGGAGTACGACGACCCGATGGACGTCGCCGGGACGCTGTACGCACCGAAGATCACGAACGACGCGGCCAACGCCGCCGAAGCCGGGGAGCGGAACTCCCCCGCACAGACCCCGCTGGAAATCGAGTGGCTCGAACTCGGTCACGCCACGAACAGCGAGGTCGAGTCCTGGGTCGCCGAGTACGACGACGTGACCCAGGCCGACTACCTCAGCGCACACGCCGACTGGGCGGACGGCGACGAGGTGACCGAGGCGGTCATCAAGCAGGCCGACCTGTCCGTCATCGAGAACGGGAACCGGAACTACATCACGAACGAGGAAATCGTCGAGTGGGCCGAGCAGTACGAGGCCAACGGTCCCGACGGCGTCGACGAGGACCTCCGACGCGTCCCGTTCCTGGAGACCCGCGCGGCCGCAAAAGAAATCGGCGCGTCTATCGAGTTCAACAAGGCCGAGGGCGTCGACAGCGTCGACGACTCCCAGCCCGGGGACTTCGTCTACTTCGGCATCTCGGAGTTCAACGACGCACTCGCGGACGACACCGGCGACATCCAGATGGACCGCGTCGACGGCGGCGTCGTCTACCGCGGGGTACTGGAGTCGGACTACAACGTCTCGACGCTCGAACCGGTCATCACCGGCCCCGACTTCACCGACTCGCCGGAGGACGCAAACGACGCGCTCCGGAACATCGACAACGTCTACACGATGCGCGACGGCCGCGTCATCTGCTGTGAAGACGGCTTCGGCGGCCCCGCACGCTCGTATCCGAACGACGGGCTCTATGTCTACCAGCCCAACGTCGTCGTCAGCGCCAACTCCGCCGCGGTCGGCAGCGGGTCGACGGGTAGCGTCCCGCTGACCGCCTCGTCGCTCCCCGCTGGCTTCTCCGGCGCTCGGCTCACCGTCAGCGTCTCGAACCCCGAAATCGCGTCTATCACCGGCGTCTCATTCCCCGACGCGCTCGGACTCACCGAGAGTTCCATCAGCGACGACGGCTCGTCGGCGACAATCCGGGTTGCCGATGTCGACACGAACGTCCAGTCCGGCGCGATGGACGTGCCACTCGCAACGCTCGACGTCCGCGCCAACGGCGGTGGCACGACCGACCTGACCGTCTCCATCAAGCAGATGGACGACGAGAACGGCAACGCCATCGAGGCAGAGGTCCGAAACGGCATCGTCGTTGGCGGTCCGAAGACGGTCGTCGGCGACGCCGCGCCGACCGACCCCGACGGCGACGGCCACTTCGAGGACCTCAACGGCAACGGCCGTCTCGACTACGAGGACGTGCAGGTGCTGTTCTCGAACATGGACTCCGACAGCGTCCAGCTGAACACCGGCGCGTACGACTTCAACGAGAACGGCAAGATCGACTTCGCGGACGTGACGGCGCTCTACGAAGAGGTCAACTGACGACAGCGACCGAGTCCTCCTCCCATCTTTCGATACAGCAACACAATGACCGACGACACCACCTGTTCGATACGCGGTCGCGTCCGAACCGCCAGCCGCCCCCTGGCGCTCGTCGCGCTCGTCCTCCTCGCGGGGACGGTCCCCGCGCTCGCCACAGGGCAGAGCACGCCGACAATCAGCATCGAGGCCGGCTCCGTCGCCGCCGACGAGACAACGACCGTTCCAGTGGTCCTGACGAGCGCGCCGGACGGCCTTGCCGGCTACCAGCTCGAACTCGCCGTCGACGACACCGCTGTCGCCCGGTTCGGAAACGCGAGCTACCCCGACCGGTTCGGGCTCACGACCGACCCCGTCGTTAGTTCAGACGGCGGGACGGTCACGCTCGAGGCGGTTGACCTCGACGGCCAGATCGAGCCCGGAGCCAGCGACGTGGTACTCGCGACAGTCTCGCTTACCGGCGTCGACGGCGGTGAGACGCAGGTGACCGTCGCGTCGAACCAGGTCGACGCCGACGGCGGCGGCGCAGTCGAGCCAGCGACCGAGCCGGCGGCGCTCGCAGTGTCACCGAGCGCGACGACGGAGACAGTGGCGGCTGCGACCGAAGCATCGTCACCCGGCGGCGAGTCCACAGCCGAGTCAGCCGGCACTGCGAACGCCACAGAGGACGACGCCGCGGGCGGCGGCGACCAGTCGACGACCGGAGCGAACGGTCCACTCCCGATAGCGCTGGCCATCGCCGCACTCGCCGCGGTGGCGGCGCTCGCAGCCAGAACGAGCCGATGACCGTAGACCAGTCCAACCTATCCATGCCACAACCAGACACCGCCGCTGCACCGACGGACCGCTCGCCCTACCGCGAGTACATCCTCGACGTACGCATCGTCGAACGGACGCCAGACGACGGCGACACACGCTACCGATTCGAGGCCCCGGACCACCGGGGAGTCGAGTTCGCCGACCCCGAGATGGCGACGCTGTACGCCGACGTGTACTTCGACGTGAACGGATTCCAGGAGGCCGGGACCGGCGACCGAGGCGTGCCGCCGACGGTCATACAGGCCGGCCGTGATACGCTGGTCGCCTACTTCCTCACACAGGACGGCGTTGACGTCCACTGGGCCGCGTCGTTCTACGGCGAGAAACCGGAGAAAATCGAACGGTACGTCTCACGCGTCCGCAAACGGTCGAAGAAGATCCGCGACGGGGCGAAAGAACAGGGCCACGCCTGAACCGCAGTCGCGCCCCGCTATTCGCGGCCGAACAGCCGCTCTCGGAGGGAACGCGACGACGGCCGTTCGGTCAACAGGACCGGCGTATCGAGCGTCTCGATGACATCGAACACCAGCGAGCCGCGAACAATGCGTGATAGCAGGCCTCGTTCCGTCGCGCCGACGATGACGAGGCTGTAGTCGCGGCCGATCCGTTCGATGGTCCCCTCGATGTCACCGGTTTCAATGCGTATCTCGGCGTCGGTCAAGTCGTGTTCCGCCGCCCACTCACGCAGGAACGTGCGACCGCTCTCTTCTTTGCCGGGGTCGACGACGTGGAGCAGGTCGACGGCCACGTCGACGGTTTCTTCGAGCGCTTTAGCGACCTCCGCCGAAAGATCAGACGAGAGACCGCCAGCGGTCGGAACCAGGACGTCACTGAGGTCGAGGTCCTGCCCGTCCAGCACGAGGAAGTCACACGGCAGGTCGTGGGCCAGTTCGTCAAGCGTGCCTTCGGCGCGACCGCCGGCGAACTGGGTGCCGCCGTAGCCCATCACGACGGTGTCGGCGTTGTTCGTCCGGGCCGCGTCGAACACCTCTTCGATACCGCGGTGGGAGAGGATCGTCTTCGTCTCAATTGGCACGTCGAAGGCCTCCGAATCGGCCTTCGCGGCGTTCAACAGGCTCTCGGAAGTCGCGTCGATCTGGGTCCGATTCGCGGCGGCGGTTTCGAGCGCCGTCTGGTCCGGGACCGTGGCGATGTGGGTTGCGAGCACCCGTCCGCCCTCGTGTTTCGCCAGCGCGCCCGCGAGGGTGATGAGCGCGCTCTCGGTGCGGGGATTCGCCAGTGCCACCATGATCGTCGGTCCCCCGGTTCCGTTCGGTGCGACTGCGTCGGCGGCGTTTACCACCTGATCCGGAAGCTGTTCCTCGCGATTGCCGATGTAGTCGGAGAGTACGCCCTGCTGTGTGGTTTTGCCGCGCGCGTAGACGAAGTACCATGCGATCGCGACGAGGACGAATCCGGCCGACAGCGCAATCTCGATGCGGTCCATGAACGCGACGAGGCCAAGCGAGAGTACCGCACCGAGTATCGGCGTGATGGGGTACAGCGGCACCGTGAAGTCCGGGTCGTACTCCGGCACGTCGGCCTCGCGGAAGACGATGAGTCCCACGTTCATCAGGGCGTAGACGATGAGGTGGAGGACGCTGGCCGCCTTCGCCAGCACCTCGATGTCGCGACCGAGGAACACGATGAATACGATGATGAGTCCGCCGGTGACCAGAATCGAGCGGTAGGGCGTGGCGTAGTTGGGATGGATCTCGTTGAGCCAGTTCGTGACGATCTTGTCCCGGCCCATCGCGAAGTTGATCCGGGCCGAGGCGAGAATCGACGCGTTCGCGGAGGAAGCCGTCGCCAGCAGTGCGCCGACGGTCATTATGGCTGCCGCACCGGCGGCCACGCCGCCGATCGGGCCGATGGATTCCGGGAACGCGACCTGCGCGGCCTGTGCGACCGGCGCGTCCTGACTGAGGTCCGGCCACGGGACGACGCCGAGCATCATCGACACGAGGATGGCGTAGATGACGGTCACGATACCGACACTTCCGATGATAGCGATCGGGAGGTTCCGTCCCGGGTTCTTGAGTTCCTCGGCGACGGTCGCGATTTTCGCGTACCCGAGGAAGGAGACGAACACGAGCGCCGTCGCCGGGAGGATCGCGCCGGTCCCGAACGGCGCCAGGCCGTCCGATCCCACCAGCGTCGCGTAGTCGAAGGCGAAAAAGCCTGCAACGGCAAAGACGGTGAGAATAGAGAGCAGGATAAAGACGATGACCGTCTGGACGCCGCCGGTCTCCTTGGCACCGATGTAGTTGACGGCGACGAATATCGCCCCGGCGATGAGCGCCCCTATCTGAATCGGGTTGAGAAAGGCGACTTCGGGGAGCGGGACGAAGACGGCAAGATACTGGCCGAACCCGATGCAGTAGAACGCAGAGGCGAATGCTAGTCCCATCCAGTCGCCCATCCCGGCTATCGAGCCAAACAGCGGTCCGAGTGACTTGTTGATGTAGTAGTACCCGCCGCCCGCCTTCGGCATCGCCGTGCCGAGTTCCGAGACTGATAGCGCGTTCACCATCGCAATCAGTCCACCAACGACGAACGAGACGACGACGATGGGACCGGCCGCGTTCGCGGCCACGCCGGGCAGGACGAAGATACCGGCACCGATCATCGTCCCGATACCGATGGTCATCGCCGACACCAGCCCGAGGTCTTTCGCCAGTTCTTCGTCGCTCATTCCTTCGAGTCCGCCTGTGGAAGTGCAATTACTGGGACCTCCGCGTTTGTCACGAGCTTCAGCGAGAGATCACCGGAGAGGAACTGCATGAGGCGACCACCACCGCGGGATCGGTACGCGATAGCGCTCGCTCCGACTTCCTCGGCGGCATCGAAGATAGCCTCGACGACATCCCGAGCGTACGCGGTGCGGTCGTCGGCGTCAGGGAACACCGTCCTGACGGCCGCGTACGACTCTGCCGCCAGCTCTTCTGACTGCTCGACTGGCGTCTTGTCCGGAACACCCTCGCCTTTCTCGACGACGTGTAACGCCGTCACCTGCTCCGGCTCGTACGGTTCGAGCGCAGTCGCCGTCGCAAGCGCGTCGTCCTCGTTGCCAACCGGTAGCAAGACATGTGCAAGAATGTCCGTGGTTGTCTCGTTGGTGCTACTGTTCATACACAGACGGAGTAGATAGGTCGGTAAGAATGTGTCTACTTATATCGCATATTCGAACCTCATTTAAATATAGATGTTCGAATTCGGAAAACCAATCGTCGTCAACGGAACACTCGGACCGGTACCTGTCTGTATATAGCGAGTTCCGTTGCGGAAGGGAAAACCCTACAGCAGCGCTGTTCCCGAGTATCTCCGTCGGAAGCAGCGCTGTTGGAACGTGGGGCTTTTTCATATCGGGAGTGTGAGCGTCAGTTAATGGTCGGTGATCAGTGATGTCGGTTCGCGTCGACTGGCGACAGAGTGTCGCCCTGACCGGCACTGTAATCAAGTATCTCGCCGTCGCAATGCTGGTCCCGCTCGGGATCAGTTTTCTGTACGGAGAAGATACCGTCGTCTTTCTGATTTCTATCGCGATCGCCATCACGCTCGGCATAGCGCTGGAGCAAGCCAGCGACAGTCACGAACTCGGGCCACGCGAGGCGCTGCTGTTCGTCGGCCTCTCCTGGGGTGCTGTCGCGGTTATCGGCGCGATTCCCTACGTTATCGCCGGCTGGGGGACCGAATCAGCGCTCGGTGAGCCCGTGAACGCGCTGTTCGAGTCGATGTCCGGCTTTACGACCACAGGCGCGACTGTGACTGACGAGATCTCGTTTGCCCGCCACTCCCATGCGCTGTTGATGTGGCGACAGCTCACCCAGTGGCTCGGCGGGATGGGTATCATCGTTCTGATGGTCGCCATTCTTCCGGAAGCGGCCGTCAACGGGGCGCAGTTGATCGAATCCGAAGCGCCCGGCCCCGAACTCCAGAAGCTGACGCCGAAGATAGCCGAAACCGCACGGCTCCTCTGGCTGTTCTATCTGGGCTTTACCCTTCTGTATATCCTCATTCTGCTCGGCCTCCATTACACGGGCTACGCACCGAACATGGATGCGTATAATGCCGTCGCACACGGATTCACGACGCTGCCCACCGGCGGGTTCTCCCCCCAGGCCGAGAGCATCGCCTACTTCTCACCGGCCGTCCAGTGGGTCGTCATCCCGTTCATGCTCATCGCCGGGATGAACTTCGCGCTGTTTTACCTCCTGTTACAGGACGAGTACGCCGCCTTCCTCAAGGACCGCGAACTACAGGCGTACCTCGGTGCGAACGCCGGCGTGGCCGTCATCCTCTGGGGACTGCTCTTTACCGGGTCCGCGCCGCCGCTCGAACTCGGTGGCATCACACAGGGTGCGCTGGAGAACTCGCTCCGGCAAGCCACGTTCCAGATCGCCTCGTTGCTGAACTCGACCGGGTACGCGACCAGTAACTTCGCCGAATGGGGTAACACCGCAAAGGGAATCCTCCTGTTCGCGATGTTCATCGGTGGCTCCGCAGGGTCGACCGGTGGCGGTGTCAAGATAGTCCGATGGCTGGTCGTGCTCAAGAGCATCCGACGCCAACTGTTCACGACAGCTCATCCCAGCGCTGTCAAACCAGTTCGGCTCGGCGGGCAGGTCATCGACGAGGACGTCATCAACGCGATATACGGGTTCACGCTGTTGTACCTGCTCACGTTCGGTGTCGCGACAGTGTTTCTCCTCCTCGATGCAGGCCGTGTCGGGCTCGGCCTGACTGTCTTCGAAGCCATCAGCGCAAGCCTGGCGACCATCGGGAACATCGGTCCCGGGTTCGGGTTTCTGGGGCCGTTCGGGACCTACGAACTCTTCCCGGAGACCAGCAAACTGCTGATGATATTCCTGATGTGGATCGGTCGACTGGAGATCATTCCGGTGTTCGTGATATTTACCGGGGCGTTCTGGAACGAGTGAGTGCGGGAGACTCGTTCCGTCGGCAGTTCTAGCTGGCAGTTCAGTTATGTACCTACCCGACGGAGACTACGGTATGACCAGTCCTGCAGACGAACCGACACCACCTGAGGGGGTTCCGGACCGGGTGGCGACGGACCTACCGGAGTTGACGCCTGAAGAACTCCGCAACACGATCATCTACGCGCAGGAACTGCTGCAGTTCCACGACGAGACGGCGTCGCCGATAGAACCGGGTCCCAACGAAGACATCATCCGGGCAACCGAACGCGACGGCTACACTGAGGTGGTAAAGCTGGCTTCCTGTGCGCAGGGCTGTGACGACTGTCCCCACGGTCCGTATCTCTACCACGTCAAACAGGAATCCCGACCCGAGGGTGGAACGAAGGCACGCTGGATGTTCCTCGGCGAAGTGTACCCTGACGAAGAGTGAGAGACAGCGGGCGAACGCTCAACTACGGTTCCAGCCCGTACAGTCCGGCGCGGATGAACACGAGAATCGGGATGATCTCCAGTCGGCCGACCCACATGTTCAGCACGAACATCCCCTCTGCGAGCGGGGACATCGACGGGCCGGTGATGCCCGAGGAGAGGCCGACGTTCCCCTGCGCGCTGGCGACTTCGAACAGAGCATCGGCGTAGCCGAACTCCGGACCCGCGACGTTGGTGAGGACGACGCTGCTGGTCACCAGAATGATGAGCCACAGCAGCGTGACGATGGCCGCTTCGCTGAACTCCCGTTCCATCGATTCGCGGTCGAGCGTCCGGTCGCCGATTCGGGCCGTAATCACCGCGTTCGTCGGGAGGAACACCCGCGAGAACTGCCAGATGATGCCGCGAGCGATAGTGTAGCCGCGGATGATCTTGATGCCGCCGACGGTGGATCCGGCAGCGCCGCCGAGCACCATCGCGCCGACCACGAGCACTTTCCCGCCAGCGAGCCAGCGGCCGATCGGGGCCGACTGGAACCCGGTACAGCTGAGGGCGCTGACCCACTGGAACGTCGAGTCCCGGACCGCATCGAGCTGTGCGGCGTCGAGCATCGGCACCGAAAACGGCAGGAACGACTGGGTGGCAAACGCCTCGGTCGTCGCGGGCACGGACCATACGTTCTGTACCGAGAGCGCGACGACGCCGAGCGCGAGCAGGATGAACAGCCAGCGAGTCTGTAAGTCCGACACCAGTTCGCGAACTTGCCTGTCGTGCAAGACGACGTAGTGGACCGGGAACGCGACCGCACCGAGAATCATGATCGGCAACAGAACGGTTTCGACGAGCGGCGAGTTGTACGTCGCAATCGAGTTGTCCGTGACCGAGAACCCGCCAGTCGTGAGCCCGGTCATGGCGTGGTTGAGCGCCTGCCAGGCGACCTCCCACAGCGGCAGCGATTCGGCGTACTCGCTATCGCTGGCGAGGATGGCACCGAACAGGAGCGCGAACGAGAGCACCGTGTAGCCGACGACGAGTTTCCAGACCGTTCGGACGGTGGAGACGACGCTCGGGTGGATCTTCTCCTCGCGGGCCTCGCTCTGGTAGAGCGCGTAACTGCCGCTGCCGGGCCGCGAGAGGATGGAGACGGTCAGGACGATGACGCCGACGCCGCCGACGTACTGGATGAACGACCGCCACCACTGAACTGCGCGGGGGAGCGAGGGCTCGTGAATCGCCATCGTCAGGCCGCTCCCGGTCCATCCGCTCATGCTCTCGAAGAAAGCGTGGAGCGGGTTCCGGAAGTACGCCAGACTGGAGAGCGTCGTCGTTGATAACGAGACAGTCGTACTGTCTCGACGCACGTTCCGCTCGCTCCTCGTCCCTTTCGATGGCAACGACCTCGTTGCCGCCTGGTGTCGCGATTTCAAGCAACGGCGACCCGATATCACCGGCGCCGACGATGACGATATACATTTTTGCCAGTTTACTGAACCGATGGTTGAAAGACTACCGTTATCAATCACAAGCAAGCCACTGCGGCGGTTCGGCCTGTCGGTGCCCGCCCCGCTCCCAAACCACTATACTGTCCCCGATTGAATCGTTCGGTATGGCACACCTCACCGAGCAATTCGATCATCCGGCCTGGCTGACAGCCGCCGGGACACTCGCCGGCTACGGCCTCGTCCTCCTGTTCATGTTCCTGTTACTGTTCGTCGTTCCGTACTTTCTGTTCCCGGCCTGAGACGGGACGGTGTGAACCGCCTCGGGGTCAAGCCCCGAAGCTTCCCGTGGTTTAGTCGGACACTCCCATCCGACCATCGGCCTGATAGCCTCGGGCGGTCGGTTGGGTCACGGTCGGGGCGTCCACGGCCCCCGATGCCCGCCGTCGCACCTTCCGAA